>NZ_FPCE01000022.1:0-65662 GCF_900116845.1 Pseudomonas sp. OV546 | reverse complement strand
TAACGGTTAGACCGCGATCCAAATGTGGGAGGGGGCTTGCCCCCGATAGCGGTGTGTCAGTCGATTCATCAGGTGACTGATTCAGCGCCATCGGGGCCTCGGTATCTACACCACTCTGGGTATGGCGCTGAACCTGTGGCGAGGGAGCTTGCTCCCGCTGGCGGCCTGACAGCCGACCAGGATGCTGGAGTGGAATGAGTACATATCCGTTGCTGCGGTAACGGCTGCTTATGGTTTCGCTCTTACAGCGACTCACTTTTGGAGAGGCCCAAAAGTAAGCAAAAAGCCTTCGCCCCACCACTCGGCACCTCGCCCAGGCTCGGTGTGCCCGTAATCCGACATTGATTTGGGGGGCCGCCGCCACGCGCCATCCATGGCGCGGGGCGGCTAAACCGGCATCCCTGCCGGTTTACCCCCCCAAATCAATGTCGAATTCCGGCCAGCGTGGTTGACGGGGCGCCTGAGATCAAGATCAAGAGCTAAAGCAAGATCAAGGGCGGCTCGCTTCGCATCGTGGTTACCGTTGTGGATACCTATGAGCCGACAGCGGTCTGTCAGTCAGCTTGGTTGTAGCTGAGCCACGACCATCGGGGGCGAGCTCCCTCCCTCATTTGCCTTGCTGCGTTGCAGCTGGCTCGCCACCAGGGTGTTTTTCAGCAAGTAAGCTATTGTCATCGGGCCCACACCGCCGGGCACTGGCGTGATCGCGCTGGCCACGGTGCGTGCGCTGGCGTAATCCACATCCCCCACCAACCGCGTGCCGGTCTCGGTCGTGATGCGGTTGATGCCCACATCGATCACCACTGCGCCGGGCTTGAGCCAACGGGCATCGATCAACTGGGGTCGGCCCACGGCGGCGACGACGATGTCGCCCAAGCGGCACAACGCCGGTGCATCGACGCTGCGCGAGTGCACCACGCTGACCGAGCAGTGGGCTTGCAACAGCAAGGTCGCCATGGGCTTGCCGACAATGTTCGAACGACCGATCACCACCGCGTGCAAGCCGCTCAAGTCGCCGCAGGTTTCGTGCAGCAGGCGCATGCAGCCGCTGGGTGTGCAGGGCGTGAGCACCTCGATGCCTTGCACCAGGCCGCCGACGTTTTCGCGGTGGAAGCCATCCACATCCTTGATCGGGTCGATCGCGTGGATCACCGCCGCTTCGTCGATCTGCGCCGGCAGCGGCAATTGCACCAGGATGCCGTTGACCGATGTGTCGGCATTCAACTGGGCAAGCAGGTCCAGCACCTGCGTCTGGCTGGCATCCTCCGGCAGCCGGTATTCCAGGGAGCGAATCCCGACGTCCTTGGCCCGCAGCAGTTTATTGCGCACGTAGACGTGGCTGGCCGGGTCGTCGCCCACCAGCAATACTGCCAGGGCCGGGTAGATCTGCTGTGAGGCAAGCAGCAGGACCTCTTCGCGAACCTCATCGAGCACCCGCGCAGAGATGGCCTTGCCGTCAATATCGCGGGCAAGCGTGGGGAGAGAACTGGTCAAAAGCGTCACCGTTGTCTGGGGAATCAAGGCGCTGAGGGATAAGAATCCCTCAGCCATAGGCAGGCCAGAAGGCTCAGGCTACCAGTTGATGGCAGGCATACACCACCAGCACACCGGCGACCAGCGTGGCATAGGGCAGCCAGCCGGCGCGGCGTTGGCCGTCATCGGCCTGGATATACAGGTCAGTGAGCATGGCGGCGGGGAAGTGGCCCTTGTCCTGCACATAGTGGCGGTAGCAGAACACCGGCAGGATCAGCAGCGCCAGTAACAAACCGGTGACCAGCGTGCCCGCGCCCCAGATGTCCGCGCCCAGGCCCATGCAGGCCAGGTTGACGAAACTCAGCACGCCGCCGGCCGCCAGCAGCACGGTGGGGGCCTTGTACGGGCGCACCCAGTCGGGGCGGTCAAGGCGGTGGATCCAGCCGGCATTGAGGTTGAGGAAGTTGAAGATGATGTAGCTGACGTTTGACGCCGCAAGCACGAATACATAGTCCGACATCAGCAACAGCAGCAGGTTGAACGACAGGTCGGTCCACATCGCCGCCGTCGGCGCGCCATGTTCGTTGGTGCGCCCCAGGTACTTGGGCAGCCAACCGTCCACCGACGCCTGGTACAACGTTCGCGACGAGCCGGACATCGAGGTCATGATCGCCAACAACGTCGCCAGCACCAGCATGATCAATACGATATTGGCCACCACCTTGCCGCCGCCGATGCTGTCGGCCATCACCTGGCCAACGCCCATGCCGCTGTAGATCGCCGGCGAGAGCAGGCCGCTGTACACCGCGGGCGTGACGACTGCGCCGCTGGCGTCGAGCACCGCTGGCGTCACCAGTTGCCCCAGCCCGAGGCTGCCTTGAAACGCCAGCGGCACCAGGGTGAACACCAGGATGCACAGCAGGCCGGCGTAGAAGATCGCCTTGAAGGTGTCGCGCTTGGGGTCCTTGAATTCGCGGGTGTAGCACACCGCCGTTTCAAAGCCGTAGGTGGACCACGCCGCCATGAACAGCCCGCCAGCCATCAATGACCAGCCGGACATATCCCATGGCCCATCGATGACTTGCCCGGCTGCGTCATGGGCCAAGGGGTACAGCGGCAGGAAGTTGGCCTGGGTCGCATCCCCGGTGAACAACGGCACCACGCCCACCAGCAGCAGCGGAATCAACGAGGTGACGCCGAGCACCAGGGTCAGCCGTGCCGAGCGCAGGATGCCGCCGTGCTGCACGGCAAACACCGTGAGCAAAATCAACAAACCAATGGCGAACGTCGCGTTGATGCGCAACGACAGACCGCTTTTCACCCAGCCCAGGTCCAGCAGGGTCAGTTGCCAGGTGTTGATCAACGCATCGGCGGGAAACAGCGCCGTGAGGATATACCCCGCCGCCAGCCCCGAACCGATGGACAGCACCGGTGACCAAGCCAGCCAGTTGCACCACACCGACACCGGTGCGATCAGCTTGCTGTAGCGCACCCAGGCTACCGCGCCGTACACCGAGGCGCCGCCGGATTTGTGCGGGAACAGCCCCGCGATCTCGGCGTAGGTGAAGGCCTGGATAAACCCGAACAGGATCGACACGATCCACACGATCCACGCCGGTTTGCCCACCGTGGCGGCAATCGCACCGATGGAGAACAGCACCAGCGCGGGTACGCCACTGGCGACCCAGAATGCCCCGCGCCAATCGATCTTGCGGTGCAGGCTGCCCACCGAGCCGGCAGCCTGCGGTACAGCCTCGAACGTCGTCGCTTCCATCTTCGTATTCCCATGTCTGAATAGCGGTTAGGTTGGGGCAGTCAAAATGCGCTGGCACTCCCGTTTCGGGACGATCAGCTGCGCACCCGGCTTTTGTCCGGGTCGTAGAAAATCGCGGCGCTGACCGTGGCGCTGATGCGCTTCTGCAGGCCATCGACTTTGCCGATCTCAAGTTCAGTGCCGGGCTCGGCGCAGCTCACGTCGACCCGGCACAGCGCGATATTGCTGGCCAGCAGCGGTGAGCGGCAGGCACTGGTGATCACCCCGACCTGGGCGCGGCCCTGGTACACCGGGTCGCCGTGGTGGGCGACCTCGTTGCCGCTCAGGTGCAGGCCGACCAGTTTGTGGCTGGGGTGGGCGCTGCGCCGTAGCAGGGCGTCGCGACCGATAAAGTCATCCGTCTTGCTCTTGAGCGGCACGCTGAAACCGATACCGGCCTCGAACGGATCGGTCTGGTCGCTGAACTCGTAGCCGGCGAAAATCAGCCCGGCTTCGATGCGCAGCAGGTCCAGGGCTTCCAGGCCCAGGGGCACCAGGCCCAAGGGTTGGCCGAGTTGCCAGATGCGGTCCCAGACCTGTACGGCGTCTTCGGGCTGGCACCACACCTCAAAGCCCAGTTCGCCGGTGTAGCCGGTGCGCGAAATCATCAACGGGCAGCCGTCGAAACCGTCCAGCCGACCGACTAGGAAGCGAAACCAGCCGAGGGTTTCCACACTCGATTGCGTGGGCGGGGTCCAGACCATCTGCTTGAGCAGCTCGCGACTCAGCGGCCCTTGCACCGCCAGGTTGTGAATCTGCTCACTGGCCGACTTGACCCACACCTTCATGCCCAGTTTCTGTGCCTGCTCGCGCAACCACACGCCGGCGTAGTCTTCGCCGCAGATCCAGCGGAAGTTGTCCGGGCCCAGGCGCAGCAGGGTGCCGTCGTCGAGCATGCCGCCGTGGGCGTGACACATTGCCGAATACACCACCTGGCCCACCGCCAGGCGGCGTACGTCGCGAGTCAGGCAGTACTGCAACAGGGCTTCGGCGTCGGGGCCGATGATTTCGAATTTGCGCAGGGCGGTCAGGTCCATCACCGCCACCCGTTCGCGGCAACCGAGGTATTCCTCGGTGACGCCGTAACCGTCGTAGCGCAGTGGCAGCCACCAATTGCAGTAGTCGGTGAAGCTGCCGGTGAGGGCGCGGGTGCGTGAGTGGAACGCGGACTCACGGGTGAGGATCGGGTCGGCATCCGCCGTGGTTCGAGTGCTCATGGCGATGGAAAAACGCTCCTTCTCGCTGTAGATGCGGACATGGATATCGGTCGGGTTCCAGCCGTTGGCCGGGTCAATGTCATCCGGGCACGAGGTACTGCCGCACAGCAGGTCGTTTATGGCCCGCAGCAGCACGTAATCGCCGGGCCGCGACCAGGGTTCATCCAGGGTCATCTGCTGGTGCGCATCGATGCCGGTGTTGAAGAAGAAATTGATCGCCGGCCAGCCGTTGCGCGCCTGCACGCCATGGGGCGCAAGGACGCGGCTGAGGTTGTCGCTGCAGTTGTCGTGCCCGAAATAGCCATGGGTTTCGTAGTAGCGCGCCGCGCAGGCCAGGGCGAATGAATCGTGGCGCCCGACTGTGTCTTGCACCACCTCCAGCATCGGTTGCATACGGCGGTCGAAAAACTTCGAGAACAGCCCCGGTGCCGGATACGCGCTGCCGTTCAGCGTGCGCGTGACGGTCTGGTCCAGGTCCAGTTCCACGCCGCGATCCAGGGCTCGCCGGTCGAGGGCGACGAAGTCCGAACACTGGCGGCCCGCGACGTCCAGCACCTGGATGTACTGCCCCTTGGCGACGGTGTAGCTGTGGGCCGTGCCCGCGCGCAGGGTGAATTCGTCGAGTACATCGCCCAACGGCTCGGGCAGGGCGGGCACCAGCAGCGGCGACGGGTTGGCCCGCGTCACTATCAGGCGCAGCTCGCTGGGCCGGTATTGCCGGTCGACGGCCGTAGCCTCGGCGGGGGCGGCGACAATCACCAGCAGCGCGTCCTCGGCGACAAACTGCCGGCTGTGGCCGGGCGGGCTGTCGGCGTCCCATAGCGAGGCGGCCAGCGGCAATGCCTGTGCGTCGATGCCACGCCGCTGGAGCGCCTGGCCGATACGCCCAGGCACACGGCAAGCCGTTGACGCGTTCAGCCCCCAGCTTGCCAGCGCACTGCGACCGCCAGCGTTGAGGGCCAGCAGTGTGCAGGTTTGCCGGCCTTCGACGTCGATCACATGCAGGCTGTCGCCGGGTTGCAAGTCGACCAGGGTCACACCGCCGGCGGCCACGCGGTAGCGTTCCAGGTTCGGCGCGCGGGCAAACAGCCCGGGCTCTCGGGGATGGGAAACACGGGGCGCATTCATCATCAGCCGACCGACTTGATGGGGGTCGTGGGCTCTCCCAAGTAGGCCGCCATCGAGTCATCCAGGGCCTGCAACCACGGCGTGTGGTGCGGCGGCGACTGGGTGCCGGTCATCAGCGAGCGATAGGACTTGTCGCGATAGCCCATGATGTTTTCCGCCTTGTCGTGCTTCCAGTGCAGAAAGGTTTCGTTGACGGCGGCGATGTCGAAACTCGGGTAGTCGGTGGCGTCCACCAGTTGCTGGATGTAGGCGCCCTGGTACTCGAACATCTGCTGGTTGGTTTCCAGGGCCTGTTCCCGTGCGTGCCACGCTTGGCTGTCGGCGACCATGTCAGCGTGGCCGGGCAGTGGTATGCGCCCGAGGATCACATCGCGGGCATACCAGGCCTGGGCGTCGAACATGTTGAAGGAGTACCACTGGTCCTGCATGCCCAGGTAGATCAGGCGGGGGTTGGGTTCCCAGAACACGCCCTTGTAGAGGTTCATCGGCCACAGGCGGTTGTCGGTCTTGAGGCTCAGTTCGTCCGGCAGGAACGGGAAGTGGTGCTTGTAGCCGGTGCACAGGATCACCGCGTCGATGTGCTTGCTGCTGCCATCGACAAAGTACGCGCGGTTGTTTTCCAGGCGCTGGAGCAGCGGTTTTTCTTCCCAGTTATCCGGCCAGGCATAGCCCATGGGCGCGCTGCGGTAGCAACTGGTGATGCTGCGCGCGCCGTATTTGTAGCATTGCGAGCCGATGTCTTCGGCCGAATAGCTGCTGCCGATAATCAGCAGGTCCTTGTCCTTGAACTCCAGCGCCTCGCGAAAATCGTGGGCATGCAGGATGCGCCCGGCAAACTGTTCGAAGCCTTCGAAGTACGGCACCTTGGGCGTGGAGAAGTGGCCGCAGGCGTTGATCACATAGTCGAATTCTTCGCAGGTCAAGGTGTCGCTGGTGTAGTCGTGGGCGTAGAGGGTGAAGCGCTGGCTCTGTGCATCGAAGGTGACTTGGCGCACCACATTGTTGAAGCGGATGTAGTCGCGCACGCCGGCCTTTTCCACGCGGCCCTTGATGTAGTCCCACAGCACTTCACGCGGCGGGTAGGAACCGATGGGCCGGCCGAAGTGTTCTTCGAAGGTGTAGTCGGCGAACTCCAGGCATTCCTTGGGGCCGTTGGACCACAGGTAGCGGTACATGCTGCCGTGCACCGGCTCGCCGTTCTCGTCGAGGCCGGTGCGCCAGGTGTAGTTCCACATGCCGCCCCAGTCCTGCTGTTTCTCGAAGCACACCAGTTCGGGGATGGCGGCACCTTTGTCGCGGGCCGACTGGAACGCGCGAAGTTGCGCCAGGCCACACGGGCCGGCGCCGATGATTGCAACACGTAGGGTCATGAGCGTGCCTCCTGAAGGGTTCAGCGAAAGATCACTGTCTTGTCCTGGTTGATGAACACCCGGTGTTCCAGGTGGTATTTCAGGGCTTTGGAAAGGGCCACGGTTTCGGTGTCACGGCCGATGGCAACCAGCGAGTCGGGCAAGTGGGTATGGTCGACGCGCTGGATTTCCTGCTCGATGATCGGGCCCTCATCCAGGTCGCTGGTGACGTAGTGGGCGGTGGCGCCGATCAGCTTGACGCCACGGTCATAGGCCTGGTGGTAGGGCTTGGCGCCCTTGAAACCGGGCAGGAACGAGTGGTGGATATTGATCGCCCGGCCCGACAGTTGCTGGCACAGGCCGTCGGACAGGATCTGCATGTAGCGTGCGAGCACCACCAGGTCGGTCTGGGTGTCTTCGACGATGCGCATCAGCTCGGCTTCCTGGCTGGCCTTGGTGTCCTGGGTGATCGGCAGGTAGATGAAACGAATGCCTTCGCGCTCGGCCATCGCCCGCAGGTCCAGGTGGTTGGAGACCACGGCGGTGATGTGCATGTCCATCTCGCCCTTGCGGTGGCGGTAGAGCAGGTCGGTGAGGCAGTGGTCGAACTTGCTGACCATCAGCAGCACGCGGGTCGGTTGGCGTGAGCTGAACAACTGCCAGTGCATGTCGAAGCCACCGGCGAGGTCGCCGAGGCCGTTGCGCAGGGCACCGATATCGCCGCTCACGCCGGTGTTGAAACGGAACACCGCGCGCATGAAAAACTGCCCGGTGAACTCGTCGTCGAACTGCGCCAGCTCGCTGATGTAGCACTGCTGTTGGGCCAGGCACGCGCTGATCGCGGCGACAATCCCGGACGCCGCCGGGCAGGTGATCTTGAGGATGTAATGTTCGCGGGAGGCGTCCATCGAAGGCTCCTGAATTGCGTGAAGGAAGGCTCAGCCCTTGGCCGTGCGCTTGGTTTTTTGCGGGTCGTCGAAGGGCAGGGCGTGGGTGCTGGCGCTGGCCTCAAGGCTGCCGCGTACCTGCAAGGCAATACCGGGTTCTGAGCAGGCGACGCTCATGCGCGCGATGGCCATCGAGCGTTTGCTCAGGCGCGAATACATGCCGCAGGTGATCACGCCGACTTGCTGGTTGCCTTGCCATAAGGTGTCGCCAGCCTCGGCGGCGCGAACGCCCTCAAGCAGCACGCCGGTGATCTTGAAACGCTCCTGGCCGCGCAGGCGCAGGTGTTCTTCGGCGCCACGGAAGGCGTGCTTGCCTGGGGAAACGGTGAAGTCCAGGCCCATTTCCCAGAGGGTGTCGCCGGCCTTCTGGTCGGCGAAGGGGTACATCTGCGAGTTGTCGTAGGGGAAGAACATCAGCGAGCTTTCCACCCGCAACCAGTCCAGGGCGGTGAAGGCGCAGGGGATGATCCCCAGGCTCGCCCCTTGTTCAAGGATGCTGTCCCACAGGAACGGCGCATCGGCGGCCTTGCAGAAAATCTCGTAGCCGCGCTCGCCGGTGTAGCCGGTGCGGGAGATCATCACCGGGCGGTCGAACAGGCGGGTTTGCAGGTGATGGAAGTACGCCAGTTGGCGGATGCCGGGCACGTGTTCGGCGAGGAAATCCACCGCCAACGGACCTTGCAGCGACAGGTCGTGCAGGTCGTCATCGAACAGCACCGCCACTTGCCGGCCCTGGGCCGAGCGCACGAGCATTTCATGCCCGGTGCCGGCGCCATGCACCACCATGAACGCGTTGGGGCCGGTGCGGTAGACGATGCAGTCATCAACGAACTTGCCGTCCTCATCGAGCATCGAGGCGTAGACCGATTTGCCGGGGTAGAGCTTGGCGATGTCGCGGGTGGTGGCCCACTGCAACAGGCTCTCGGCGTGGGGTCCCACGTAGTGGACTTTTTTCAGCCCCGACACGTCCATCAACCCAGCGCGGGTACGGATCGCCTGGTGGTGGTCGGCGAGGTCACTGCTGTAGGTCCAGGCAGTGCCCATGCCGTTCCAGTCTTCGAGGTGGGAGCCGAGGGCGCGGTGCCGCTCGGCCAATGCAGAAATACGCCATGAGTGGGTCATGTGAGGTTCCTTGTCGTAGAAGAGGGGGCGTCAGGCCTGTGGGTCGAACTGGCTCAACCACTCGACCAGCGTGTGGCGGTAGCGGGTCATGCCCTTGTAGTCGGCGATGGGGTCGGGCAGGTCGCGCAGCACGCGGTGCAGGCGACAGCCCCATCCAGGTTGTGTGACCAGCTCGTCCAGGCTGATCAGGTAGGTACGGATGCTGAACATCACCGCGTGGCTGCGCGGCAGGCGCGCCATCACTTGCAGCTCGACCCGCAGGTGTACCTGCTGCCCGACGTTCTCGGCGGTGATCTGGCCGCGATCGGCGCCCCATTCATGGAAGGTTTCCGGCGACGAATCCAGGCGCGGGTTGATGGTCAGGGTCCAGTTCAAGCGCCGTACCGGCTGGCCGACCTGCACGTTGAGCAGGTACTTCAGTGCGCGCTCGAACACGCCCATCTGATGGGCCATGGGCACCGGTGCGTGCCATTGCTTGAAACTCATGCCGGCGTCGAACGCCAACGACCAGTCGGCCGGGCTGGTGACCAGGCCGGCGTCCATGTACAGGTCGCCGTCGCGCTGGTCGAGCAGGGCGAAATCCCCCTGCACTTGGCGGCCGATGTACTCCAGCGGCGCGCAGGGCAGGCTGGTGGCATCGCCGAAGATGAAGGGCTGGTCGATGTCCAGCAGGTGGTTGCGCCACTGCCAGCGCTCGCCGTCTTGCACCAGGCTGAACCACTGCGGGTAGTCGGTAGCCAGGTGCTCCATGATCATCTGCAGTGCATCCCAGGCGGCCACTTGCATGTGTGGCATCACCAGGTAGCGGCGCGGGTCCTTGTCCAACACCAGGGCGCGCTCGGCCATTTCCGAGCGGTAGTGCTCGTCGATGTCGAAGGCGTGCTCATAGATCGAGCCGGGGTCGCGGGAGATGGCCGGTTCGATGTTCACCGAGTACAGGTAGCTGTCCTCGATAAAGGGAAAGGGAAAACGGCGGATCGCTGCCGGGCTGTTGCGAAAACTGAAATCGTCGCGATAGCTCAGCACGGGGCTCGTTTGCAGGGGCATGGCACTCACTCCTATAGGTCCAGCGAAACGCAGGGGCCGCTGCCGCGCGAGACGCAGGGCATCAGAAAGTCGGCCTGCTCGGCCGGGCTGAGGAAGCTGTCACGGTGTTCGATGGCGCCGCCTTGGTGGCGCGTGATGCATTGCCCGCAGACCCCGCCACGGCACAGGTTGGGCACTTGCAGGCCGGCCTGTTCCAGGGCTTCGAGCAGGCTTTGCTCGGCCTCGACCCGCAGTCGTCGGCCGCTGCGCAGCAGGTGCAGGTCGAACGGCTGGCCGGGTTGTGCGCCCTTGAAGGCTTCCGAATGCACGCGCTTGAGCGGCCAGCCGAGGCGTGTGGCGTGTTGCTCAACCGCCTCGAGCAAGGGCTGCGGACCACAGGTGTAGACGTGGCTGCCCAGCGGCCGGTTGTCGAGAATTGTGTTCAGGTCCGGGCGCCGGTCGTAGGCGTGCAGGCGCGGGCCGAGGCGCTGTTGCAGCTCGTCGAGATACGCGTCGCTGAGGCCCCGGCGGAACAGGTAATGCAGTTCGAAGTCGGCCTGCTGTTGTTCCATTGCGGCGATATAGGCCATGAACGGCGTGATCCCGATCCCGGCGGCGATGAGAATATGCAGGCGCGCGGTGCCATGAGGGGCGAACAGATTGGCCGGCGGCGAAATCTGCAAGGTGTCGCCGACCTGCACCTGCCTGTGCAGGTACTGCGAGCCACCGCGCGAGGCGTCTTGCAGGCGCACGGCAATGCGATAGTGCTGGGGGTGCGCCGGGTCGCTGGTGAGTGAATAGGCGTTGCGCACCGTGCCTTCGGCCAGCGGCAGGTGCACCTGCACATGGCTGCCGGGCGAGAAGCCGGGCAGGCTGCCCGTGGCGGGCGTCAGGGTGAATTCGCGAACGACGGGCGTGAGCATGCGTGCTGCGCTGACCTGGACGTTGAGGGCCGCGCTCATGGCTGGAACCCCGCGTAGGGCTGGTCAGGGTTGATGCACACGCCGAGGTACGCCCCCAGGCGCCGGGAAAAATGCGTGCGGACCTCCAGCCCGACGTGGCAGCCGATGCAGTTCAACAGCGGCGCCGGCCCGGCCGCCTGGGTCAGGCCGCAGTGCGCGCAATACACCTGGCGCAGGCCCGGCGTGGTGCAGGTCATGTCGATCTCGTCGTCTTCCAGGCCCGCGGCACGGGCCTCGCCGTGCACACGCCAGATAAAGGCTTCGTCGCCCAGCAGGTAAAGCCGGCAACCCACGGTGGCGCTGGCCAACGCGTGTTGCAGGCGCCGCGCAAAGTCGGGGTGTTCGCCGTTCAACAGCACGGGCATGTGCAGTTCGCTGATGAACGCTGCGCGGGCGGCGGCGGATTGCATCACCACGATGGGGCGGCTGCGGGTAGGCGTCATGCGGGCTCTCCACGGTGCGTTTTTGTTTCCTGTTGGGAGAGATACTTTCCTATGGGGAAAATCTTCTCAATCTGGAAAAAGGGCTATGCCTTTGGAGATAAGCCTTGTGCGCCGGCCATTCGGGGCATGGAAGTTGCTGGGCTTCTTGACCACGCAGAGCAACCGGACGGGGAGTTATCAAAGAGTGCTGACACGACCAAAAGGCTGGCCGCTCTGGTTGGGGCCTGTACGCCCCGAACAGGCGCGCAGCGTGCGCAGGTTGTTGGCCGGGTTGCCCCTGCACGCTGACGGTGCCTTGTCGGGTTTCCTGGACCGTTTCGACGCACTGCTGCCGCCTGCCAGGCTTAACCTGATCCTCGGCGGCGAAGACCTGGGCCCGACGCGGCGAGGGGCGGTCGACGGCTGCCAGGCCGTCGACCGCTGCCCCTGGCGCGACGCCAGCGTGACGGACGCTCCCCAAGCCTGCGGACCTTGCCGGCAAAGGGGCGTGCACCGTCTGGTGTGCGCTTTGCCCGAGGGTGAAAAGGGCGCATTGCTGCTCGACACCCCTCGGCGGGCCGGTGCCAGTTGGCGCCGGATACTGGAGGAGGCGGCGCAGGCGGTGGGCGTGACCGTACGCCTGCGCTGCCACAACCGTGAGCAGCAGCGCAAACAGGCGACTTCCCGCCACGGCGCCCTGGCCCGTGAGCTGCACGATTCGGTGGCGCAGCAGTTGGGCTACCTGTCGTTCCAGGCCCATGGCTTGCAGTCGCAACTGGGCGAGCCGGCCCTGCAGGACCTGTGCACCGGCCTGAGCCAACTGCAACGCCAGGTGCGCGAGCTGATCACCAGTGCGCGCCTGACCATGGACGGGCGCTCGCTGCGCCAGGCCCTGGCCGATTCGGTCGCGGAGTTCTCGCGGCGTTGCATCATTGTCTTCGAACTCGACAACCGCCTGGCCGACGACGCCCTGAGCCCGGAAACCGAATTGCAGATTCTGCAGATCATCCGCGAGGCCCTGACCAACGCAGTGCGGCATTCCCACGCGCGCCACGTGCGGATCGAACTGCGCCAGACCCAGGAGGGCGACGCCTCGGTGTCGGTGGAAGACGATGGTATCGGCTTGATCCCGGCCTGCGACGAGCACAACCATTTCGGCCTGGCGATTATCCGCGAGCGCGCCGCCAGCATCGGTGCACGGCTGAGCATAGAGGCGATCCGCCCGCACGGGGTGCGTGTGCACCTTGGCCTGCGTCGCCACCACGATCTGCCACAGGGGAGTCTCGATGGACTGCACGACCTTATTACTGATCGATGATCACCCGTTGTTTCGCAAGGGCCTGGCGCAGTTGTTCGATGCCAGCGGCGACTTCGAAGTGGTGGGGCAGGCGGCCAGCGGCCGCGAGGGCATCAACCTTGCCGTGAGCCTGACGCCGCAACAGGTGCTGCTGGATTTGCACATGCCTGGCCTCAGCGGTTTGCAGGTACTGGACGAACTGCGCCAGTTGCGCCTGGATTGCCAGGTGGTGGTGCTCACCGCCTCCATGGACCGCGCCGAGTTGCTCACGGCCTTGCGCCTGGGTGCCAGCGGTTATGTGCTCAAGGAAACCGAGCCGGATGCGTTGCTGGCGTATATGCGCAACTGTCACAAGGGCGCGATCGTACTGGACTCGACCCTGATTGCCTTGCTCGCCGACCAGGCTGAGCCGTCGCCGTCGTGCGACCCCATCGACAGCGGCAACCTCACCGAGCGCGAAGGCCAGACCCTGGCGCTGATCGCCGCCGGCATGAGCAATAAACAGATCGGTCGCGAACTGGGGATCAGCGACGGCACGGTGAAAATCTACGTGCGCAGCCTGTTGCAGAAACTCGGCCTGCATTCGCGCCTGGAGCTGGCGGCCTGGGTGCACAGCGGCGCCTTGATGAAACACGAGGAGCGCCACTAGATGAGGGACAGCCCCGAAGCATTTGCGGCGCCGCCCATGGACGTGATGGATTGCTTTCCCGCCGCCTTAGTGCAACTGCGCGACAACGGCCAGATCGCCCACTCCAACCTGGCCTGGGCCGCGTTGATGGGCCCGCACGGCGCGGAGCGTAACCTGATGGACTACGTGCACCAGGAAGACCGCCCGCTATGGCGCCAGGCCTTGAATGAACTGCGCCGCCGCCCCGACACCTCATTCAACCAGCGCCTGCGTTTTGTGCACCCCAGCGGCGAATTGCGCTGGTTTGACATCAGCCTCAAGCGCGGCCCCCAAGGCTTCTACCTGGTGGCCGGTGACGTTACGGCCCACAAACGCCGCGAAATCGCCTTGCAGGCCAGCCAGCGCAGCAGCATGAGTTTGCTCGACAGCATGCCGGGCCTGATCTATCGCGGCCGCAACAACCGCGACTGGACCATGGAATTCGTCAGCGCGGGCTGCCTGCAACTCACCGGCTACCCCGCCGAGCGCCTGGTGGACAACCATGAGTTCACCTACAACAGCCTGATCCTGGCGCAGGATGCCGACTATGTGTGGCGCGAGGTGCAATACGCGCTGTCACGGCAGGAGCCGTTCGAACTCAATTACCAGATTCGCTGCGCGGATCAGTCGATCAAGCAGGTGTGGGAGAAGGGCGTGGGGATTTATGCGGATACCCGTGAGGTGCTGGGGATCGAGGGGGCGATTTTCGAGCGCAAGCTTTAACGGGTAAACGCACTTCAAATGTGGGAGGGGGCTTGCCCCCGATGAGGGAGTGTCAGTGAATGCATCTTTAACTGACACAACGCTATCGGGGGCAAGCCCCCTCCCACATGGGATTCAATGCGCGCCTGCGGCCTTGTTCAGGTCGCTTTCGGCCCACTCCGTATACACACACGCATCCGCCGTCGCCCAGCGCACACGCACCGGGTCGCCGGCCTTGAGCGGCATGCCGGCAGCGGACAGCGCCTTGACCGTCATCGACGTGCCGCCCAGGGTTTTCACGGTGCAGGTCTGGCTTTCGCCGAGGAACAGCACCTCGCCAACAATCGCCGACACTTCATTCCAGCCCGCCGCCAGCGGTTGTTCGGCGGCCTGTTCGACGCTCAGCGCCAAGGCTTTTTCCGGGCGTACCATCAGCAGCACATCCTGCTCGGTGTGCAGCCCGGTGGTCAGGCGGATCGACAGCGCCTGGCCTTCGAACGACGCCACTGCGTTGCCCTGGGCCTTGAGCTTGAGGAAGTTGGAGTTGCCGAGGAACGAGGCGACAAACGCGTTCGGCGGGTTCTGGTAGAGGTCGAAGCCGCTGCCCAGGCCGACGATCTTGCCGTGGCTGAAAATCGCGATGCGCTGGGACAGGCGCATGGCTTCTTCCTGGTCGTGGGTCACGTAGACGATGGTGATGCCCAAGCGCCGGTGCAGCTGGCGCAGTTCGTCTTGCAGGTCTTCACGCAGCTTCTTGTCGAGGGCGCCGAGGGGTTCGTCCATCAACAGGATGCGTGGCTCGTACACCAGCGCGCGGGCGATGGCGACCCGTTGCTGTTGGCCGCCAGATAATTGCGAAGGGCGGCGATGGGCGAACTGTTCCAACTGCACCAGCTTGAGCATGGCGTCGACGCGCTTTTCGCGTTCGGCGCTGGCCAGTTTGCGAATCGCCAGGGGGAAGGCGATGTTGTCGCGTACCGACAAATGCGGGAACAGCGAGTAACGCTGGAACACCATGCCGATGTCGCGCTTGTGCGGCGGCACGTTGACCAGGGATTGGCCGCTGACCAGGATCTCGCCGCTGCTCGGCGTTTCGAAGCCGGCCAGCATGGACAGCGTGGTGCTTTTGCCCGAGCCGCTGGAGCCGAGGAAGGTGAGGAATTCGCCGTCCTGGATGTCCAGCGAGATGTTGTCCACGGCAGCGAATTCACCGTAGTGCTTGTTCAGGTTGCGCAGGCTGACCAGGGGTTGGCCGTGGCTCTGTGCGACATCGTTGATCACTGCACTCATGTTCTTCTCCTCGGCGCTCAGGCGCGGGTTTCGGTACGCCGGCGAACGGCGGCGGCAATCACCATGACCAGCACCGAGAGGCCGATCAGCAGCGTCGACGCGACGGCGATCACAGGCGTCAGGTCCTGGCGCAGGGTGGTCCACATTTTTACGGGAAGGGTTTGCAGGGTAGGGCTGGCCATCATCACGCTGAGCACCACTTCGTCCCACGAGACCAGAAAGGCGAACAGTGCGCCGGCCACCATCCCCGGGCGAATCGCCGGGAAGGTCACCTTGAACACTGCCTGCAAGCGCGAGGCGCCGCAGATCACCGCCGCGTCTTCAATCGACTGGTCGAACAGCTTCAGCGAGTTGATGATCGAGATGATGGTGAACGGCAGCGCAACGATCACATGGCTGACCACAAACGCGAACATCGTGCCGGTGTAGCCGAGCTTGAGGAACAGCGCGTACACCGCCACGGCGATGATCACCAAGGGCACGATCATCGGCAGGGTGAATAAGCCGTAGAGCAATTCGCGGCCGGGGAAGCGCCCGCGCACCAGGGCAAACGCGGTGGGCAGGCCCAGGGCGACGGCGAACACGGTGGTCAACACGGCCACCTTGAGGCTGGCCATGGCCGCGTTCATCCAGTCGGCGTTGGAGAAGAACTGGCCGTACCATTTCAGCGTCCAGCCGGGCGGCGGGAACACCAGCCATTGCGACGAGCCGAACGACAGCAGCACGATAAACACAATCGGCAGCAGCAGGAAAAGGCCAATCAACCCGGTGGTGGTGTAGAGGCCCAAGCGCATCCTGCGGCTCATGGCATTGGGGGTCAGGAGCATGACGGCTTACCTCGCGTTGCTGGCGCCAACCGGGGATTCCGGCTGGAGCTTCAGGTAGAAGTAGAACAGCACCAGCGTGATGAAGATCAGCAACGCGGCGCCGGCACTGGCCAGGCCCCAATTAAGGAACGATTGCACCTGCTGGATGATGAACTCGGGCAGCATCATGTTCTGTGCACCGCCGAGCAGCGCCGGGGTGACGTAGTAACCGAGGGACATCACGAACACCATCAGGCCGCCGGAAAACAAGCCCGGCCGGCACAGCGGCAGGAAGACGCGGAAGAAGTTGGTCCACGGGCTGGCGCCGCAGATCGAGCCGGCCTGCAGGATCATCGGGTCGATGGCCTGCATGGTCGCCTGCAACGGCAGCACGATGAACGGGATCATGATGTAGCTCATGCCGATCACTACGCCCGTGAGGTTGTGCACCATCTCCAGGGGCACATCGATGATGCCCATGGCCATCAGCGCCTTGTTGATCACCCCGGAGGCTTGCAGCAAGACCAGCCAGGAGTAGGTGCGGGCGAGCAGGCTGGTCCACATCGACAGCAGCACGATGTTGAGGATCCAGCGTCCCCAGCCGCGTGGCACCAGGGTGATCACCCAGGCCAGCGGAAAGCCCAGCAGCAGGCTGAACAGGGTCACCAGGCCTGCCACTGAGAACGTGTTGAGCAGCACTCGGGCATAGGCGGAGTTGGCGAACAGCTGTTCATAGTTGCCCAGGCCCGGCACCGGCTCCAGCACGCCGCGCAGCAACAGGCCGATCAGCGGCGCCAGGAAGAACAGGCCGAGGAACAGCAGGGCCGGGATCAGGTTGCTCGACCCCCGCCAGCGCTGCGCCAGGGACGGCGCCCCGGCCTTGGCCGAAACCGCGCCGGCAGCGCCGAGGGCGCTCCCGGTCGGTGTGGTTGCCGTCATTTTCATTTGACTAGCCATTCATTCCACCGTGTCGCAATGGCCGGGCCGTTCTTGGCCCAGTAGGCGAAATCGAGGGTGATTTGGTCCTTGACGTAGGCGGTCGGCAGGTTCGGCGCGAGCACCGAATCCAGGCGCTGCACGCTGTCGATGTTCACCGGTGCGTAGGCGGTCAGGTTGGAAAAATCCGCCTGGCCCTTGGCGCTGCTGGCATTGGCCAGGAATTTCATCGCAGCCGCTTTGTTTTTCGAACCTTTAGGCACGACGAGGATGTCGGCCATCACCAGGTTCTGCTTCCAGCTCACGCCCACGGGCGCGCCGTCTTCCTGCAGGGCGTGGATGCGACCGTTCCAGAACTGGCCCATGCTGACTTCGCCGGAGGCCAGCAACTGTTGCGACTGCGCGCCGCCGCCCCACCAGACGATGTCTTTCTTGATGGTGTCGAGTTTCTTGAAGGCGCGGTCCAGGTCCAGGGGGTAGAGTTTGTCGGCGGGGACGCCGTCGGCCAGCAGCGCCAGTTCGAGCACGCCGGGGCTTGGCCATTTGTAGAGGGCACGTTTGCCGGGGTAGGTCTTGGTGTCGAACAGCGCGGTCCAGTCCTGAGGCTTACCGGCGCCGAGCTTGCCTTCGTTGTAGCCGAGCACGAAGGAGAAGAAGAACGAGCCCACACCATGGTCGGAGACGAAGCGCGGGTCGATCTTGTCGCGCTGGATCACTGAGAAATCGAGGGGTTCGAGCAGGCCTTCGGCGGCGGCGCGCAAGGCGAAGTCGGCCTCCACATCCACCACGTCCCACTGCACGTTGCCGCTTTCGACCATGGCCTTGAGTTTGCCGTAGTCGGTGGGGCCATCCTGGACCACGGTAATGCCGCTGGCCTTGCTGAACGGGTCGGCCCAGGCCTGCTTCTGCGCATCCTGGGTGCTACCGCCCCAGCTCACGAAATTGACGCTTTCGGCTGCCATGGCCGCGTGAGTGGCCGTAGCCAATAAACCCGCGAACAGCACCGCGGTTGCACGTTTGTTCAACACCATTTTCACGCCCTCATTTGTTTTGTTATTGAGCGGGCTTGGTAATGCCCGCCTATCGGGAGCAGTAGGTCCATCGGGAGCCTCTAATCGAGACCCCAAAAGGCGACCGTGCCAAGGGCTGTTATTGGTGCTCTCCCTGGCGGGCGCACTTGGCAGAAGCGTTCGGTCTATGGAATATCATATTATGGTATTCCAAACTTTGTGCAAGCATTTTGCCTTACCGGTTATCCGTCATTCGGTGAAGGGAATGCTCTCGATCACCTCCAGGTCGTAGCCGGTCAGCCCGGCGTATTTGAGGGGCGGGCCGAGGTGACGCAGCTTGCCGACGCCGAGGTCCTGCAAGATCTGCGCCCCGGTGCCCACTTCAGAATAGATGCGCGACTGCGAACGGTTGAACTGGCGCTGCGCCTGGGTCAGTTGCGGCACGCGTTCCAGCAGCGCCTGGGACGACTCATGGTTAGCCAGCACCACCACCACGCCGCTGCCTTCAGCGGCGACACGTTGCAAGGCCGCCCACAGCGTCCAGTTGGACGGGCCGCTGTAGTCGGCACCGACCAGGTCGCGCAGCGGGTCGATCACGTGCACGCGTACCAGCGCAGGGGTATCGCGGCGCAACTGGCCCATGACCATGGCCATGTGGACGCCGCCGTCGATGCGGTCTTCAAAGGTGATCAGGCGGAACGTGCCGTGCACCGTCGGCAGCTCGCGTTCACCGATGCGCACCACGGTGCGTTCGGTGCTGAGGCGGTAGTGGATCAGGTCGGCGATGGTGCCGATCTTGATGCCATGCTTGCGCGCGAAGATTTCCAGTTCCGGGCGGCGGGCCATGGTGCCGTCGTCGTTCATCACTTCGACGATCACCGACGCCGGGGTGTGCCCGGCCAGGCGCGCCAGGTCGCAGCCGGCCTCGGTGTGGCCGGCGCGGGTCAACACGCCGCCGTCCTTGGCGCGCAGCGGGAAGATATGCCCCGGCTGCACGATGTCGGCCGGCCCGGCATTAACATCGACGGCCGCCGCCACGGTACGCGCGCGGTCGGCGGCGGAGATGCCGGTGGTGACCCCACTGGCGGCTTCGATGGACACGGTAAACGCGGTGCTGAACACGCTGCCATTGCTTGGCACCATCTGTTCCAGGCCCAGGCGCTGGCAGTGTTCGTCGGTGAGGGTCAGGCAGATCAGGCCACGGGCTTCGCGGGCCATGAAACTGATAGTCTCGGCGGTGCAGCAGGCCGCAGGCAGCAGCAGGTCGCCTTCGTTTTCCCGGTCTTCGTCGTCCACCAGGAGCACCATCTTGCCTTGGCGGTAGTCTTCGATGATGTCTGCGATGCTGTTGAAGGACATGGAGAGTGCTCGATTTGTTGGTTGTATGTATTATGGTATACCACAAAAATTCAACAAGAGGATGTCACGATGAAGGCCTACTGGATTGCCCATGTGGATGTGTCTGATGCAGAGCAGTACACCCAGTACACCCAGCGCGCGCCGGCGGCGTTTGCAAAGTTTGGCGGGCGGTTCCTGGCCAGGGGCGGGCGCAGCGAGGCGATGGAAGGCGGGCCGTCACGGCAGCGTAATGTGGTGATTGAGTTTGAGAGCTATGAGCAGGCGGTGGCGTGTTACGCGTCTGCCGAATATCAGGAAGCGAAGGGGCACCGGGAGGGGGCAGGGGTGGCGCAGATTATTATTGTGGAAGGGCTGGCACCCTAGGTCATCAGGCCAAATATGGGCCAAATGTGGGAGGGGGCTTGCTCCCGATAGCGGTAGTTCAGTCACTTCATGTATTGACTGACACACTGCTATCGGGAGCAAGCCCCCTCCCACATTTTGATCCGTGTTTGGCGGTGCGGTCAGCGGATGAAATGAATCTTGCCGCTGTCATCGTTCCCGATATAGATGCCATACACCCCAGCCTGGCGTTCCTCGATATACCGCTCGAGAATCTGCCTGATCGCCGGGTAGTAGATACTGTCCCAGGGAATATCCTCAGGCGCGAAGAACTTATAGTCCAGGGTCTCCGGCCCGAACTGGCCGGTGATCTCCAGCGCGATGGCGCGGAAGATGATGTAGACCTCGCTGATCCTGGGCACGCTGAAGATCGAGTAGGGCGATACGATCTCGGCACGTACGCCGCTTTCTTCCCACACTTCACGCAGCGCGGCCTGTTCGGTGGTTTCGCCACCTTCCATGAAACCGGCAGGCAATGTCCAGGTGCCGGGGCGGGGCGGGATCGCGCGTTGGCACAGCAGGTATTTGCCGTCCTGCTCGATGATGCAGCCGGCGATGATCTTGGGGTTGATGTAGTGGATATAGCCGCAGCCCCGGCACATCAGGCGCTCATGGGTATCGCCCGGTGGCAGTTGGTGACCGAGGTCACTGCCGCCACATGTCGGGCAAAAGCTGGGGCTGGCCAAGGTCAGTGACCTATGCGCGGTTCTTTCAGCGCGATGGGCAGGGTGATTTCCGGAAGCTTGCCGGTTTCTTCCTGTTTGCGCTTGAGGTAGTCCAGGGCCACGGCGGCGGCGGCGCGCACGTGATCGACGCACGCCTGGTGGGCGGCCAGCGGGTCGCCGCTCTTGATCGCCTGGACCATGCGTTCCATTTCCTGGTTGCTGGTGCCGCGACGGTTTTCCTGGGACACCGAGGTGGCGCGCAGGTAGCTGATGCGGGCCTGCAACTGGCGCAGCTGGGTGGCCGCCACATGGTTGCCCGAACCTTCGAGCAGCACGTCGTAGAAGCCCTGCACCGAGTCGATGACCTGTTGCAGTTCTCCGTCCTTGAGGGCCTTGCGGTTTTCTTCAAGGGCTTTTTCCAGGGCCTTGATGTCCTTCGCCTTGGCGCGCAGGGTGAACAATTGCACGATCAAGCCTTCGAGCACGCAACGCAGTTCATAGATGTCGACGGCGTCGGCCAGGGTAATGATCGCTACCTGCGGGCCCTTGGCGTCGGCGAATTCCACCAGGCCTTCGGACTCCAGGTGACGCAAGGCTTCGCGCACCGAGGTGCGGCTGACCCCGAGGCGGTCGCACAGGTCGCGCTCCACCAGGCGGTCACCGGGCAGCAGTTGGAAGTTCATGATGGCGCTGCGCAGTTTTTCCAGCACGATTTCGCGCAGGGTGACCGGGTTGTGATTGACCTTGAAGCTGTCGTCGAGGGGCGCGCGTTTCATGGGGTCTGCTCTGAATTTAGCGGTTAACTGGAGGCCTCGGCCGGCCGGGGCCGATTGAGGGCCGAAAATCGTGCCCAAGTTTATCATGCTGCGTTCTTTAAGCGACAAACCCTCATGGCGCCCTCCCTCCTGCCCCGGCGCGCCTCAGGCCAGGGTCGGCAGCGGGCCCAGCTTGCCCTTGTGGTAGATCATCGGCGTGACCGGTTCCTTGGGCAGGATCAGGTTCTTCACCGCGCCGACGATGATCGCGTGATCGCCGCCGTCGTATTCGCGCCACAGTTCGCACTCGATGATCGCCGTGGCCTTGGCCAGCAGCGGGTTGCCCAGCTCGCTCAGGTGCCACTCGATGCCCTTGGCCTTTTCCTTGCCTTTGCTGGCGAACGCATAGGCCTCGGCGGTCTGGTCGGCGGACAGCAGGTGGATCGCGAAGCGCTTGCTGTCGCGCAGGATCGGGTAGGTGTCCGACGCATAGTTGGGGCAGAACAGCACCAGCGCCGGGTCGATCGACAGCGCGCTGAACGCACTGGCGGTAATGCCGACGATGCCGCCGTCCGGGTCGAGGGTGGTGACAACCGTGACGCCCGAAGGGAACGAGCTCATGACGTCTTTGTAAATGCCGGGTTCGATCATGGTCGGGGTCTCTTAACGCATCACGAAGGGATCAGGCATGGGCGCCTGGGAGAGGTTGATCCACACTGTCTTAAGCTCGGTGTAGGCGAGTACCGAATCGATGCCGCTTTCACGTCCGTAGCCGCTGTTCTTGAAGCCGCCGATGGGCGCCATTGCCGACACGGCACGGTAGGTGTTGACCCAGATGATCCCCGAGCGCACGTCCCGCGCCAGGCGGTGGGCGCGGCCGAGGTCGCGGGTCCAGATGCCGGCGGCGAGGCCGAATTGCGAGTCGTTGGCGATGGCCAGCGCTTCGGCTTCGTCCTTGAAACGGATGACCGAGGCCACCGGGCCGAACACTTCTTCCTGCATGATCTTCATCGAATTGCGGTCGCATTCGAACAGCGTCGGCTCATAGAACCAGCCCTCACCGAGGTTCTGCGGGCGTTTGCCGCCGGTGCGCAGGCGCGCGCCTTCGGCGATGGCATCCGCGACCAGGCCTTCGACCACGGCCAGTTGCTGTGCGGTGGCCATGGGCCCCATTTCGCTGGCGTCGTCCTGCGGGTTACCGATGCGGATGCGCTGGGCGCGTGCCACCAGGCGCTCGACGAATTCGTCGTAGATCTCATCCTGCACCAGCAGGCGCGAACCGGACACGCAGCTCTGCCCGGATGCCGCATAGATCCCGGCAATCGCGCCATTGATGGCGCTGTCGAGGTCGGCGTCGGCAAAGATGATATTCGGCGATTTGCCGCCCAGCTCCAGGGACAGCTTGGCGAAGTTCTCCGCGCTGCTGCGCACCACATGGCGGGCCGTGGCCGCGCCGCCGGTAAAGGCGATCTTGCGCACCAGTGGGTGGCGGGTGAGGGCGGCGCCGGTGCTGGGACCGTAGCCGGTGACCACGTTGACCACGCCCGGCGGGATCCCGGCTTCAAGGGCCAGGCGCGCCAGTTCGAGGATGGTCGCCGAGGCGTGTTCCGACGGCTTGATCACGATGGTATTGCCCGCCGCCAGAGCCGGCGCGAGTTTGATCGCGGTCAGGTACAGCGGGCTGTTCCACGGAATGATCGCCGCCACCACGCCCATGGCTTCGTGCACGGTGTAGGCGAACAGGTCCGGCTTGTCCAGTGGCAGGGTGCCGCCTTCGAGCTTGTCGGCCAGGCCGGCGGTGTAGTGGAAGAACTCCGGCAGGTAGCTGACCTGGCCACGGGTTTCGCGGATCAACTTGCCGTTGTCGCGGCTTTCCAGCTGGGCCAGTTGTTCCTTGTTGTCGGCGATCAGGTCGCCCAGGCGGCGCAGCAATTTGCCCCGTGCGGTGGCGGTGAGGCCACGCCAGGCCGGGCTGTCGAAGGCGCTTTGGGCGGCCTGTACAGCGCGCTCCACATCGGCTTCATCGGCGTCGGGCAGTTGCGCCCAGGGTTCGGCCAGGGCCGGGTTGAGGCTGTCGAAAGTCTTGCCGGACAGGGCATCGACCCATTCACCGCCGATGCACATCTGGAAGCGTGCGAGTGTCATGCAACGATCCCCTTGATTGGATTGTTTTGGGCGTACACCGTGTCGAGGAAGCCCAGCAGCAGCTGGTTGACCAGGCGTGGCGATTCTACCGGCATCATATGCCGTTGCTCGGCCAGCACCGCAACGGTGGCGCCGGGAATACGATCGGCCAGTTGCCGGGCCATTTCCGGGGTTGAACCGGGGTCGAGTTCGCCGGTGGCGACCAGGGTGGGGACGCGCAAACCCTTGAGGTCGTCGGCGCGGTACATGTCCTGGGTCGCAAACAGTTCGTAGGTGGTCAGGTAGCCCTGGGGGTCGTTGCCCGCCAGGGTTTCACGCAGGGCGGCGATCTGCGCCGGGTTGGCGGCCTGGTATTCACGGCTGAACCAGCGCGACAGCGCAGCTTCGGCATTCGCATCCGGGCCGTGTTCGGCGGCCTGGGCGGTGCGTGCGATCACGCCGGCACGCTGTTCGGGGCTGCGGTTGAACACGCTGTTGAGCACCACCAAGGAGGTGAGGCGCTCGGGGTAGTGCAGGGCAAACGCCCGGGCGACCAAGCCACCCATGGAAAAACCGATCACTGTGGCCTGGGGCAGTTGCAGGTGGTCGAGCAGCTCCAGCAACTGGTCGGCATACCCCAGCAGCGGCGTGCCGGCGGCCGGGCGCGGGCTGGCGCCATGGCCGAGCATGTCATAGCTGATCACGCGGTAGTTCGTGGCCAGGCCAACGACTTGCCCGCCCCACATTTCTTTATTCAGGCCCACGCCGTGGATCAAAACCACAGGCTGGCCTTGGCCGGTCGCCAGATAACTGGTGCCAGCCGGGGTGCGTTCAGCGGTGAGCCGAATCATGGAGCGCTCCTGCATGTTTTTTGTTGTGGTGGCCGGCCGTGCTTACTGGGCTTTTTCGGCCGCCAGCTCTTCCAGGTCGATGTAACGGTTACCGATCCGTGGGTGCAGGCGGCCACCGTCGGCGCAACCCAGGACCACGACGATTTCGTCGGCACGCGGCGAATCTTCGATGTGCATTTCCAGGGTGATGTAGTGCGAACGCAGGCCTTCGTCGTCCTTGTGCATCATCGGGATCTGGATCGAAGTGCCCGGGCCGCCGCGCTTGTTGGTGAAGCTCAGGTAGCTCTTGGCCTTGACCGCTTCACGGTAGTGATTGCCGAAGCGCAGGGTGTGGATGATCGCGCTGGCGTGTTCGATCTCGCCATCGGCACCGACCACCGCTGCCTTGCCATACGCCTCGATGTTTTCGGCGCCGCCAATGATTGCTACCAGACGCTCGACCATCTGCGCGCCGAGGTCGGAGCAATTGGCGCGGATTTCCGGCTTGAGGTCTTCGACGAAACCACGACCCAACCACGGGTTCTTCAGCACCACCGCGAGGCCGACCATTTTCACCGGGGTGTCTGCGGCCTTGCCGCCTTCGATAAAGGTTTCTTCTACATAACTGACGATCTTGCGGATTTCGAAACTCATGAGCGGCTCCATCAGGTGTGGGGGAGTGGTTTGCGTATGATGGTATACCATAATACGCAAAGCACAAGCGTCGCAAATGAGTTTGCGTGGGGTGAGGCGATAAAGGGTGATGTGTGAAATTCTTCCGCTGGCGATGTTAAAAAATGTTAGATAGAAAAAATACTTCACATAATCTGTTCATTGGTGGATGATCGATTCCAATTCCAACGCGGCTCGCCGGTGTGGTGTCAGCCGCCGTTTTCCCCTGGAGTACCCCATGAATAATAAGAATGTCGGTGTGATCGGTTTGGGCGCGATGGGGCTGGGCATTGCCCGTTCGCTGTTGCGCGCAGGTTTCAATGTGCATGCCTGTGATGTACGCGAGGCGGTCACCCAGCAGTTCGCTGGCGAAGGCGGAGTGGCGTGCGCGTCACCGGCGCAGATGGCCGAGGCCTGTGATGTGCTCATCACCGTGGTAGTCAACGCCGAACAGACCGAAACCGTATTGTTCGGCGAAGGCGGTGCAGTGGCTGTATTGCGCCCTGCGAGCCTGGTGATCGGTTGTGCCACCGTGGCCCCGACCTACGCCGTCGACCTCGGCCAGCGCTTGGCCGACCACGGCCTGCTGTACCTGGATGCGCCGATTTCCGGCGGTGCGGCCAAGGCCGCCGCCGGTGAAATGACCATGATGACCTCGGGCCCGCAGGCCGCCTATGCCAAGGCCGATGCGGTGCTGGCAGGCATGGCCGGTAAGGTGTATCGCCTGGGCGACGTCCACGGCCTGGGTTCCAAGGTCAAGATCATCAACCAACTGCTCGCCGGTGTGCACATCGCGGCGTCCGCCGAGGCCATGGCCCTGGGCCTGCGCGAAGGGGTGGACGCCGAGGCCTTGTACGAGGTGATCACCCACAGCGCCGGTAATTCGTGGATGTTCGAGAACCGCGTGCCGCACATTCTCAAGGCCGACTACACGCCACTGTCGGCGGTGGATATTTTCGTCAAGGACCTCGGCCTGGTGCTTGATACCGCGCGTGCGAGCAAATTCCCGCTGCCGTTGTCCGCCACCGCGCACCAGATGTTCATGCAGGCCTCCAGCGCCGGTTTTGGTCGTGAGGACGACTCGGCGGTGATCAAGATTTTCCCCGGCATCGACCTGCCGACTGCCAAGCCCGAGCCGGTGTAAGGAACGCTTTATGACTAACCCCACCACGCGCCCGTTGCTGGGCTGCATCGCCGACGATTTCACCGGCGCCACCGACCTGGCCAACATGTTGGTACGCGGCGGCATGCGTACAGTGCAGAGCATTGGCATCCCCAGTCGCGAAGTCGCGGACGGGCTGGATGCAGACGCCATCGTCATCGCCCTCAAGTCGCGCACCACGCCGGTGGCAGAGGCTGTCGAGGAATCCCTGGCCGCGCTGGACTGGCTGCGCGAGCAGGGCTGCGAACAGATTTTCTTCAAGTACTGCTCCACATTCGACTCCACCGCCGCCGGCAATATCGGCCAGGTCAGCGAGGCCTTGCTCAAGGCGCTGGGCAGTGATTTCACCTTGGCCTGCCCGGCGTTCCCGGAAAACGGCCGGACGATTTTCCGTGGCCACCTGTTTGTGCAGGACCAGTTGCTCAATGAGTCGGGCATGCAGCATCACCCACTGACGCCCATGGGCGACGCCAACTTGGTGCGCGTGCTGCAACGTCAGACTGCATTGCCGGTCGGGCTGCTGCGTTACGACGCGGTTGCCGCGGGGGTGGACGCGACCCGCACGAAGATCGCCGAACTGCGCGCGCAAGGCGTGGGCATTGCCATCGCCGACGCGCTGTCGGACCAGGACCTCTACACCCTGGGCAGCGCCTGCGCCGACTTGCCGTTGCTCACCGGGGGCTCGGGCCTGGCCCTGGGGCTGCCGGGCAATTTCCGCCGCGCGGGTAAATTGCGCGACTTCGATGTGAACACGTTGCCCACGGTCAGCGGTGGCGAAGTGGTGCTGGCCGGCAGTGCGTCGGTGGCGACCCTCGGCCAGGTCGCGGCCTGGTGCGAGGCGGGCCGCCCGGCGTTGCGCATCGATCCCATCGCCCTGGCCGCCGGTGAGCCGGTGGTGGCGCAGGCGCTGGCCTTTGCCCGCGACAGTGCACACACCGTATTGATCTACGCCACCAGCACCCCAGCCGAGGTCAAGGCGGTGCAGCAACAGCTGGGTGTCGAACGCGCCGGCGCCTTGGTGGAGAACGCCTTGGGCGAGATCGCTGCCGGCTTGCGCGAGCAGGGTGTGCGGCGCTTTGTGGTGGCGGGCGGGGAGACCTCCGGCGCGGTGGTCAAGGCCCTCGGCGTCAACCTGTTGCAGATTGGTGCACAGATCGACCCCGGCGTGCCGGCCACGGTCAGCAGTTCCACCGAGCCGCTGGCACTGGCGCTGAAATCGGGCAACTTCGGGGGGCGCGATTTCTTTGCCAAGGCCCTTGCGCACCTGGCCGGAGGTGCCCAATGAGCGGCATTGACGAACAGGCCCTGCGCGAAGAAATCTGCGACGTCGGCCACAGCCTGTATCAACGTGGCTACACCGTCGGCAGCGCCGGCAATATCAGTGCGCGCCTGGACGATGGCTGGTTGATTACGCCCACCGACGTCTGCCTGGGTCGCCTGGCGCCTGGGGCGATTGCCAAGGTCAACCTGAAGGGCGAGTGGGTGTCCGGCGACAAACCCTCGAAGACCCTGGCCCTGCACCGTCAGGTGTATGACCGCAACCCTACGGTGGGGGGGGTGGTGCACACCCATTCCACCCACCTGGTGGCGTTGACCCTGGCCGGGGTGTGGCGGGCGGACGATATTCTGCCGCCGCTCACGCCCTATCAGGTGATGAAGGTCGGGCACATCCCCCTGATCGGCTACCAGCGTCCGGGCTCGCCCGACGTCGCCGAGCAAGTGGCGCAACTGGCCAACAGCGTGCGAGGGGTGATGCTCGAGCGCCTGGGGCCGGTGGTCTGGGAAAGCTCGGTGGCCAAGGCCAGCTACGCCCTGGAAGAGTTGGAAGAAACCGCCCGGCTCTGGCTGATGAGCACCCCCCGGCCCGAGCCGCTGAGCCAGGCCGCCTTGGATGAACTGCGCGAGACGTTCGGCGCGCATTGGTAATGCCGTAGACCGACACTGCAAGCCCCCCCGCGAGACCCGCCTGCGGAGCGTGACGGGAGCGGCTTGCGCCAAAAAACAATAACAACAGGACATTCTCGAATGAGCCCACTGATTTTGATGTTGACCGCCGGCGCGGGTATCGCGCTGCTACTGTTTCTGGTCCTCAAGTACAAATTCCAGCCGTTTGTCGCGCTGATGCTGGTGAGTATCGTGGTGGCGCTGGTGGCCGGGGTGAAACCGGCTGACCTGGTGGCGACGATCGAAGGCGGCATGGGCAAGACCCTTGGCCACATCGCAATCATCATTGCCCTGGGGGCGATGATCGGGCGGATCATCGAGCTGTCCGGCGGTGCCGAAGCCTTGGCCAAGTCGCTGATCGAGCGGTTTGGCAACAGCCGTACGCCGCTGGCGCTGACCATCGCCGGGTTCATCATCGGCGTGCCGGTGTTCTTTGAAGTCGGGGTGATTATCCTCATGCCGCTGGCCTACGGCGTGGCACGCCGGGCCCGCAAGCCGCTGCTGATGTTCGCGTTGCCGATGTGTGCGGCGCTGCTCACGGTGCATGCGTTCCTGCCGCCGCATCCGGGCGCCGTGGCCGCCGCCAGCCAACTGGGTGCCGACCTGGGCCGGGTGCTGATGTTCGGCCTGCCGATCACCGCGTTGCTGTGCTACGTCGGCTACCGCGTGGCGGGGCGCATGACGCGGCGCTTCTATCCGATGACCGATGACATCCGTGCCGAAGTCTATGGCCCCCACGTGACCAATGAAGACCTGCGGGCCTGGACCAACGGCAACCACCAGGCGGTGCAACCGAGCGCTGTGGCCGAGTCCCCTATGGGCCTGGAAGAGTCCACCAGCGCCATCGCCGCCAAGTTGCCGGCGGCGCCTGCGCCGGGGTTCGGGCTGATCGTCGGCCTGATCCTGCTGCCGATTGTCTTGATTCTGCTGGGTACCCTGGCCACCTCGCTGCTGCCGATCGAATCGACGTTGCGTGGGGTGATGACCGTGCTGGGCGCGCCGTTGGTGGCGCTGCTGATCGACACCTTGCTGTGCGCCTGGCTGCTCGGCTCGCGCCGTGGCTGGAGCCGCAGCCAGGTCTCCGACGTGATCGGCTCGGCGTTGCCGGGCGTGGCCATGGTGATCCTGATTGCCGGTGCCGGTGGGGTGTTCGGTAAAGTGCTGGTGGACACCGGGATCGGCGCGGTGGTCTCCGACATGCTGCGCACCACCGGCCTGCCGGTGCTGGCCCTGGGCTTCTTGCTGACCATGCTGTTGCGGGCGGTGCAGGGTTCCACCACAGTGGCGCTGGTGACCACCGCCGGTATCATCAGCCCGCTGATCGCCACCCTCAACCTGACGCCCAACCACCTGGCGCTGCTGTGCCTGGCCATGGGCGGTGGCGGGCTGGCCATGTCGCATATCAACGATGCCGGCTACTGGATCTTCACCAAGCTTGCCGGGCTCAACGTGGCCGATGGTCTGCGCACGTGGACGGTGATCACCACCTTGCTCGGCACCTTGGGTTTCGTGATTACATTGCTGATCTGGCCTTTTGTCTGATTTCCAGGAGTTCCTATGCCTCGTTTTGCTGCCAACCTGAGCATGCTTTACCCGCAATATGACTTTCTCGAGCGCTTCAGTGCCGCGAAGGCCGATGGGTTTGACGCGGTGGAGTACCTGTTTCCTTACGAGTACGACGCGCAGGTGCTCAAGCAGCGCCTGAGTGATAACGGCCTGGTGCAGGCGTTGTTCAACGCACCGCCCGGTGACTGGGCTGCAGGGGAGCGGGGCATCGCGAGCCTGCCGGGGCGTGAGGCCGAGTTTCGCAGCGGCTTCGACCGCGCGTTGGAATACGCCGCCGTGCTCGGCAATGACCGCGTGCACGTCATGGCCGGTTTGCTGCCCTCGGAAAACCTGCGCCAGCGCCATCAGGCCGTGTACCTGGAAAACCTCGCCTACGCCAGTGCGGCGGCGGCTGAGGTCGGCGTCACCGTGTTGCTGGAGCCGATCAACACCCGCGACATGCCGGGCTTTTTCCTCAACCGCCAGGACCAGGCCCACGCCATCTGCCGTGAAGTCGGCGCGCGCAACCTCAAGGTGCAGTTTGACTGCTACCACTGCCAGATCGTCGAAGGCGACTTGGCCACCAAGCTGCGCCGCGACTTCGACGGCATTGGTCATATCCAGATCGCCGGGGTACCGGACCGTCACGAGCCTGACCTGGGCGAGCTGAACTACGCGTACCTGTTCGAACTGATGGACCAGTTGGGCTATGACGGCTGGGTCGGCTGCGAGTACCGGCCAAAGGGCGACACCTCGGCGGGCCTGCAATGGTTGCGGGACTGGAAAGGGGCTCGATAGTCGACGAGCCTGTGCGTCGCTTTGGTTCAAAGGGGAAGGGGCGGTGCGACGATTCGACTTGCCCCTGATAGCGGTGTGTCAGCCGACACCTCTACCCGCAATGCCGCCGCCATCGAAGCCTCGCTAACGCTCGACATCTCCCACAGGGGACCAGCGGTGACCCACTTCCCACCTGCCAACCGAACTCAAATGTGGGAGGGGGCTTGCCCCCGATAGCTGTGTGTCAGCCAACACACCTGCCAACCCTGGCACCGCCATCGAAGCCTCGCTAAAGCTCGACCTCTCCCACAAAGGAAGGGCATCACGCCGGCAACGGATCACCTGGCAGCATCAATTCAATCCCTCGCTTGCGGATGCCATCCGCCGCCGCCGGCGCCAGGCCGTCGTCACTGATGATCACGTCGAACGGTTCCAGCCCGGCGATGCGGTACATGCTGAAGGTGCCGTACTTGGAACTGCTCGCCACCAGTACGACCTGGGACGCCGATTGCATTGCCACTTGCTTGACCTCGACTTTCAGCGCCGAGGGGGTGGTGATGCCTCGGTGCAAATCCCAGGAGCTGGTGGACACAAAGGCGATGTCCGTGACTACCTGGCGCAAGGTCGCCACCGCCAGCCCGCCGACCGAAGAATGGTTGTCATGGTCCAGTTGGCCGCCGGTGTGGATCACCGTGACCTGCGTCGCATCCATCAAGGCCTGTACGATCCCGAAGTCGTTGGTGACCACCGTCATCCCCGACAGCGCCTTGATGTAAGGGACGATCTCCAGGGTGCTGGTGCCTGCATCCAGGTACACCGTCATGTCCGCGTGCAGCAACCGCGCGGCCAGTCGTGCCATCGCCTGCTTTTGCGGCAATTCCACCACGGCTTTGGATTGATGGCTGGGCTCGCTGTGCAGCTGGCTGGCGATCCTGACCCCTCCGGTGACGGAGTACGCCCGGCCTTCCTGCTCCAGCAGTGCAATATCACGGCGCACGGTCATGTGCGAGCAGTCGAACATCTCCATCAACTGGTGCACGCTCATCACCTGATGCTTGCGCAACTGCCGCAGGATTTGTTCGCGACGCTGCTCGGGGATCATCGGGGTGCTGCTGTCGGCGGCCGTGTCCTTGGGGGTGGGCATTAAGGCTCCAAAGGTAAGGTGCGGGGGAGTGCGTGGCTATAGTAGCCAATACACGCCCCCGCAAGCGACCCCGGTGTGACGGCGGTTAGAACTTGAACCGCCCCACCAAGCCCTTGAGCTGACCCGAAATATCCGTCAACCGACCTGACCCGGTCTGCGCCGAGTGGGCGAATTCTTCAACCAATTGCGCATCGGCATGGATCTGCGCGATGTGCCGGTTGATCTCTTCGGCCACTTGGTGTTGTTCCTCGGCGGCCGTGGCGATCTGGGTATTCTGGTCGCGGATCGAGTCCACCGAGCCACGGATCTTGTCGAAGCTGTCGCGGGCCTGCTGGATGCGTTCCACGCTGGTGTGGGACACCTGCAGGCTGCCTTGCATCTGCTGCGTGACTTCCTGGGTGCGGCGGGCGAGGTTGCCGAGCAGGCTGTCGATTTCACCGGTGGAGTCGGCGGTGCGGCGCGCCAGGGCGCGGACTTCGTCGGCGACCACGGCGAAGCCTCGGCCCTGGTCACCGGCGCGCGCGGCTTCAATCGCGGCGTTGAGCGCCAGCAAGTTGGTCTGTTCGGCAATCGAACGGATGGTGTCGAGGATGGTGTTGATGTTTTTGCTGTCCTGCTCCAGCAGTTGCATGGTCTGGGTCGACTTCTGCAGGTCCTCGCTGAGTTTGAGGACGCTGCCGGTGGCTTCGCCGATGTGCTGCTGGCCGTCGTGCACGTCGCGGTAGCCTTCGTCGGCACTGGTGGCGGCGGCGCTGCAGGAACGGGCGACTTCGTTGGCGGTGGCCACCATTTCGTTGAACGCGGTGCTGACCAGCTCCACCGCTTCACGCTGGCGGCCGGCGGCCTGGTTCATATTGTGGGCGACTTCGCTGGTGTCGGCGGCGGCGGTTTGCAGGTCGGAAGAGGCGTTGCCGATGCGCTGCACCAGCTGCGCGATCATGCTCAGGAACTGGTTGAACCAGCCGGCCAGGCTGGCGGTTTCGTCCTTGCCTTGCACCTTGAGTTGGCGCGTCAGGTCGCCTTCGCCTTCGGCGATTTCTTGCAGGCCGTCGGCCACGCCGCGAATCGGGCGCACGATGACGCTGGCAAAACTGGCGCCGACAATCGCGAACACCAACGCCAATACTGCTGCGATGGCCGCGATCAACCAGGTCAGGCGGGTGGCGCCGGCCATCACTTCGTCGCGCTTGATCAGGCCGATAAACCGCCAGCCGAGGTCCTTGGAACTGACCATGTTGGCCATGTAGGCCACGCCATCAATGTCGATCTGGCTCACGCCGTCGCCGCGCTTGGCCAGTTCGGCGTAGTTGGGGCCCAGGTCGGCCAGGGGCTTGAAGTTGTGCTTGGCATCGCTGGGGTCGACCAGCACGTTGCCGTTGCCTTCCACCAGCATCAGGTAGCCGCTGTCGCCCAGCTTGATGTTGCGCACCAGCTCGGTGAGCTGCTTGAGCGACACGTCCAGGCCAACCACGCCGAGGATATTCCCGCTGCCGTCGGCGACGGTGTGTACGGTGCCGATCAGCGTCACATCGTCCGGCGCCCAATAGTAGGCGCCGGTGCGCACGGTTTTACCCGGCGCGGCGATGGCCGCCTGATACCAGGGGCGTACGCGCGGGTCGTAGTTGTTCAGTTTGGTGTCATCAGGCCAGCTGGCATAACCGCCGTCGGCGAGGCCCAAAGACAAGTAGGCGGTGCTCGGGTGGCTTTTGGCGAACTGGTCGAAAATCGCCAGCAGGTCTTTGTTGGTCTGGGTCAGGGGGATTTGCGCGGCGTCGGCGCCGGCGTAACTCTTGAGGTCCTTGGCCGCGACAACGCGCGGGTCCTTGGCGACGAAGTCGACGTTCTGGCTGATGCCGTCGAAGAACTGTTTCATGCCATTGTCGATCTGACGGATTTCGCGGCCGCTGCTGTCGAGGAAATTGGCCACGGCCCCCTCGCGCACATTCAGTACAACTAACACAGCGACCAAAATAACCGGGACGCACGCGATGGCGGCAAACGCCCAGGTCAGCTTTTGCTTGATATTCATGACTTCACCCGCGGGTATTTATATTTTTGGCAAGGAGAAAACAGTAGTGTCGAGCGTCGCATGTGTTGTTGTGAGGGGGATATGGCCCATGCGTACCCCCTGTATATCGACCGCGGGGGCAAGCACTTGAGGGCCGAGGGCAGGTTTAACCGATGCGCTCGCCACCGAGAGCGTCACGCTGCATCGACTGCAGGTTTTTCTCGATGGTTTCGCAGATGGTTTCCATCTGGATCTGGTGTTCGCTGGAGTTGAACGGGCTTTGCAGGTCGGTGCCGATGCGTTCGATGGCGAGCAGCATAAAACCGACCACCGTCGACGCCAGCGGGGTAAACCAACCCAGGGATTCCACCAGGCCCACCGGCACGATCAGGCAGAACAGCGAGATAAACAGCCGTGGGAAGTACACGTAAGGGTAGGGCAGTGGCGTGTTGGCGATGCGCTCCATGCCGCCCTGGGCGTTGGACAGATCCACCAGGGTCGACTCCAGCCGCGCCAGGCGGATGCTGTCCAGGTGCCCGGCCTTGTATTCCTTGGCCAGCAACGCCGCCGACCCGGTGAGTATGTCATTGGCAAAGTTATTGGTGGCACCGTTGCGCGCAAATTCCTCGGCCGGGATAAACGCCCGCACTTCTTCGGGGCATGGCTCGCCTTTAAGGTGGGCGGCCAGGCAATTCACGTAGGCCACATGGCGGCGCAGCAGGGTGGCCTTGACCGGGTTCACTTCGCCGTCGGGGTCGTCCAGCAGGGTCAGTACCTGGCGGGCAAAGCTGCGCGAGTTGTTGACCATCGCACCCCACAGGGTACGGGCTTCCCACCAGCGGTTATAGGCGCTGCTGTTACGGAAACTGATCAGCACCACCAGCGCCGAGCCCAGCAGGGTGAGCGGCATCAGCGGCAGATTGATCTTGGCGGTGAGAAACAGCATGAAGTCCACGGTGACGGCGACGTCCCACAGCAACAGCCAGAACAGCGCCCAGCCCACGTAGCCCATGGTCTTGATGATCAAACGGTATTTTTTGATGATGGCGGCTTTCAAACGAGGCCCTCGCGGCGAGCAGTAAGCAACAGTGCTAAAGCTCGGACGTCGGCTTGCGGGGAAGGTTCGCTGCGGCGACTGAAACGGTTAAGCCATCGAGGTCTTTTTGGAACAATTTTGGTAGCGACGGTGTCCTCTGCGCTAATCACGATAGATTGCGCTCAAGGCAAAACGCCATTATCGGTGCTGCAATTGAGATCAGTGAATCCAAGTTGTTTGATCAGGGCTCTTTCTCATGTGCAGTGGTTCGTTGAAGTTGGCGATAGAACAGTCGGCGCGGGCGTTTGAGCGTCATGTGGATTTTGAAGCGTGTATTCGTTCCCATTATTCGATTTTGTTGGAGTGCTATTCAAAAAGACCGTTTTTCTATAAGACCGCACTCAAGTTCAGTCGCTTGATGGTGTCCTTTACCTTATTGAGCACGTATTTCTCCAAGCCCGTTCCCTTACTGTCCGAGGTGAAGGCGTTTTGTGTGGCGCGCGGGTTCTGTTCCAGAAACAGCCTGGAGTCGATCTTCCTGCTGTTCAGGGCGCTGGGGTTCATGACGGTGTCCAGGCATCCGGATGACAGCCGTTTGCGGGTATTCAGCCCGTCATCCCAAGCCTGCGAGGAGATCCGGCGGATGCTCACCTCCGTGGTCGAGCCGCTGGGTGTGATGTGCTCGGGAACGGCGGTGTGCGGGTCAATGGGCGGGTTGGATGATCGCGCCTATCTGGCACGTTATTTCAAAGGATTTTCGGTCCTTCTCTCCCATAACGTGACCATCGACCTGTTGATGCCTGATTGTTATTGGCTGGTAAAACGCGATGCCGGGCATATGTTGATGCTGGCGATCTATAACGATGCGTGTGCGCTCGATAATCAAGGGGCAAGTTTCAGGTCTTCGTCCTACCTTTCCATCGCTGAGCAACTCTCGGTATCCAAGACCCACGTTATTCGTCTGGTTCAAGAGGGGGCCGACCGGGGCTATTTCAAGATTCATTCCAAGACATTGCTTGAAGTCCTGCCACCTTTTATGGTGTTGGTCAGGCGGTTTATGGCTTACTCGTTTGCGACCGGCCTCCACAGTCTTCAACTGAGTCATGCCGATAGCACACCGGCCACTCATTCACAGGGAGTGACGGGATGCCGGCTAATGTGAAGCTCAGGCCACGGATGCAAAGACTGTTGTCGCCCGCGATCGCCAAGGCTGAACTGATCGGGATTTTCGCCTGGCTGGCGGTGTTGCTGGTGGACCGCTGGGCGATGTTTGGCTGGCCGGTCGCGCTGGTCACGATCGGGCTGTGCGGGGTGTATGGGGTTCACCGAGTGGTGACTCATTATGTGCTGTGGCGGGCGCTAGGTGTGGCCTACATGGTGCTGCTGTCTGCGGGTTTTGCCTATGTGGTTCACGTCCATCCCGCGCTGCAGGTGTTTGCCTTGCCGCTGGCCGTGACCTTGGTGCTGAGCAGTGCAATCCTGTTTATCGTGGTTCAGGATTTTCTGGTCTGCGCCGCCTTGGTCTGGTTACTGACGTGGCCCAGCATTCAGATGAGCCTTTACGAAGGCGTCGATATCTACGTGTTTATCTTTTGTGCCGCGTCGGTGGCGATCGGCTTTATCTTGAATGTCTACTACCTGAAGAACCTGCGTTCGGTGTTAATGGTGGAGAGTGAGTTTAGGGAGTTGGCCGAGACCGATTACTTGACCTCCATCCTGAACCGGCGGGCCTTTATGGAGAGCTTTGCCAAACTGATTGCGGCCGGTGATACCGGCTACTTCATGATGCTGGATATCGACAGTTTCAAATTAAAGAATGACCAGTTCGGTCATGACGTCGGCGACAGGATTCTCTGCGCCATGGCCGCGTGCCTTAAATCCACCCCAGGCAGCCACAGTTTCGGCAGGATTGGCGGCGAAGAATTCGGAGTGTTGCTGGTGGGCGATGACCCTGGTCTCGCCACCGATTACGCGCTGCGCCTGCTGCAAGCGATCCGCAGCAGTGTCGCGCCGCCCCATGACTACACCTGCAGTGCGGGCATGACGCATTTTACGCTCGGGGCCGATATGTCGGCGGTTCTCAAGCGTGCCGACCGCAACCTCTACACCGCCAAGGGCAACGGCAAGGACCGCGTGTACCTAGATGGCGCGCGGGTGTCTCACGGTTCGATTTCCACCCCGGAGGCCCTATGAAAGTTGGCGTGATTTCCGATACCCATGGCCTGCTGCGACCTGAAGCCGTGGTGGCTTTGCAGGGATGTGAGCAGATCATTCATGCCGGCGATATCGGCAGCCCTGAGATTCTTCAGCAATTGGCGCAGATCGCGCCCCTGCACGTGGTGCGCGGCAACAATGACCAGGACGCGCCGTGGGCAGAGCAGGTGCCCGACCATCTGCTGCTGGATGTGGACGGATGGCGGACGTTGGTGGTGCATGACATCGCCGACGTACCCGCCTTACTCGACACGTCTACTCGGCTGGTGATCACCGGCCATTCGCACAAGCCCCTGATCGAATGGCGCGGCGCAATGCTGTATGTGAACCCCGGCAGTGCAGGGCGGCGGCGCTTCAAGTTGCCGGTGACGTTGGCGGTGCTGGAGGTGCAGGAGCTGACGATCGAGTCGCGGCTGGTTGCGCTGCTGGACTGAGCCGGGTTTTATTGTTGCGCCAGGATGCTCTGCAATAACCCCGGAAACCGTTCCTCAAGCACATCGCCGCGCAGTGAATTCATATGGGTAGTGCCCACGCTGCGGGTGTGTACCAGGCCGGCATCGCGCAGCACCCGGAAGTGATGGGACATGCTCGACTTGGGCCGCCCGCCATCCAATTCGCCGCAGGTGGCTTCGGGCACACCGGCCAGGCAACGCACGATTTCCAGGCGCACCGGATCACTCAGCGCATATAGCAGGCGCTCGAGGGTCAGGTCTTCCAGAGGGGGATGTTTAAAGGCTCGCATGAAACGAATCATAACAGGGGGGTATCATCGAATACCATAGTTCGATTACCATCGAACTATCGAATCATCCACTCGCTCCCGGAGTTCTCAATGTCCGCTTTGTTCGAACCGTTCAAACTCAAAGACGTCACCCTGCGCAATCGCATCGCCATACCGCCAATGTGCCAATACATGGCGGATGACGGCATCGTCAACGACTGGCACCTCGTGCACCTGGCCAGTATGGCGCGTGGCGGCGCCGGTTTGCTGGTGGTTGAAGCCACCGCTGTAGCGCCCGAGGGGCGTATCACCCCCGGTTGCGCCGGTCTCTGGAGCGACGCCCACGCCGAGGCCTTCGTGCCCATGGTCAAGGCCATCAAGGCCGCCGGCTCGGTGCCAGGCATCCAGATCGGTCACGCCGGTCGCAAAGCCAGCGCCAACCGCCCGTGGGAAGGGGACGACCATATGCCTGCCTCCGATGCGCGCAGCTGGGAAACCATCGCACCGTCGGCCATCGCCTTTGGTGCCAACCTGCCGCAAGTGCCACGCGCCATGACCCTGGACGACATCGCCCGTGTGCGCCAGGACTTCGTCGATGCTGCCCGCCGTGCCCGTGACGCCGGCTTTGAGTGGATCGAACTGCACTTCGCCCACGGTTACCTGGGCCAGAGCTTCTTCTCCGAGCATTCCAACCAGCGCACCGACGCCTACGGTGGCAGCTTCGACAACCGCAGCCGTTTCCTCCTGGAAACCCTGGCCGCCGTGCGTGAAGTCTGGCCGGAGAACCTGCCGCTGACCGCGCGTTTCGGCGTGATCGAATACGACGGCCGCGACGAGCAGACCCTCACCGAATCCATCGAACTGGCCCGCAACTTCAAAGCCGGTGGCCTGGACCTGCTGAGCGTCAGCGTCGGTTTTACCATTCCCGACACCAATATCCCGTGGGGCCCGGCTTTCATGGGCCCGATCGCTGAACGTGTACGTCGTGAAGCCGGTATCCCGGTGACGTCGGCCTGGGGCTTTGGCACACCGCAACTGGCAGAAGGCGCATTGCAGGCCGGGCATCTGGACCTGGTCTCGGTCGGTCGTGCGCACCTGGCTGACCCGCATTGGGCGTACTTTGCGGCCAAGGAACTGGGCGTGGAGAAATCCTCCTGGACCTTGCCTGCGCCTTACGCCCATTGGCTGGAGCGCTATCGCTGATCGGATCCTGACGTCGTATAGCAATCCAACTGTGGGAGGGGGCTTGCTTCCGATAGCAGTGTGGCAGTCACAACATCGGTGTCTGGCACACTGCTATCGGGCGCAAGCCCCCTCCCACATTGAGTTCGCATCAAACTTGCTGCTTATCGATACAAAGCTGTTACCTGAAAAATAATGAATGAGAATAGATGTCAAACGCGAATGGATTGGTATACCATCCCCGCGAATTTTTGGCAGGTTTGCCGCCCCTTCTGGCTCATTCACTAGGTTCAACATCCATGCGTCGTACCTTGATTTCCCTCTGTGTGCTTCAGGCATTTTCGCCTTTTACTTGGGCTGAGGTTGTCCCTGCCGACAAAGCCAGTCTTGAGCTGCAAGCCACCAATGTCACGGGCGAGGCGGACTACGAGACGGCTCAAGGGCCGGTCAAGGGCTACCACGCCACACGTTCAGCCAGTGCGACGCGCACCGACACCTCCATTCATGAAACCCCGCAGTCCATCACCGTGGTGTCCAAGGCCGTGGTCGACGACATCGGCGCCACTCGCCTGCAGGACGCGCTGGATTACGCCGGCGGTGTCGGGCGTGCGAACAACTTTGGCGGCCAGGGGCTGACCACGTTCACCGTGCGCGGCTTTACCACCGGCGAGTTCTACCGCAACGGTTTCCCGATCAACCGCGGTTACCCGAACATGCCGGACGCCAACACCATCGAGCGCCTGGAAGTGCTGCGCGGCCCGGCGACCATGCTCTACGGCCGTGGTGATCCCGGCGGCACCTTCAACGTGGTGTCCAAGCAACCGCTGGCCGAACCCACCGTCACCCTCGGCAGCCAGTTGGATGACCAGGGCATGCAGCGCGCCACGCTTGACGCATCGGGCCCACTGGACGAGCAAGGTCGCCTGGCCTATCGCCTGAACGTGGTGGGCGAGGGCGGCGATACCTTCCGTGATCATGTCGAAACCGAGCGCTACGGCGTGACCCCGGTCATCACCTGGCAAGCCACCGACGACACCAAGGTGATCTTCGAAGGCGACTTCATGCGTAACAACCACCCGTTGGACCGTGGCTTGACGCGGTACCCGAACCAAAAAGGTACGCCTTCGCGCGACACTTTCTGGGGGGATAAAGATGTCGGTAAATTGCACAACGACAACAACATGGCTCAGTTGCGTTTCGAACATATGCTCAACGACAACTGGACCCTGGGCGGCGGTATGCAATGGTTGGATGGCACGCTGCAAGGCAACGCGATTGAGGCCAATGGTACGACCAGCCTCAACGCTGACGGCCGCACGCTGCAACGCAACTTCAATTACCGTAAGTTGGAATGGACCGACAAGGACTACCAGCTCAACTTGACCGGGCACTTCTCTACCGGCGGTTTTGATCACACGTTGCTGACCGGTATCGAGTACGAGGACTACGACTACAAGTCGATCATCCAACGTTCCAGCGCTGCCGTGGGTACTTACCCGATTGATATCTTCGACCCGGTCTACGGCCAGGCGCGTCCACCGCTGACCCGCACGCCGACACATGACAAGGAAAACCTCAAAACCTACGCGGCGTTTGTCCAAGACCAAGTGGCACTGACCGAGCGTTTGAAAGTGTTGGCCGGTGCGCGTTTCGAACGGTTTGAGCACGATTACGAGAGTTACGTGCCAGGCACTAAAAGCTGGCAAGCCGCTGATAACGCCGTCACCCCACGTGTCGGTGTGATCTACGACCTCACCGACACCGTCGCGGTGTACGCCGACGCCGCGCGCTCGTTCAAGCCCAACACCGGCGCCAGCCGCCAGGGCGGCGGTTTTGCGCCGGAAAAAGGCAAATCCTACGAGATGGGCGTCAAGTGGGAAGCCCTGGATCGCCAGTTGAGCGTCGACGCTGCGATCTACCAGATCGAGAAGAAAAACGTGCTCACCACCGACCCCCAGGACTCGACCTTCAGCGTCGCCGCCGGCCAAGTGCGCAGCCGAGGTTTCGACCTGAACGTGACGGGCAATATCACCCCCGAGTGGCGCGTGATCGGCGGCTATGCCTATGTGGACGCCGAAGTCACCAAGGACAACACCCTGCGCACCGGCACCCGTTTGCTGAACATCCCGCGCAACAGCTTCAGCTTGCTTAACGTCTACGAATTCCAGGACGGCGCCCTCAAAGGCCTGGGCCTGGGGGCGGGCGGCAAATACGTGGATGAGCGCGCCGGGCAGACGTCCAACACCGCGTTCTCGATGGATGCCTACACCGTGGTGGACTTGCTCAGCTACTACAAGGTCAACGACAAAGTGCGCCTGAACCTCGACGTGAAGAACCTGTTCAACCGCGAGTATGAAGAAGGCGCGTTCGGCAACGTCTACGCCTACCCAGGCGAGCCGCGCACCGTGCAGGTCGGAATCGCCTACACGCTATAACGGTGTACACCGCTTCAATGTGGGAGGGGGCTTGCTCCCGATAGCGGTGGATCAGTCAACGCAATATTGACCGGTCTACTGCCATCGGGAGCAAGCCCCCTTCCCACATGGGGTCCTGGGTATGCCTTGGAGTCAGAGCGGCGTGAGCACGTTCATCACCGTATCCAACGCCACTCGCGTGTCATCCAGCTGCACCAGCGACGCATGCCGTGCCCCGAGGGCGTCACGGTTCTGGATCGCGGTGAGGATCGCCTTGTGCCGGGGCAGGCTCAGGCCCTGGATATCCGGGCGGCGGTTGGTGATGTTGATCGACTCGCGCAACGGCAACGACAGCATGTTGCACATATAAGCGAGCAGGTCGTTGCGGGTGGCATCGGCAATCGCGCGGTGAAAATCCAGGTCGGCCTGCAACAGGTCTTCGTGGGTCTTCGCGGTTTCCATGCCCCGGTAGGCCTGTTCAATGGTTGCGATGTCTTCATCGGTGGCGGTAGTCGCGGCCATTGCGGCGATTTCCGGTTCGAGGATGCGCCGCACACCCGCCAAGGTATTGAAGAACTCACTGTGGGGCGTGGACTGCATCAACCAGGACAACACGTCCGGGTCGAGCAGGTGCCATTTCAACCGGGGCCGCACCACCGCGCCCACCCGAGGCTTGGAATACACCAGGCCCTTGGCGCTGAGCACCCGCGTGGCTTCACGCAGCACCGAACGGCTGACCTTGTACTCCTCGCAGAGCGTGGCCTCCATGGGCAGCCGCTCTTCAGGCTTGAAGCGACCGGAAACGATGTGCATGCCCAAGTCCTGAACGATCTGGGCATGCTGGCTCTTGCGCGGCTTGGACGGCTGGTGATCCATAACGACAGGGAGGCTCTGACTTAAATTCGCGGCATCATAGCATCCCAATTAGTGGGAATGCCGGGGGACTTCGGCCCCACGGCACCCTACCAGGAAGTCAAAGTCACAGCCCTGGTCGGCCTGCAGCACATGGTCGATATACAGCTGGCGATAGCCGCCGACGATCAGGTTTTGTGGCGGTTTCAGGTCGGCCATGCGCGCCGCCAGCTCTGCGTCGGGGATGTCCAGGTGCAGACGGCCGTTGGCGCAGTCCAGTTCGATCCAGTCACCTTCCTTCACCGTGGCCAACGGCCCGCCGGCAGCGGCTTCGGGCGCCACGTGCAACACCACCGTGCCGTAGGCGGTGCCGCTCATGCGCGCATCGGAAATCCGCACCATATCCGTTACGCCCTGGGCCAGCAGCTTGGCCGGCAAGCCCATGTTGCCGACTTCGGCCATGCCTGGGTAACCCTTGGGCCCGCAGTTTTTCATCACCAGGATCGAGTTGGCGTCCACGTCCAGCTCCGGGTCGTTGATGCGCGCCTTGTACATGTCGAAATTCTCGAACACCACCGCGCGGCCACGATGCTGCATCAGCTCCGCGCTGGCGGCGGACGGCTTGAGCACCGCGCCCAACGGGGCGAGGTTACCGCGCAACACGCAAATGCCGCCGTCGGCGCGGATCGGGTTGTCGAGGGTGCGGATCACTTCGTCCTGGCCGTAGATCGGCGAGTCCTTGGTGTTCTCGCCCAACGATTTGCCGTTGACGGTCAGGGCATTCGGGTGCGGGATCAGGTTGGCCTCACCGAGGCGACGCAGCACGGCAGGCAGGCCGCCGGCATAGTAGAACTCTTCCATGAGGAAACGCCCTGACGGTTGCAGGTCGACGATGGTCGGCATGCCACGGCCGATGCGGGTCCAGTCGTCCAGGTCCAGTTCGACGCCGATGCGCCCGGCGATGGCTTTCAAGTGAATCACGGCGTTGGTCGAGCCGCCGATGGCCGCATTCACGCGGATCGCGTTTTCAAACGCTTCTTTGGTGAGGATTTTCGACAGTTTCAAATCTTCGCGCACCATCTCTACCGCCCGCATGCCGGACATATGCGCCAGCACATAACGCCGTGCATCCACTGCCGGGATCGCCGCGTTGTGGGGCAGGGAGGTGCCCAATGCCTCGGCCATGCAGGCCATGGTCGACGCGGTGCCCATGGTGTTGCAGGTGCCCGCCGAACGCGACATGCCGCCCTCGGCCGCGAGGAAGTCGTCCAGGGTGATGGTGCCGGCCTTGACCTGTTCACTTAATTGCCACACCACGGTGCCGGAGCCGATGTCCTGGCCCTTGTGCTTGCCGTTGAGCATCGGCCCACCGGTCACGACGATGGCCGGTACGTCGCAACTGGCGGCGCCCATCAGCAGGGCGGGGGTGGTCTTGTCGCAGCCGGTCAGCAGCACCACACCGTCAATCGGGTTGCCGCGAATGGCTTCTTCCACGTCCATGCTCGCCAGGTTGCGCGTGAGCATCGCAGTGGGGCGCAGGTTGGATTCGCCATTGGAGAACACCGGGAACTCAACCGGGAAGCCACCGGCCTCGATCACGCCACGCTTGACGTGCTCGGCGATCTGGCGGAAATGCGCGTTGCACGGGGTCAGCTCCGACCAGGTGTTGCAGATACCGATGATCGGCTTGCCATGGAACTGATGGTCGGCAATGCCCTGGTTCTTCATCCAGCTGCGGTACATGAAACCGTTTTTGTCGGCGGTACCAAACCACTGGGCGGAGCGTAGGCCGGGCTTTTTATCAGACATGATCGATTCTCTTATTGTATGACTATATGTTCTATGCGTGCTTAAACATAAGCGCAAAATCGATGCTTTGGAAGAGTTGTTTTGCAAATAGTCCTACTATATAGTCGGTCTCAACTGAGGTATGACCCTGGCGGATTTTCGCGAGAGGCGTCCCCCGAGCTTCTATAAAAACAACAATCGGAGATCGACCCCCATGAGCCAGGAACTGCGGCTTATTCGGCGCATCACGCTGAAACTGATTCCCTTCCTGATCCTGCTGTACCTGATCGCCTACGTGGACCGCTCCGCCGTGGGCTTCGCCAAATTGCACATGGGCGCCGACGTGGGTATCGGTGACGCCGCCTACGGCCTGGGCGCGGGGTTGTTCTTCATTGGCTACTTCCTGTTCGAGATCCCCAGCAACCTGATGCTCGACCGCTTCGGCGCGCGGCGCTGGTTTGCGCGGATCATGATCACCTGGGGCGCCATCACCATCGGCATGGCCTTTGTACAGGGCCCGCACAGCTTCTACGTGATGCGCTTTCTGCTCGGCGCGGCGGAGGCGGGGTTCTTTCCGGGCGTCCTGTACTACATCACCCAGTGGTTCCCGGTGCGTCATCGCGGCAAGATCCTCGGGCTGTTCATCCTGTCGCAACCCATCGCGATGATGATCACCGGCCCGGTGTCCGGCGGTTTGCTGGGCATGGACGGCATCCTTGGCCTGCACGGCTGGCAGTGGCTGTTCATCGTCATCGGCACCCCGGCGATCCTGCTGACCTGGCCGGTGCTGCGCTACTTGCCGGACGGCCCCAAGCAGGTCAACTGGATGAGCGATGACGAAAAGGCTTGGCTCACCGGCGAACTGGCTAAAGACCTGCAAGCCTACGGCCAGACTCGTCACGGCAACCCGCTGCATGCCCTGAAAGACAAGCGCGTGCTGCTGCTGGCGCTGTTCTACCTGCCGGTGACCCTGAGCATCTACGGCCTGGGCCTGTGGCTGCCGACCCTGATCAAGCAATTCGGCGGCAGCGACCTCACCACCGGCTTTATCTCGGCCGTGCCGTATATCTTCGGCATCATCGGCCTGCTGATCATCCCGCGCAGTTCCGACCGTTTGAATGACCGCTACGGCCACCTCGCCGTGCTCTATGTGCTCGGTGCCATCGGCCTGTTCTTCAGTGCCTGGCTGAGTGTGCCGGTGCTGCAAATGGCGGCGCTGTGCCTGGCGGCGTTCGCGATGTTTTCCTGCACGGCGGTGTTCTGGACCCTGCCGGGGCGCTTCTTTGCCGGCGCCAGTGCGGCGGCGGGCATTGCCTTGATCAACTCGGTGGGCAACCTCGGCGGCTACATTGGCCCGTTCGTGATCGGCGCGCTCAAGGAATACACCGGCAACCTGGCTTCGGGCTTGTACTTCCTGTCCGGGGTGATGGTGTTCGGGCTGCTGCTGACCTTCGTGGTCTACCGTGTGCTTGAGCGCAAGCACGTATTGCCTGCCGACCAGTTCGCCGCCAGCGCCCGTGGCGCCACACGTACTTAATCTGGGAGAAGTTTCATGCGTTTAGTTCAGTTCGAATTGCACAACGGTGAGCGCCGCGTCGGCGTGGTGGAAGGCAGCACATTGCGTGAAGTGAACACGGCGCGCAGCGTACGCGAACTGGCCCTGGCCGCCATCGAGGCAGGTATCAAGTTGCAGCAGCAGGTCGAGACCCTCGGCCTGGGCGACAGCCATGACTACGCCGCACTGCTGGCCGACCTGAGAGTCCTGCCGCCGCTGGATCACCCGGACCCGGCCCATATGCTGATCAGCGGCACCGGCCTGACTCACCTGGGCAGTGCCTCGGCACGCGACAAAATGCACCAGGCCGGTGACGACACCGCACTGACCGACACCATGCGCATCTTCAAATGGGGCGTCGAGGGCGGCAAGCCCGCAGCCGGCCAAGCCGGTGTGCAGCCGGAGTGGTTCTACAAGGGCGATGGCAGTATCGTCGTGCGCCCTGGCGAAGCCTTCCCGGTGCCGCCATTTGCCGAAGACGCCGGTGAAGAACCGGAAATTGGCGGCCTTTACGTCATCGGCCCGGACAGCAAGCCCTATCGCCTCGGCTTTGCGGTAGGCAACGAGTTCTCCGACCACATCATGGAGCGCAAGAACTACCTGTACCTGGCCCACTCCAAACTGCGCAGCTGCAGCTACGGTCCCGAGCTGCGCGTGGGCGAATTGCCCCAACACCTGGCCGGCACCAGCCGTATCCTGCGTAACGGCGAGGAAATCTGGCGGAACGAATTCCTCAGTGGCGAGGCCAATATGTGCCACAGCCTGGAAAACCTCGAATACCACCACTTCAAATACCGTCAGTTCCTCAAGCCCGGCGATGTGCATATTCATTTCTTCGGCACCGCCACGCTGTCATTCGCCGACGGTATACGTACCCAACCGGGCGATGTGTTCGAGATCAGCCAAGCCGAGTTCGGCGCGCCGCTGGTCAACCGTGTCGGCAGTGCCGATGCGGCCTTTGAACCCGGTAACGTCATCACCCTTTAAAGGAGACCCCCATGACCCAGTTCCTCGGCCACAACTACATCGGCGGCCAGCGCAGCGCCAACGGCAGCGTCAAGCTGCAAAGCGTCGACGCAGCCACCGGCGAAGCCTTGCCCCAGGACTTCTACCAGGCCACCCCGCAGGAAGTCGACGCCGCCGCCAAGGCCGCCGCGCAGGCCTATCCCGCGTACCGCGCCTTGAGTGCGGCGCGTCGCGCGCAGTTTCTGGACGCGATCGCAGACGAACTGGATGCCCTGAGCGATAACTTCATTGAATTGGTCTGCCGCGAAACCGCATTGCCGGCCGCGCGTATCAAGGGCGAGCGCGGGCGTACCAGTGGCCAGATGCGCCTGTTTGCCACCGTGTTGCGTCGCGGTGATTTCTACGGCGCGCGCATCGACAAAGCGTTGCCCGATCGCCAACCGCTGCCACGTCCGGACCTGCGCCAATACCTCATCGGCCTGGGCCCGGTCGCGGTGTTTGGCGCGAGCAATTTCCCCCTGGCGTTTTCTACGGCGGGCGGCGACACCGCCGCAGCGCTGGCCGCAGGTTGCCCGGTCGTGTTCAAGGCTCACAGCGGCCACATGGCCACGGCGGAACAGGTCGCCAATGCGATCATCCGTGCCGCCGAGGCCACCGAGATGCCGGCCGGCGTATTCAATATGATCTTCGGCGGTGGCGTCGGTGAAGCGCTGGTCAAGCACCCGGCGATCCAGGCGGTCGGCTTTACCGGTTCGCTCAAGGGCGGTCGTGCGTTGTGCGATATGGCCGCGGCGCGCCCGCAACCGATCCCGGTGTTTGCCGAGATGTCGAGCATCAACCCGGTGATCGTATTGCCCCAGGCGTTGCAGGCCAGGGCCGACACCGTTGCCCGCGACCTCACCGCCTCGGTGGTGCAAGGCTGTGGCCAGTTCTGCACCAACCCTGGCTTGGTGATCGGGATTGCTTCGCCAGCCTTCACCGCGTTCACCCAACAGGTGGCGCAACTGATCGGCGAGCAACCGGCGCAAACCATGCTCAATGCCGGCACCCTGAGCAGCTACGGCAAAGGCCTGGAAAAACTCCTGGCGCACCCCGGCATCCAGCACCTGGCGGGCAATGCCCAGGCAGGCAACCAGGCGCAGCCGCAGCTGTTCAAGGCGAATGTGGGCTTGTTGATCGACGGCGATGACGTGCTGCAGGAAGAAGTTTTCGGCCCCACCACCGTGTTTGTCGAAGTGGCTGACCAGGCGCAACTCAGCGCTGCCTTGCATGGCCTGCACGGCCAACTCACCGCCACGATCATTGGCGAGCCGGGCGACTTTCAGCAGTTCGCCGAACTCACGCCACTGCTCGAACAGAAAGTCGGGCGCATCCTGCTCAACGGTTACCCGACCGGTGTGGAAGTCTGCGATTCGATGGTTCACGGCGGGCCGTACCCGGCGACGTCGGATGCCCGTGGCACTTCGGTGGGCACCCTGGCCATCGACCGTTTCCTGCGCCCGGTGTGCTTCCAGAACTACCCGGACAGCCTGCTGCCCGACGCGTTGAAAAACGCTAACCCGTTGCGGATCCAGCGGCTGGTGGATGGCACGCCATCGCGCGATTCGTTGTAAAAAACCAGGAGGCGTCATGTCGTGTACCGCCGTCACCGCGCACCGCGCGCAACTGGGGGAGGGCCCGTTCTGGGACGTGCCCACCCAGGCCCTGTATTGGGTCAACATTGCCGGCAAACAGGCGCTGCGCCTGATGGGCGGGCAGTTGCAGATCTGGCAGTTGCCCGAGCATGTCTCGGCCTTTATCCCGTGTGAAAGCGGCGATGCGTTAGTGACCTTGAGCAGCGGCGTGTACCGGCTGGACCTGGCCACCGAGGCCCTGACCTTGCTGTGCGTGGCCGACCCGCATACGGGCAACCGTGGCAATGAAGCGCGCTGCGATGCCCAGGGCCGGCTGTGGCTGGGCACCATGCAGAACAACATCGGCGAACACGGTGAAGACGTGCCGATCACCCGACGTTCCGGCGGCCTGTTTCGCATCGATGCCGATGCACAGGTGACGCCGTTGCTGAGCGGGCTGGGCATTCCCAACACCTTGCTGTGGAGTGATGACGGCTGCCAGGTGCATTTCGGCGACAGCCTGGATGGCACGCTGTACCGGCATGCGATCCACGCGGACGGCCAGCTCGGTCCGGCGCAAACGTGGTTTGGTCCACACGAGCGCGGCGGGCCGGACGGCTCGGCGATGGATGTTGAAGGCTACCTCTGGAACGCGCGCTGGGACGGCAGTTGCCTGCTGCGCCTCACGCCCGCAGGAGAGGTGGACCGCATCATCGAACTGCCCGTCAGCCGTCCCACCAGTTGCGTATTCGGTGGCCCCAACCTCACCACCCTGTATATCACCAGCGCTGCCAGCCCATTGGATCACCCCCTGGATGGTGCGGTATTGGCCATCGAGGTCGACGTGCCAGGCAAACCCTGTCACCGCTTTGCCGGATAACCCTAATGGGAGTGGGTTCCTTGCCAGCCCGCTTCTAGAGTTCTACCTAAAAACAACAACAAGGAGTCACCCGTATGAATCGTCGTCGTGGTATCCGTTCCCTGTGCTGCGCCGCTGTGGCGGTCTCGGCCATGAGCCTGAGCGGGCTGTTGCTGGCCGCTGAAGAAGTGAAGATCGGTTTTCTGGTCAAGCAGGCTGAAGAGCCGTGGTTCCAGACCGAGTGGGCGTTTGCCGAAAAAGCCGGCAAGGAACATGGCTTCACTGTGATCAAGATCGCCGTGCCCGATGGCGAGAAAACCCTCTCGGCCATCGACAGCCTGGCGGCCAACGGCGCCAAGGGTTTTGTGATCTGCCCGCCGGACGTGTCCCTCGGCCCGGCCATCGTCGCCAAGGCCAAAGCCAATGGGCTGAAAGTCATCGCCGTGGACGACCGCTTCGTCGACGCCAAGGGCGCCTTCATGGAAGACGTGCCGTACCTGGGCATGGCCGCCTTCGAAGTGGGCCAGAAGCAGGGCGCGGCCATGGCGGCTGAAGCGAAAAAACGTGGCTGGGACTGGAAAGACACCTACGCCGTGATCAACACCTTCAACGAACTCGACACCGGCAAGAAACGCACCGACGGCTCGGTCAAGTCCCTGGAGGAAGCCGGCATTCCCAAGGATCACATCCTGTTCACCGCCGCCAAGACCCTGGATGTACCGGGCAGCATGGACGCCACCAACTCGGCCCTGGTCAAGCTGCCCAGCGGCGCGAAAAACCTGATCATCGGCGGCATGAACGACAACACCGTACTCGGCGGCGTGCGCGCCACCGAAAGCGCCGACTTCAAAGCCGCCAACGTGATCGGTATCGGCATCAATGGCACCGATGCCATCGGCGAACTGAAGAAACCCAACAGCGGCTTCTTCGGCTCCATGCTGCCTAGCCCACATATCGAGGGCTACAACACGGCGCTGATGATGTACGAGTGGGTCACCAAAGGCACCGAGCCACCGAAGTACACCGCCATGGACGAAGTGACCCTGATCACCCGCGAGAACTTCAAGGAAGAACTGACCAAGATCGGGTTGTGGAACTGAGTGTTTGGCATGGCGGCCCCCACAACGGGGCCGCCGGTTTGGTGTGACGAGGTGGTTATGCACGCGCAATTACAGACACACAACGCTGCTGCCCAGTTGAGCTTCAACGGCATCGGCAAAACCTTTCCTGGGGTCAAGGCGCTGGATGGCATCAGCTTCACCGCCTACCCAGGGCAAGTGCACGCCTTGATGGGCGAAAACGGCGCGGGCAAGTCGACGCTGCTGAAAATCCTCGGCGGTGCTTATATCCCCAGCAGTGGCACGCTGCAGATCGGCGAGCAGACCATGGCCTTCAAAAACGCCGCCGACAGCATTGCCAGCGGCGTGGCGGTGATCCACCAGGAACTGCACCTGGTGCCGGAAATGACCGTGGCCGAGAACCTGTTCCTCGGGCATTTGCCGTCGCGTTTCGGTGTGGTCAATCGCAGCCTGTTGCGCCAGCAGGCACTGGCCTGCCTTAAAGGCCTGGCCGATGAAATCGACCCGCAGGAAAAGCTCGGCCGCCTGTCCCTGGGCCAGCGCCAACTGGTGGAAATTGCCAAGGCGCTGTCCCGTGGTGCCCATGTGATTGCCTTTGACGAACCCACCAGCAGCCTCTCGGCGCGCGAGATCGACCGCTTGATGGCGATCATCACGCGCCTGCGCGACGAGGGCAAAGTGGTGCTCTACGTGTCCCACCGCATGGAAGAGGTGTTCCGCATCTGCAACGCCGTGACGGTGTTCAAGGACGGCCGCTACGTGCGCACCTTCGATGACATGAGTGCGCTGACCCACGACCAGTTGGTCACCTGCATGGTCGGCCGCGATATCCAGGACATCTACGACTACCGTCCGCGTGAACAGGGCGAAGTGGCGCTCAAGGTCGACGGTTTGCTCGGCCCAGGCCTGCGTGAGCCGATCAGTTTCAATGTGCGCAAAGGCGAGATCCTCGGCCTGTTCGGGCTGGTGGGCGCCGGACGTACCGAGTTGTTCCGCCTGCTCAGCGGCCTGGAACGTGCCAGCGCCGGTCAACTGGAACTCTGCGGGCAAGCCTTGCAACTGCGCTCACCGCGCGATGCCATCGCCGCCGGTGTGCTGCTGTGCCCGGAAGACCGCAAGAAGGAGGGCATCATTCCGCTGTCCAGCGTGGCCGAGAACATCAATATCAGTGCGCGCGGTGCTCATTCCACGTTCGGCTGGCTGCTGCGTGACGGCTGGGAAAAACGCAACGCCGACCAGCAGATCCAGGCGATGAAAGTCAAAACGCCGAATGCGGCGCAGAAAATCATGTACCTGTCCGGCGGCAATCAGCAGAAGGCGATCCTGGGACGCTGGCTGTCGATGCCGATGAAAGTCCTGCTGCTGGACGAACCCACGCGTGGCATCGATATCGGCGCCAAGGCCGAGATCTACCAGATCATCCATAACCTCGCGGCCCAAGGCATTGCGGTCATCGTAGTGTCCAGCGACCTGATGGAAGTGATGGGTATCTCCGACCGCATCCTGGTGCTGTGCGAAGGCGCGATGCGCGGCGAACAAACCCGCGAACACGCCACTGAATCCAACCTGCTGCAGCTGGCTTTGCCGCGTAGCCTGGCGAACTGAGAGACGATCATGACAATCCAAAACAATGCGCTGCCGACCGCGCGCAAACCCCTGGACGTGCGTGCACTGCTGGACAACTGGGCCATGCTGCTGGCGGCGGTGAGCATCTTTTTGCTCTGCGCCTTGCTCATCGATAACTTCCTCTCCCCATTGAACATGCGCGGGCTGGGCCTGGCGATTTCCACCGTGGGCATTGCCGCCTGCACCATGCTGTTCTGCCTGGCGTCGGGGCACTTCGACTTGTCGGTGGGCTCGGTGATTGCCTGCGCCGGGGTGGTCGCGGCGATTGTGATGCGCGATACCGACAGCGTCATGCTGGGCATCGGCGCCGCGCTGCTGATGGGCCTGGTCGTGGGGCTGATCAACGGCATCGTGATCGCCAAGCTGCGGGTCAACGCGTTGATCACCACCTTGGCGACCATGCAGATCGTGCGCGGCCTGGCGTACATCTTTGCCAACGGCAAGGCGGTGGGGGTGTCCCAGGATCAGTTCTTTATCTTCGGCAACGGCCAACTGCTGGGCGTGCCGGTGCCGATCATCATCACGATCCTGTGCTTCATGTTTTTCGGCTGGTTGCTCAACTACACCACCTACGGGCGCAACACTATGGCCATCGGCGGCAACCCGGAAGCGGCGTTGCTCGCGGGGGTGAACGTCGACCGTACCAAGATCCTGATCTTTGCCGTACACGGTGTGATCGGCGCATTGGCCGGGGTGATCCTGGCGTCACGCATGACCTCGGGCCAGCCGATGATCGGGCAGGGTTTTGAACTGACCGTCATCTCGGCCTGCGTGCTGGGCGGGGTGTCGTTGAGCGGTGGGGTCGGGATGATCCGTCATGTGATCGCCGGGGTGTTGATTTTGGCGATCATCGAGAATGCGATGAACCTGAAGAACATCGACACCTTCTACCAGTACGTGATCCGTGGCTCGATCCTGCTGCTGGCCGTGGTCATCGACCGCATGAAACAACGCTGAGTCATGCCATATGAGGATTAAATGTGGGAGGGGGCTTACCCCCTCCCACATGTTTAGTTTGCGGAGAATTTGAAGACGGTGCTCTGGGTGTAGGTTTGCCCTGGGTTCAGGCGGGTGGAGGCAAATGTCGGTTGGTTTGGCGCATCCGGAAAGTGCTGGGTCTCCAAGGTGAAACCACTCCAGTGCAGGTAGGTCTTCCCAGCCTTGCCCTTCACCGAACCGTCGAGGAAGTTACTGGTATAGAACTGCACCCCTGGCTCGGTGGTGTACAGCTGCAAGCGCCGACCTGACTCAGGGTCATGCACCTCGGCGGCCAATTGCTTCACGTCGCCTTTGGTGTCCAGCGCCCAGTTGAAGTCAAACCCGCCTTGTTTGGGCTCGGCAAATTTGAGCTGCGGATGATCCTCCTTGATGTGCTGGCCGATCGGCGTCGGTTTGAGGAAGTCCATCGGCGTGCCCTTGACGGGGGCCAGTTCGCCGGTCGGAATCAAGGTGGCATTCACCGGGGTGTAATGGCTGGCATGCAAGGTGGCGACCTGCTTGAGAATGTCGCCATTCCCCGCGCCGGCGAGGTTGAAGTAGCTGTGGTTGGTGAGGTTGAGCACTGTGGGTTTGTCGGTGGTGGCCTTGTAGTCGATGTGCAGTTCGTTTTTATCGTTGAGGCGGTAGGTGACTTCGGTTTTCAGGTTGCCGGGGAAGCCCATTTCACCGTCCTTGGACAGGTAGGTGAGGGTGACGCCGACCGAGTCCTTGGATTTGACGGGCGAGGCCTTCCAAACATGCTTGTCGAAGCCTTGTGCGCCGCCGTGCAGCGAGTTGGGGCCGTCGTTGAGTGGCACCTGGTAGCGCTTGCCGTCGAGCTCAAAGGCACCGCCCGCGAGGCGATTGCCGAAACGCCCGATGGTCGCACCGAAAAACGCGGTGCCAGCCTGGTAGCCCTGCACGTCGTCGAAGCCGAGTACCACGTCGTCGACCTTGCCGTTTTTATCCGGCACTTTCAGCGACTGCAGCACGCCGCCGTAGGTGATCACCGTGGCTTGCATGCCGTGGCTGTTGCGCAAGATGTACTGTTCGACGGCGGTGCCGTCGTTGGTTTTACCAAACGGTTTGTGTTCGCTGGTGAGCCCTGCGGCCTGGGCGCCGCCACTGGCGATCAGCAAGGACATGGCCAGGCCCGAGAGCAGGTATCGAGGGTGCTTCATGATCGAACTTCCTTTTGTTGTTTTGAGTGGAATAGTTCTACTAATGTGCGATATTTTGTCGATAAGACAGCGAATTTATAGCCTTTAATGCCGTATTTGCAAAATAAAATAAGACTAATTGAGCGAGGCACCTGTTCTATGAGCACTCAACACGCCGTTTACCCCGACCTTGAAGGCAAGACCGTCCTGATTTCCGGAGGCGCCTCGGGCATTGGTGAATTCATGGTGCGCGCCTTCGCTGCGCAAGGCGCCAAAGTCGGGTTTGTGGACCGCGCGCAAAGCCAGGGCGAACGCCTGGCGGCGCTGCTCAGTTCGCGCGGGCACACCGTGGAGTTCGTGAACTGCGACATCACCGATGAAATCGCCTACAAGGCGGCCATCGGGCGTTTCGAACACTCCCTTGGGCCGATCACCGTGCTGGTGAACAACGCCGCCAATGACGTGCGCCACACCCTGGAAGAAGTCGACTCGGAGATGTTCGACCGGCTGATCTCCGTCAACCTCAAGCACGCCTTCCTGGCCGCCAAGGCCGTGGTGCCGATGATGAAAGGCGCGGGCGGCGGGGCGATCATCAACCTCGGCTCGGTCGGCTGGATGATGGCTTCCGCCGGCTACCCGGTGTACGCCGCCAGCAAAGCCGCCGCCCACGGCATGACCCGCGCCCTGGCCCGGGAACTGGGGCCGAGCCGCATCCGTGTGAACACGCTGGTGCCGGGTTGGGTGATGACCGAGAAACAACTGGCGATGTGGGTCGATGATGCCGCCAAGGAACTGATCAGCCGCAGCCAGTGCCTGCCGGGCAGTGTGCTGCCGGAGCACATCGCCAATATGGCGCTGTTTCTCGCCTCTGACGCCTCGGCGATGTGTTCGGCGCAGAACTTTATTGTGGATGGCGGCTGGGTCTGAGCCGGGCTGCACAGGCCGAATGTGGGAGGGGGCTTGCCCTAATGCCAGTCAGTTAAGAAGCAGCAAGAGCGAAAAGTACCCCGTGGCGAGGGAAGCTTGCTCCCGCTGGACTGCGCAGCAGTCCCAGTCTTTTGAAACAAAGCGCTGGGGCCGCTTCGCGACCCAGCGGGAGCAAGCTCCCTCGCCACAGGTACGGTGCTCATCCTTAACTGACTGGCATTAGGGCAAGCCCCCTCCCACATTGGATAGGGGGGGTTATTCGATCGGGTACTTCTTGAAAGCCGGGTGCTGTTCGAGGCGCTCGGCATGGTGCTTGAGGTTGGGAAACGCACCCGCCTTGACCACCGACGCCACGGTGAACTGGCTGAACGTGGGAGAGGGCCTGCCCTAATGCCAGTCAGTTAAGAAGCAGCAAGAGCGAAAAGTACCCCGTGGCGAGGGAGCTTGCTCCCGCTGGACTGCGCAGCAGTCCCAGTCTTTTGAAACAAAGAGCTGGGCCCGCTTCGCGACCCAGCGGGAGCAAGCTCCCTCGCCACAGGTACGGTGCTCACCCTTAACTGACTGGCATTAGGGCAAGCCCGCTCCCACATTGGATAGGGGGTGTTTATTCGATCGGGTACTTCTTGAAAGCCGGGTGCTGTTCCAGGCGCTCGGCATGGCGCTTGAGGTTGGGAAACGCATCCGCCTTGACCACCGACGCCACGGTGAACTGGCTGAACGTGGGAGGGGGCCTGCCCTAATGCCAGTCAGTTAAGAAGCAGCAAGAGCGAAAAGTACCCCGTGGCGAGGGAGCTTGCTCCCGCTGGACTGCGCAGCAGTCCCAGTCTTTTGAAACAAAGAGCTGGGGCCGCTTCGCGACCCAGCGGGAGCAAGCTCCCTCGCCACAGGTACGGTGCTCACCCTTAACTGACTGGCATTAGGGCAAGCCCCCTCCCACATTGGATAGGGGGGGTTATTCGATCGGGCACTTCTTGAAAGCCGGGTACTGTTCGAGGCGCTCGGCATGGTGCTTGAGGTTGGGAAACGCACCCGCCTTGACCACCGACGCCACGGTGAACTGGCTGAATGTGGGAGGGGGCCTGCCCTAATGCCAGTCAGTTAAGAAGCAGCAAGAGCGAAAAGTACCCCGTGGCGAGGGAGCTTGCTCCCGCTGGACTGCGCAGCAGTCCCAGTCTTTTGAAACAAAGAGCTGGGGCCGCTTCGCGACCCAGCGGGAGCAAGCTCCCTCGCCACAGGTACGGTGCTCATCCTTAACTGACTGGCATTAGGGCAAGCCCCCTCCCACATTGGATAGGGGGGGTTATTCGATCGGGTACTTCTTGAAAGCCGGGTGCTGTTCGAGGCGCTCGGCATGGTGCTTGAGGTTGGGAAACGCATCCGCCTTGACCACCGACGCCACGGTGAACTGGCTGAACGACCAGGCCACTGCCGCGGTAATCGAGGCCTGGCTCAGTGCTTCACTGTCGCTCAGCTGTTTTTCCAATAACGAATAAGCGGCCAGCAACTGCCCGCTGACGCGGTCGAGCCAGGGCGCATGCAGCTTCTCGGCCGGGCGCAGGTTGTGTTCATAGACGATCTGCACGCTTTTCTCACAGGCCGCCAGGGCCAGCCCGAGTGTTTGCAGGTCGCGGGCACGCGCGGCGGGTTGCGACGGGAGCAGCTTTTTATCCGCCGGGGCCAGGGTTTCCAGGTAGTCCAGGATCAGGCTGGAGTCCATCAGCACCGTGCCATCGTCCAGCACCAGCGTCGGCGCCTTGACCACCGGGTTGATCTGGGAGAACTCGGTGAACGTGCGGAACACCGACAGCGGCTCATGCACAAAATCCACCCCGTATAACTCCAGGGAAATGGCCACGCGGCGTACGTAGGGCGAGTCCAGCATACCGATCAGTTTCATGAAGCCTCCATTGCTCACAAGGTGATGGACTCAAGAGATTAAGGGCGCGGGGTCGACGAGCGCAATGGCCTCGCGCAGGGACTGATACGCCTCCACCAATTGCTCCAGGCTGAACGCCAGGTTGCGTCCGCTCGGGTTGGGCAACACCCACACCGACGCACCGCCCAGCCGCTGCGGCTGCAACCCCCAGCCGATCTCGCGTTGACCGGACAGCGCGCTGTAGCCGGCCTTGCCGAGAAATGCCACGAAACGCGGTGCGTGGCGGTGGATTTTCTGTTCAAACGCTGCCGCCGCGTCGGTGAATTCATGCCGTGCCAGCTCGCCCGCGCTCGCGGTAGGGCGCTCGACCACGGTGGTCAAGCCGCAGTGATAGTCCAGTAACGTACGGCCGTCCTCCGGGCGGATTTCTTGGGGCGTGAAGCCCGCCCGGTGCAAGGTGCGCCAGAAGCGATTGCTGCGATTGGCAAAGTGCAGGCCCAGGGCGGCGGAGCCCTTGCCGGGGTTGATGCCGCAGAACACCACGTCCAGGCGGTCGGCCAGGATGTCGTCGAGGCGAGCGTTCATGCCGGGCTCCGCAGGGTGTGGCGGCTGGCCCCCGGTGGCTGGCCGGTGATGCGCTTGAATGCACGGCTGAACGCCGCCTGGGAGGTGTAGCCCAGGCGCAGTGCGACGTCTTCGATGGGCAACCGCTCCAGGGTCAGCCATTGGCTGGCCAGGCGCATGCGCAGTTCCGTCACGTAGCGCAAGGGGGGGATACCCAGGGTGGCCTGGAAGCGCTCGGCGAACACCGAACGGGAGGTGTGACAGTGCGCGGCCAGCTCGGCCACGCTCCAAGCGCGGCCGGGTTGCTGGTGCAGGGCGAGCAGGGCACCGGCCAACCGTGCGTCGCGCAGCGCCGCCACCAGCCCCGACGCATTGCCGCAGGCGCATTCCACCCAGCCGCGCACGATCATCGCGGCCACCACATCGGCCAGGCGCGCGAGGATGCCGGAGTAGCCGACGCGAGCGGCGCTGACTTCGCGTTCCATCACCGCCAGGATCGGCATCAGGCCGGGGTAACGCTGGCCCTGGGCGTCGATCAGCATCAAGGCCGGCATCAGGCTGCCGAGCCCCTGGATACTGCCAAGCTCGAACGCCATGCAGGCGCTGAACAGCAAGGTGCTCGGGAGCGTGTCGGGCGATGCATCCACCGCGCAGACGGTCTCGCCTAGCGGCGTGGCGTCAAAGCCCTTGATGTCCTGCACCGGCCCGTCCGCGGTGGATGACAGCGCATGGGCGCCGCCGTGGGAGATGAACACCGCATTGCCCGCCGACAACTCAAACAGGCTGCCGTCGTCGGTACGCAGGGTGGCCGTCCCTGCAGCCAGGAAGTGGAAATAGGCGTGTCCAGGTTTGGCCTCAAAGCCCATGCCGAAGCTCGGCCCGGCCTGGATGCGCCGGTACTGCACCCCGCGCAGGCGCATGCCGCGCAGCAGCTCGTCGATAAGGTCGGAGGACAGGTTGAAAGGGGCCGCTGTCGTCATGTTCGGGGTTTCGGTCAAAAACTCAAGGGTTTGCATCATAGATCATCCGATGTGACGAACCTAGACTGGCCGTCGCGCTAATTTCCCGAGGATGTCGTGTGATGAATGATTGTGTAGCTCAACCCTCTGTCCATTCGCAGGCGGAGCCCACAGACCCGGCCTGGATGGCGGTGTTTTCCCTGGCCATGGGGGTGTTCGGATTGTTGACGGCGGAATACCTGCCGGCCAGCCTGTTGACGCCGATGGCGATGGACCTTGGCGTGTCAGAGGCGCTCGCCGGCCAGGCGGTGACCGTGACGGCCGTGGTGGCGTTGTTCGCCGGGTTGCTGGTGCCCGGCCTGACGCGTGGCATCGACCGACGCGTGGTGCTGTTGGGTTTTTCCTTGCTGATGATTGCGTCCAACCTGTTGGTGGCGCTCTCTTCCAGCCTGGCGGTGCTGCTGTTGATGCGCATCCTGCTGGGCGTCGCCCTGGGCGGTTTCTGGAGCATGGCGGCAGCGGTGGCGATGCGCCTGGTGCCGGCGGCGCTGCTGCCCCGTGCGCTGTCGATCATCTTCAGTGGCATTGCGGTGGGCACGGTGGTCGCCGTGCCGCTGGGCAGCTTCCTTGGTGGTTTGTATGGCTGGCGCAGTGCGTTCGTCGCCGCAGCCGCCGTCGGTGTGATCACGCTGGCGTTCCAGCTGTTCACACTGCCACGCCTGGCCCCCACGGGCACCGCACGTTTGCGCACGATACTGGATGTGCTGCGGCGTCCGGGCATCGCCATCGGCATGTTTGGCTGCGTATTGGTGCACACCGGGCATTTCGCGCTGTTCACCTACATCCGGCCATTCCTGGAAAGCACCACAGGCGTGGGCACCGAAGGGCTGGCCTTGATGCTGCTGGGGTTCGGCGCCGCCAACTTCGTCGGCACGCTGTTGGCCGGATGGATGCTGGTGCGTTATCCACGCGGCACGTTGGTGCTGATGCCGATCTTGGTGGGCGTCGCGGCGCTCGCCCTGGTGCTGCTGCCGGCCTCGCTGCCGAGCCAGGCGTTGCTGCTGGCGCTGTGGGGCATGGCCTTTGGCGGGGTGCCGGTGGCGTGGTCGAACTGGGTGGCCCGCGCGGTGCCGGATCAAGCTGAAAGTGCCGGTGGCATGGTGGTGGCGTCGGTGCAATCCGCTATTGCGGCAGGGGCTGCGGGGGGTGGCGTGATGTTCAGCCTCAGCGGTATCGACGGCGTGTTTATCGGTGCCGGTGTCTTGATGCTGCTGGCCGCCTTGTTGATCGCGTTACGGGTGCAGGTGCCTCGGCAGCATGCGGCGGCGGGTAAAGCGCTGCAGGTGTGACGCGCCATCAACCTTTGGTTTAGTCTGGAGCGCTTCGCTGATCGCAAGCACGCCTGGAGCAGTAAGCATGACCGATTACGTACCCCCAACAGTGTGGACCTGGGACACCGAAAACGGCGGCACCTTCGCCAGTATCAACCGACCCATCGCCGGCGCCACCCATGACAAGGCACTGCCGGTGGGCAAGCACCCGCTGCAGCTGTACTCCTTGGCCACGCCCAATGGACAGAAGGTCACGATCCTGCTGGAGGAGTTGCTCGCGCTGGGCCACACCGGTGCGGAATACGACGCCTGGCTGATCAAGATCGGCGACGGTGACCAGTTCGGCAGTGGCTTTGTCGGGGTCAACCCGAACTCCAAGATCCCGGCCCTGCTGGACCGCAGCGGCGCCACGCCGATTCGGGTGTTCGAGTCGGGCGCGATTTTGCAGTACCTGGCGGAAAAATTCGGTGCGTTCTTCCCGACTGAGCCTGCGGCGCGTGCGGAATGCCTGTCGTGGTTGTTCTGGCAGATGGGCAGCGCGCCGTACCTGGGCGGTGGCTTCGGGCACTTCTATGCGTATGCGCCGAGCAAGATGGAATACGCGATCAACCGCTTCGCCATGGAGACCAAGCGTCAGCTCGACGTACTCGACCAGCGCCTGGCGGTGAGCGAGTACATTGCGGGTGATGAATACACCATCGCCGATATCGCGATCTGGCCCTGGTATGGCGGGTTGGTCAAAGGCCGCTTGTATGGCGCGGCGCAGTTCCTGTCGGTGCATGAGTACACGCACGTGTTGCGCTGGGCGGACGCGATCGAAGCGCGGCCGGCGGTGCAGCGGGGGCGGCGGGTGAACCGGGTGTCTGGCGAGGAACAGTTACCCGAACGGCATGACGCAAGCGACCTGGACTGAGTGTGGGAGGGGGCTTGCTCCCGATAGCGGTGGGTCAGGCACGGATGTATCAACTGACCCACCCTCATCGGGAGCAAGCCCCCTCCCACAGTGTGCGCTGGGTACGACAGGCTATCTGTAGCGCTGCTCAAACACCGCCACCTGCTCGGGCTTGATCAGTTCGAACGGCACCCACACCTCCGGCTCAATCGGCTCACCCTTGATCATCCGCACCGCGGCGTGCACCGCCTGGGTCGCCTGGGCTTTCGGGTCCTGGAACACCGACGCCGTGAGCATCCCACGCTTGATCGCCGCCAGGCCGTCGGGCAAACCATCGATGCCGACAATCGCGATCTCGCCCTTGGTTTTGCCGGCCTGCTGCAAGGCCATGGCCGCGCCAATCGCCATTTCATCGTTATTGGCCACGATGGCATCGAACTGGGTGCCCGCCAGCAGCCAGTTGCTGGTCAGGTCCATGCCCTTGCTGCGTTGCCATTCGGCGCTTTGCTGCTCGACCACCTTGATACCGGGAAAATCCTTGAGCACCTGTTTGGCGCCTTCGGTGCGGTCATGGGTGGCGTTCTGCGCGAGGTCGCCCATGATGATCGCCACATTGCCCTTGCCGCCGAGCTTTTCCGCCAGGTAGCGCATCTGCAACTGCCCGGCTTCGATGTCGTTGGAGGCCACGGTGACCACGCCCTTGGGCAGGGTGCGTTCGTCCGGGTGACGGTTGACGTACACCAGCGGTGTCTTCGCCGCCACGGCGGCGCGGGTCATGTTGGCGGTGGCGGCGGTGTCCACCGGCAGTACGATCACCGCGTCGACCTTCTGGTTGAGGAAACCTTCGACCTGATTGAGCTGGCGCACCACATCGCCCTGGGCGTCTTCGAACTGGATCTGCACATCCTGCTGCTTGGCGGCGGCTTCCAGGCCGGTGCGCACGTAGGTCATGAAGTTATCGTCGACCCGGGCAATGCTCACGCCGATGCGATAGGCGGCGAAGGTCCATTGGCTGAACAGCAACACCAGCGTGGCAACGATCAATGAATAGCGGTTCATAAGGGTGTTCCTTTTATTGTTATAGGGTGAACGCTTGGCGAAATCGCTCCAGGGCCAACTCGCTGTCGCCGCTGGCCCAGCCTTCCAGGCCGACCACGCCGCGGTAGCCCATGGCGTGCAGGGCCCTGGCTATGGCTGGGTAGTGGATTTCACCGGTGCCGGGCTCCTGGCGTCCCGGCACGTCGGCCACCTGGATTTCACCGATGTGTGTACCGGCGCGCTGGATCAGCTCGATCAGGTTTCCTTCGCCGATCTGCGCGTGGTACAGGTCCAGGTTCATCTTCAAGTGGGGGCTGCCCACGGCCTCGACCAGCGCCAGGGTGTCGTCGGCGCGGGCAAAGGGCGTGCCGGGGTGGTCGACCTCGGTGTTGAGGTTTTCCAGCAGGAACACACGGCCGGCGTCTTCCCCCAGGCGGGCGATTTTTTCCAGGGTCTTGCAGGCGCTCAGCCACATGCGGCCGGTGGTCTGGCTCACGGGTTGAACGGGCAGGCCGCCGTCACCCAGGCCGGTACCGTGCAGGTTGAGGCTGGGGCAATTCAATTGCTCGGCGACCCCTAAGGATTCGCGGGCGCTGTCGAGCAACTGGCGGATGCCGTCGGGGTCGGTGAGGGTGCCGCTGATGTAGCCGGTCATGGACGTAAAGTCGGCACCGGTGGCGGCGAGGGCGGCGATGTCCTTGTGGGTCCAGTTCCAGATTTCAACGCTGAAGCCCAGCGCATGAATACGCTGTACGCGCTCGATGAAGGGCTGGTCGAGAAACACCATCTCCGCGCTGATCGCGAGCTTGAACGGGCTCATAGGGTCACCGCCTTGCCCGTTTCGAACGATTCGATACAGGCACGGGCAATCGCCAGCGCCGCGCGTGCGTCTTCACCGCTGGCCAGGGGCTTGGCGCCGCTGCGCAGGCAATCGACAAAGTGGTTGAGCTCGGCGATGTAGGCGTCGCGCAACAGGTCGGTGTCCATGCGCTGGGTGTCGGCCTGGATGCCTTGGGCGAGGTAGCGCACCAAGTCGGACTCGTTAAGGCTGCCCATGCTCAGCATGCCGGCGCTGCCGAACACTTCGCCGCGCACGTCGTAGCCATACACGGCCTGGAAATTGGCTTCGGCAGTGGCGATGGCGCCGTTGTCGAAGCGGATCGCAACCACCGCGGTGTCGAGGAAGCCTTTGTTTTTGTAATCGGGCGCGATCAGTGCGTCAGCCATCACGTACACCTGCACCGCCTCGGCGCCGGGATTGAGGTAGCGCAGCGTGTCGAAATCGTGGATCAGGGTCTCGAGGAAGATCACCCATTGCGGCGAAGCGGCCGGGTTGTTCAGCGCCGGGTCGCGGGTCAGCGAGCGCAGCAGCTGCGGGGTGCCGATGCGGCCGGCGGCGACGTCGAGGTGCGCGGTGCGAAAGCTCTTGGCGAAACGCCGGTTGAAACCGACCTGCAGCGGCACCCGCGCATCGGCCGCGGCCGCGATGGCACGGTCGGCCTCATCCAGGGTGATGGCCATGGGTTTTTCGCAGAAGATCCCTTTGCCCGCGCGGGCGGCGCTGATCACCAGCTCGGCGTGGCTGCGGGCGGGGGCGGCGATGAGTACGCCGTCGATGTCCGGGTCGTCGAGCAATTGTTGAGGGTCGGTGTAAACCTTGCTCACGCCCAGTTCAGCGGCGAGGCGGGCGGCCTGGCCTGGCGTTGGGTCGGCAATCGCCGCCAGGCTGGCGCCGGGGATATGCCGAGCGGCGGTCAGGCCGTGGAAGCTGCCCATGCGACCGGCACCGATCAAACCCAGGCGGATGTGCTGTGTACTCATGAAATAACCCCTTGTTGTTATTGGCCCCAGGACGGTCCTGGTGGGCTAAGGGGTAGGAGCAAGGCCTGTGCCAATTCATAACTCATTGATAAATAGCGATTTATTATTATTCATAAGCGAAAAGTGTTCATTTAATGAACATGTCTATACTGACATGTCAAAAACATGAACATGGATACCGCCCCAATGAGCATGGCGTTCAGCGTGCAAGACCTCGACTACCTCACAGCCCTTGGGCCTGCTGCGTTGAATGATGGCCCGGTGGCCACGCTGGAGCAGGCCTGGCGCGACTGCCTGGCCGGTCAGGTCGAGCGCCCGGCGCACGTGCGCCAAGTGATCTGGGATTCGTGGCGGCGCAGCGTCGCGGCCGGTATTGACCCGGCAGACAACGCGTACCGCTTCGTGGCCGCCGAAACCCTGGCCGCCACCCAGGCCACCCACCGCGTGCTGATCGCCGCCGCCGCGCAAGTCATGCGAGGCTTGCTGGCCTACAACCCGCGCGGCCATATCAACCTTACCGATGCCGACGGCACCACCCTGTATTTCTGCGGGCTGGACATCACCCCCGTGGGCAGTCGTCTGCTGGAATCGGTACAAGGCACCAACTGCACCGGCCTGGCGCTGGCCGAAGATCGCCTGGTGTACGTGCTGGCCGAGGAAAACTTCGGTATCGGCCTGCGCCAGCGCCGCATGCACTGCGCCGCTGCGCCGATCAAGAATGCTCAAGGCCAGACCCTGGCCATGCTGACCCTCACCGCCGAGCCCGGCTGGTTTCACTTCCATACCCTCGGCACGGTGCAGGCTGCGGCCGACGCCGTATCGCGGCAGATGGCCCTGCAAGGTCTGTTGGAAGAACAGCAAACCGTCCTCGAAGTGCTCAACGAAGGCCTGGTGGTGCTGGATGAGCGTGGCTGCATCAAGGCGCTCAACCGCTATGCCCGGCACCTGTTCGGGGTGGGGCTGGAGCTGATCGGTCAGCCGTTTCAGCAGTTGGGGCGCAGCGAATTGAGCGACTCGATGGGCGAGGCCGTTCGCGACCTCGACTGCACCTTCCACCTGCACAACCGCAGCCAACTCGCCTGCCTGGTCTCGGTGTGCCCGCTGGAGCAGGGCGGGGTGATCGTGTCACTGCGGGAGAACCGCCGCATCCGCGAAATCACCCGACGCCTCATCGGCACCCAGGCCAGCTACACCTTCGACACCATCCAGGGGCACTCGCGGGCGATCCAGGACGCGCTGCACCTGGGGCGCATCGCCAGTCGCAGTGATTCCACCACGCTGATCCTGGGTGAAAGCGGCACCGGCAAGGAGCTGTTCGCCCAGGCCATCCACAACGGCAGCGACCGCTGCAACGGCCCGTTTGTGGCGGTCAACTGCGGCGCGATTCCACGCGACCTGGTGCAAAGCGAGCTGTTCGGGCATGTCGAAGGCGCGTTTACCGGCTCGGCGCGTGGCGGCTCGGCGGGTAAGTTTGAACTGGCGGATGGCGGTACGATTTTTCTGGATGAGATTGGCGACATGTCCTTCGATGCCCAGGTGAGCTTGCTGCGGGTGTTGCAGGAAGGTGAGATCACCCGTGTCGGCGCGAAAAATTCGCGGCAAGTGGACGTGCGCATCATCGCCGCCACCCACCGCAACCTCAGCCAGGCAGTAGCGGAAGGCGCGTTTCGCGAAGACCTCTACTACCGCCTCAATGTGCTCAACCTGACCGTGCCGCCACTGCGCATGCGCCGTGAAGACATTCCGCTGCTGGCGCGGCACTTTCTGGCCCGCTGTGCGCGCTCGTTGCGTAAGTCGGTGCAGGGCTTTTCACCGGAGGCGATGGCATTGCTCTCGGCCTATGGCTGGCCGGGCAATGTGCGCGAGTTGGAAAACAGCATCGAGCGGGCGACCAACTTGGCGACGGGGGCGCTGATCGAACCGGTGGACCTGCCATTGGAAAACCGCCAACGCGCCCCGCTGCGCGGCTACGAACCGCACCCTGCCCAGGACCTGAGCAGCCACGAAATGCACGCCATCGTCGCCGCGCTTAAAAGCACCGGTGGCAATATCCGCCTGGCTGCGCGGCAACTGAACGTGTCGCGGGGCGGGCTGTACAACAAGATGAGTCGGTTTGGGCTGAATGCCGGGGATTTTCGTGGCGACTGAGATTTAAGCCTGGCGCAGTTCAAATGTGGGAGGGGGCTTGCTCCCGCCGGTGGCCTGACAGCTGACCACAATCTAACTGTTACCTCGCGATCCAAATGTGGGAGGGGGCTTGCCCCCGATAGCGGTGTGTCAGTCGATTCATCAGGTGACTGATTCGGCGCCATCGAGGCATCGGTATCTACACAATTCTGGCTATGGCGCAGGACCTGTGGCGAGGGAGCTTGCTCCCGCTGGCGGCCTGACAGCCCACCGCCATCTAACGGTTAGACCGCGATCCAAATGTGGGAGGGGGCTTGCCCCCGATAGCGGTGTGTCAGTCGATTCATCAGGTGACTGATTCAGCGCCATCGGGGCCTCGGTATCTACACAATTCTGGCTATGGCGCAGGACCTGTGGCGAGGGAGCTTGCTCCCGTGGCGGCCTGAAAGTCGAGCTCCCTCTAACGGTTAGGCTGCGATCCCAATGTGGGAGGGGGCTTGCCCCCGATAGCGGTGTGTCAGTCGATTCATCTGGTGACTGATTCAGCGCCA
>NZ_FPCE01000012.1:0-221061 GCF_900116845.1 Pseudomonas sp. OV546 | reverse complement strand
TACTTGAAGTTCATCGCTAACCGTCGCTTGTCGCAGATTGGCTTGAAGGAAGAGTATCCAGGCACCACCAACCCGTTCCCGTGGATGAGCGAGATCATGGACTTGAAGAAAGAGAAAAACTTCTTCGAGACCCGCGTGATCGAATACCAGACCGGCGGCGCGTTGAGCTGGGACTGATCCACGGACGAGACCCCAACATGTGGGAGGGGGCTTGCCCCCGATGATGTTCGTTCAGTTCAAGCTTCAGTGACTGATGCACCGCGATCGGGGGCAAGCCCCCTTCCACAGGGGTTGCGGTGCGCTATAGATCTTTGCAAATTGCCTCTTATGCCCAATCAAACCATCAAAACACCTTGCGTCGGCCTGTGCTCCACCGTTTACGGGGACCTGGTCTGCCGGGGCTGCAAGCGTTATCACCATGAAGTGATCCAGTGGAATGGCTACAACGCCGAGGAAAAACAAGCGGTGTGGCTGCGCCTGGAGCAATTGCTGGTGCAGGTGATGGCCAGCAAACTCGAGGTGTTTGATGCGCACCTGCTGCGCCAGCAACTGGAAAATCGCAAGATCCGTTTTGTACCGCACCAATCGCCGTATTGCTGGGCGTACCAGCTGATTGCCCGGGGTGCGCGGGTGATTTCCAAGCTGGATGCATATGGGCTGGCGTTGCTGCCGGAATTTCGTGAGCGCAGCCTGGCGGATTTGCGCGATGCGATTGACCGGGAATTTTTCCTGCTGTCCGAAGCGCATTACGAGCGGTATATCGCGCCGGGCTTTCTCAAGGAAGCGTTTGGGCCGGCCCTGATCGCCACGCTCTAGACAACACCCCATTTGGATTTGCATCGCTCAGCAGGTCAAGGACCTGCCGCGCCCGCGCGGGGCCGGCGTTGGCCACCAGCGAAGCCAGGGCATCGCGCCATTCATCCAGCCCCCTCGCACCGGCAATTGTGTTTAAAATGCCGCCCGCTCAACGAACGACGTTTAACGATGAACCCAGACGCACTCGCCACCCTGCACGCCCACTTGCTCACAGCCTTGGCCACCCCACCGGCGGAAACCCGGCGCCTGTTCCACGGCCGTGGCCGCTGCTGGCCGGGCCTGGAGCAATTGACCGTAGACTGGTTGCAAGGCGTGCTGCTGGTGGCGTTGTTCAAGGCGCCGGAAGCGGCGCAGTTGCAAGCCTTGAAGCAACTGCTGCAAACCCGATTCGGCACTTACACCGTCGCCCTGCAACACCGCTACCTGCCGCAAAGCACCACCGAATGGCTGGTGGGCGGCCCCGTCGACGAGCTGACCATCACCGAAGGCGGGCTGCGCTACCTGATCGACCTGGGTAAAAAACAGAACAGCGGGCTGTTCCTCGACATGCGCTACGGGCGCAATTGGGTGCGCGAACAGGCTAAAGGCCAGCGGGTGCTCAACCTGTTCGCCTACACGTGCGGGTTTTCGGTGGCGGCCATCGAAGGGGGCGCCGACCACGTAGTGAACCTGGACATGGCCCGTGGCGCCCTGAGCCGTGGCCGCGACAACCATCGCCTCAATGGTCATGACCTGAGCAAGGTCAGCTTCCTGGGCCACGACCTGTTCAAGTCCTGGGCCAAGGTCACGCATGGCGGCCCCTACGACCTGGTGATCATCGACCCACCGTCGTTCCAGAAAGGCAGCTTCCTGCTGACCAAGGACTACCAGCGCGTCCTGCGTCGCCTGCCGGATCTGCTCACGCCACAGGGCACGGTACTGGCCTGCATGAACGACCCGGCCTTTGGCGAAGACTTCCTGATCGACGGCGTGACACGCGAGGCCCCTGGGCTGCGCTTTGTCGAACGGCTGCAAAACCCGCCGGAATTTCCTGATATTGACGCGCAAAGTGGCTTAAAGGCACTGGTGTTCCGCCAAGGCTGATGCCGAAACTGCCTACGCTTGCTACGCTAAGTGATACGCCGGGTGGTGAACCTTCTTACCCCCTTCCCGGTCGATACCTGCATCCCCCGGCCAGACTCGACGGCGTCACGTCGTCGGCTGCCCTGTTTCACCTTTTGGAGATCCGCCCGTGATATCGACCCTGCATGTAGCCAGACTCAAAGCCTGGGGCGCCCACGGCTTCACCGCCACCGGTGTGGTATTGGCCTTCCTGGCCACCCTGGCGCTGCTGGAAAACTCACCCAAGGCCTGCCTGCTCTGGCTGGGCCTGGCATTGGTGGTGGACGGTGTCGACGGCTCACTGGCGCGACGGGTGAATGTCAGCACGGTACTGCCCAGTTTCGACGGCTCGGTGCTCGACCTGGTGATCGATTACCTCACCTACGTGTTTATTCCGGCACTGTTTATCTACCGCTATATCGACCTGCCGGAATTTACCCACCTGCTGACGGTGTCGGTGATCCTGGTGTCGTCGCTGTTCTGCTTTTGCAACGTGAACATGAAGAGTAAAGACAACTACTTCGTCGGCTTCCCCGCCGCGTGGAACGTGGTTGCGCTGTGCGTCTATATCATCCAGCCGGAAGCCTGGGTGACCTTGCTCACCGTGATCGGCCTGGCGCTGCTGACGGTGACGCCGATGAAGTTCCTGCACCCGTTCCGCGTCAAGCGGTTCATGCCGATCAATATCGCCGTGACCACGATCTGGTTGCTGTGCAGCTTCTTGATGGTGGTGGACTATCCCAACACCAACCCGTGGACGTTTGGGTTGTGGTCGCTGATGTCGGCGTATTTCCTCGGGATTTGTATCTGGCGCACGGCACTGGAGTGGCTGGGAACACACAAATGACCCGGTGAACATTCTGTAAATGTGGGAGGGGGCTTGCCCCCGATAGCGGTGGGCCAGCTAAAGATGAGTCAGCTGGAGCACTGCCATCGGGGGCAAGCCCCCTCCCACATTTGGATTTGCAGACTCCCCGCGAGTAAGATGGCGGCCTTTCGCTTAGCGCCCTGCCAACAATAAGCCCTGACCATGCCCTTCGAACTCAGCGTAGACCTCACCACCCTTGCCATCCTGGCGGCGGTCGCCTTTATCGCCGGTTTCATCGATGCCATCGCCGGCGGCGGGGGCTTGCTCACCACGCCCGCCCTGCTCACCGCCGGCATGCCGCCGCACTTGGTACTGGGCACCAACAAGCTCAGCTCCACCTTCGGCTCGGCCACCGCCAGCTTCACCTTTTACCGCCGCAAGCTGTTCCACCCGCGCCAGTGGGTGCACGCCATTGTCGGCACGCTGATTGGCGCCCTCGCTGGCGCGGTAGTGGCCCACTACCTGCCGGCTGAAACCCTGAACAAGATGCTGCCGGTGATCGTGTTCGGCTGCGGCCTTTACCTGTTGTTCGGCGGCACGCCCAAGGCGCCGCTGGATGCCCACGCGCCGATCAAGAAGAAGTGGCAATCCACCCAGGGCTTCGGCCTGGGCTTCTACGATGGCGTGGCAGGTCCGGGCACCGGCGCGTTCTGGACCGTCAGCACGATGCTGTTGCACCCCATCGACCTGGTGAAGGCCAGCGGCGTGGCGCGCAGCATGAACTTCGTCAGCAACGCGGCGGCACTGTCGGTGTTTATCTTCAACGGCTCGGTGGACTGGATCGTCGGCCTGGCCATGGGCGTGTCGGTGATGTGTGGCGCGTTCTTTGGCGCACGCAGCGCGATCAGCGGCGGCGCCAAATTCATTCGCCCGGTGTTCATCACCGTGGTCCTCGGCCTGACGGTGCGCCTAGCCTGGCAGCACTGGTTCAGCGTGGCCTAGGCGACGGGCCAGGTAGAGGTCGATCAGGTAACGCGCAATCGAGCGTGACGCCGGCAGCGGCGGCAGGTTGTGGATGTTGAACCACTGCGCGTCCTCGATCTCGTCAGCCTGGGGCACGATGTCGCCACCGGCGTACTCGGCATGGAAGCCGAGCATCATCGAATGCGGGAACGGCCAGCACTGGCTGCCCATGTACTGGATATTCTTGACCTCCACCTGCACTTCCTCGCGGACCTCGCGGATCAGGCAGTCTTCGGCCGACTCACCCGGCTCGGCAAACCCCGCCAACGTGCTGTACACCCCCGTGACAAAGCGTGGCGAACGCGCCAGCAGGATCTCGTCGCCACGGGTCACCAGCACGATCATGCTCGGCGAAATCCGCGGGTAGCTGCGCAGGTCACAGGCCTGGCAATACATCGCACGCTCGCGCGGCACCTGGACCATGGGCTGGCCGCAACTGCCGCAAAACCGATGCTCGCGCGCCCACGTACCGATCTGCGCGGCGTAACCCAGCACTTTGTACAAGGTGTGGTCGCCTTGCAGCATGAAGCCGCGCAGGCCTTGCCAACTGCAGCCCGGCACTTCACCGGCGCTATTGAGTTCCAGCAGGTACACCGGCTCACCGTCGAGGTGGCCGATGCCGTGTTCGGCGAACACCGACAGGTCCTGGCGCTTGAGCCATTCCCGGGGGAACAAGGGGCCATTGGTGTCATGCAAAAAGCCGTCGCGGCTGCGGGCAACGGCCCAGCCGCCGGGGGTGTCGTTGTCCAGCAGCGTTGTGGTAATCCAGCCTGGGGTCATGTCAGTCAATCCACGAATTCGGGTTTCTGCTTACTCATATGGGCCGCGATGGCCACGCGCAGGTCGTTGGATTGCAACATAGCCGAGTTCCAGGTGGCAACGTATTCCAAGCCGTCATTGACCGTATGGTCACGCATGTAGCTGATCATGGCCTTGGTGCCGGTGACCGCAATCGGCGATTTGGCGGCGATTTCATGGGCGATTTCCATCACGCCGGCCAACAGGCTGTCCTGATCGGGATAAACGCGATTGACCAGGCCGATGCTGCGCGCCTCCTCGGCGCCGAACTGGCGGCCGGTATAGGCCAACTCGCGCAGCATGCCGTCACCGATGATGCGCGGCAGGCGCTGCAGGGTGCCGACGTCGGCCGCCATGCCGATGTCGATTTCCTTGATCGAGAACTGCGCGCCGTCAGCCGCGTAGCGCATGTCGCAGGCGCTGATCAGGTCAATGGCACCGCCGATGCAATAGCCCTGGATCGCCGCCAGCACCGGCTTGCGGCAGTTATCGACGGCATTGAACGAGGCTTGCAGTTCAAGGATTTTGCGGCGCAAAAGGCGCGCGTTGCGGCCCACGTCCTTGCCGAACTCGTTGGCCACCGAAGCCAGCATCATCAGGTCGATGCCGGAGGAGAAATGCTTGCCGGCACCGCTGAGCACCACGGCGCGTACGGCGTCGGTGTCTTCGACCCATTGGAAGATGTCGATGATTTCGGTCCAGAACGCCGCATTCATCGCGTTGATCTTTTCCGGACGGTTGATCTGCACATGGGCAACGTTGCCGGCGAGTTCGACGACGAAAGCTTGGTATTCGGACATGGCAGTGATCCCTGACTGGCGAGTGATGAGGCCCGAACTATAACAAGGGTGCACCACGACGCATCAGCCAAAAACAGGACGGGCAAACGTAATGAAATGTTGTGGGCGCACCGTTATCGACTTGGCCAATGGCGCACTGCTGGCGATCATCCTCGCCGTGGTCGGTTCGGTCTGCGTGAGCAAGCTCTGCCAGCCGCGCGGGTAAAACACTGCAAAGCGCTGGATAAAACCCTGCACACACGCCATCCTTCGCGCTTTAAGCCGCCTCACCTGCGGCGCTCGACGTTTAAAGGATATGCCCATGCACGCCCAACCCCTCACCGCCGCCGACTTCGAATTCATCGAAGACGCCCTGCTCAAGTACGGCGACGACCATTCGGTCCTGAACCTGGCCGAACTCGACGGCTACTTCACCGCGCTGGTCTCCAGCCCGGTCCAAGTGGATGTGGCAGAGTGGTTCCCGGCGATCTGGGGCGGGCAAAACCCCGAGTGGGACAACATGGACGAAGCGCAAAGCTTCCTCGAACTGTGCGTGCGCCACATCAACACCCTGGCCAGCCAACTGGCCACCGACGCGCAAGGCTTCAAGGCCCGCTTCGACGAAACCGAACACCAGGGCCAGAACGTCACCCTCGCCGAAGAATGGTGCTTTGGCTACATCCGCGGCGCCGCCATCGGCAACTGGCCGGAACTGCCGGCAGAACAGGCCGCCCTGCTGGAAAAAATCTCCTGGTGCGCCGAACAAGACAACTTCGAACTGCCCGCCGACCTCGACGTACAAGCACACCAGCAACGCGTCAGTGAAATCGAACCGGCAGCGCGGGCGTTGCATGATTATTGGTTGGCAACGCGATACGTGCTGTAGATCTTGATCTCAAGCGCCCCGTCAAACACGCTGGCCGGGATTCGACGGGAATTTGGGGGCGGCCCCCCCCAAATAACGGATAGGCACACCGCACCACCGCCATCGCAAGCTCGACAAGCACCACACCTATACCCGATCATTCAAATCCGCCCGTCGGCCACTCCATCCCACCTTGCCTTGAATCAGGAGCCTTGTACCTTGAGTTCGCAGAAAACCGTGACCGTTACACCGCCCAACGCCCCCCTCAACGGCAAGGTTGCCCCTCCCGGCTCCAAATCCATCACCAACCGCGCCCTGCTGCTGGCCGCCCTGGCCAAGGGCACCAGCCGCCTCAGCGGCGCCCTCAAGAGCGACGACACCCGGCACATGTCAGTGGCCCTGCGCCAAATGGGCGTCACCATCGACGAACCCGACGACACCACCTTCGTCGTCACCGGACGAGGCAAACTGCAACTGCCGCCGCAGCCACTGTTCCTCGGCAACGCCGGCACCGCCATGCGCTTCCTCACCGCCGCCGTGGCCACCGTTGAAGGCACCGTGGTGCTCGACGGCGATGACTACATGCAAAAACGCCCAATCGGCCCGCTGCTGGAGACCCTCGGCCAGAACGGTATCCAGGTCGACAGCCCCACCGGTTGCCCACCGGTCACCGTGCACGGCGTGGGCAAGATCAAGGCCAAGCGCTTCGAGATCGACGGCGGCCTGTCCAGCCAATACGTATCGGCCCTGCTGATGCTCGCAGCCTGCGGCGAAGCGCCGATTGAAGTGGCGCTGACCGGCAAGGACATCGGCGCCCGTGGCTACGTGGACCTGACCCTGGACTGCATGCGTGCCTTCGGAGCCCAGGTTGAAGCCGTCAACGACACCACTTGGCGCGTCGCCCCTGGCGGCTACACCGCCGATGATTACCTGATCGAACCTGACGCCTCCGCCGCCACTTACCTGTGGGCCGCAGAAGTGCTGACCGGTGGCCGTATCGACATCGGCGTGGCCGCGCAGGATTTCACCCAGCCGGACGCCAAGGCCCAGGCCGTGATCGCGCAGTTCCCGAACATGCAAGCCACGGTGGTTGGCTCGCAGATGCAGGACGCTATCCCGACCCTGGCGGTGCTGGCTGCGTTCAACAACACCCCGGTGCGCTTCACTGAGCTGGCCAACCTGCGCGTCAAGGAATGTGACCGCGTCCAGGCGCTGCATGATGGCCTGAACGAAATCCGTCCGGGCCTGGCGACCATCGAGGGCGATGACCTGCTGGTGGCCAGCGACCCGGCCCTGGCCGGCACTTCCTGCACCGCGCTGATCGACACCCACGCCGACCACCGCATCGCCATGTGCTTTGCGCTGGCGGGCTTGAAAGTGTCAGGGGTCAAGATCCAAGACCCCGACTGCGTGGGCAAGACCTATCCTGAATACTGGAATGCCCTGGGTAGCCTGGGCGTTCAACTGACCTACTAATCTGTCGGCAACGGTGTGGGGAGGGAGTGATCATGACAATTCGCCAACCCTGCCCACCTGCGTTATGTGACTGCGAGCGCGAACAACTGCTTGGCACCCCCTCGGCAGACCAACGCATCCTGCGACTGACCCGCCAGGAAGAGAAGAAGCTGCTGGAGCGCCTGGAAAACCTTCAAAGCCTGGAAGACCTGGAACACATGCAGCGCTTGATGTACCTGCAACTGGGTATCCGCGTACATGTCGCACCCGGCCACACTGAAGTCAAAAGCATGCGTGGGATTCAGATTGTGATCGACAAACTGCCAGGCTTGTGTCGCAAGACTCGGTTGTCGATTCCGGCCGCAATCCGTAAAGGTATGGAAAAACGGCCGGAGGTTGCTTATCGGTTGCTTGATGCACATGACCTGCTTGGACAGTAGTCAGCCCTTTAAACGCGTCAGCACCCAGTTGCCGCAGGCACAGCGTCTGTCGTAGCTAAACCCGTTACCAGACGAAACCATTGGCAAATTCCGTTCCATGCCCACCCTTCACGTCCTGATAGCTCATATCGGGATATTTGTTGAGCCTCTGCAGTTGCTCGCTGTTCAAGGTCTGCAGTTGTTCAGGCGAGACGTTCGGAAAGGGATGGTTTTTTTTCGCATCGTTTTGTTGATCTTGCCTCACTTGATCTTGCGTGGGCTTTCCGTAAGACGTATCGATGGTGGGGGCAATGAACGCGGTTCCAGGTGCAGAAGAAATTGACGTCATTAACTTTATCTCAAGTGTGTGTGAACACCATGAGTGATCGTCCAATCGTTCCAAGTTCCATGCCCGCCACACCCTCTTCACTGCCCGTCTGCTGGATTCGCGAAGGTTGAATCAACCGGCGACTGTCTCGACGTCGAACAAACCCTGCCCCACGGCCCACGCCTTCTCCAAATGCGCCTGCGCCCCGCCGCTTTCCGAGTCGAGCAACAGCGCCGAGGTCAGCACCTGCGCGCCACAGTAATCGAAGATCCCGTAGTCGATCTGCGTGCGCATCGCCTGGGCATAGCCGTGTCGATCAAACGCATCGTCATCCGCTGCGCCCAAGGCCAGCAGATGCACGTTCAGGTGCCGCAGCTTTTTCACCACCGGCGTATCGGGGCCGTATTCGATGGCCCAGCCGTTGATGAATACGCGGTCGATCCAGCCTTTGAGCAGGCCCGGCAATGACCACCAGTAAATCGGGAACGCCAGCACGAGGGCGTCGGCACGGTCGATGCGGGCCTGTTCGGCCCGCACGTCGGCGGGTGACGTGGCGCGGGTTCGGTGAACCGCATGGTCGGCGGCGGTGTAGCGCGGGTCAAAACCTTCGGCGGCAAGGTCGGCGATTTCAACAGTGTGGCCAGCGGCAGTGAGCCCGGCGGCCACCTGCGTAGCCACGCTGTGGGTGAGGGATTGCGGGTCGTGATGTGCAACAACGATAAGTGCGTGCATGACAAGGACTCCCTTTGGGGTTACGCTGGGCTTAAGTTACGATTAGTAAGTTACTTTTGGTATATAAGCATGTCAAGCAGCGAATCCCCTGCCCCACGTCGGCGCCTGTCCCGTGAAGAACGCCTGCGTCAATTACTCGATGTGGCCTGGCAACTGGTGCGCGATGAAGGCACCGAAGCACTGACGCTCGGACGCCTGGCGGAACTGGCGGGCGTGACCAAGCCGGTGGTCTACGACCATTTCGTCACCCGTGCGGGGTTGCTGGTAGCGTTGTATGAGGATTTCGATGCGCGTCAGAACCAAGTGTTTGTCGACGCCATAGAGGCCAGCAGCGCCACCCTTGAGGATCGCGCCGGGGTGATCGCCGCGTCCTATGTGGAGTGCGTGTTGTTGCAGGGCCGGGAAATCCCGGGGGTGATTGCGGCCTTGAGCAGCTCGCCGGAGCTGGAAACCCTCAAGCGCCACTACGAGGCGATCTTCCTCGATAAGTGTCGCGACGCGCTGTCGCCCTTCGGCCACGTGTCCAAGGCTGGCTTAAGGGCGATGCTGGGCGCTGCGGAAGCGCTGTCCCAGGCGGCGTTCAGTGGCGAGATCAGCCGAGAAGAAGCGCAGCAGGAATTGCTGGCGACTATCCTGGCAATGGTCAATCGCGGCCGTGTTCACCGCGAGTAATAAATGCCTGGACCTTACGTGCCAGTTGATCCAGGTGGCGGTCACGCTGCTTCTCGGCATCCACCATCGCGCGCTTGCCGTGCTTTTGCAGCAGGTAGGTATGAATCTGCCGCACCTCCAGCGAGCGATAGATCGCCGCCACATCCAGCACGCCCATCAGGCCGTCGGTGCCGTAGTCCCGCGTATTCATCAGCACTTGAGTCTCACGTGCGCCACGTACCCGAAAGCCCATGCTTTCAAACGCTGGCACCTTCTCTATGGAGCAGGCCAGTTCCGCATGGGGATGACGGCTCAGCACGTCGCGCATCATCCCGCGAGCCACGCCCTGGCGCCGATAGCCGACTTGCACCGCCATGAAAGCGATTCCGCAGGCCTCGGGAGCCTCCTTCACCGGCAGGTACAGCACAAAGCCCATCACCTTCTGCGGGTCTTGCGGATCGGTGGCCACGACCAACTCGACGGCAATGCCCTTTGAACCGTCCAGCGCTTCCAGGTACAGATGCACCTCAAAGCCAATCGCGTACTGGTAGATGTTGTACAGCAGGTTACTCGGCGGCAGCGCCACGCTGCTGATGTCGGTGAGGTTGTCCACCACCATCTGCAGGATCTGAGCATTGATAGGCTCCGGGCACGGTGTGGTGTAGCGGGTAAGGCTGAACATGCAGATTCCTGGGGTTAAGCATCAAGGCAGCGCGGATTGTACCTGCTCGGCACACACCTCGCGCAAACACCCGCGCAACCAGCGATGGGCCAGGTCGGCATCGAGCCTGGGGTGCCACAGCATCGCGACGGTGAAGGTCGGCAGCGCCACCGGCAGCTCAAAGCGATGCAGGCCTTCCCGTTGATGGAAGGTGTAGCGTTCAGGCACGCTGGCGATCAGGTCGGTGTCGCGGGCCAGGGCAATGGCGGTGGCGAACCCGGCGACGATGGTACTGATCTGGCGCGTCAGGCCCTGGGCCTCAAGCGCGTCGTCGATCTGGCCACGGTCCTGGCCACGGCGTGATACGTAGACGTGCTGGCCCTCGGCATACCGCCGGGCGCTGACGTCGCCCTGGCTGAGCGCATGGCCGCTGCGTACCACCCCAACCAAACGGTCACGGAACAGCGCCTGGGTCAGCACTTCGGGGCTGGCCGCAAGGTCAACCACGCCGGTTTCCAGGTCGACGCTGCCGTCACGCAGCAGCGCACTGTCCTTGTCGGTTTTATGGATGAAGCGCAGGCGCACACCGGGTGCTTCCCGCGCCGTACGTGCCAACAACGCCGCACCGACATTTTCGACGAACTCTTCGCTGGTACGCAGGGTAAAGGTGCGCTCGACCTGAGCCATGTCCAGCGTGTGCACGGGCCGCAACACGGCGCTGGCGCCCTGCACCAGGCGGCTGACCTGTTCGCGCAGTTCCACCGCCCTCGGCGTAGGCACCAGGCCGCGACCGGCGCGCACCAGCAACGGGTCGCCGGTGGTTTCGCGTAAACGCGCCAAAGCGCGGCTCATCGCCGAGGGGCTCAGGCGCAAGCGTCTGGCCGCGCCGGCCACACTGCCTTCGGCGAGCAATACATCCAGGGTGATCAGCAAATTTAAATCGGCCATCGGTGCTCCTCATCAGGCGTCAGATGCAGGTATTAACTGCAACCCATGCGTCTTCCGCCATGGTAGGTCACGCCGTAGATTTGTGACAATTGCCTTCGCTCAAGGATTACCCATGCCCCCCTCTTCTCGCGGCAGCCTCGTCAGCCTGTCCCTGTCCATGTTGCTGGCCTCCCTCGGCACCAGCATCGCCAATGTCAGCCTGCCCAGCCTGGCGCAGGCGTTTGATGCGTCGTTTCACGCGGTGCAGTGGGTGGTGCTGGCCTATCTGCTGGCAATCACGGCAGTGATCGTCAGCGCCGGGCGCCTGGGTGACCGCTGGGGCCGTCGACGCGTATTGCTCGCCGGCTTGCTGCTCTTCACCGTGGCGTGCGGGCTGTGCGGGCTGGCCCCCTCGCTGGAGGGTCTGGTTGCCGCGCGCGTCCTGCAAGGCCTCGGCGCAGCAGTGATGATGGCCATGGCCCTGGCAATGGTGGGCGATACCGTCACCCGGGAACGTACCGGCCGGGTCATGGGATGGCTGGGCACGATGTCGGCCGTCGGCACTGCCATGGGTCCCAGCCTGGGCGGGGTATTGCTGAGCCTGTGGGGTTGGCGCGCGATCTTCCTGGTCGGGGTGCCGTTGGGGCTGCTGGCCGCCGCCCTCGCTTATCGCTGTTTGCCGGTTGATCGTGCGCAGGCACCCGCCGGTGCGGCCTCTGGTGTCTGGTCTTTACTGAAGGACGCGTCATTGCGCAGCAGCCTGGCCATGAGTGCCTTGGTGGCCGCTGTGATCATGGCCACCTTTGTGGTCGGGCCCTTTTATTTGTCCAGGGGCCTGGGGCTGGCCCCGGAGTGGATGGGCCTGGCCATGGCCGTCGGGCCCTGTGTGGCGGCCCTCACCGGCATCCCGGCCGGCCGCCTGACCGACCGCCTCGGCAGCCGGCGCATGACACTCGCCGGGCTGGGCGTGCTGGGGTGTGGGGCGCTGCTGCTGTCGCTGGCGTCTGGACTGATCGCCTATCTGGCCGCACTGGTCATTCTGACGACGGGCTACAGCCTGTTTCAGGCGGCCAACAACACGGCGGTGATGAGCGATATAGAGGCGGCGCATCGCGGCACGGTGTCGGGCCTGCTGAACCTGTCACGCAATCTAGGCCTGATCCTCGGTGCTTCAGCGTTGGGGGCGGTGTTCGCGTGGGCCAGTCCGGATGTCACCCGTGCGCTCCCGCAATCCGTGGCCCATGGCCTGCATGTGACCTTCAGCGTGGCACTGGGCTTGATCCTGCTGGCCAGTGTGATGGCATTGCGCCGCGCCGGCGCCTTTAATACCGCCAAGAACACCCATTGAGGCAAAAAAACAAAAAAGGCGTTGCACCAGACCGGGTTACATCGCGCATCATGGGCACTTTCAAGCTCAAGGGTAACGTCCATGCGCGTTCTGTCATTGATGATGGGTCTCACGACGCTGGCCGCCAGTACGGTGTTCTGCGCCAGCGCGATGGCGAATGAAGAGAGTCAGTTAGTACAACAGATCAACCAATACCGCAGCCAGGTACAACGCTGCGGCGACCAGGGTTCCCAGGAACTGCCACCGCTGGCCAGCGATACGCGGCTGGTGCTGCCGGCCACCAACGTCGGCGATTTGCAGCAAGCGCTGGCCCGGGCCGCGTACCCGATGGTCAACGTGCAGGCCATCAGCCTGTCCGGGCCCAAGGATGCCCAGTCAGCCATGAAGGCCGTGCGCGAAAGCTTCTGTCGGGTGGTGCTGGACCCGCAATTTGTCGATATCGGCGTAAGCAACAGTGGCCAGGACTGGCGCATCGTGCTTGCCCGCCCACTGCTGACCAGCGGCCTGGGCGATTGGCAGACCGAAGGCAAACAATTGCTCAACCTGATCAACACCGCGCGTGCGCAACCGCGCCAATGCGGCACCCAGGCGTTTACCGCAACCACACCCTTGTCCTGGAATGACGCCCTGGCCGACGCCGCCAACAGCCACACGCGTAACATGGCCAACGGCAATTTCTTCGACCACCTCGACCACGACGGACGCACCCCCGGTGACCGTGCCGAACTGGCCGGGTATAGCGCGAAGAATATTGGCGAAAACATCGCCGCCGGCCTGGATACGCCGCGCAAGGTGGTGGACGGCTGGCTGGCCAGTCCGGGCCATTGTGCCAACCTGATGAACCCGCAATTTCGCGAACTGGGTGCGGCGTATGCCATGGACCCGAAAAGTGATGCCGGGATCTATTGGACAGGGGTTTTCGGCGCGCAATAAACACGCTCACAGATCTATCCGAACGGAGGAGGCATCAATTCGCCATCTCATGGATAATGCCGCTGAACTTGGCAGCGGCCATGCCGGTCTGTTGATTGCTGACCTGACCCTCTCAGGCGTTCGACAGACTGTGGCAAACAAGGTGTTCTTGCGATGATGAATTGGCTGCAAAGTAGCAGCGACATGGCTGAGCGGGTCCGCCTGCATGATTGGGCGAGTACGCCGCTGGGACCGCTGGAAGAGTGGCCGGATGTGCTCAAGACCACCGCGGCGCTGTGCTTTGCGTCGAGCTTCCCCCAGGCCATCATCTGGGGGCCGAGCCTGATCACCCTTTACAACGATGCGTTTATTCCAATCCTGGGCAACAAACCTGACGCCCTGGGGCGCCCGTTCAGCGAAACCTGGCGCGAAGTCTGGGAGCAGGTGCGCCCAATCGCCGACGCGGCGTTCAACGGGCATGCGACCTTTATTGAAAACTTCCCGCTGATGATCGAGCGTGGCGACGGGCCGGAGCAGGCGTATTTCACTTTTTGCTACAGCCCCATTCGCGACCCTCAGGGCCAGGTGGTGGGGATGCTGGATACCGTCACCGAAACCACCACCACCGTCTTCCTGAACCGTCGCCTGGCGGTGTTGGATGCCGTCGGCAGCGCCGTGGCGAATGCCACCGACGCCGAAAGCATCATGTCCACCACCACGCGCCTGCTGGCCGAGCACCTGCAGGTGTCCAACTGTGCGTATGCCGACATGGATGCCGATGAAGACGGCTTCACCATTCGCGGCAACTGGGCGGCGCCTGGCTCGCCGAGCATCCTGGGCCACTACAGCCTGGCGTCATTCGGCGCATTGGCGGTGCAGCGCCTGCGCGCGGGCGAGCCGCTGGTGGTCCAGGACAACCGATTCGAATTCGCTCCCGAAATCGCCGCCAGCTATCAGGCCTTGGGCGCGCTCGCCACCGTGTGCTTCCCGCTGATCAAGGACGGTCGCCTGACCGCACTGATGGCCGTGCACCACAAAACGGCCCGCGCCTGGTCGCCCTACGACCTGGCACTGGTCGGCGAGGTCACCGAGCGCTCGTGGGCCCATATCGAGCGGGTGCGCGCCGACGTCGCTGTGCGCGAAGGCCTGGCAGCCTTTACCGAGCTCAACGCCACCTTGGAACAGCGGGTGCAAGAGCGCACCAACGCCCTCACCCAGGCCGAAGCCGCGCTGCGCCAATCGCAGAAACTCGAAGCCATCGGCCAATTGACCGGCGGCGTCGCCCATGACTTCAACAACCTGTTGACCATCATTCGTTCGTCGGTGGACTTCCTGCGTCAGCCCGGACTCTCCGAGGAACGGCGCCAGCGCTACATGGGCGCGGTGTCCGACACGGTGGAGCGCGCCAGCAAGCTCACCAGCCAATTGCTCGCCTTCGCCCGGCGCCAACCGCTCAACCCGGAAGTCTTCGATGCGGGCCAACGGGTCAAGAACATCGGCGAGATGCTCGAAAGCGTTACCGGTGCGCGCATCCATGTGCAGGTGCAGTTGCCAGAGCGCCCTTGCCACGTGCGCGTCGACGCGAGCCAATTCGAGACCGCACTGATCAACATCGCCCTGAATGCCCGCGACGCGATGGACGGGCAAGGCACCCTGACTTTACGCGTGGCGAATGTGGACTCGATGCCGCGTATCCGTGGCGATGAAGAGGCACGCCAGCCCTTTGTGAGCATTTCCCTGGCGGATACCGGCACAGGTATTTCCTCTGATACCTTCGAGCGCATTTTCGAGCCTTTCTTCACCACCAAGGCTGTAGGCAAAGGCACCGGGCTGGGGCTGTCCCAGGTTTTCGGGTTTGCCAAGCAGTCCGGGGGTAACGTCGACGTCGCAAGCCGCCCTGGCGAAGGCACCGTGTTCACCCTGTACCTGCCCGAAGTGGCGCAGCAGATGGCGCAGCCCGACCCGACGCCGGAAAGCCAGTCGCCCACCCATGATACGGCGCAGTGCCATATCCTGATCGTGGAAGACAACCTCGAAGTCGGCCGCTTTGCCAACCAGATCCTTCAGGACCTCGGTTACCAGACCACTTGGGCCACCGATGCCGAGCAGGCACTCACGCTGGCCGGCGCGGATGCCCTGGCGTTCGACGGGATCTTTTCGGACGTGGTGATGCCGGGCATGACCGGCGTGGCCATGGCCAAAGTGCTGCGCCAACGGCGCCCGGACTTGCCGGTGGTGCTCACCTCCGGCTACAGCGAAGAGCTGGCCGACAGCGGCTACGAAGGGTTCGAATTCCTCGCCAAGCCCTACTCCGCCGATCAGGTTGCGCGGGCCCTGGCCAAAGCGATGCTTTGAGCCCTACTCCGCCACTGCCACCTGATTGCGGCCTTGGGCCTTGGCGCGGTACAGCGCTTTGTCGGCGGTGTTCATCAGCCCGTGCAGGTCCTGGTCCTGGGTGTGGGTAGATGCAACGCCCAGGCTGGCGCTCAACCCATGCACCGGCTCGGAAGCGAGGCCCGAGATCGCCTTGACCAACTGCTCGGCGATAGTGCGCGCGGTGTCCAACGACGTATTGGGCAGCAGTACCGCAAACTCCTCGCCGCCCAAGCGTCCGTACACATCGGCCTGACGGAACGACGCACTGATCACCCCACCAATCTGGCGCAGCACCTGATCACCGGCCTGGTGGCCGTAGGTGTCGTTGATTTGCTTGAAGTGATCCATGTCCATCATCAGCGCGCACAGCGGTTGCCGGTTGTGGCGGCATTGCTCGTACAGCACCTGGGCATGTTCGAAAAACGCACGGCGATTCATCAGGCCGGTGAGTTCATCGGTCTGGGCCGCGCGGGTGGAAATAGTGTGGGCACGTTCCATTTGCCGGGTCAGGCGGAAGGCCTTTTCCAAGGCATCCGAGAGTTTGCGCGTGGCGCTGACCACAAAGGTGGAAAACACCAGCACCGCGATGGCCACGCCGACTTGCATGGAAGACGGCTGGAACAACAGCCACAGCGTACACGGCAGCAACACCAGGGCCAGGGAGGCCAGGGTCATGTAGCGGTAAGCCGAATAACAGGACACGGCGCTGACGGACATGCCCACGGTGAACAACATCACCAGTGCCTGGGACAGCCGGTCATCGGTGGGCATCACCGCCAGGGCGCCAGCGCCCCAGATCCCGGCAGACAGCATCAGCGTCAGCCAGTAACGGCGTTCCCAACGCTCGGGCGTGCGCTCGGCGTTGGGGCAGCGAAACCACTCCATGAACATCTTCACGCGCAACAGCGAGGACACCGCCAACGCGCCCAGCCAGACCAGGATGACCTGATGGTCAAACCGATCCCAGCACAGCCAGCAGAGCATGAGAGCGGCCAGGTAACTGCCGAATATCGCGGCAAAGGATTGCCGGAACAGCTGGTGCAAACGGTCAGTCCGCACCTGCTCCTCTATAAAGCAATCCTGGTCCTGCCCACGCCCAAGGCCATTCATGAAATCCGCCTGATTCGACTGCCACGACAAAGGCGCCATTGTGGCACCCTGCCACCAGCGTGGACAACAGAATCCAGCAAGATAGAGCCTTTAAAGCGGTTCCGGCCGCAGAATCAGTACCCCCAATGGTGGCAGATTCAACGACAGTGACACCGCTTGCCCATGGTTCGGTTCATCTTGGGTAAACACCTCGCCGCCGTTACCGTAATTGGAACCTGCGTACATGTCGGCGTCACTGTTGATCACTTCGCTCCAACGCCCGGCAAAGGGCACGCCGACCTTGTAACCCTCACGCGGCACCGGGGTGAAGTTGGCGACCACCAGCACCGGCTTACCGTCCTTGCTCCAGCGCAGCCAGGCATAGACGCTGTTGATTGCGTCGTCGCCGATCAGCCATTGGAAGCCCTGCGGCGCGTCGTCCTGCTCGTGCAAGGCCGGTTCTTCGCGGTACAGCCGGTTCAAGTCGCCAACCAGCTTTTGCACGCCTTTGTGTTCGGCGTACTGCAACAGGTACCAGTCCAGTTGCTGGTCGTGGTTCCACTCGCGCCACTGGCCGAATTCGCAGCCCATGAACAGCAGTTTCTTACCGGGGTGCATCCACATGAACGCTAGGTAAGCGCGCAGGTTGGCAAATTTCTGCCAGCGGTCGCCGGGCATCTTGTCGATCAGCGAGTGCTTGCCGTGCACCACTTCATCGTGGGAAATCGGCAGGATAAAGCGCTCGGACCACGCATACACCAGGCCGAAGCTCAATTCGTTGTGGTGATGGGCGCGGTACACCGGGTCTTGCTGGATGTAGTGCAGGGAATCGTGCATCCAGCCCATGTTCCACTTGTAGTTGAAGCCCAGGCCGCCCTGTTGGGTCGGCTGGCTAACACCCGGCCAGGCCGTGGATTCCTCCGCGATCACCAATGCGCCGGGCGCTTCCAGGGCCACCACGTCGTTCAAGTGGCGCAGGAAATCAATCGCTTCGAGGTTCTCGCGACCGCCATGACGGTTCGGCACCCATTCGCCGGCCTTGCGCGAGTAGTCGCGGTAGAGCATCGACGCGACGGCATCCACACGCAGCCCGTCGATATGGAAGTGCTTGAGCCAATGCAACGCCGAAGCGAGCATGTAGCCGTGCACTTCGGTGCGGCCCAGGTTGTAGATCAGCGTGTCCCAATCCTGGTGAAAGCCTTCCAGCGGGTTGGCGTATTCGTACAACGCGGTGCCGTCGAATTGCGCGAGGCCGTGGGTATCGGTGGGAAAATGCGCCGGCACCCAGTCGAGGATCACACCGATGTCGGCCTGGTGCAGGGCATCGACGAAATAGGCGAAATCTTCCGGCGAGCCGAACCGCGCCGTCGGGGCGAATTGCGACAGTGCCTGGTAGCCCCAAGAGCCGCCAAACGGGTGCTCCATGATCGGCATCAGCTCGACGTGGGTGAAGCCCAGTTGCTGCACATAGGGAACCAAGCGCTCAGCCAGCTCACGCCAGTTGTACTGGCGGGCCACTTCGCCCGCTTCATCCAACTCGCATTGCCAGGAGCCCACATGCAGCTCGTAGATCGACAGCGGCGCCGTGGGCTTTTGCTTGTCGACCCGCGACTGCATCCAGGCGTGGTCCTGCCAGTCCACTTGCAACGGTTCGGCCACCTTCGAGGCGGTGTCCGGCGGCAACTGGGTGGCCAATGCCATGGGGTCGGCCTTGAGCGGCAGGATCCCATTGGCGCCAAGAATTTCGTACTTGTAGGCCGCGCCCGGTTGCAGGCGTGGGATAAAGATCTCCCACACGCCGGACGGATGACGCAGGCGCATCGGGTGACGGCGGCCGTCCCAGATATTGAAGTCGCCCACCACCGACACCCGCCGCGCATTCGGCGCCCACACGGCAAAGCGCACACCCTGCACGCCATCGACGCTGGTCACCTGGGCACCCAGGCAACTGCTGAGGTCACGATGGTTGCCTTCGCCGAACAGGTACAGGTCCATTTCCCCCAGCAACAGTTGCTGGAAGCTGTAAGGGTCTTCAGTGATCTGCTCACCGCCGGCCCACTGGATTTTCAACAAATAGGGTTCGCGGGTCTTGAACTGGCCGACGAACAACCCCGGCACCTGGCTCGCGTCCAGGCTGCCGAGCTGTTCACCGCTGTCGCGTGCCAGCACGTGGACACTTAAGGCCTCCGGCAGGAAAGCGCGGATAAACTGGCCACCGTGCTCATCATCGTGCGGCCCGAGAATCGAAAACGGGTCGTGATGCTCGGCGCGTACCAGCGCTTCGACGTCCTTGGACGCCGGCAATGCAGTCAACTTCGCTTGCAGCGGTTCTTTATTTGTAAAGCTCATGACGTCTCCCCACCGCGTGCAGTGTTCGATATAGGTGCAAGCCCGCTCAACAGTCCGTGCAACCCTTGCAGGGGCACCGGCAACCAAGTCGGGCGGTTTTCCGCTTCGTAAGCCACTTCATACGCGGCCTTCTCCAGGCTGAACAACGTCAGCGCTGCGTCCTGGCCTTTGGCATCCTGCCAGTCATGCGCCAGTGTAGACGCAGCAGACTGATACGCCTGGATAAAGGCCTGGCGTGCTTCTTTCAGGTAACGGTCCGTCACGCGTTTGCGCGCCTGGTCCGCTTCGGGCGAGTGATCCACCCCTTGTACATTCAGAGCCATGGCCGCCGCGTAATCGAAGGAGCGCAACACGCCGCTCACATCTTTATACGGGCTGTGCTTACCGCGTCGTTCGTGCAGCGGTCGCGCCGGCTCACCTTCAAAGTCGATCAGGTAGGCATCGCCCTTCACCACCAGCACCTGGCCCAGGTGCAAGTCACCATGCACCCGAATACGCAACCCACCCAGGGTGGCTTTCGCCAGCGCCTGCACATGGCGGGTGATGGCTTTTTTCTGCGCCAGCAACTCAGTGACCAGCGCTTGATCCGCCGGGTTCAACTGGTTTTGATGAAGGTTGAGCAAGTGCAACGCACGGTCCAGCTGCGCGCCGACATCCTTGGCCCAGGCCTGGGTGTCCTTGGCGGTGGTGACTTCAGGCTTGAAGTCCTTGTTAGTGGTTTTCGCGCCGAGCACCCCGTGCATTTCGCCCAGGCGCTGGCCGAGCAACCCGGCAAAATCCGCCAGCTCGCCTAGGGCGTTGTAGTGCTGTTCCTGCTCGGAGATGGCTTCGGCCAGCTCGTCGCGAATCGCCCGTTCCAGGTTGTTCTGAGTCCAGCCCCAGGCGTCGCCCTGGTTACTCAGGTAGCCTTGGGCAATCATCAGCAGGTTGTCCTGGCCCTCGGCGTCGTGGCGAATCATCGAGCCCAACAACGGCGAGATGTTCGGGTAGCCGGCTTCGGTCAGGTAAGCACTCATCTCCAACTCAGGGTGCACGCCGGAGGCGACTTTGCGGATCAGCTTGAGCACCAGGCTCTCGCCCACCACTACCGAACTGTTGGACTGCTCGGCCGACAAATAGCGCACCTCGGACTCATCCGTCAGTTGCAGCTTGGCCAGATGAGGCGTAGCGGTGAAGCGCAGCTCGCCTTCGCTTGAGTCCAGCACGGTGCCCGCCTGCAGCCCCTTGATCACGGCGCGGATAAAGTGCTCGAGGCTGAAGGCATCGGTCACCAAGCCCACCTGGCGCACCCGGCGTACACGGGCCAAGGCTAATTGCTGAGGCAAGGCGCTGGTGAACTGGTCTTCACCGAGGAAACCGAACGGCAGCTGATAGCGGCTGATTTGGCCACCCGCACTGACCTCAAGCTCGCTGAGCAATACCGGGTGCTGCGGGTCGCCAAAGCGCACACCATAGGCGATGCGCACGCTGTCGATCGCCGTGTCCTTGCCCGCGAACCAGCGGCGTTTGGGCAGCCAGGCCGGCAGTGCTGTTTGCTCCAGCGAGGCGCGGCAGGGTTCTTCCAGCAGTTCTTCCATGCGTTTTTTCAATACCAACGTGGTGAAGTCCGGCATGCTCTGGGCCGGTTCCACATGCCAGCTGGGCATCTGGTTTTCCGGCGCCAACACAAACCAATAGAAGCCGTAAGGCGCCAGGGTCAGCAGGAAATTGAGTTGGCCGATGGGTGGGAAGGCATTCCCGCCCAGCATCTCCACCGGCACCATGCCAGCAAACGCCGACAGGTCCAGTTCGGCCGCCTGGGCGCTGCGCGACACGTTGGCCACGCAGAGGATGATCTCGTTGCGCCCGTCTTCACCGGTGAACTCGCGGGTATAGGCGAGGATGCGCCGGTTACTCGGCGAGAGCATTTTCAGGCTGCCACGGCCAAACGCCTTGGACTGCTTACGCACCGCCAGCATGCGCCGGGTCCAGTTCAGCAACGAATGCGGGTCCTGGGCCTGGGTCTCGACGTTCACCGACTGGTAGCCGTATTGCGGGTCCATGATCGGCGGCAGCACCAGGCTGGCCGGGTCGGCGCGGGAGAAACCGCCGTTGCGGTCGATGGACCACTGCATCGGCGTACGCACGCCATCGCGGTCACCCAGGTAGATGTTATCGCCCATGCCGATTTCATCGCCGTAATACAGGGTCGGTGTACCGGGCATCGACAGCAGCAGGCTGTTGAGCAGTTCGACACGACGGCGGTCACGTTCCATCAACGGCGCCAGGCGCCGGCGGATGCCGAGGTTGATACGCGCGCGACGGTCGGCGGCGTAGTAGTTCCACAAATAGTCGCGTTCTTTGTCGGTGACCATTTCCAGGGTCAGTTCATCGTGGTTGCGCAGGAAGATCGCCCACTGGCAATTGGCGGGAATCTCCGGGGTCTGGCGCAGAATGTCGGTGATCGGGAAGCGGTCTTCTTGCGCCAACGCCATGTACATGCGCGGCATCAGCGGAAAATGGAAGGCCATGTGGCATTCGTCGCCGTCGTCGCCCTTTTTGTCACCGAAATACAGCTGGGTGTCTTCCGGCCATTGATTGGCCTCGGCCAGCAGCATGCGGTCCGGGTAATGAGCGTCGATCTCGGCGCGGATCTGCTTGAGCACATCGTGGGTCTCAGGCAGGTTTTCGTTATTGGTGCCATCGCGTTCGATCAGGTATGGGATGGCGTCCAGGCGCAGGCCGTCGATGCCCATGTCCAGCCAGTAGCGCATCACCGACAACACCGCTTTCATGACCTGCGGGTTATCGAAGTTGAGATCGGGCTGGTGGGAATAAAAGCGGTGCCAGAAATACTGGCCCGCAACCGGGTCCCAGGTCCAGTTGGACTTCTCGGTGTCGAGGAAGATGATGCGGGTGCCGTCGTATTTCTGGTCGTCATCCGACCACACGTAGAAGTCCCGCGCCGCCGAGCCGGGCTTGGCCTTGCGCGCACGCTGGAACCAGGGATGCTGGTCGGAGGTGTGATTGATCACCAGCTCGGTAATGACCCGCAGCCCGCGCTTGTGCGCCTCGGCAATAAAACGCTTGGCATCGGCCATGGTGCCGTAGTCGCTGTGCACGCCACGGTACTCGGCGATGTCGTAGCCATCGTCACGGCGTGGCGAGGGGTAGAACGGCAGCAACCAGATGGTGTTCACACCCAGGTCGGCGATGTAGTCGAGCTTGGCGATCAGGCCTGGAAAATCACCGATACCGTCGTTATTGGAATCGAAATACGATTTGACGTGGACTTGGTAGATCACCGCATCTTTGTACCAGAGCGGGTCTTTGATAAAAGTGGCAGCGTTGGGTTTCTTCGCCATTGGAAGCTCCTGGAATACGTGAACCGCGCTGGGATTAAGGGGTGGTGATACGCCAGATCCCAAACGGCATCTGCGGCTCCAAACGCGTCCACTGGTGCTTGCCATACCAGGTCCAGCGATGGCCATTCATCAAGTCTTCACCCTGAGTCTCGGCATCGTCCGGCAGGCCCAGCTCCCAGAGTGGCAGCTCGAAGTTGGCCTCTTGGGCGTTATAGGGATCAAGGTTCACCGCCACCAGAATGAAGTTGCTGCCATCCTCGCTGCGCTTGCCGAAATACAGGATGTTGTCATTCCAGGCGTTGTAGAGCTTCAGCCCCAGGTGCGTCTGCAACGCCGGGTTTTGCCGGCGGATGCGGTTGAGCTGAGCGATTTCGGCGATGATATTGCCGGGGGCGGTGAAGTCCCGTGGACGGATCTCGTACTTCTCCGAGTTCAGGTATTCCTCTTTGCCCGGTACCGGCGCCGCTTCGCACAGTTCGAACCCCGAATACATGCCCCACAGGCCCGAGCCCATGGTGGCCAACGCGGCACGGATCAAAAAGCCCGGGCGCCCGGATTCATGCAAGAACGGCGGGTTGATGTCCGGCGTGTTGACGAAGAAGTTCGGCCGGTAGCATTCGCGCCACGGCGACTCGTTCAGTTGGGTCAGGTATTCGCTCAACTCGGCCTTGGTATTGCGCCAGGTGAAATAGGTGTAGCTCTGGGAGTAACCGACCTTGCCCAGGCGCGCCATCATCGCCGGCGTGGTGAACGCCTCGGCGAGGAAGATCACGTCGGGGTATTTGGACCGCACATCGCTGATCAGCCATTGCCAGAACGGCAGGGGCTTGGTGTGAGGGTTATCGACGCGAAAGGTCTTCACGCCCTCTTCCACCCAACCCACCACGACGTCGCGCAGCTCGGTCCACAGGCCCGGGATGGCGTCCGCCGCATAAAAGTCGACGTTGACGATGTCCTGGTACTTTTTCGGCGGGTTTTCCGCGTATTTGATCGTGCCGTCGGGGCGCCAGTTGAACCAGCCCGGATGCTCCTTGAGCCACGGATGGTCCTGGGAGCACTGGATGGCGAAGTCCAGGGCGATTTCCAGGCCGTGGTCGGCGGCGGCCTGCACCAGGCGGCGGAAGTCATCGCGGCTGCCCAGCTGCGGGTGGATGGCCTCGTGGCCGCCGTCCTCGCTGCCAATTGCGTAGGGGCTGCCCGGATCATCGGGGCCGGCGGTCAGTGAATTGTTCGGGCCTTTACGGTGGCTGCGCCCGATCGGGTGGATCGGCGGGAAGTAGAGAACGTCGAAGCCCATGTCATGGATCATCGACAACCGCGAGTGCACGTCATTAAACGTGCCGTGGCGCGCAGGATCGTCGGTGATCGAACGTGGAAACAGCTCGTACCAGCTGGCAAACAGCGCAGCCTCACGCTCAACGTCAATCGGGTAAACGGTGCTGATGCTCAGGTAGGCACGGTGATCGGCCTGCGTCATCAAATGTGCACTGTCTTCGTGCAGGAACTGCGCAACCTGCTCGGTTTCCAGCAGGCCGGAGAGTTCATGATGCAGCAGCATAAGGCGATCGCGCAGCTCGTTGTCACTGCGTTCGGCGGCTTGCAGCACCAGGCTGCGACCTTCCTGCAATTCCAGGCTGACCGGTACGCCGGCCTCGTGTTTCTTGCGCAACTCGTAGCAGAAGCTGGCGAAGGTATCGATCCAGGCTTCAATGCAATATTCATGAGGGCCCTGCTGGGTGACGGTAAACGCGCCTTCCCAGCCATTGTTGCCCACATCGGTCATCACGACGCTGTGCCAGCTTTCATCCTGCAGCGGGCGCCAGCGGATCAGCACGGCGAGCTTGTCATGGCCGTCGGCAAACACTTTGCTGGTGACGTTGACCCGTTGGCCGACCACGGCCTTGACGGCGAATTCGCCGCCGTCAATCACGGGAGTGGTGCTTTCGATGGCGATCCTGGGCAGCAACAGCGCCTGGGACAGCGGCAATATGGACGTGCCTGGAACCTGTGTTTCAGCAGTCATCGAGCATCTTCCCCTTACGCCCTGTGGACGCTCTTTGCTTGATCCGAATTCTTCAGGCGGCCGAGCTCTCCCTGAGCACGGCCGTAATAGGTCCGAACCTGTGCCGTCGATAAAAGTTCAGGTGGATGTGTCGCCATTGAGCGGGGAATCAATTCGCCCGGCCCACTGTCCACCGATAGAGCAAAGCACAAAGGAGGCCACACCGATGAATATCCCGATCCCGGCTGAAACACCCGACCCGAATATCGACAACCCCACCCTGCCGCCCACCGAGCCCGCACCGATTCCGGAAAAGGAACCGCCGGAGAATGAGCCGCCGCCGGTTGAAGAACCGCCGACGACCATGCCACCGGTGATCGTCAGTCCTTCTCAAAGCGCTTGACGATTTTTGGCATCACGCTGAACACCGCCAACGCCAGCAACGTACTCAGTACCGCTGTCGATTCCCGGCCCAACCCGGCCGAGACCCCAATCGCAGCGGTCATCCACAAACCGGCTGCGGTGGTCAGGCCTTTGACATGGCCCTCCTCATCATCCTTGCCCTTGATGATGGTACCGGCGCCCAGGAAGCCAATCCCGGCAATCACGCCCTGCACCACCCGGCTCATGGCATCCGCCTGATTACCGGACATCTGCGGCACCATCACGAACAGTGCCGCCCCCAAGGCCACCAGCATATGCGTGCGCACCCCGGCGGCCTTGCCCTTGCTCTCGCGTTCAAACCCCAGGATGCCGCCCAGGATCGCGGCAATCAGCAGGCGCACCGTGATCTGGGTGAGCTGCTTCGCGTCGCCGATATCGGCGAATTCGGCCTGCAGGGTTTGCCACACTTCATGCCACCAGGCGTCCATGGATGCCGTCCTTTGTCATTGTTGGTAAAGGATGGACAGCAGCGACCGCCAGTCAGTTGCCTGGAACCCCTGCACATCGGCGGCCCCTAACCTTACATAGCCCACGAATAAGGAGAACGGCATGCCCCTACGTATCGAAAACCAGCTGTGCTACTTCATGCTCGATGACAATGGCCAGGAACAGAGCGTGCCGGCGACCCGAGTCAATATCGTGACCGACACTGAAAAATCCATGTCCTACGTCGAATTGGCCGCCGAGCGCATCTACATCACCGAAGCCGAGGCCGACGCCTTGACGGTCGCCGGGGCGCACGATGGGCGCCAGCATGTAAAGGCCGACGAACCTGGTTCGCTGATTTAATTGATCTGTATCAGTTCCCCCCAGACACTGCTGCACCCCAGGCGCCATGGGGTGCAGCACATTGACGCAGGCCCTTGCGCCCCTGTCATCTGATCCGCTTTTTATCGCTCTACCTGAGTCTGTTATGCACACAGCCCCACGCGCATAGTTCGTCCGCCTGATGGAGGCTGATGAGCGAACGACCATGAGCGATAGAATCCCCACCGTGGACACCTTTGAGCCCTTGCACCCAAAGAAGGTGAAGGCCAAATCCAGCGACAACCTGATTCATACCCGCAGTTTCACCGGCCTGTTCCGCACCTTGCGCGTGGCCGGTGCAGGCGTTCTGTTCCTGGCGTTTTTCGGCACCGTGTGGCTGAACTGGGGCGGCCGGCAAGCGGTGCTATGGGACTTGGCTGAGAGCAAATTCCACATCTTTGGCGCGACGTTCTGGCCCCAGGACTTCATCCTGCTCTCGGCGCTGCTGATCATCTGCGCGTTCGGCCTGTTTGCGATCACAGTGTTTGCCGGCCGTGTGTGGTGCGGCTACACCTGCCCGCAAAGCGCGTTTACCTGGCTGTTCATGTGGTGCGAAAAAGTCACCGAGGGCGAGCGCAACCAGCGTATCAAGCTGCACGCCGCACCTTGGAGCCTGAACAAACTGGCGCGGCGCTCGGCCAAACACACGTTGTGGCTGGGTATCAGCGTGCTGACAGGGCTGACGTTTGTCGGCTATTTCACGCCGATCCGCCCCCTGGCCGCCGAACTGCTGAGCTGGCAAATGGGCGGCGTCAGCCTGTTCTGGGTGCTGTTTTTCACCGGTGCCACCTACCTCAACGCCGGCTGGCTGCGTGAAGCGGTGTGCATGCACATGTGCCCGTATGCGCGGTTCCAGAGCGTCATGTTCGACAAAGACACCTTGACCATTTCTTACGACGTGGCGCGCGGCGAACACCGTGGCCCGCGCAAGCGTGAAGTCAAACCCGCCGATGTCGGCCTCGGCGATTGCATCGACTGCCAACTGTGCGTGCAGGTGTGCCCCACCGGTATCGACATCCGCGACGGCCTGCAAATGGAGTGCATCGGCTGCGCGGCGTGCATCGACGCCTGCGATTCGATCATGGACAAAATGGGCTACCCGCGTGGCCTGGTGAGCTACACCAGCGAACATCAATTGCAAGGCGGCAAGACCCACCTGCTAAGGCCACGCCTGATCGGCTACAGTGCCGTACTGCTGGTGATGATCGCGGCGTTGGTGGTGGCGCTGGTGGAACGGCCGATGGTGTCGCTGGACGTGACCAAGGACCGTGGCCTGTTCCGCGAGAACGCTCAGGGCCAGATCGAAAACATCTACAGCCTCAAGGTGATCAACAAGACCCAGCAGCGCCAGGATTACCGCCTGGCGTTGGTGGACGCCGATGGCTTCCAGTTGCAAGGCAAGACGGAAATCAGCCTGGCAGCGGGGGAAATCAGCGATGTGCCGGTGTCGGTGGCGTTGTTGGCGGATAAACCGGCGAGCAGTTCGCAGACCTTGCGCTTCAAGGTCTCGGATGTGGATGAGCCCGGGATCTACAGTGCTGCCGAGAGTCGCTTCGTGGCGCCGCTGAACCGCTGAGGTCTGTCAGGCGAGCCAGCTCCCCCATTTAGCCCTGCGTACAATTTAAGAAAGTGATTAGGCCCCCATGAAACGCTACGAAAAATTCGCCGACGACATCGCTGAACTGATCCGCACCGGCGTGCTTGGCCCCGGCCAGCGGGTGCCTTCGGTGCGCTATGCCAGCCAGACTTACGGCATCAGCCCGTCCACGGTGTTCCAGGCCTACTACCTGCTGGAGCGCCGTGGCCTGATCCGCGCGCGGCCGCGCTCCGGCTACTTCGTCAACACCCATGCGCCCAGCCCGTTTTCCGAGCCGGAGGTGAGCGAACAGGTGCATGAGTCCACCGAGGTGGATGTCAGCGAGCTGGTGTTCTCGGTGCTCGACTCGATCAAAGACCCGAACACCGTGCCTTTCGGTTCGGCGTTCCCCAGCCCGATGCTATTCCCGTTGCCGCGCCTGGCCCGTTCCTTGGCCAGCGCCAGCCGTGAGATGGACCCGCGCCTGGTGGTCACCGACATGTCGCCGGGCAACCCGCAACTGCGTAGGCAAATCGCCCTGCGGTACATGGTCGGGGGCCTGATGCTGCCCATGGAGGAACTGCTGATCACCAATGGCGCGCTGGAGGCCTTGAACCTGTGCCTGCAAGCCGTCACTGAACCCGGTGATCTGGTGGCCATCGAAGCCCCGGCGTTCTATGCCTGCCTGCAAGTACTGGAACGCTTGAAACTCAAGGCGGTGGAAATTCCCGTGCACCCGCGCGATGGCATCGACCTCAATGCCCTGGCACAGACGCTGGAGCGCTATCCGATTAAGGCCTGCTGGACCATGACCAGCTTCCAGAACCCCATGGGCGCGACCCTGCCGGAAGCCAAGAAACAGGCATTGGTGGAGCTGCTGCGGGGCCATCAAGTGCCGCTGATCGAAGACGACGTGTATGCCGAGCTGTATTACGGGCAACAGGCGCCAAAACCGGCCAAGGCCTTCGACACCGAAGGCCTGGTGATGCATTGCGGCTCGTTCGCCAAAAGCCTCGCACCCGGTTACCGGGTGGGCTGGGTCGCGGCCGGGCGCTTTGCGCAGAAGGTCGAACGGCTGAAATTGATGACCTCGTTGTGCCCGTCAATGCCGGCCCAGGCGGCGATTGCCGATTATCTGCAGCACGGTGGCTATGACCGGCACCTGCGCAAATTGCGCTATGCCCTGGAAGAACAGCAAAGCGCCATGCTGGCCGCCATCGCGCGCTACTTCCCGGCGCAGACCCGCGTCAGCCAGCCGGCCGGCGGGTACTTCCTGTGGCTGGAGCTGCCGGAGCAGACGGATTCATTGAAGTTGTTCCAGATGGCGCTGGCGCAAGGCATCAGCATTGCGCCGGGGCCGATCTTCTCGGCGACCCAGCGCTTTCGCAACTGCATTCGCCTGAACTATGGCAGCCCGTGGACCGAGGCGTCGGAAAAGGCCATGGAAACATTGGGGCGGATTGTGCGGTCGTTCTGAGCCAAGGGTCGCCTGCACTGGCGCCATCGCGGGCAAGCCCGGCTCCCACAGGGTACGCATTCCACGTGGGAGACGGGCTTGCCCGCGATAGCGTCAGTCGGTCAACGACCGCCCCCCAGGTCCAAAAACGTGCCGGTGGCATACGAGGCCTTATCCGACAGTAACCAGATAATCGCTTCCGCCACTTCATCCGGGCGCCCGCCTCGGGCCATGGGAATGCCGGACTCAAGCTTGCTGACGCGGTCCGGGTCGCCGCTCAGGGCATGGAAGTCGGTGTAGATATAGCCGGGGCGCACCGCGTTGACGCGAATGCCCTCGCCGGCGACTTCTTTCGACAACCCCAGGGTGAAGGTATCGAGCGCGCCTTTTGACGCCGCATAGTCGACATACTCGCCCGGCGAACCCAGGCGCGAGGCCACCGACGACACGTTGACGATGCTGCCACCCTGCCCGCCATGCTTGGGCGACATGCGCAGCACCGCGTGCTTGGCGCACAGGATCGGCCCGAGCACGTTGGTCTTCATGACTTTCAGGATGCGAAACTCGGACATCTCATCAACGCGGGATTTGTGCCCCACCGTGCCGGCGTTGTTGACCAGCGCGGTGACCCGGCCCAGTTCGCTGTCGACGCGATTGAACAGCGCGATCACTTCATCCTCGATGCTCACATCCGCCCGCACCGCAATGGCCTGGGCGCCCAACGCACGCACTTGCTCAAGCACGCGGTGAGCCGCTTCTTCGTCGGACTGGTAGTTGATGCAGATGCGATAGCCCTGGTGAGCGGCCAGCAATGCCGTCTCGGCGCCAATCCCACGACTGCCCCCGGTAATGATGAGGACTTTGTCCATGCGTGCGGTCTCCTGATTCAACCTGGTGTTTAGGGTCGGATCCAAGAATACCCGTCACGCACGGCTTTTGTCAGGCGCTACGGCGTTTTCGGCGCGCACGATATCGGCCATGAAAACGTCAGCCGGCAGCGGGTGGCCCAACAGGTAACCTTGCAGGGAGTTGCACCCCAGCCGCGTCAGGAAACTCTGCTGCACATCGGTTTCCACGCCTTCGGCAACAATCCGCAACCCCAAGGCCTGGCCAAGGGCAACGATGGCCGAAACGATGGCGGCGTCGTCGCTGTCGTGCTCCAGGTCGCGCACAAAACCGCGGTCGATCTTCAGCTCGTTGGCCGGCAGGCGCTTGAGGTACATCAGGCTGGAGTAGCCGGTGCCAAAGTCATCGATGGACAAATCGACACCCATGTCCGACAACTGCTGCAACACAGTCATGCTCGCATCGGCATCGCTCATGGCCGTGGTTTCGGTGATTTCCAGGGTCAGGCTGTTGGCCGGCAACTGGTGACGTTCCAGGGCCGCCGCCACGCTTTTGACCAGCCCTACGTGGCAGAACTGCAACGCGGACAGGTTCACGGCGATGCGCCAGTGTTCGTAACCTTCTGCATACCACAGGCTCATTTGACGACAGGCTTCGTTAAGCACCCATTCGCCGATGGGAATGATCAGCCCGGTCTTTTCCGCCATTTCGATAAACGTCGCCGGCAGCAGCAGGCCCTGCTGCGGATGCTCCCAGCGCAGCAGCGCTTCGGCACCCACCGGGATACCGCTGAGCGCATCGAACTTGGGCTGGTAGTACAGGCGGAACTGCTGCTGTTCCACCGCGTTGCGCAAGTCCTGCAACAACTGCAATTGTTTGCGCGCATTGGTGTTCATCGACGCATCAAAGAAGCTGTAGCCGTTCTTGCCCATGCCCTTGGCGTGGTACATCGCGGCGTCGGCGTTCATCAACAGCTCCTGGGGGCTATTGCCATTGCCGGGGAACATGGCGATGCCGACACTGGCGGAGATCTTCAACTCATGCTCGGCCACCCGGAAGGCGCGGTTGATCAGCACCACCTGGCGTTCGGCGAGGCCGAGGGCATCGTCCGGCTGGGTCAGTTGCACCAGCAACACAAACTCATCGCCGCCGATGCGTGCCAGGGTGTCCTGGCTGCGCAGGTCTTCGCGCAGGCGCAACCCAACTTCGCTCAGCAACTGGTCACCCATATGATGGCCGAAGGCATCGTTGACCGGCTTAAAGCCATCCAGGTCAATAAACATCAGTGCGAAGCAGCCACCCTGCTCCTTCACCGCCTGCATGGCTTGCTGAATACGGTCAGCGAGCAAAGTGCGGTTGGGCAGACCGGTGAGCATGTCGTGCAGGGCCAGGTGGGTCAGCTCTTGGTTGGCTTGGGTCAGGGAGTCGGCAAGCACCGCAGTGCGGGCTTCCAGACGCGCATCGAGCAACGACGTCAGCAAAGCGATGGCCAGCACCGCCAGGGTCGTCACCAGCACCAGATTATCCAAGCCCTTGCCGCTCAGGCCGTTCAGCGCAGCACCGCAGAAACTCTCATCGGCAAACCGTGCCGCCGCCATGCCGGTGTAATGCATGCCGACGATGGCAAAACCCATCACCACCGCCGCCCCACCGCGCGCGAGGCGTACGTACGGGGTATTGCGCCGCAGGTTATAGGCGATCCACAGCGCAGCGCCGGACGCCGCGACCGCGATCAGCAGCGAAGCGCCGAATAAGGCGGGGTCGTAGTCGATACCCGGCGTCATCCGCATCGCGGCCATGCCGGTGTAATGCATGCTGGCAATGCCGGTGCCCATGATCAGCGCGCCCAATGCCAGCTGCCAGGCCGGTAAGCGCGGCTGGCTGACCAGCCACAAGGCAAAGCCGCTGGACAACACCGCAATCAACAACGACAACGCAGTGATGCCTACGTCGAACCCCAGGGCAAACGGCAAACGCAACGCCAGCATGCCGATGAAGTGCATCGACCACACGCCCACGCCCATCGCCATGGCGCCGCCGGTTATCCATAAATAGACACCGCGTCCCTTGGCGGTGGCGATCCGGCCGGAAAGGTCGAGCGCGGTGTAGGAAGCCAGGATCGCGACGAACAGCGAAATCACGACCAGTGAGGGTGAATAACTACCGATGAGCATGGGACTTCTCGTGCGCAACGGGCCTGAGACGCCCGTGCCAAGTGGCAAAGCGGGCGATTGTAGCGAGAATAATTCTTGCGTACTTGATTAATTATCAGAGGGCCATTAGTGGCTTTTTGACGCCAATCTACTGGCTGGAAACATCGGGCACTTCAGCAGATTTGAGGGCCCGATGTTTCTTAACAAGTACGTTGTCAAAAAAACTCAAGCGCCCCCACCCTTGGTAATGGGTCGCCGTACGATCTCCGGGAACCCGGAAAGAACTGAGCGCATCGGCCCCGACACTCGATCGGTAGAGCGTCCACCATTCGGAGTAATTAGGCTCGAATGGGGTGGCGACAAATACCGTCGTAGCCCTCACATCGCCCTGGGATAAATGTTGGGCCAACCCCAAATTAGCGACTTGGCGTGGCGTCTGGCTATTTATTTGCGCAGCCTCGGATGCCTGATGAAAAAAACCATTAACGGCACTGCCAGGTTTAAAGCCCCCCCAGGTAATCCGGCCCCATTCTGGGTTACCGCCCACGTAATAGTTAGTAAGCGGCGAACCTCGGATGTAAAGCTTTCTGACAGTCCATGGCGCCAGTCCGTCAATATTTTTCGACGCGTCCGCCGCCATTCTTTCCCCTTCAACCACTCCAATTGCCGTCGCAGTGTGATTGGAATGACCGTAGTCGCCGGTAAAATTATGCACGCTGACAACCACCAGAGGACGATAACGTCGAATAGTTCGTGCAACGACCCAGGCTGCTGCCTCGCGCCCCGAAGCTATCCTGTGAGTGTTGCCAAATCCAGGAGTTACTTGTGTTACCACGTTGGAGGATCCCCAACCACGGCCCTCTTTCCCCCAGGATTGTGCAGGGTCGGGACTGCAGCAGCCTGTGTCGACAAAGCCGCCATCAATCAGCAGTACATTTCCGGAGCGATAAAGACTCGGCGCATATACCCCCAACCTGCGGTTGGCCCTGCCTGCGTAGACGTCGACAGCATTACGCAACTCCTGCATTCGGTTAAGTGACTCAGCCATTAAGGGAGCATGGCCAGTCGTGCCTCGGGTGACCATTATCAGCTCCGAAACACGCTTTTGCTGGACCTGAGTGTAAAAAGGCAGAACACCTCCGCCAAAGATACCTTCGTCATCTGGATGCGCATGCACAACGAGCATGTCAATGGATGAACGGTGAGCCAGTTGCCAGAGTGTCCCGTTGCTGTTGTTGAGCACGACGATATTGTTTATGTCCGCAACCGAAACGCTGGTGCCTGCCCCCGCAATGGACTTCCAGCTGGACTCCGTATCCAGCCAATTCCAGATGCCTGCGTTCGAGCTCAATAAAACAACAGTGCCATCACTGCCCACTGATAAGTCGGACGGGGCGGTAACACCGAGGGGCTTTGGAACCGGCTGCCAACCGTTATTGACCCACCTATACAGCAGATTCGAGGCGTTATAACCCCACGCCTCTCCACGGGGCGCTGCGGCAATTTTGATTAGTTTTCCTGGGAGTGCGACCCACTGCTGGTTAGCGGGTGCCCAGCGCTTGGGATTGCCCCCCGCATCTACCGCGAATAACGCGCCGTCAGGTGCGGCAGATATCTGCACCGCCTGACCCTCGATTTGCTGCCAGTTATTAGACACCCAACGATAAATGTTCCCGGCCGCATTCAGTGCCCAGACATCGCCGCTGGCGCTGACTGAAACCTGCCTGGCCCGACCAGGTTTGAGCAACCAACTGGAGCCGCTGAACTCATAAATATAGTCATTGACGTCGGTAGCCCACATGCGTGTGGCACTGGCTGAGACCTGTAGGGCGCGGCTGGCTGGGTTCCAGTGGACCTGGGTCCATAGCCCTTCAACACCCCACGCGGTGGAGGAGACGCCAGACATCGCCAGTACGAGGACAGCCGCTTGCCCAGCTTTACGCCACCAATCGTGGGCAGAGATCAGACCTATGACCCGACGCATTTGAGCACCTCGTCCTGCCGAGCTGGATATGAACCGCCTATAAAAAGCGGCGTCATTCCAGACGCTACATGACTAGGAACCCAATCTATACTGTCAGTTCTGACAGGTGGACATCGATCCAGCTATGACACCTTGCGCTACTGACGCGTCTGCCCGTCCCAACCACCGCCCAATGCCGCGATCAGTTGCACGCTCGCCACCAGGCGTGTCTGCAGCAAGGTCAGCACCGTGCGTTCGTTGCTCAGGGCGGTGGCTTGTACGGTGACCACGTCCAGGTAGGCAATCAGGCCGGCCTTGTACTGGTTCTGGGTCAGGCGCAGCGACTCGCGTGCGGCCTCCAGCGCTTCGTTGCTGACCACCGCCTCGTCTTCCAGCACCTTGAGTTGCACCATGTAGTTTTCCACTTCGCGGAAACCATCCAGTACGGTCTGGCGGTATTTGGCCACGGTCTCGTCATAGGAGGCCACGGTACGGTCGACTTCCGCCGAGCGCTGGCCACCGTCGAACAGGGTCATGGCCAACTTCGGCCCTACCGACCAGAAGCGGTTCGGCAGGCTGATCCAGTCGGCGTAGGTGCTGCTGGAGTAACCACCGGCCAGGCTCAGGCTCAGGTCCGGATAGTAGGCGGCCTTGGCTACGCCGATATTGGCGTTGGCGGCGATCACTGAGCGTTCGGCCGAGGCGATGTCCGGGCGGCGCTCCAGCAGTTGCGAGGGCAGGCTCACTGGAATCTGCGGCAGCGCCGGGATGTCTTTGCTCACCGCCAGGTTGAAGTTGGCCGGCGCCTCGCCGATCAGCACGGCAATCGCGTTTTCCAGTTGGGCACGCTGCCAGATCAGGTCGATCAGGCTGGCCTGGGTGGTCTTCAGTTGGGTTTGCGCCTGGGCCACCGCATCCTTGCCGGACACACCGGCGCGGTATTGGTTTTCGGTCATTTGCAGGGAGCGTTGGTAGGTCTCGAGGGTGGCTTGCAGCAAACGTGTCTGTTCATCCATGACGCGCAGTTGCAGGTAGCTTTGCACCAGTTCCGACTGCTGGCTCAGGCGCATCGCCGCCAGGTCTGCCGAGCTGGCTTCGGCGCTGGCCTCGTTGGCTTCCAGACCACGGCGCAGCTTGCCCCAGATGTCCGCCTCCCAGCTCACGCCCAATTGCGCGTTGAGGGTGTCACGGATGCCGCTGCTTGAACTGCTGAGGCTGGCGCTGCTGCTGCCGGTGCCCTGGCTGGCACGGGTTTTCCCGACGCTCAGGTCGACGCTGGGGTAAAACGCCCCGCGGGAGCTGCGCACCAGGGCCTGGGCCTGGCGGAAACGGGCCTCGGCCTGGGCCACGGTCTGGTTGGAGGTGTTCAGGCGCAGCACCAGGTCATTGAGCTGGCGGTCGCCGTACAATTCCCACCAGGCGCCACGGGCCAGGGAGTCACTTGGGGTAGCCTGGCGCCAGCCCTGGGCTTCCTTGAATTGGGCCGGTTCGATGACGTCAGGACGCTTGTAGTCAGGGCCGATGGCGCAGGCGCTGAGCAACACGCCACACAGCACCATCACCAACAGTTTGGCACCCGTATTGTGGCGAGGGAGCTTACTCCCGCTGGAGTGCGAAGCGCTCCCCAGCATTTTGGGGGCTGCTGCGCAGCCCAACGGGAGCAAGCTCCCTCTCCACAGGATACCGGTGCCTACGGGGGCGTTGATTGGATCGGTCATAGCGCAGTGTCCAGGGCAGCATCGGTCCGCACGCCGCGCCAGGCGTTGAAGCGATGGCGCGCGCGGTCGAGATAAAGGTAAACCACCGGGGTGGTGTAAAGGGTCAAGACCTGGCTGAACACCAGGCCGCCGATAATGGTCAGGCCCAGGGGGCGACGCATTTCCGCGCCATCGCCCGTGCCCAGCAGCAAAGGCAAGGCGCCGAGGATGGCCGCCAGGGTGGTCATCAGGATCGGGCGCAAACGCAACAGGCAGGCGCTGCGGATCGATTCCAGCGGGCCCAGGGCGTCGTTGCGCTCCAACTGCAACGCCAGGTCGATCATCAGGATCGCGTTCTTTTTCACCACCCCGATCAACAGAAACAGGCCCAGCAAGGAAATCAGGCTGAACTCGCCCCCTGTCAGGTAAATCGCGAGCATGGCGCCGACCCCCGCCGACGGCAGGGTCGAGAGAATCGTCAGCGGGTGAATGTAGCTTTCATACAGAATGCCCAGCACCAGGTACACCGCCACCAGCGCGCCGAGGATCATGAACGGCTGGCCCTTCTGCGTGGCCGCGAAGGCATCGGCGGTGCCGGCCATCTTGGCGATCACGTCTTCCGGCAACCCGACTTTGGCAATCGCCCGCTCGATGGCGGCCGTGCCCTGCTCCACCGTCACGCCGGGCGCCATGTCGAAGGCAATGTTTTCCGAGGCGAACTGGCCTTCGTGGCTGACGCGGTCATCGGCCAGGCTGTTCTCATAGTGGGCAATGGTCGACAACGGCACCCGTGCCCCCGTGGAAGTAATCACCTGCATCTGGTTGAGGGTGATCGGGTCCTGGGCGTACTTGGGATTGACCTCCATCACCACTTGGTACTGGTTGAGGCTGTCGTAAATGGTGGAAATCTGCCGCTGGCTGTAGGCGTTGTTAAGCACCGCCGTGACCATGTCCATGTTGATGCCCAGACGCTTGGCCTGGTCGCGGTCGACAATCAGCGTGACCTGCGCCGCACCCCGGCCTTCGCGGGCGTCGATGGCGGTGAGCTCCGGCAGCTCACGCAAGGCGGCGACCACTTTCGGGTACCACAGGCGCAGTGCCGCGAGGTCGCCGCTTTGCAGGATGTAGGAATACTGCGCGCTGGTTTGGTCGCGGCTGCCACCAAATTGCAGGTCCTGGTCGGCCATCAGGAACAGACGACCGCCCGGCACCAGCGGCACGTCCTTGCGCAGGCGCTCGATCACCGCCTGGGCGGAAATCTTGCGTTCGCTGATAGGCTTAAGGCGCACCAGCATCACCGCGTTGTTAGTGCCGTTGTTGCCGCCGATAAAGCCGGCCACGCTGAGCACCGCCGGGTCCTTGAGCACCGCCTGGCGAAAGGTCTCCATCTTCGGCTGCATCACGCTGAACGACAGCCCGTCATCACCGCGCACAAAACCGATCAACTGGCCGGTGTCCTGCTGGGGCATGAAGGTTTTCGGCACCACCACGTACAACGCCACGTTCATACCAATGGTCAGCAACAGGCTGAGCAGGGTCAGGCGACGATGGCGCAGCACCCAGTCCAGGCTGGTGGCGTAGCCGGCGACCATACGGTCGTTGATCTTCTGGCTCCATCGCTGCAAACCGGTCATCCGGTCTTTGACATGCGGCTTGAGCCAGCGCGCGCAGAGCATCGGCGTGAGGGTCAACGAGACGATCAGCGACACAATGATCGCCGCCGACAAAGTGATGGAAAACTCGCGAAACAGGTTGGTGACAATCCCGCCCATGAACAGGATGGACAGGAACACCGCCACCAGCGACACGTTCATCGACAACAGGGTAAAGCCGACTTCCTCGGCCCCCAGGTACGCCGCTTTCATCGGCGGCACGCCTTCGTCGATGTGCCGGGAAATGTTCTCCAGCACCACGATGGCATCGTCCACCACCAGGCCGGTGGCCAGGATCAGCGCCATCAGCGAGAAGTTGTTCAGCGAGAAACCGTAGAGGTACATGATCGCGAACGTGCCCACCAGCGACACCGGCACCGCCAGGGTCGGGATCAACGAAGCGCGGAAGTTGCCCAGGAACAGGTACACCACCAGGATCACCAGCCCCACCGCGATCAACAGGGTCATCTCGGCTTCGTGCAAGGTGGCGGTGATCACCGGCGAGCGGTCCATCGCCAGGCTGAGCTTGACGCTGGACGGCAGCACCGCCTGCAACGCCGGCAGTTGTGCCTTGATCTGGCGGACGGTCTCGATGATGTTGGCACCGGACTGGCGGTTAATCACCAGCAGCACCGCCGAGTCATTGTTGAAGAAGCCGCTGTTGTAGCGGTCTTCCACGCCGTCGCTGATCTTGGCGACATCCCCCAGGCGAAGGGCTGCGCCGTTCTGGTAGCGAATCAGCAGCGGCTCGTAGTCCTTGGCTTTCTCCAACTGGTCGTTGGCCTGGATCTGCCAGTTACGCTGGCTGTCTTCCAGGGAGCCTTTGGGCCGCCGCTGGTTGGCGTTGGCGATGGTGTTGCGTACATCATCGAGGGCCACGCCGTACTGATCGAGCGCCTTGGGCTCCAGCTCAATGCGCACCGCCGGCAGGGAGCTGCCGCCGATCTGCACTTCGCCTACACCCGGCACCTGGGACAGGCTTTGCGAGAGGATGGTCGAGGCCAGGTCGTACAGCTGGCCTTTCTGCAGCACGTCCGAGGTGAGCGACAGCACCATGATCGGCGCCTGGGACGGGTTGATCTTCTTGTACGTGGGCATGCTGCGCATACCGCTGGGCAGCAGGTTGCGCGAGGCGTTGATCGCCGCCTGCACTTCCCGCGCCGCGCCGTTGATATCGCGGTCGGAATCGAACGCGAGGATCACCCGGGTGGAACCCTGGCTCGACGAACTGCTCATGGTGGTAATGCCGGCAATCGCGCCGAACGAGCGCTCCAGCGGCGTGGCCACGGTAGACGCCATCACCTCGGGGCTGGCGCCGGGCAAGCTGGCCGACACCACGATCACCGGGAAGTCGATCTGCGGCAGCGGCGACACCGGCAGCAGGTTGAAGCTGACACCGCCCAGCAACATGATCGCCAGGCTCAGCAGCATGGTCGCTACCGGCCGACGGATGAAAGGTCCGGACAGGTTCATGACTCAACCGGCTCCAGGCTTTGTGGCTCTTTGCGCCAGCGGCGGCCAAGACGGTCGAAGTACAGGTAGATCACCGGGGTGGTGAACAGCGTCAACACCTGGCTTACCAGCAAGCCGCCGACCATCACCAAACCCAGCGGTTGGCGCAATTCCGCGCCGGAACCGGTGGCCAACATCAAGGGCACCGCACCAAACAGCGCCGCCAGGGTGGTCATCAGGATCGGCCGGAAACGCAGCAGCGCCGCCTGGTAGATGGCGGTCTGCGGGTCGAGGCCCTGGTTGCGTTCGGCGTCGAGGGCGAAGTCGATCATCATGATCGCGTTCTTCTTGACGATACCGATCAGCAGAATGATGCCGATGATCGCGATCATGCCCAGGTCATTGCCACTGAGCAGCAGGGCCAGCAACGCCCCCACCGCCGCCGAAGGCAAGGTCGAGAGAATGGTGATCGGGTGGATATAGCTCTCGTAGAGCACACCCAGCACGATGTACATGGTGACCACCGCCGCCAGGATCAGCAGCAAGGTGCTCGACAGCGACGCCTCGAACGCCTGGGCCGCGCCCTGGAACTGGGTCTGCACACCCACCGGCATGCCGATGTCTTTCTGGGTCTGGTTGATCAGCTCCACGCCTTTGCCCAGCGCAACGCCGGGGGCTAGGTTGAACGACATCATCACCGCCGGGAACTGGCCGATGTGCGCAATCGCCAACTGGGCCTGGCGCTGTTCCACATGGGCCAGGCTGGACAAACGCACCTGGCCGCCGTCGGTGGTCTTCACATGGATCTGGTTCAGCGCCTCGGGCCCCAGGGTTTCGCCGGATTGGGCCTGCAATACCACGCGGTACTGGCTGGCCTGGGTGTAGATGGTGGAAATCTGCCGCTGGCCGAAGGCGTCATACAGCGCGTCAGTGATGGTCGATACGCTCACGCCCAGCCGCGAGGCGGCATCGCGGTCGATCACCAAATACACCTGCAGGCCCTTGTCCTGCAGGTCGCTGGCCACGTCGGTGAGTTCGGGCAACTGGCTCAACGCGTGGACCAGCTTGTCGCTCCACAGCGCCAGTAGCTCGGCATCCGGTGAGGACATGCTGAATTGGTACTGGGTGCGGCTGACGCGGTCTTCGATGGTCAGGTCCTGCACCGGCTGCATGAACAGGCGGATGCCCACCAGCTTGTCGATTTCCGGCTGCAGGCGGGTGATCACCTGGGCTGCGCTCAGATCACGCTGACCGTGGGCCTTGAGGTTGATCAGCAAGCGCCCGCTGTTGAGGGTGGCGTTATCGCCATCCACGCCAATATAGGACGACAGGCTTTCCACCGCCGGGTCGGCCAGGATGATCTTGGCCAACTGTTGCTGGCGCTGGCTCATGGCCGCGAACGAAATCGACTGCGGCGCTTCGGAAATGCCCTGGATCACCCCGGTGTCCTGCACCGGGAAGAAGCCCTTGGGCACCACCAGGTACAGGCATACGGTCAGGCCCAGCGTGGCAATGGCCACCAGCAGGGTCAGCGGCTGGTGCTTGAGCACCCACTGCAACATGCTCCCGTAACGCGCGATCAGCCAATCGATCCAGGCGCCGCTGGCCTTGTAGAAGCGGCTCTGCTCCTCGATCTTGGGTTCACGCTTGAGCAACCGCGCGCACATCATCGGCGTGAGGGTCAGGGACACCACCAGGGAGATCAGGATCGCCACCGCCAGGGTGATGGCGAATTCGCGAAACAGCCGCCCCACGACGTCGGCCATGAACAACAGCGGGATCAGCACCGCGATCAGCGACAGCGTCAGGGAAATCAGGGTGAAGCCGATCTGCTTGGCGCCCTTGAGCGCGGCGGCCAGCGGCGTTTCGCCTTCTTCGATGTAACGGGAGATGTTCTCCAGCATCACGATGGCGTCGTCCACCACAAACCCGGTGGCGATGGTCAGGGCCATCAGCGTCAGGTTATTGATGGAGAAACCCGCCAGGTACATCACGCCAAAGGTGCCCACCAGCGACAACGGCACGGCAATCGAGGGAATGATCGTGGCGCTGACCCGACGCAGGAACAGGAAAGTCACCATCACCACCAGGGCAATGGCGATGAGCAATTCGTGCTGCACGTCTTTTACCGAGGCGCGGATGGTCTGGGTGCGGTCGGTCAGCACCGTCACGTCGAGGCCAGCCGGCAAGTTATCGGTGATACTCGGCAGCAATGCCTTGATACGGTCCACCACCTCGATCACGTTGGCCCCCGGCTGGCGCTGGATATTCAGCAGCACGGCCTGGTTTTCGTTGGCCCAGGCAGCGAGGCGTTCGTTTTCGGCACCGTCGACGATCTGTGCCACGTCTTTAAGGCGCAGCGGCGCGCCATTGTTGTAGGCCAGGATCAATTCGGCGTATTGCTGGGGCGACACCAACTGGTCGTTGGCGTCGAGCATCGACACCCGCGTCGGGCCGTCGAAGTTGCCCTTGGGCTGGTTGACGTTGGAGGCGGCGATCAGGGTGCGCACGTCCGACAGGTTCAGGCCGTTGGCCGCCAGGGCCTCGGGGTTGACCTTGATGCGCACGGCCTGGCGCTGGCCACCGGCGATGCTGACCATGCCGACGCCGCTGATCTGCGCGATTTTCTGCGCCATGCGCGTATCGACCAGGTCATTGAGCTTGGGCAGCAGCATGGTCTTGGAGGTGATTGCCAAGGTCAGCACCGGGGTGTCCGCCGGGTTGACCTTGTTGTACACCGGCGGCGCCGGCAGGTCCTTGGGCAGCAGGTTGGTGGCAGCGTTGATCGCAGCCTGCACCTGCTGCTCGGCGACATCCATATTGATGTCGAGGTTGAAACGCAGGGTCAGCACCGACGCGCCGCCGGAGCTGGTGGACGCCATCTGCGTGAGGCCAGGCATTTGCCCGAATTGGCGTTCCAGCGGCGCGGTGACCGCACTGGTCATCACATCCGGGCTGGCGCCGGGGTACAGGGTCATCACCCGGATGGTCGGGTAATCCACCTGGGGCAAGGCCGATACCGGCAGCAAGCGGTACGAAATGATGCCGGCCAGGACAATGGCCAGCATGCTCAGCGTGGTGGCGACCGGGCGAAGGATAAACAGCCGCGACAGGTTCATGAACCGACCTTTTGCGCCTTGCCGGCGGTGCTGCCGGTCTCCCCTTTAGCCGCAGGCTTGCCTTGCAGGTGTTCGGTCGGGGTGGTCGGCACTTCGCTGCTGTCGTTGACCACTTCGATCTCGCTGCCGTCCTTGAGGCGGTCGGTGCCTTCCAGCACCACCCGATCGCCAGCCTTGAGGCCCTCTTTGATCACGGTGTTGTCGCCGTCGGTGTCTCCCACCACCAGCGGTTGCACCTTGACCTTCTTGTCACCGTCGAGCACGTAGACGAAGGTGCCGGTGTTGCCGAACTGGATCGCCGCCGAGGGTGCCAGCACCACGTCATGCAGGGTGTCGGCCAGCAGGTGCACATTGACGAACTGGTTGGGGAACAGCGCCTGGTCCTTGTTATCGAAACGGGCTTTGAATTTCAGGGTGCCGGTGGTGACGTCGATCTGGTTGTCCAGGCTCTGCAGCACGCCAGTGGCCTGTTTTTTCACGTCGCCACGGTCCCAGGCTTCCACGGGCAGCTTATTGCCGGCGTGGTAGCGGGCGAGCACGGTTTCCAGGGTGTTCTCCGGCAGGGTGAAGGCCACGCTGATCGGCTGGGTCTGGGTGATCACCGCGAGGAAGGTGGTGTCGTTGGCCGCCACCAGGTTGCCCACGTCCACCTGGCGCAGGCCCACGCGGCCACTGATCGGTGCGCGGATCTTGGTGAATTCGAGGTTGAGCTTGGCGTCATCCACCGCGCCCTGGTTGGTCTTGACCGTGCCCTGGTATTGCAGCACCAGCGCTTCGGCGGTGTCGAGGGTCTGCTTGGCGATACTGTCCTGGGCGTACAGGTCGCGATAACGCTGGACGTCGACCTGGGCGTTTTTCAGCTGGGCCTGGTTCTGCATCAACGTGCCCTGGGCCTGGAGCAGAGCATTCTGGTAGCTGCGCGGGTCGATCTCGGCGAGCAGGTCGCCGGCTTTGACCATCTGGCCTTCTTCAAAGGCGATCTTCACCAGCTCGCCGCCCACCCGGCTGCGCACATTGATGGTGTTGAGCGCGGTGACCGTGCCCAGTGCCTTGTAGTAGACCGGAAACTCCCCCAGCACCGCCGGTGCCACGCGCACCGGCACCGGGCCGGTGGAGCCACCGAAACCCGGGCGCATCATCCCCGACTTGCCGGCATGCCCGGCGGGCTTCTGCTCGGCACCCTCCTTGTGGCTGCCGGGCCAGAATTTCCAGCACAGGCCGGCGATAACCAGCAGCACGAGCAGGCCAAACAGCCAGCGGCGGGACTTACGGGGGGAGGATTGCATGGATTGATCAACCATTGGGCGCGAGAGCTTCTTCTTTGGGAGGCTGAAAGATAAGCACTGGGGCGCATTAAGAAAAGCGCCTTTACCGGCTATTTACCTTGGGCTTACAACTTTTAACTTCTGGGCTTAGTCCGTTCGCTATTTCGCTAAGCCCCTGAGGCACAAATAAAAACGGCCTGGACTAGGCCAGGCCGCAATTATGCAGCAAGCGTGTTACTGCAAAACGGCAGTAACGTACCGAAACAGTTACTTCAAAACAGCCAGGGCTGCTTCGTAGTTCGGCTCCTGGCCGATTTCGCTGACCAGTTCGCTGTGCAGCACGTTGTTGTTTTCGTCCAATACCACGACGGCACGGGCGGTCAGGCCTTGCAATGGGCCGTCGGCGAGAGACACACCGTAGTCAACAGCGAAGTCGGCGTTGCGGAAGTCCGACAGGCTCAGCACGTTGTCCAGGCCTTCGGTGCCGCAGAAACGCTTCTGGGCGAACGGCAGGTCAGACGAGATGCACAGCACGACAGTGTTGCTCACGTCGTTGGCCTGGGCGTTGAACTTGCGTACCGAGGTGGCGCAGGTCGGGGTATCAACGCTTGGGAAGATGTTCAGTACTTTGCGCTTGCCGGCGAACGTTTCCAGGGAAGCTTCCGACAGGTCGACAGCGACAAGGCTGAACTCAGGGGCGGTGGAACCGGTTTTCGGCAGTTCGCCTTCAACCTGGACGGGGTTACCACGAAGGGTGACTTGGGCCATGAACAGAATCCTTATGCTGGGTTTGATAAAACGAATTCGAGAAGCGGAAGTTAACCACAAAGTGCGATGGCTACCTACCGCTAGACATAAATTGTCATGTCGCCGGTTATGGTTTAATTGCGCGCCTTCCGCCCTGCCCTTCAAGGAACCTGTTGTTGATGAATCAGCCTGCCACCAAAGTCCTGGTCATTGGTTATGTCTGGCCGGAACCGCGTTCCTCGGCCGCAGGCGGGCATATGATGCAAATTCTTGAAAGTTTTCTTAAGCAAGGTTGGGACATCACCTTCAGCAGCCCCGCAACCCTCGGCGAGCACAAGGCCGACTTGCCTGCGCTGGGCATCGCCGAATGCGCCATCGCGCTCAATAACAGCAGTTTCGATGATTTTATCCGCGAACTGGCCCCGGATATCGTGCTGTTCGACCGCTTCATGATGGAAGAACAGTTCGGTTGGCGTGTCGAGAAATGTTGCCCCGACGCCCTGCGCGTATTGGAAACCTCCGACCTGCAAAGCCTGCGCGATGCACGTCACCAGCGCTTCAAGGATCACCTGAAGGCCCACCCCGACAGCGACGACTTCAGCGCGCTATTTTCCCCGGCGTTGCAGGAGGAATTCCACTTGATGGCCGAATCCGACCTGGCCAAGCGCGAAATCGCCGCGATTTACCGTTGCGACATCAGCCTGATGATCTCCGACGTGGAAATCCGCCTGCTCACCGAGCACTTCAAGGTCCCGGCCGCCCTGCTCCACTGGTGCCCGCTGATGCTGGAACCGCCGACCGCAGCCTTCGCGCCGTTTGAAGAGCGTGCGCACTTTCTCAGCATCGGCAACTTCCGCCACGCGCCCAACTGGGACGCGGTGCTGTGGATGAAAAACAGCCTGTGGCCGCTGATCCGCCAGCAATTGCCGGGGGCGCAGTTGCACCTCTATGGCGCCTACACCCCGCCCAAGGCCACGGCCTTACACAACCCGACGCAGGGTTTTCATGTGATGAACTGGGCCGAAGACGCCTTGCAGGTAATGACTGCCGCGCGTATCTGCCTGGCGCCCCTGCGTTTCGGCGCCGGCATCAAGGGCAAGCTGGCGGATGCGATGCTCTGCGGCACACCGAATATCACCACGCCCATCGGCGCCGAGGCCATGGGTGATGAACAGCCATGGCCGGGCGTGATCGAACACAGCGCGCCGGCCCTCGCCGCCGCTGCCGTAGCGCTTTACCAGGACCGCGAGCGCTGGAACCAGGCCCAGGAAGACGGGCGCCAACTGCTGGGCCGCCGCTACGACCAGGCTGTTCACGGACCGGCGCTGGTGGCGTGCCTGGAACACTGCCGTCGCCACCTCGCAGACCACCGTCGCGACAACTTCACCGGCAGCATGCTGCGCCACCACGCGCATAAAAGTACGCAGTACATGTCCCAGTGGATCGAGGCGAAAAACCGTTTGGTATAAACAGCGGCGCTGGCGAGGTCGCGCGCGAGGGGGCATTATCCTACGCAGCAACCACAATAAAGCGACGGCAGCATGACCCGAGCAACGCGCATCACCGACCCTTCCTACGAGCTGATGGACGACCACAACGGCCTGTCCATCATCTATCGCCAGCACGGTTTCCCCTGCCCGCTGGTGCGCTGGCACTTTCACAAGGAATACGAGCTGCACCTGATCGTCGCCAGTTCCGGCAAGGTGTTCATCGGCGACTATATCGGTAACTTCTACCCGGAAAGCCTGTTCCTCACCGGTCCCAACCTGCCCCACAACTGGATCAGCCAGGTGGAGGAAGACGAGGTGGTGCCCAAGCGCGACATGCTGGTGAACTTCACCGATGAGCTGTTCGAGCAAGGCAGCCACATCTTCGCCGAACTCAAGAGCCTGGCGCCGTTGCTGGAGCGCGCGCAATACGGCATCGAGTTCCGCTGCAAGAAGACCATCGCCCAGGCCATGACCCTGATGCAGCGCATCGAAGACGCCCAGGGCATGGCGCGCCTGGGGCACTTCTTTATCCTGCTGGAAGTGCTGAGTGCGTGTGAGGACTACCAGTTGCTTTCAGGGGTGACGACACCGCAGTTGGCCGACGAGCACAGTATCGACCGCACCAACCGCGCGGTGGACTACATCTTTGCCCACTACGCGCGTGAGCTGTCCCTTGAAGAGGTTGCGGAATACCTGGGGATGAAGCCCACCTATTTCTCACGGGTGTTTAAACAGGCCACCGGGCGCACGTTTATCGAATTCGTCAATCGGCTGCGCATCAGCAAGTCGTGTGAGCTGTTGGCCGATGGTGATAAAGCCGTGACCGATGTGTGCTTTGAATCGGGCTTCAACAACATCTCCAACTTCAACCGGCGTTTTCAACAGCTTAAAGGCATGACCCCTTCCCACTACCGGCGCCTGGCGGTGCAGCGCTTGACCGAGCAGAACTTGGCTTAATGGTTTCAGCTGCTGTGTGAACGAGTGCAAAAAAGTATCAGTCCCAGTGCGCCCAAGGATTTGTCATAACCCCATTTGAAGGCTGTAATCAACGCACACTCTTCCTGACGACCTGTAGGAAGACACAACAACAATAACTGTCCTTCTGTAGCCCCCTGGGCGCGGAAATGGAGTGCGCGATGAAGTTCACAGCAAAAGCACTGCTTGTCTCTACCTGCATGACCACCTGCATGACCCTCAGCGCCGTCAGCTTTGGCGCGCAGACCCTGACCATTGCCACCGTCAACAACAGCGACATGATCCGCATGCAAAAGCTCTCGAAAACCTTCGAGGCTGAGCATCCGGAGATCAAGCTGAACTGGGTGGTGCTCGAAGAAAACGTGTTGCGCCAGCGCCTGACCACCGACATCGCTACCCAGGGCGGGCAGTTCGATGTATTGACCATCGGCATGTACGAAGCAGCACTCTGGGGCGCCAAAGGTTGGCTGGAGCCGATGAAGGACCTGCCTGCGTCCTACGACCTCGACGATGTATTCCCTTCGGTGCGTGACGGTTTGTCAGTCAAGGGTTCGCTGTACGCCCTGCCGTTCTACGCCGAAAGCTCGATCACCTACTACCGCACCGACCTGTTCAAGGACGCCGGGCTGACCATGCCCGAGCACCCGACCTGGACTCAGATCGGCGAATTCGCGTCCAAACTCACCGACAAGAGCAAAGAGCAATACGGCCTGTGCCTGCGCGGCAAAGCCGGTTGGGGTGAGAACATGGCGCTGATCACCACCCTGGCCAACGGCTACGGTGCGCGCTGGTTCGATGAAAAGTGGCAACCTGAATTCAGCGGCCCTGAATGGAAGGACGCGCTGAACTTCTACGTCGACAACATGAAGAAATCCGGCCCGCCGGGGGCTTCCAGCAACGGTTTCAACGAAAACCTGGCGCTGTTCAACAGCGGCAAGTGCGCCATCTGGGTCGATGCCAGCGTGGCCGGCTCGTTCGTCACCGACAAGACCCAGAGCAAAGTGGCTGACCATGTTGGCTTTACCTTTGCCCCTCACGAGAAGACCGACAAAGGAACCTCGTGGCTGTACTCCTGGAGCCTGGCAATTCCGACCAGTTCCAAAGCCAAGGACGCCGCCAAGGTGTTCACCAGTTGGGCCACTTCCAAGGAATATGGCGCCTTGGTCGCCAAGACCGACGGCGTTGCCAACGTTCCGCCAGGCACGCGCAAGTCGACCTACAGCGACGAGTACATGAAGGCCGCGCCGTTTGCCAAGGTGACCCTCGAATCGCTGAAAGTCGCGGACCCGACCAAGCCGACGCTCAAGCCGGTGCCGTATATCGGTATCCAGTTGGTGACCATTCCTGAATTCCAGGCCATTGGTACTCAGGTCGGCAAGTTCTTCTCCGGCGCGCTGACCGGCCAGCAGACGGTGGACCAAGCCTTGGCCGCCGCGCAGACCACCACCGAGCGTGAAATGAAGCGGGCGGGTTACCCCAAATAACCCAGACCCACCCACAGTCAAATGTGGGAGGGGGCTTGCCCCCGATAGCAATCTACCAGTTGATGATTTTGTGACTGACACACCGCTATCGGGGGCAAGCCCCCTCCCACACTGACCGCACTCCGATTCTTGCTCTGTACCGGTCGTGAATACCATGAATACACCCGCCAAAAACCGCCTGGCCAACCCCGGCTGGTTCCTCGTCAGCCCCTCGGTGGCCTTGCTGCTGCTGTGGATGATCGTGCCCCTGGGCATGACCCTGTACTTCTCGCTGATTCGCTACAACCTGCTCTACCCCGGTGAAAACCAATTCGTGGGGCTGGAGAACTTCACCTACTTCGTCACCGACTCGGGCTTCCTGCCCGGCGCCACCAACACCCTGTTGCTGGTGGGCAGCGTGCTGCTGATCAGTGTGGTGTTCGGCGTGTTGATCAGCGCCCTGCTGGAGGCCAGTGAGTTCTTCGGCCGCGGCCTGGTGCGGGTGTTGTTGATCTCGCCGTTCTTCATCATGCCCACCGTCGGCGCGCTGATCTGGAAGAACCTGATTTTCCACCCGGTGTCGGGGATTCTCGCCGCCGTGTGGAAGTTCTTCGGCGCAGAGCCCGTGGACTGGCTGGCACACTACCCGCTGCTGTCGATCATCATCATTGTGTCGTGGCAATGGCTGCCCTTTGCGATCCTGCTGTTGATGACCGCCATGCAGTCCCTCGACCAGGAACAAAAGGAAGCCGCGCGCCTGGACGGTGCCGGCGCCATCGCGATCTTCTGGCACCTGACCCTGCCCCACCTGGCCCGCCCGATTGCCGTGGTGGTGATGATCGAGACGATCTTCCTGCTCTCGGTGTTCGCCGAAATCTTCACCACCACCAACGGTGGCCCCGGTTACGCCTCGACCAACCTCGCCTACCTGATCTACAACCAGGCGCTGGTGCAGTTCGACGTGGGCATGGCCTCGGCCGGCGGCTTGATTGCCGTGGTCATCGCCAATATCGCGGCGATCATCCTGGTGCGGATGATCGGCAAAAACCTGACTGACAAGCCTTGAGGGCCGCGCCATGACGCTTCAACAATCCCGCCGCCTGCAAAGCCTGTTGCTCGGCACGTTGGCCTGGGCCATCGCGATCCTGATCTTCTTCCCGATCTTCTGGATGGTGCTGACCAGCTTCAAGACCGAAATCGACGCATTCGCTACGCCGCCGCAGTTCATCTTCACGCCGACGCTGGAGAACTACCTGCACATCAACGAACGCAGCAACTACTTCAGCTATGCGTGGAACTCGGTGCTGATTTCCTTCAGCGCCACCGCCCTGTGCCTGCTGATCTCGGTGCCGGCCGCCTACTCCATGGCGTTCTATGAGACCCAGCGCACCAAGGGCACGCTGCTGTGGATGCTCTCCACCAAGATGCTGCCGCCGGTGGGCGTGCTGATGCCGATCTACCTGCTAGCCAAGAGCTTCGGCCTGCTGGACACGCGCATTGCGCTGATCATCATCTACACCCTGATCAACCTGCCGATTGTGGTTTGGATGGTTTACACCTACTTCAAGGACATCCCCAAGGACATCCTTGAAGCCGCCCGCCTGGATGGCGCCACGCTGTGGCAGGAAATGGTCCGCGTGCTGCTGCCGATCGCCAAGGGCGGCCTGGCGTCCACCGTGTTGCTGTCGCTGATCCTGTGCTGGAACGAGGCGTTCTGGTCGCTGAACTTGACCTCATCCACCGCTGCGCCGTTGACCGCGTTGATCGCCTCCTACTCCAGCCCCGAAGGGTTGTTCTGGGCCAAATTGTCCGCCGTTTCGACCCTGGCCTGCGCGCCGATCCTGATCTTTGGCTGGATCAGCCAGAAACAGCTGGTGCGCGGTTTGTCCTTCGGCGCCGTGAAGTAACGGTTTCTTATAAAAATTCTGTACGTGGAGGCCCATCATGGCCAACCTGAAAATCAAGAATCTGCAAAAAGGCTTCGAAGGCTTCTCGATCATCAAAGGCATCGACCTGGAAGTGAACGACAAGGAATTCGTGGTGTTCGTCGGCCCGTCGGGCTGCGGTAAATCCACGCTGCTGCGCCTGATCGCGGGCCTGGAGGAAGTCAGCGAAGGCACCATCGAACTGGATGGCCGCGACATCACCGAAGTGACCCCGGCCAAGCGTGACTTGGCGATGGTGTTCCAGACCTACGCGCTCTACCCGCACATGAGCGTGCGCAAGAACATGTCGTTTGCCCTGGACCTGGCCGGCGTCGACAAGAAGCTGGTGGAAAGCAAGGTCAGCGAAGCGGCGCGCATCCTCGAGCTGGGCCCGCTGCTGGAGCGTAAGCCCAAGCAACTGTCCGGCGGCCAGCGCCAGCGTGTGGCGATCGGCCGCGCGATTGTGCGCAACCCGAAAATCTTCCTGTTTGACGAACCGCTGTCCAACCTCGACGCCGCCCTGCGGGTGCAGATGCGCCTGGAGCTGTCGCGCCTGCATAAAGAGTTGCAGGCGACCATGATCTACGTGACCCACGACCAGGTCGAAGCCATGACCCTGGCCGACAAAGTGGTGGTGTTGAACAGTGGCCGTATCGAGCAGGTCGGCTCGCCGCTGGAGCTGTATCACCAACCGGCCAACCTGTTTGTGGCGGGCTTTCTCGGCACGCCGAAGATGGGCTTCCTCAAGGGCAAAGTCACCCGTGTCGAGGGCCAGGGTTGCGAAGTGCAACTGGACGCCGGCACCACCATCAGCCTGCCTTTGAGCGGCGCAACCCTGAGCGTGGGCAGTGCCGTCACGCTCGGCATTCGCCCGGAGCACCTGGAAATCGCCGACGCCTCTGGCTCAGTAGCTCAGAACACCCTGACCGTCACCGCCGATGTCGGTGAACGCCTGGGCAGCGACACCTTCTGCCACGTCATCACCGCCACCGGCGAACCGTTGACCATGCGGATTCGCGGCGACATGGCCAGCCAGTATGGCGAGACGTTGCACCTGCACCTGGACCCGGCGCACTGCCATCTGTTCGACACCGACGGCGTGGCCGTGGCCCGCCCACTGCGCGCCGCCGCCTGATATCGCGAGTATGACGTTATGAAGCTGAATAAACACACCCTCACGCAGTTGGCGCCGGAAGTAAAACTGCCGGCCTACGCCATTGCCAGCACCACCCAAGGCATCGCTCATATTGGTGTCGGCGGTTTCCATCGCGCGCACCAGGCGTATTACACCGATGCACTGATGAATACCGGCGAAGGCCTGGACTGGAGCATTTGCGGCGTCGGCCTGCGCGCTGAAGACCGCAAGGCCCGCGACGACCTGGCCGGCCAGGACTACCTGTTCACCCTGTATGAACTGGGCGATACCGACGACACCGAAGTGCGCGTGATCGGCTCGATCAGCGACATGCTGCTGGCCGAAGACGGCGCCCAGGCGCTGATCGATAAACTCGCCAGCCCGGCCATCCGTATTGTGTCATTGACCATCACCGAAGGCGGCTACTGCATCGACGACAGCAACGGCGAGTTCATGGCCCACCTGCCGCAGATCCAGCACGACCTGGCCCACCCGAGCGCGCCGAAAACCGTGTTCGGTTTCATCTGCGCCGCCCTGACCCAACGCCGCGCCAACGGCATCCCGGCCTTCACCGTGATGTCCTGCGATAACCTGCCGCACAACGGCGCCGTGACGCGCAAGGCACTGCTGGCCTTCGCCGCCCTGCACAACGCCGAACTGCATGACTGGATCAAGGCCAACGTGAGCTTCCCGAACGCCATGGTCGACCGCATCACACCGATGACCAGCACCGCCCATCGCCAGCAACTGCACGACGAGCACGCGATCGACGATGCCTGGCCGGTGGTGTGCGAACCCTTTGTGCAATGGGTGCTGGAAGACACATTCGTCAACGGTCGCCCGGCCTGGGAAAAAGTCGGCGTGCAGTTCACCCATGACGTCACGCCCTATGAAGAGATGAAGATCGGCCTGCTCAATGGCAGCCATCTGGCCCTGACCTACCTGGGCTTTCTCAAGGGCTATCGGTTCGTGCACGAGACCATGAACGATGCGGTGTTCGTGGCGTATATGCGGGCGTATATGGACCTGGACGTCACGCCGAACCTGGCGCCGGTGCCGGGTATCGACTTGACCGAGTACAAGCAAACGCTGGTGGACCGCTTCTCCAACCAGGCGATTGCCGACCAGTTGGAGCGGGTGTGCTCGGACGGTTCGTCGAAGTTTCCCAAGTTCACCGTGCCGACGATCAATCGCCTGATTGCGGATGGGCGCGAGACCGAGCGCGCGGCGCTGGTGGTAGCGGCGTGGGCGTTGTATTTGAAGGGTGTGGATGAGAACGGCGTGCGCTACACGATCCCGGATCCGCGTGCCGCGTTTTGCCAGGGGCTGGTGAGTGATGAGGCGTTGATCAGCAAGCGGCTGTTGGGGGTGGAGGAAATTTTCGGTACGGCTATTCCCAATTCGCCTGAGTTTGTGGCAGCGTTCGAGCGGTGCTATGCAAGCCTGCGCGATAACGGCGTCACCAAAACACTGCAGCAACTCCTGAAGAAACCGGCTTAGCAATGTGGGAGGGGGCAAGCCCCCTCCCACATTGGAATGCATTGCCAACTCGAACAATAAACTGCTGAGCACACCCTCATGACCCAGCAAAACCTGTACCTCGGCATCGACTGCGGCACCCAAGGCACCAAGGCCATCGTCCTCGACGCCTCCAGCGGCAAAGTCCTGGGCCTGGGCGCCGCCAGCCACACCCTGATCAGCGGCGCCAATGGCCGTCGCGAACAGCACACCCAGGAATGGCTGGACGCCTTCACCGAAGCCACCCACCGCGCCCTGCAACAAGCCGGTGTGGACGGTCAGGACATCCTTGGCATCGGCGTATCCGGCCAACAGCACGGCCTGGTGCTACTGGACGAGCACGGCGCGGTATTGCGCCCGGCCAAACTGTGGTGCGACACCGAAACCGCCGCCGAGAACGACCGCCTGCTGGCCTACCTCGGCGGCGAAAGCGGCTCATTGGAACGCCTCGGCGTAGCGATTGCGCCGGGCTACACCGTGTCCAAGCTGCTTTGGACCCGCGAGCAGCACCCGGACATTTTCGCGCGCATCGCGCATATCCTGCTGCCCCACGATTACCTCAACTATTGGCTCACCGGTCGCGCCGTGGCGGAATACGGCGATGCCTCGGGCACCGGCTATTTCAATGTGCGCAGCCGTGAGTGGGACGTGGCACTGCTCAAGCACATCGATCCGAGCGGTCGCCTGGAACAGGCCTTGCCGCCGTTGATTGAGGCCGATCAGGCGGTCGGCAGCATCCTGCCCGCCATCGCCGAACGCTTGGGCATCAACCCGAACGCTATCGTCGCCAGCGGCGGCGGCGACAACATGATGGGCGCCATCGGCACCGGCAACATTGCCCCCGGCGTGATCACCATGAGCCTGGGCTCATCGGGCACTGTGTGTGCGTTTGCCGACCAGCCCAACGTCAGCCCGCAGGCGTCGGTCGCGACGTTCTGCTCGTCCAGCGGCGGCTGGCTGCCACTGATCTGCACCATGAACCTGACCAACGCCACCGGGGTGATCCGCGAGCTGTTCGACCTCGACCTGGCCGCGTTCAACACCCTGGTCGAACAGGCGCCCATCGGCGCCGACGGCGTGAGCATGCTGCCGTTCCTCAACGGCGAACGCGTGCCTGCCCTGCCCCACGCGACCGGCAGCCTGCACGGCCTGACCATGACCAACCTGACCCGCGCCAACCTGTGCCGTGCGGTGGTCGAAGGCACCACCTTCGGCCTGCGCTACGGCCTCGACCTGCTGCGCCAGACCGGCCTGCAAAGCCAGAGCATCCGTTTGATCGGCGGTGGCTCGAAAAGCCCGGTATGGCGGCAGATGGTTGCCGATATCATGAACACCGAAGTGATCTGCACCGAACAAAGCGAAGCCGCTGCCCTGGGCGCGGCGATCCAGGCGGCGTGGAGCCAGTCCGGCGAATCCCTGGCCAGCCTGTGCGACAAATGCGTGAGCGTCGACCCGGCCAGCCGGACCCTGCCGGTGGCAGCCAGCGTCAGCGCCTATCAACAGGCTTACGAGCGCTATCAACAGCACGTGGCAACCCTTTAAGAGCGAACGACTATGTATCTGGTGTGTGGTGAAGCGCTGTTTGATTTCTTCAGCGAGGAAGACGCCAGCGGGCAGGCTTCCAAGGTCAATTACAAGGCGATTGCCGGCGGTTCGCCGTTCAACGTCGCGGTGGGCTTGCGTCGCCTGGGCATCGACGCCGGATTGTTCGGCGGTGTGTCCACCGACTTCCTTGGCCGTCGCTTGTTGCAGGTGCTCAAGGACGAAGGTGTCAGCGAGCAGTTCCTGGTGGAATTCGCCGCGCCGACCACCTTGTCGATGGTCGCCGTGGGTGCCAATGGTTCACCGCAGTACAACTTCCGTGGCGAAGGCTGCGCCGACCGCCTGCTGGAAATCGACCACCTGCCCGCGCTGGGGGCTGACATTCGCGGCCTGCATATCGGCTCGTTTTCGCTGGTGGTGCAACCGATCGGCGACACCCTGCTGAGTTTGGTCAAGCGCGAAAGCGGCAAGCGCATGATCAGCCTCGACCCCAACGTGCGGCTCAACCCGCAGCCCGATATCCAGCTGTGGCGCAACCGCGTAGCGGAACTGGTCAAGCATGCCGACCTGATCAAGGTCAGCGACGAAGACCTGCACCTGCTCTACCCCGACCAGTCGCCGGAAAGCGTGCTGCAGGGCTGGCTGCAACACCGTTGCCAACTGGTTTTCCTGACCCGTGGTGGCGAGGGCGCCAGCGTCTACAGCCGCCAGCATGGCCACTGGTCTGCACCGGCGGTCAAGGTGGTGATGGCCGACACGGTGGGCGCCGGTGATACCTTCCAGGCCGCGTTGATTGCCTGGTTGACCGAGCAGCAACTGGATTCAGTGGAAGGCCTGCAACAGCTCACGCGTGCGCAGATCGACGCCATGCTGGGCTTTGCCATCCGCGCCGCGGCGTTGACCTGCACCAAGACCGGGCCGGACCTGCCGTATCGCCAACAGCTTGGATGAAGGTTTTGTCAGCCAGCTAAACATTAATCGATGGTTAATCCCGCACGTCGAGAGTGAAGTTGTACCCACTTGCGGAGAACCACCATGAAACTGCGCACCTTAATGCTCAGCGCCAGCCTGGCGCTGGCAGCGGTGTCAGGCCTGGCCCAGGCCGACGATCAACCTGCCGCTGCCAAACCCGTGCCTTACCGGTACGGCATGCCGATGAATATCGACAAGGTCCTGGCCATGAACGAAACCCCAACTGACGAATGCAAAGTCATCAAGGCGGATATCAAGTTCTTGGATAAGGCGGGCAAGGTGGAAGACGTGAGCTATCGGAAAATGTCCGACGCCTGCGATTTCCAGAACTGAGTCGATGAGGCAAACACGCCAAGCCCGCGCAAATAGGAGTAGTCTTGCGGGCTTGTCCTAAGGCTGAAAGGATTCGCCATGCTGTTGAGTTTCCGCACCCTCGCCACCTTCACCGCGCTGCTGTGCTTCGCCCTCGCGCTTATCTGGGGCCTGCGTCCCGACCTGCTGCTGTGGGTGTGGAGTGTCGAGTATTCCAGTGGCACCGGGCTGGTGTCGCGCCGCAACGCCGCGCTGTTCCTAGGCATCGGCATCATGTTCTACCGCGCACGTCACGCGCCGCCTTCAGACACGCGTCGCGCCCTCACCACCGGGTTTATCGCCGGGTGCCTGGTGCTGGCGGTGCTGGGGTTCAGTGAGTGGATCAATGGCAATGCCGGGCCGGGCATCTTGCTGGCGGTGGCAACGGAAACCGTATTGGGCCTGGCGTTCATCCAAGCCCACAGGTCTTCGGTGCCTCACACTCAAGCGTCCAGCTAGTAGAGGCTGCGCCCTCCCGCTCGTTGCAGGGCGGGTGCATGGGTGTGCTTGAGGTCTTCACGCAACCCGGCAATCAGGTTGCAAATGGCGCGGCTGCTGTCGAGTTTTTCCGCGTTGATGCCTTTGACTTCCAAATCCACCCGGTCACGGTCGCGCTCGTCGTAGACCTTGATCGTCAGCGACGCATCTTCGGCTTTGGTGCATTCGCACCGTTTGGGCAGGAAACTTCCTTCAATAATGCTGCGAAGTTCTAATTCCGAAAGCATGGTCAACCTCTCCTTTCCTGAGACTGCCAACAGATTGTTATTAATCCCGCGGGCCCTTGCCCGCCACGTCTTACCGACCTTGGAAGACGCTTACAACACCCAAGCCTACTCGGCAAAATCGGCCCCTGTTGTAACCATTCCTCATAAGCACTGTGCTTGTTTATATAAGTTAAACCGTATCGACTAAATCGTCGCCGAACCGCTGCGATTAAACGTTTAACCCTGCATGTTTGTTTAAACGGCACCTTGCGCGGCGACCCTTTCAGCAACATGTCGCAAACTATCAAAGTTGATGTTCGCCCCGGAATTGATCGCCACCAGGGTCTGCCCGCGCAAATTGTGACTGGTCACGTATTCACGCAGGCCAGCTACCGCCAGCGCTCCGGACGGCTCGGTGATGGAGCGCGTATCGTCGTAGATCAGCTTGATCGCGCTGCACAACTGATCATTGCTGACCGTGATGACTTCATCCACCCAGTCGCGGCAGATCTCAAACCCATAAGCACCGACCTGCGCCACCGCCGTGCCGTCGGCAAACCCGTCGACACTGGGCAGCACCACCCGCTCACCGGCCCGTAGCGCCGCCAACAGGCAGCTGGACCCTTCGGGTTCGACGCCGATGATGCGCACCTCGGGCCGCAGGTATTTGACGTAGGCGGCGACCCCGGCGATCAGGCCACCGCCGCCCACCGGTACGAAGATCGCATCCAGGGGCCCCTGTTGTTGGCGCAGGATCTCCATGGCCACGGTGCCTTGGCCGGCAATCACCTCGGGGTCATCGAACGGCGAAACGAAGGTGCCCCCGGATTGCTCGGCCAGTTGCAACGCATGGGCCAGGGCAAAGGGGAAGCTCGCGCCGTGCAGCACCGCTTCCGCACCGCGCGAACGCACGCCCAGCACCTTGAGTTCCGGCGTGCTGCTGGGCATCACAATGCGCGCCTTGATCCCCAGCTCCCGCGCCGCCAGGGCCACACCTTGGGCATGGTTGCCCGCCGACGCGGTGACCACCCCGCGGGCCTTTTGCTCCGGCGTGAGCTGCACCAGCTTGTTGTAGGCGCCGCGGATCTTGAAGGAAAACGTCGGTTGCAGGTCTTCACGCTTGAGCAACACCTGGTTGCCCAGCAACGCCGACAAGGCCGGGGCCGCCTGCAAGGGCGTGCGCACCGCCAGGTCATAGACCGGGGCGGCGAGGATCTTTTTCACATAATGTTCAAGCAGTCCCGGGTCGGCGGTGTGGGGCGCGGTGCAGGTGCTCATGGGTGTCTCCTGGCTTTTTGTCAAAGACCCTGGAGACGGAAAAACAAAACCCGCCTCTAGGGCGGGTTTGGGTACAGCCGTGCGCTATCCCGCCAAATGAGGAATGGCGGTAATAATGCTTGGCTGGCTGCGGAAGGCTTGAAAAGTCATAGGGCGAAACTAACCGGCGACTGGCGGGCAAGTCAATGGCCAAGCGCCATTTCGTGGTGCGGGGGGTTACGTTTAATATACGAAACGTATACGCTTTGTATATCCCTACCGCACAGTGAAGACCATGGGCATCGTCAAGATCACCGACCAGCTGCATGAACAACTGCGCCTGGCCAGCGCCGCGATGGACCGCTCCATCAACGCCCAGGCCGAATTCTGGATCAAGATCGGCCTGCTCGCCGAACTCAATCCCAGCCTGCCCTACAACGAGCTGATCAACAAACTGTTGCTGGACAAGCCCGACCTGATCCGGGGGCGCCATTGATGATCAAGACCGCCGCACAACTGGCCGTGATGCGTGAATCCGGACGCCTGCTGGCCCAGGTTTTCACCATGCTCGATGGCTTCGTGGCCGCCGGCCGTTCCACCCTGGAGCTGGACAGCGCCGTCGAAGCCTTCATCCGCCATGACCTCAAAGCCCGTCCCGCCAGCCTCGGCCAATACGACTACCCCTACTCCATCAACACCTCGATCAACGAGGTGGTGTGCCATGGCATGCCCAGCGCCAAGGAGATTCTCAAGGACGGCGACATCATCAACATCGATATCACCCTGGAAAAAGGTGGCTATATCGCCGACGCCAGCAAGATGTACATGATCGGCACCGTCGCCCCCAAAGCCCGGCGCCTGGTGGAGATGACCTTCGAAGCCATGTGGGCCGGCATCCGCCAGGTCAAGCCCGGCGCCCGCCTGGGCGATATCGGCCATGCCATCCAGAGCCACGCGCAGGCCAACGGCTACAGCGTGGTGCGCGAGTATTGCGGCCACGGCATCGGCCGGCAGATGCATGAAGAGCCGCAGGTGTTGCACTTCGGTCGTCCCGGCACCGGGCTGGAACTGCGTGAAGGCATGGTGTTCACCGTCGAGCCGATGCTCAACCAGGGCAGCGCCAAAGTGCGCAGCCTGAAGGACGGCTGGACGGTGGTGACCAAGGACAACAGCTTGTCGGCGCAGTGGGAGCATACCGTGGCGGTGACGGCGGATGGCTTTGAAGTCCTGACCCTGCAGGTGCAGACTGGCGAATGACCTGTGGCGAGGGAGCTTGCTCCCGCTGGGCTGCGCAGCGGCCCTAAAGAAAGGCGCGCTACGCACGCCAACGGGAGCAAGCTCCCTCGCCACATCGACATCGTCGTACCCGCTATCCGTTTCATCCCTACCATCAAAATGTCAGTGCCGAGTCACCACACCTGGCCCTGACGCTTCAACTCCAGGCGCCGCACGAATTCCTCCAGCACCAGGCCATACAGATCGTCCTGCAAGTAAGCATCCTCGATGCCGGCGTCCAGGTTGGGGTTGTCGTTGACCTCGATCACCACCACCTTGTCGCCGGACTGCTTGAGGTCGACGCCGTAGAGGCCATCGCCGATCAGGTTGGCGGTCTTCACGGCCAGCTCCACCACCGCCTTGGGCGCCTCGTGGACCGCCAGGGTGCGGCATTCGCCGTTGATGGCCTGGCCGATGGCCTTGTGGTTGTAGATCTGCCAATGGCCCTTGGACATAAAGTATTGGCAGGCAAAGATCGGCTTGCGGTTGAGTACGCCGATGCGCCAGTCGTACTCGGTGTAGAAGAATTCCTGGGCCAGCAACAGCACCGAATGTTCGAACAACTCGGCGGTGGCCTTGAGCAAGGCTGCCTGGCTTTCCACCTTGATGACCCCACGGGAAAAGCAACCATCGGGGATCTTCAAGACCAACGGGAACCCGAGGCGCTCGCCGACCCGTTCGAAGTCTTGCGGTCGCTCTTTGTAAAGAATCTCGGTGGCGGGCATGCCCAGTTGATGACTGTTGAGCAGGTCAGTGAGGTAGACCTTGTTGGTACAGCGCAGGATCGACGCCGGGTCATCCATCACCACCAGGCCTTCGCTTTCGGCTTTCTTGGCGAAACGATAGGTGTGGTTGTCGACGCTGGTGGTCTCGCGGATCAGCAAGGCGTCGTATTCGGCCAGGCGCGCATAGTCCTTGCGCTCGATCAGGTCGACATCGATACCCAGGCCCTTGCCTACGCGAATGAAATTATCCAACGCCTGGGCATTTGACGGTGGTAGTTGTTCCTGGGGATCGTGCAGGATGGCCAGGTCGTAACGCGCCAGGCGGCGTGAGCGAGGCTGGCGCCAGATCTTGCGGCTGAAGTTGTCCAGCGCATGAGCGAATTGATCTTCCTGGTCATCGCGCAACTTGTGTAATACGCCGGACTTGATCCCTTCGATATGCCAGCCGTTATGCTGTTTGAAACCCACTAACAAAATAGGACAGGGGAAGGCTTCAAACAATTGCCGGGCCAGATCCTGCAACGGCTCTATAGTCGTCCGTCCAAAATAAAGTGTCAGGGTAAAGCCTTCGGTATTGCTGTAAAGATGATGACTCAAGGCTTTATCGAGGGTTTTGTCCAAGTCGTCCAAGGCCAGGCCGTACAACGCCTTTTTCGTCAGTTCGCTGATGGTGCGTACCGACGGAATCACCTTGTGCCCGCGTGCCTCGGCCAGCAACGAGCAGTAATAACCGTGCCCCAGGTATTTGTAGCTGCGGCACAGGTTGATCACCTGCACACGCTTGCCTGACTGGTTTTCCCGAGTCTGTTCCAGGTACTCCTGGGCGGTGACGATGTCTTCGCTGGGGAAGTAGGAGGCCCAGTCTTCCTTGCGCTCGACAATGATCACTACTTGACGGACGCCTGTGAGGGGGGCGGAAAAATAACCCTGGCTCGTTATTGTCGCCGCGACAGTTTGCTCCGATACTTCACGCCAATGACTTTGTACCGCCGACATAATAATTGATCCGCTTTAGAGAACTCGACCTTTTCTATTAAGCACGATCTTTTAGAGAAGTCCCGTTTCGTTACGTAACTTTTATGGCGGTCATATGGCACTTTCTTTTCGCGTTGCATCCCCCTTCGATGTGCCTGAATTAATGGCACTGGAACAGCAGTGTTTCACCACTGACCGGCTCTCATCGCGTCGTTTTCAATGGATGATCAGCCGCGCCCATGGCCAATTGCTGGTGGCGGAAGAAGACGGGCAACTGCTCGGCTATGCACTGGTGCTGTTTCGGCGTGGCAGCGCGTGCGCGCGCTTGTATTCCATCGCTATCGCCGCGCACTTACGCGGCGTTGGGCTGGGCCAGCAGTTGCTCAAGCGTGCCGAGGCCTGTGCGGCAGCGCACGCTTGTGCGCACCTGCGCCTTGAAGTGCGCACCGACAACCCAGGCGCCCTGGCGCTGTATGAACGCAATGGCTACCGGCGCTTTGCCGTGGTCAACGACTATTACGAAGACCACAGCCCTGCCCTGCGCCTGGAAAAAACCTTGCTCACGCCACCTGCTTGATCCCGGCCTTGGCTTCCAGCTCGCGCACCAGCGGCAATACGCGCTTGCCGAAGTACTCGACTTCCTCCTGGAAGTGCAGGAAACCCGCCAGCACCAGGTCCACACCCACCGCTTTGAGCGCGACGATACGCTCGGCGATCTGCTGTGGCGTGCCGATCAGGTTGGTCTTGAAGCCATCGTTGTACTGCACCAGGTCTTCAAAGCTGGACTTGGCCCAGTTGCCCTCGCCTTCCGGTGAGGCCTTGCCCGCTTGCTTCGCGGCGTCGCCAAATGCGTTGACGGCTTCCGGGTCGGCTTTGTCGATGATTTCCGCCAGCACCGCACGGGCCTCCTCTTCAGTGTCGCGGGCGATCACGAAGGCGTTGACGCCGACTTTGACCGAATGGTTATTCGCCGCCGCCTTGGCGCGAATGTCATCGACCTGGGCCTTGATGCCTTCCGGGGTGTTGCCGTTGGTGAAGTACCAGTCCGACACCCGTGCGGCCATGTCCCGCGCCGCCCGCGAGCTGCCGCCCTGGAACACTTCCGGCTGGCCCAGCGGCTTGGGCTTGAGGGTGTAGTTGTTGAAGCGGTAGAAATCGCCCTTGAAGGTGAAGTCGTCCTGGGTCCAGATGCCTTTGAGGGCGCGGATGAACTCTTCGGAACGGCGATAGCGCTCGTCGTGTTCCAGCCAGTGTTCGCCAATGGCCTGGAACTCACCCTTGAACCAACCGCTGACGATATTCACCGCGATACGGCCATTGGTGAGCTGGTCGATGGTTGCCAATTGCTTGGCCGCCAGCGCCGGTTGCCACGGGCCAGGCAGGATCGCGGCGATGACCTTGAGCGTGGTGGTCGCAGCCAGCAGCGCATGGCTGAACGCAACGGATTCATGCTGGTTTTCGGCACCGTAGCCGGCGGTGAAGCGGATCTGGGTGAGACCGTATTCGAAGCCGGCCGCCTCGGCCAATTGCGCCAGTTTGCGGTTGTAATCAATGCCCCAATGGGTGCGTTGTTCGATCTTGCTGACCACCAGCCCACCGCTGACGTTGGGCACCCAATAGGCAAATTTCACGGCTTGCTGACTCATCGAGCGGTACCTCGTACATAGGGATGTACCCAGGGCTTGAGCAGCAAGCGTGCCAGGCCACGAGAAACGCCCGCGCCATGAGGGTTGCGGCGAAAAAACCCGGCAGGCACGGCTTGCCGGCGAATGTCAGGGATTGCGACGGTTTGCTGGATCGCTGTTGCTGGGGCAACAGCACAGGCCGTGAAGGGCGCGTAAACATTGGCCCTGGCACCCGGCACGGACTGTGCAATCACTCTTCGCATTGATCACTGCCCCGGAGCCTTGCCCATGACCGAACAACACGTCATCAACCCGCTGTCCACCGGTGTCGACTACCCGACCCTGGCCGCTCGCTTTCGGCCGATTTTCCAGCGCATCGCCGACGGTGCCTTGGCGCGCGAACAACAGCGCACCCTGCCCCACGAGCCGATCCAGTGGCTCAAAGAGGCCGGCTTTGGCGCGGTGCGGGTGCCGGTGGAGTACGGCGGCGGCGGCGCGTCCCTGCCGCAGTTATTTGAGTTGCTGATCGAGCTGGCCGAAGCCGACTCCAATGTCCCTCAGGCCCTGCGCGGGCATTTTGCCTTTGCCGAAGACCGTCTGAACGCGCCACCCAGTGCCGGCCGCGACCTGTGGTTCAAGCGTTTCGTGGACGGCGATATCGTCGGCTGCGCCTGGACCGAGATCGGCAATGTGGCCATCGGCGATGTGGTCACCCAGGTCAGCCCTGACGGCGACAGCTGGAAGCTCAACGGTGAAAAGTTCTACAGCACCGGCAGCATTTTCGCCGACTGGATCGATGTGTACGCCCAACGCAGCGACACCGGCGCCGATGTGATCGCCGCCACCCGCGCCCGCCAGCCGGGCGTGGTGCACAGCGATGACTGGGACGGCTTTGGCCAGCGCACCACCGGCAGCGGCACGTCGCGCTTTACCGATGCGGTGGTGGACGCGGACAACGTCATCGACTTTGCCACCCGATTCAAATACCAGACCGCGTTTTACCAACTCGTGTTACTGGCCAGTCTGGCTGGCATTGGCCGTGCGGCATTGCGCGATGTGGCGCATCAGGTGCGCAGCCGCAAACGCATCTACAGCCATGGCAATGCGCCCCATGTCAGCCAGGACGCACAGGTTCAACAGGTGGTGGGCGAAGTGGCTGCGCTGGTCTACGCCGCCGAGGCCAGCGCGTTGAAAGCGACGCTGCCGGCGCAACGCGCGTACGTGGCGCGCTTTGGTGGGGATGATGCAGTGGAGCGTGAGGCCAACGTGGCGGCGGAGATTGAGTCGGCTACCGCGCAGGTGGTGGTGTCTGAGTTGATCCAGCGTGCGACCAGTGAATTGTTCAATGCATTGGGGGCTTCGGATGTGCGCCAGGGGAAAGCGCTGGATCGGCATTGGCGGAATGCGCGGACTGTGTCGTCGCATAATCCGGTGATCTACAAGGCAAGGATTGTGGGGGATTGGGTGATCAATGGGGTTGAGCCGCCGTTTGTTTGGCAGATTGGAAATGGGCCAGGGACGGGGGCTTGAGTTGGCTGTTGCAAGATCAAAAGCAGGCCGATGTCTACCTGATGTATGGAGATCAAACTGTGGGAGGGGGCTTGCCCCCGATGGCGGTGTGTCAGCTCATGCATCTGTGACTGCCCCACTGCTATCGGGGGCAAGCCCCCTCCCACATTTGGACCGCGATCGACAGGTGCCACACCCGTCGGCTCTAAGGCCGCCGCGCTTTTGCTTTTGATCTTAGGCGCCCCGTCAACCCTGTGTCCGGTCCGTACAGGCTTTATAACGGGTATGCCCCCCAATCAGAAGGCCAATTTGTAGCCGATAGCCATGAGCATGACCGCCAAACACGGCCGCAACACCCCATCCGGCAACTTGCCAGTCATATGGCTACCGATATAGATCCCCGGCAACGACCCCATCAACAAAAACCCCAACAAATGCCAATCCATATTCCCCATGCTGGCATGCCCCAACCCCGCCACCAGGGTCAGCGGCACAGCATGCGCGATCTCAGTCCCGACCAGCCGTCGCGTAGCCAGAAACGGATACAGAATAAACAACGCCACAGTCCCCAGCGCACCCGCACCGATGGAGGTCAGGGCAACCATGGTCCCCAGGATCGCACCCGTCACCACCGTCAACACATTCAGGTTGCGCGGACTCATGTGATAGTCATCGCCCGCATGCCGCTGGGCAAACGCCAACAGGCTTTTCTTGAACAGAATCGCCAGCGCCGTCAGCAGCAACACCACACCAAGCGCCTGCTTGATCACCGCGTTCATCGCACTGGGATCAGTGTGCAGGCTGGCCAGGAACCAAAGCGTCAGCAACACCGCAGGCACGCTGCCCAAGGTCAGCCAACCGGTGATTGTCCAGTCAATGTTCTTGTTCTTGCCATGCACCAGCACCCCACCGGACTTGGTGATCGCCGCGTACAACAAGTCGGTACCCACCGCCGTGGCCGGGTTGATGCCGAACCACAGCAGGATCGGGGTCATCAACGAGCCCCCGCCCACACCGGTCATCCCTACGATAAAACCAACGATCAGGCCAGCCACCACGAAACCAACATTACCTACATCCATTAACGCTACCTGCGGCCTTATAAATTTCTGGCCGCAGGATAGCGATTTTTCTTATAACGACTTATATCAATATGATCTGACTTTATGCCTTTTAGCTCAGGCGATGGCAGACGTAGGCTTGGGTTTGATACGGAAAGGCAACCGTGTCACGCCCCTTCAACGCCGGGTGGGTGTCGATCAGCGCTTGCAATTGCGCGGTGACACTCGCCTTGGGCCCATCAGCCAGCGCGGCGATAAAGCTCACGGAGAGGAAGCGATCCATGATCACCTCCTGAGGGCTGCCGACATGGTTGTAGGGAAAACAGGTCACGTCGGGGGCGGAAAAGTACATGCCGTTGAAGGCCTCGCGCCAGAGCCCGGTATGAAAACGCGGGGTGTCGCCCTCGTAGGGCGTGATGATGTCAGTGATGGCTGCGACCCAATCCACCGACTCATCGCGCACGTTCCACACCAGGCCCAGGCGGCCGCCGGGCTTGAGCACGCGATGGATTTCCGCCAGGGCAGCCTCGGTGGAGAACCAGTGGAATGCCTGGGCGCATACCACCGCGTCAGCGCTGGCGGAAGGCAATGGGATGGATTCGGCGGTGCCATTGACCAGGCGCACATCCGGCAGCAGTTTGCGCAACTGCGCGCCCATCGCCGCCACGGGCTCGACGGCGGTCAACGTCGGCGCCAGGGTGCTGAGCAAACGGGTGAACTTGCCGGTGCCGGCACCCAGGTCAACCACGCTCGACTGTGCGTCGATGCGCAAGGTCTCGGCCAGCCAGCCCGTGAGTTGCCTTGGATAATCCGGCCGACCTTGGGCGTAGGTCACGGCCTGGGTAGAGAAACCTTGTTGAGCAGACGTGTGAACACCAGTCATTGCCAATCTCTCCTCGGGTAAAGCGGGGGCACAGTGTGCGCCCTCCCGCGTTTATTTTCTAATCGCTGCATCCAATCGTGCGTGCCATGGGTAGTCCTTTCAGTCACCCCGCTGTTTTACTGAAATGGAGAAGTACCCATGAACGCTAAAGCACTGTTCTGCCTCACCGCCCTGCTCGCCGCCGCACCCGCAGCCTTTGCCCAGACCGGCTTGCCCGACAGCATCAAAGTGCCGGACGGCCACAAGGTGGCGCTGGAGACCACCGGCGTCGGCGAAATCACCTACGAGTGCCGCGACAAAGCCAACGCCGCCGGCCAGACCGAATGGACCTTCGTCGGCCCCAAGGCCGTGCTGAATGACCGCAGCGGCAAGCAAGTCGGCACCTATTTCGGCCCGCCCGCCACCTGGCAGGCCAAGGACGGTTCGACAGTCACCGGCACCCAGCTGGCCGTGGCGCCGTCCGGTGCGGGCAACCTTCCCTACCAACTGGTCAAGGCCAACCCGGCCGAAGGCAAGGGCGCGATGAGCGGTGTGAGTTACATCCAGCGGGTTGCTTTAGAGGGGGGCGTAGCACCGAACAGCGCGTGCACGGCGGCCAACAAGGGCAAGCAGGAAGTGGTCAAGTACAAGGCTGATTACATCTTCTGGGCAGCCAACTGAACAAATACGGCTACGCTGCCCCCAATGACGTTGGTTGGGGGGAGCACCGCGTGTTTGATTACGAAGCCTGTCTGCTGGCCTGCGCCCGTGGCGATCAACGCGCCTTGCGCGCGCTCTATCAGCAGGAAAGCAGCCATCTGCTTGGCGTGGCGCTGCGTATCGTCAGGGACAAGTCCCTGGCCGAAGATATCGTGCATGACGCGTTCATCAAGATCTGGCGCGGCGCCGGCAGCTTTGACCCCAGTCGCGGGTCGGCCCGTGGCTGGGTGTTCAGCGTGACCCGGCACCTGGCGCTCAACGTCGTGCGTAACCATTATCGCGAAGTCCCGTTGGGCGACGAACATGAGCCAGTCGCTGCGACCGACACCTTTGAGTTCAGCGCACGCACGGGGCAAGTCCACACCTGCCTGGAGCAGCTCGACCCGACCCGTCGCACGTGCATCCTGCATGCCTATGTCGACGGTTATTCCCACAGCGAAATCGCCCAGAAACTCGACACCCCGCTGGGGACCGTCAAGGCCTGGATCAAACGTAGCCTCGCCGCGCTGCGGGAGTGCATGACATGAGCAACCCACTGGACGAACTGGCCAGCGAATACGTGCTGGGCACCCTGCCTGGCGAACAACGCGCGGAAGTGGAACAGCGCCTGAGCCACGACGCCGAGTTACGCGCCGCAGTGGACGCCTGGGAGCAACGCCTGTTGCCGTTGACCGCCTTGGCGGAGCCCGTGCCCCCCTCCTCTGAGTTGTGGCCACGCATCGAACGCAGCACCGCCGGCGCCCGCACACCTTGGTGGGACCTGCTCGCCGTATGGCGTGGCCTGGCCGGTGCCGGGCTGGTGGCTACGCTGGTGCTGGCCGCGCTGCTGCTGACCCGTCCGCCCAACCTGGAACCCAGCTTTGTGGTGGTGCTGGTGGCTCCGCAAAGCCAGGCCCCGGGCTGGGTGATTCAGGCCAGCAATAACCAGCAGATTCAGTTGATCCCATTGGGCGTGATGGACGTACCGGCGGACAAGGCCCTGCAGTTCTGGACCAAGGGCGATGGTTGGCAAGGGCCGGTGTCGCTGGGGTTGGTCAAACCCGGCCAGACGCTGTCGGTGCCGTTGGACAAGTTGCCGCCGCTGACGCAGAACCAGCTGTTCGAACTGACCCTGGAAGACCCGCGCGGCTCGCCGACCGGCAAGCCCACCGGGCCGATCCAAGCGATCGGCCGCGCCGTCAAAGTGCTGTGATCAGGCGACGCTGGGCAACCACACCCGGAACCGTGCGCCGCCCAATGGCGACGCCAATGCGGTCAAGGTGCCGCCCTGGGCCTCCAAGGCGCGCCGGCTGATGGCCAGGCCCAGGCCGAAACCGCCGGTGGCGCGGTCACGGCTGCGGTCCAGGCGGTAGAACGGCTCGAAGATGCGTTCACGCTGATCGAGCGGGATGCCGATACCGTCATCGTCGACCCAGATTTCACAGCCCTTGGGGCACACCTTGACGCCCACCTGGATGCGTTTGTCGCAGTAACGCGTGGCATTGCGCAGCAGGTTCTGCAAGGCACGAGCGGTGAGGCGCGGATCAAGACTGAACCGCTCCACGGCGCAATCGAGCGCCACGTCGATGACGATCTCGGGGTTTTCCAGTTCGTCATCGACGCTGCCAAGCACACTGTCGATAAACTCATCGAGCACCACCTCGACCCGCTCCGGCAGTTGCGCCGGGTTTTGCAGGCGGCTGTAGGAAAGCAGCTCCAGCACCAGTTCATCCAGCTCGCGGATATGCGCCACCAGGCTTTGCAGGCGTTCGCGGCTGGCCTCGGGCAAGTCTTCGGAAAGCGCCAGGGCCAGGCCGAAATCCAGGCGTGTGAGCGGTGTGCGCAGTTCATGGGAGACGGCGTTGAGCAGGTCGCGCTGCTGGTTGAGCAGGTGCTCGATGTCGTCGGCCATGGTGTCGAATACCGAGGCCAGACTGCCGATGCTGGAGCTGGCCGGGATACGCGTGCGCTCGGCCAGGTTGCCCTGGCCCAATTGCCCGGCGGTGCTTTTCAAGCGCTCGAGGTCGCGCCAGTGCGGACGCAGCCACACCAGCAGGCACGCCAGCAGCGCGGCGACGATCAGCACGTTGATGGCCCAGTACAGCACGTTCATGTCCATCGGATCCGGCGGGATCGTCAGTTTGACCACGAATTGCTCATTGATCGGCGAGCTGATTTCCTCCATCCAGCCCCATTCCCCAAGGCGCACCACCGATTTGCCTTGCTCCAGCAGTTTTTCCTGCGCGGGGCTATAGCTGGCGTCCTGGCGCAGCAGCAACTGCACTTTGAGCGGCGCGAAGTCGTGGCCCAATTGCTCGGTCACCTGTGACCAGCGTTCCACCGGCGCCCGCAGGTATTGCTTGACGATCAGCTTCTGCTGGCCGCGGGTCTGCTCGATGTTGTAGTTCATGTAGCGGTGTTCAAACAGCTGGATCACCAGCGAGGGGATCAAGTAGATCGCCAGGCTGTAGGTGACGATGGTGATCAGGTAGAGGCGCAGCAGTACACGAAACATGGCTCAGCATTCCCACTCGGAACGGCTGAACAGGTAGCCCTTGCCCCACACCGTCTTGATCTTGCGCGCCTCACCGGCGTTGTCATCGAACTTGCGGCGCAGCTTGGAGATGGCTACATCCACCGAACGGTCGGTGCCGTTGAACTCGATACCGCGCAAGCGCTGCAGGATCTGGTCGCGGCTGAGCACTTCGCCGGCGTGCCGCGCCAGCACCACCAACAGGTTGTATTCGCCGCTGGACAGCTCCACCGACTGCTCGCGCCAGGTCACGGTGCGTTCCGACAGGTCGATGCACAGGTTGCCCATGATGATCTGGTCGTTGGCCGCCTGGGACTCGGACAAACTGCTGCGCCGCAGCAATGTACGGACACGGGCGAGCAGCACACGCGGCTCGCAGGGTTTGGTCACGTAATCGTCGGCGCCCATTTCCAGGCCCAGCACCTGGTCGTGGCTGTCGTCGCGGGCGGTGAGCATCAGGATCGGCAAGCCCGCCGAATCGGCGCGCAACAGGCGGCACACCTGCAGGCCGTCGAGGCCGGGCAGCATCAGGTCGAGGATCACCAGGTCCGGCGGGTTCAAGCGGGCGCGTTCGCGGACGTGGTCGCCGCGGCTGAGCACGCTGACTTGGTAGCCATTGCGTTCCAGGTAGCTGGCAATCAGCTCGGAGAGTGCGGCGTCGTCTTCCACCAGGAGGATGTTGGGCATGGTGTTTCCAAATAATGCGGTTTGTTGGTGTGGTGCAGGATTGTGCAAGGATATACGCCCCCGGCGCCCCGCGCGCCGCACCTTACATTTCTTCACACACGGCCTACACAGCTTCACAGCACCACGGCGCAGGTGACTTTAGGATGCGCCAGTCAATATTGGGATAAGAGCATGTCGAAGAATCTGTTTGCGCCGTTTTGCCTGCTGGCCCTCACCCTGGCGCTGAGCGCGTGTGACAACTCCGCCGCCGAGGCACCGGAAATGCCCCTGGCCAAAGTGCGCATCGAAACCCTCGCCGCCAAGCCCCTGTCCATCACCAGCGAACTGAGTGGGCGCATTGCCGCGCCGCGCATTGCCGAAGTGCGCGCACGGGTCGCCGGCGTGGTGATGCAGCGGGTGTTCAAGGAAGGCCACGACGTGAAACAGGGCGACGTGCTGTTTCGCATTGACCCCGCGCCGTTCAAGGCCGATCTCGACAGCGCCCAGGCCAACCTGAGCAAGGCCGAGGCCAATGCCTTCCAAGCGCGCCTGCAAGAGCAGCGCTACAGCCAGTTGGTGGAAGGCAACGCCATCAGCGGCCAGGACTACGACAACGCCCGCGCCGCCGTGCGCCAGACCAACGCCGAGGTCGCCGCCAACAAGGCGGCGGTCGAGCGCGCCAAGCTGAACCTGGGCTACGCCACCGTGACCGCGCCGATTTCCGGGCGCATCGGCCGGGCGCTGGTGACGGAAGGCGCACTGGTCGGCCAGAACGAGGCCACGCCGCTGGCGATCATCCAGCAACTGGACCCGATCCACGCCGACCTGACCCAGTCCACCCGCGAGCTGAATGATCTGCGCCGGGCCTTCCGCGCCGGCAGCTTGAAGCAGGTCGGCCAGGACCAGGCCAAAGCCACGCTGATCCAGGACGACGGCAGTCTCTACCCATTGCCGGGCAAATTGCTGTTCGCCGAGATCAGCGTCGACCCCGGCACCGGGCAAATCATCCTGCGCAGCGAATTCCCCAACCCGGACCTCGACCTGCTGCCCGGCAGCTTTGTACGGGTGCGCCTGGAACAGGCCGTCGACAAGCAAGGCATCAGCGTGCCGCAACGCGCCATCACCCGTGACAGCGCCGGCATTCCGATGGTGCTGCTACTGGACGCCGAGCAAACGGTGACCCAGCAACCGGTGGAGTTGGGCGCGGTGATCGAGGACCGCTGGATCGTCAGCAGCGGCCTCAAGCCCGGTGACCGTATCGTCGTCGAAGGCCTGCAACATGCGCGCCCCGGTGAAAAAGTTGAAGTGGACGCTAGCCCGCTCGTAAAGGAATAACCTGTCATGCCGCAGTTCTTTATTGACCGCCCGATCTTCGCCTGGGTGGTGGCCCTGTTTATCCTGCTGGCCGGCGCGCTCGCCATCCCGCAACTGCCGGTGGCGCAGTACCCCAACGTCGCGCCGCCGAAAGTCGAGATCTATGCGGTGTACCCGGGCGCCTCGGCCCAGACCCTGGACGAAAGCGTGGTCAGCCTGATCGAGCAGGAGCTCAACGGCGCCGATCACCTGCTGTATTTCGAGTCGCAGAGCAGCCTGGGCTCGGCCACCATCACCGCGACGTTCCAGCCGGGCACCAACCCGGAAATGGCTCAGGTTGACGTGCAAAACCGCCTCAAGGCCGTGGAACCGCGCCTGCCGCAAGCGGTGACCCAGCAAGGTTTGCAGGTGGAGAAAGTCTCCGCCGGCTTCCTGCTGCTGGTGACCCTCACGTCCAACGACGGCAAGCTCGATGACGTGGCGCTCAGTGACTACCTGGCGCGCAACGTGATGAACGAACTCAAGCGCCTGGACGGTGTGGGCAAGGCCCAGCTGTACGGTGCCGAGCGCGCCATGCGCATCTGGATCGACCCGCAGAAACTGATCGGTTTCAACCTCACCCCGGCCGATGTGAACGCCGCCATCAGCGCGCAGAACGCCCAGGTGTCTGCCGGCAGCATCGGTGATTTGCCAGGGACGAACAGCCAGGAAATCACCGCGGCGGTGCTGGTCAAGGGCCAGTTGTCGACGCCGGCCGAATTCGCCGACATCGTGCTCAAGGCCAACCCGGACGGTTCCACCGTGCGCATCGGCGACGTAGCGCGAGTGGAAGTCGGTAGCCAGGAATACCAGTTCTCCACGCGCCTGAACGGCAAACCGTCCACCGCGGTCAGCGTGCAACTATCACCGGGTGCCAACGCGCTGAACACTGCGACGCGGGTGCGGGCGAAGATGGACGAGTTGTCGCGCTTCTTCCCGGCCAATGTGGAATACAAGATCCCGTACGACACTTCTCCGTTCGTCAAAGTCTCGATCACCAAGGTGGTCTACACGTTGCTCGAGGCGATGGCGCTGGTGTTTGCGGTGATGTTCCTGTTCCTGCAGAACGTGCGTTACACGCTGATCCCCACGCTGGTGGTGCCGATTGCGTTGATGGGCACCTTCGCGACCATGTTGTTGCTGGGCTTCTCGATCAACGTACTGACCATGTTCGGCATGGTGTTGGCGATCGGCATCCTGGTGGACGATGCGATCGTGGTGGTGGAAAACGTCGAGCGGATCATGGCCACCGAGGGCCTGTCGCCCAAGGACGCGACCAAGAAGGCCATGGGCCAGATCACCGGTGCCATCGTCGGCATCACGCTGGTACTGGTGGCGGTGTTCCTGCCGATGGGGTTCATGGCGGGTTCGGTCGGGGTGATCTATCAGCAGTTCTCGCTGTCGATGGCCACCTCGATCCTGTTCTCGGCGTTCCTGGCCCTGACCTTGACCCCGGCCCTCTGCGCCACCTTGCTCAAGCCGATTGCCAAGGGCGAGCACCACGCCAAGGGCGGTTTCTTCGGCGGGTTCAACAAGCGCTTCGAACAGCTCACCGACCGCTATGAAGGCTGGGTGGCCTACGCCCTCAAGCGCAGCGGTCGCTACCTGTTGATTTACCTGATGCTGCTGGTTGGCCTGGGATGGATGTTCAGCCGCCTGCCCTCCTCGTTCCTGCCGGTGGAAGACCAGGGCTACACCATCACTGACATCCAGTTGCCTCCGGGTGCGAGCAAGAACCGCACGGTGCAGGTGGCCGAGCAGATCGAAGCGCACAACGCCGGGGAGCCTGGGGTGGGTGATACCACCATGATCATGGGGTTCAGCTTCTCCGGCTCGGGGCAGAACGCGGCGCTGGCGTTTACCACGCTCAAGGATTGGTCGGAACGCAGCAGCGATGACTCTGCGTCCTCGATTGCCGACCGTGCCAACATGGCCTTCAGCGAGCTCAAGGACGCGATCGCCTATGCGATCCTGCCGCCGCCGGTGGATGGCCTGGGCACGTCCAGCGGCTTCGAATTCCGCTTGCAGGACCGTGGTGGTGTCGGCCATGCCGCCTTGATGGCGGCGCGCACCGAGTTGCTGGCCGCCGCCGCAAAAAGCCCGATCCTGGCCAACGTGCGCGAAAGCGCCCTGGCCGAGGCCCCGCAAGTGCAGTTGGAGGTGGACCGCAAGCAGGCCAACGCGCTGGGCGTGTCGTTTGCCGACGTCGGCAACGTGCTGTCCTCAGCCATCGGTTCGGCCTACATCAATGACTTCCCCAACCAGGGCCGCATGCAGCGGGTGGTGGTGCAGGCCGAGGGTGACCAGCGCAGCCAGGTGGCGGACTTGATGAAGATCAACGTGCGCAACAACGCCGGGAAGATGGTGCCGTTGTCGGCGTTTGTCGAAGCCAAGTGGACCCAGGGCCCGACGCAGTTGACCCGTTACAACGGCTACCCGGCCATCGCGATTTCCGGCGAAGCGGCACCGGGGCACAGCACCGGTGAGGCGATGGATGAGATCCAGCGCCTGGTCAGCCAGTTGCCGGCCGGCCTGGGCCAGGAATGGACCGGATTGTCGCTGCAGGAGCGCCTGTCCGGCGCCCAGGCACCGTTGCTGCTCGGCCTGTCGCTGCTGATCGTGTTCCTGTGCCTGGCGGCATTGTATGAAAGCTGGTCGATTCCGACCTCGGTGTTGCTGGTGGTGCCGTTGGGCGTGCTCGGTGCAGTGGTGGCCGTCTCCTTGCGCGGCATGCCCAACGATGTGTTCTTCAAGGTCGGCTTGATCACCATCATTGGCTTGTCGGCGAAAAACGCGATCCTGATCATCGAGTTTGCCAAGGACCTGTACGACCAGGGTGAAGACCTGATCACCGCCACCTTGAAGGCTGCGCGGTTGCGCTTACGGCCGATCATCATGACGTCCCTGGCGTTCATCCTCGGCGTGGTGCCGCTGGCAATTGCCACGGGGGCCAGCTCGGCCAGCCAGCAGGCAATCGGTACCGGGGTGATCGGCGGGATGATCACCGCGACGCTGGCGGTGGTGTTTGTGCCGGTGTTTTTTGTGGTGGTGATGAAGCTGGTCAAAAAAGGCCCCAAGTAGACACAGGTAAAAATGTGGGAGGGGGCTTGCCCCCGATGACCATAGGCATCTACACAACGCAGTAGCAACCACACTAACCACGATGCGAAGCGAGTCGCTGTTGATCTCGATCTTGACCCTGCTTTTGATCTCAGGCGCCCCGTCAAACACGCTGGCCGGAATTCGACAGGGATTTGGGGGGTAAACCGGCAGGGATGCCGGTTTAGCCGCCCCGCGCCATGGATGGCGCGTGGCGGCGGCCCCCCAAATCCCTGTCGGATTACGGGCACACCGAGCGTGAGCGAGGTGCCGAGTGTTGGGGCGAAGCGTTTTTGGTTACTTTTGGCGCTCTTCCAAAAGTGACCCGCTGTAAGAGCGGAACCATAAGCCGCCGTTACCTAAATAACGGATATGTACCCGGTCTGATCCAACATCCTGGTCGTCTGCCAGGCCGCCACGGGAGCAAGCTCCCTCGCCACAGGTCCGACGCCCTACCCAGAATTGTGTAACAGTCACCTGATGAATCGACTGACACACCGCTATCGGGAGCAAGCCCCCTCCCACAAGGGTTATGGGTTGTATTCGGGATCAGGTACAGTCTACTGACACCTCGTCAGCTGTGAGTTTCTATGCCCTTCCTGGCCCGCACCCACCCTCGCCTGTCCGCCGCCGCCGTGCTCGGCCTTGCCGTGGGCCTCCTGGCGCCGGCCGACACCCTCGTCAGCAAAATCCTCATCGGCTGGAACGCCGGGGTCTGGACTTATCTGGTGCTGATGCTGTGGCTGACCCGCCGCGCCAAGGCCGAGGACGTGAAGCGCATCGCCGAGGTCGAAGATGAAAACGCCGGGCTGGTGCTGTTCACGGTGTGCATCGCGGCCATTGCCAGCCTGGCGACCATCACCTTCGAACTGGTCGGCAGCAAAGACCTGGCCACCTCCGAACGCCTGCTGCACTACGGCTTTACCGGGCTGACGGTGATCGGTTCATGGCTGCTGATCGGGGTGATTTTCAGCGTGCATTACGCCCGCCTGTATTACACCTGGGACGGCAAGGAGCCGGCGCTGCGCTTTGCCGAAGGGTTGCTGACCCCCAATTATTGGGACTTCCTGTACTTCTCTTTCACCATTGGCGTGGCGGTGCAGACCTCTGATGTGGGCGTCGCCACCCGAGGCATGCGCAAGGTGGTGCTGGGGCAATCGCTGATCGGGTTTCTGTTCAACACAGCGATCCTGGGTTTCTCGATCAATATCGCCGCCGGGCTGTTCGGCTGATGCTGCACAAACCTTCTAGACGCCCACCCAGCGCTGGGCGCTAATAGCCTCACGTATTTCACCTCGGTGAGTCATGGCCGCGCACAATTGGATCGATCTGTCACAGGACGCCGACACCGGCATCGAGACCCTGCGCGCGCATTTTGAGGGGCATGCCTACGACCCCCATTGGCATGACAGCTACCTGATCGGCGTCACCGAACAAGGCGTGCAGCAATTCAACTGCCGCCGCACCCGCCACAACAGTGTGCCGGGCCAGGTGTTCCTGGTGGAGCCCGGCGAACTGCATGACGGCAACGCGCCCAGCGCGGACGGCTTCACCTACCACATGCTCTATCTCGACCCACTGTGGTTGGCGCGGGAAGTGAGCACGGTGTTTGAAGAGGCACCACTCGATAGCCAACTGAGTTTCGCCAGCACCTTGACCAGCGACCCACGCCTGGCCCTGGCCACCAGCCAGGCCTTCCAAACCCTGCACAGCGGCGAGCTGCGCATCGTTCGCCAGCGCGCCATGGACCAATTGCTGGAACGCCTCACCGGCCAACTCTACTGGCGCACCCGCTACCGCGAAGACCCGCGTCTGCCGCGAGTGGCGCACAAGGCCCGGGAATACCTGCATGCCCACCTGCACGTTGACGTGGGCATGGACGAACTGGCCCTGGCCTGCGGCGTCGACCGCTTCCGCCTGACCCGCGCATTCAAAAGCGCGTTCGGCCTGCCGCCGCACGCCTACCTGGTACAGCTGCGCCTGGCGCGTGCCCGGCACTTGCTGGCCAGGGGTGAGCAACCGGCGGAGGTGGCGATTGCCCTGGGGTTTGCTGATCAAAGCCATTTGGGACGCTGGTTTGTGCGTGCCTACGGCCTCACGCCCGCCGCGTACCGCAAGCGCTGCTCAAATCTTCCAGACAGATGACACGCCGGACAGTGAAGATCGACTCCATCGATTGGTTTTTCGGAGTCACCTGCCATGTTGTCATTTATGTTGTTCGCCTTTGTCGCCTCCATCACTCCCGGCCCTACCAATATCCTGGTGCTGAGTAACAGCGCGCGGTATGGATTGAAAGCCACGCTGCCCATCATTCTCGGCGCCTGCTTCGGGGCGGCGGGCCTTGTATTGCTGGTGGGGACCGGCTTGGGCCAGTCACTGGCGCACTGGCCCAACGTGCAAATGGCGCTGCAATGGATGGGGGTCGCCTGGCTGAGCTACCTGGCCTGCCAGATCTTCAGAGCGCCCGCGCAGGCCATCGAAGTGGCTGCAAGCGAAAAGCCTCTTGGCCTGATCGGCGGCGCCAGCCTGCAGTTGATCAACCCGAAAACCTGGATGATGGCGCTCGCGGTGGTGAGTGTATTTGCCGGCCACGGTGCCGAGCGCCACAGCCAGGTGGTGTACTTATCCCTGGTGTTTTGCCTGATATCGATGCCCTGCCTGGGGACGTGGGCGCTGTTGGGTGCAGGCGCCTCGCGGGTGTTCCGGTCGGCCACCGCCATGCAACGTCTCAACCAAGGCATGGCCTTGCTGCTGTTAGTCGCGACTTGGTTGAGTGTGCTGGTCTGAACATACCGGTCATCTGGCATTGCCCTTCGTCTTCTTGACGACTTTCCTCATTTAATGGTCTCCTGAAACCGGTTTCAGTCATTCCAATAAAAATAGAAGGTCGATGACCGTGAACAACTTTTCCGCCGCCCAGCGCAGCCGCGTGACCATGCTCGACGTCGCCGAGCGCGCGGGCGTGTCCAAAGCCAGCGTGTCGCGCTTTATCGGCGATGACCGCGCCCTGCTCTCCGACGCCATCGCCCTGCGTATCGAACACGCCATCGAAGAACTTGGCTACCGCCCCAACCAGATGGCCCGTGGCTTGAAGCGCGGCCGCACCCGCCTGATCGGCATGCTGGTGGCCGATATCCGCAACCCCTATTCCATTGCCGTGATGCACGGCGTCGAAACCGCCTGCCGCCAGCACGGCTACAGCCTGGTGGTGTGCAACACCGACCGTGATGACGAGCAAGAGCGCCAGCACCTCGCCGCGTTGCGTTCGTACAACATCGAAGGGCTGATCGTGAACACCCTCGGCCATCACCTCGACCAACTGTTGGAACTGCAACGGGAAATGCCCCTGGTGCTGGTGGACCGCAAGGTCGAGCCGCTGCACAGCGACCTTGTCGGCCTGGACAACCCGGCAGCAGTGCGTATGGCGGTGGATCACCTGGAGCAACAGGGTTATCGCCATGTGCTGCTGGTGAGCGAAGCCCCCGATGGCACCAGCTCGCGGTTGGAGCGCCTGGACAGTTTCAAGGCCGAGATTGCCCGCCGCCCGGCACTGACTGGTGCGGTGCTGGAACTGGATGGCGAATTGGAAAATCGTCTGGAAACCTTTCTCGCCAACGCCGGCCCCAAGGCCCTGTTTTGCGCCAACGGCGTGGCGGCGCTGACCTGCACCCGAGCCCTGAAAAACCTGGGCTGCAACCTGTTCGAGGATGTCGGCCTGATCGCCCTGGATGACCTTGATTGGTACCCGTTGGTAGGCAATGGCATCACCGCCCTCGCCCAGCCGACCGAGGCCATCGGCGCCACCGCGTTCGACTGTTTGCTCAAGCGCTTGCGCGGCGACACTGAGCCGACCCGCACCTTGGATTTCTTGCCACGACTCATCATCCGAGGCTCAACCCAACTCCCCGTGGAAGTCGGGCTTGCTCGCGATGACGGTGCTTCAGGCAAGCACCTGGCCACCTGACACACCGCCATCGCGGGTAGGCCCAGCGCCCACTTGTTAATTTTGCGCACAAAAATGAAACCGGTTTCAGAGGTAAACAACAATGCATAAGTACCCCGTCTCCATCAGCCTTTCCAGCTACGGCGCCGACCTTGTCCGCCAGCAGGGCCAATTGAGTTTTGTCGCGCTGCTGACGGCCGCCGGCGCCCAACGTATCGAATGGCGTGAAGAATTGCTGACCGTTGAACACCCCCACGAACTGGCCCAGGCCGCTGCTGAGCAGGGTCTGGAGTCGGTGTTCTCATCGCCCCTGGAACTGTGGGTCGCCGGCCGCGCCCAACCGAATGCCGAGCTGGGCGCGACCCTGGACCGCGCGCAGGCCTTTGGTGCGCGCTGGCTCAAGGTGTCCCTCGGTTATTTCACCGACACCAATGACCTGGAAAGCCTGCACGCCCTGCTCAACCGCCACCCGGTCCGACTGCTGGTGGAAAACGACCAGACCTTGCACGGCGGTCGGATCGAGCCGATGCAGCGTTTCTTCACCGCAGTCGAGCGCCTCGGTTTACCGGTGAAGATGACCTTCGATATCGGCAACTGGCAGTGGCAGGACCAGTCCGCCCTCACCGCCGCGCGCCTGCTGGGCCGGCATGTGGATTACCTGCACTGCAAGGCCGTGGCGCGCCGCGCGGACGGCAAGCTGGTGGCCCTGCCGCCTGGCGCCACCGACCTGCATCTGTGGGAACAACTGCTCAAACACATGACTCAAGGTATTACCCGGGCGGTGGAATTTCCGTTGCAGGGCGATGACCTGGTCGCGGTCACCGCGCAGCAAGTTGCCGCCCTCGCCCTGCTGGGCCAACCCCGTGCGGAGAATGCGCATGTCTGAGATCGATATCCTCTCGTTTGGTGAAACCATGGCGATGTTCGTCGCCGAGCACACCGGCGACCTCGCCCAGGTCGGGCAGTTTCACAAACGCATTGCCGGGGCCGACAGCAACGTCGCCATCGGCCTGTCACGCCTGGGCTTCAACGTGGCCTGGCTGAGCCGGGTGGGCAATGACTCCCTCGGGCGTTTTGTGGTCGACACCCTGAGCAAGGAAGGCCTGGATTGCCGGCATGTGGCGGTCGACCCGTTGCACCCCACCGGCTTTCAGCTCAAATCCCGCGAAGACGCCGGAGACGATCCCCAGGTGGAGTATTTCCGCAAGGGTTCGGCGGCCAGCCACTTGTCCGTTGCCGCGATCAGCCCAGCCTTGCTGAAAGCCCGCCACCTGCACGCCACGGGCATTCCGCCGGCGTTGTCCGAAGCGACACGCGAATTGTCCGTCGAGCTCATGACACAGATGCGCAAGGCCGGGCACAGCGTGTCGTTCGACCCCAACCTGCGGCCATCGCTGTGGGCCAACCAACAGACGATGATCCGCGAAATCAACGCCCTCGCCGGCCTGGCCGACTGGGTCCTGCCGGGGCTGGGCGAAGGCCGTTTGCTCACCGGTCTCGATGACCCGGCCGACATCGCCGCGTTCTACCTCGACCAGGGCGCCGAAGCCGTGGCGATCAAGCTCGGCCCGGACGGCGCCTACTACCGCACCCAGATGGACCAAGGTTTTGTCGCCGCCGTGCGCGTGGAAAACGTGGTGGACACGGTCGGCGCCGGCGACGGTTTTGCCGTGGGCATGATCAGCGCCCTGCTGGAAAACCTCAGCTTCCGCGAGGCGGTACAGCGCGGTAACTGGATCGGCAGCCGCGCCGTGCAGAGCCGCGGCGACATGGAAGGCCTGCCCAAGCGTTCAGAGTTACCCAGTCGATCCGTTGCATAACTCACACCCTGTTGCCACAACTACAACAAGCTCAGGAGCAACCCCATGGACACCGTGAAACTCGCCACCCGCCGTTGGTGGTACATCATGCCCATCGTTTTTATCACCTACAGCCTGGCGTACCTGGACCGCGCCAACTACGGCTTCGCCGCCGCCTCCGGGATGGCCGAAGACCTGATGATCACCCCCGGCATGTCGTCGTTGCTGGGGGCCCTGTTTTTCCTCGGTTACTTTTTCTTCCAGGTGCCGGGGGCGATCTACGCGCAAAAGCGCAGCGTGAAAAAGCTGATTTTCGTCAGCCTGATCCTCTGGGGCGGCCTGGCCACCCTGACCGGTGTGGTCTCCAACGCCTACATGCTGATCGTGATTCGCTTCATGCTCGGCGTGGTCGAAGCCGCGGTGATGCCGGCGATGCTGGTGTACCTGTGCCACTGGTTCACGCGTGCCGAACGTTCGCGCGCCAATACCTTCCTGATCCTCGGCAACCCGGTGACCATGCTGTGGATGTCGGTGGTCTCGGGCTACCTTGTGCAGCATTTCAGCTGGCGCTGGATGTTCATCATCGAAGGCCTGCCGGCGGTGCTGTGGGCGTTTATCTGGTGGAAGCTGGCCGATGAGCGTCCAAAGGATGCCAAGTGGCTCAGTGACAGCGAAAAGCACAACCTGGAAACCGCCCTGGCCGCCGAACAGGTGGGCATCAAGGCGGTCAAGAACTACGCCGAAGCCTTCCGCTCGCCCAAGGTCATCATCCTGGCGCTGCAGTTCTTTTGCTGGAGCATCGGCGTGTATGGCTTTGTGCTGTGGCTGCCGTCGATCCTCAAGGCCGGCTTGCAGATGGACATGGTCGAAGCCGGCTGGCTGTCGGCGCTGCCTTACCTGGCGGCGGTGATCGGCATGCTGCTGGTGTCGTGGGGCTCGGACAAGCTGCAAAAACGCAAACGCTTTGTGTGGCCGCCGCTGCTGATCGCCTCCATCGCGTTCTATGCCTCCTACGCGCTCGGCGCCGAACACTTCTGGTGGTCCTACACCTTGCTGGTGATTGCCGGCGCGTGCATGTACGCGCCTTACGGGCCGTTTTTCGCGATTGTCCCGGAAATCCTGCCGGCCAACGTCGCCGGGGGCGCCATGGCGCTGATCAACAGCATGGGCGCCCTCGGGTCGTTCGGCGGTTCGTACCTGGTGGGTTACCTCAATAGCAGCACCGGCTCGCCCGGCGCTTCGTACCTGCTGATGAGCGGCGCGTTGATGCTGTCGGTGGTGCTGACGATTTTTCTCAAGCCCGGCGCCAGTGACCGCACGCCGGAGCCAAACCTGAAATTGAAGGTAAAGACCGCATGAAAAAGTCTGTCGTGTTGTACAAAAAACTCTCCGCGCCGCTGATGGCCCGCCTGCATGAGCAGGCCGAGGTCACGCTGATCGAAACGCTGGACGACACCGGCCTGGCCAAACTGCGCGATGCCCTGCCCTACGCCCACGGGTTGCTGGGTGCCAGCCTGCGCCTGGATGCGCAACTGCTGGACCTGGCACCGCAACTCGAAGCGATCGCCAGCGTGTCGGTGGGCGTCGACAACTACGCTATCGACTACCTGACGGCACGCGGCATCCTGCTCAGCAACACCCCGGACGTGCTCACCGAAACCACCGCCGACACCGGCTTTGCCTTGATCCTGGCCACTGCCCGCCGCGTGGTCGAACTGGCCGATATGGTGCGCGCCGGCCAGTGGAGCAAAAACATCGGCCCGGCGCATTTCGGCAGCGACGTGCATGGCAAGACCCTGGGCATCATCGGCATGGGCCGCATCGGCGAAGCCTTGGCCCAACGCGGGCATTTCGGATTTGGCATGCCGGTGATCTACTACAGCCATTCACCCAAACCGGCGGTGGAGGCCCGTTTTGGCGCGCAGTACCGCAGCTTGAACGACCTGCTGCAACAGGCCGATTTTGTCTGCCTGACGCTGCCGCTCACCGCGCAGACCGAGAAGCTGATTGGCGCCGATGAGTTCGCGCGGATGGGCCCGGAAACGATCTTTATCAATATCTCGCGGGGCAAAGTGGTGGATGAAGCTGCGCTGGTGGAGGCGTTGCAACAGCGCACGATCCGGGCGGCGGGGTTGGATGTGTTTGAGAAGGAACCACTGGATCACGATTCGCCGTTGTTGCGCTTGAACAATGTGGTGGCCACGCCGCATATCGGCTCAGCCACCCATGAGACGCGCGAAGCAATGGCCACGTGTGCGGTGGATAATCTGTTGCAGGCGTTAGCCGGGGAGCGACCAAAGAACCTTGTGAATGCAGCAGCTTGGAAACACTGATCCTACTGTAGTGAGCGAGCTTGCCTCGCGCGGGGCAAGCCCGCTCACTACAAAAAGCAGGTTCCTGACGCATTCAGATCACAAACCGCGCCACCATCCCATTCAAATCCACCGCCAGCCGCGACAGCTCATGGCTGGCCGCGCTGGTCTGGTTGGCCCCCGCCGCCGACTGAGTCGCCAGGTCGCGGATGTTCACCAGGTTGCGGTCAACTTCACGGGAAACCTGGGCCTGTTCTTCCGACGCGCTGGCAATCACCAGGTTGCGTTCGTTGATCAGGCTGATGGACTGCGTGATCTGCTCCAAGGCGACGCCGGCGGCGCGGGCCATTTCCAGGGTGCCCTGGGTGCGCTGGTTGCTCTGCTGCATGGACTGCACGGCTTCACCGGTGCCGTTCTGGATACCGGCGACCATTTTCTCGATCTCCTGGGTCGACTGCGCGGTGCGATGGGCCAGGGCCCGCACTTCGTCGGCGACCACCGCAAACCCACGCCCGGCTTCACCGGCACGTGCCGCTTCGATGGCGGCGTTGAGCGCCAGCAGGTTGGTTTGCTCAGCAATCGCGCGGATCACGTCCAGCACTTTGCCGATGTCACGGCCTTGGGTGGCCAGGCCTTCGATCATCGCCGCCGTGTTCTGCACGTCCAGGGTCATGGTCTGGATCGCGCCGACGGTTTCCATCACGCGGTCGCGGCCTTCGCGCGCAGCTTGGTTGGACTGCCCGGACGCTTCGGAAGTCGACACCGCATTGCGTGCCACCTCCTCCACGGCCGCCGTCATCTCGTTGACCGCCGTGGCCGCCTGGTCGATTTCATTGTTCTGTTGCTGCAAGCCTTTGGAGGCCTCTTCGGTGACCGCGCTCAGCTCTTCAGCTGCAGACGCCAACTGGGTGGCCGATCCGGCGATGTGCTGGATGGTCTGGCGCAAGTTGGCTTGCATGGTGGACAAGGCACTGAGCAACCGCGCCGGTTCGTCCTTGCCGTCGTCTTCGATGGTTTTGCTCAGGTTGCCACCGGCGATGGTTTCGGCCACTTCCACGGCTTTGCGCAGTGGGGTGACGATGCTGCGGGTGAGCAACCAGGCCAGCAACACGGTGAGCAATGCGGCGGCCACCGAGACCACGATGACGCCGGTGATGGCGCCCTGGTAACTCTGCCCGGCTTCAGCGTCGGCTTGCTTGGCATCCGCCGCATTGAGGGCGATCAGTTTGTTCAACTGCTCGCCCATCTGGTCGGTGCCGTCCTTGATCCGTGTATTGATCAAGGCGCGCATTTCATCCACCTTGCCTTGCTTGGACAGCACCAGCATATCGGCCTGGGCCTTGAGGTAGTTGTCCAGGGTGGTGACAAACGTCTTGTACAGCGCCGCCTCCTCCGTCCCCATAGGCAACGCCGCATAGCCGGCCTGGGCGGTTTTCACCTTGTCCGCCAGCACGCCGATGCGGGTTTCGGCTTCCTGCAGGCCGGCGGGTTCGCGGTTGACCAGTACACGGAACGACAGGATGCGCAGGCGTAATACGTTTTCCGTGATGTTGCCGAGGAAGGTCACGCTAGGCAGTTGCGTGGCGCTCATGTCCACCGAGGACTGACGGATCTGCGTCATGCGGTTGACCGCAAACACCCCCAGTAAAATCACTAACAACGCAATGAAGGCGAAACCGAGAAACGCTCGAGGGGCAATATTCAGCTGACGGAGGGACATAGGCGGGGTGCTCTCAGAAATTGTGTTTGCGAGCGTCCCTGCCGCGAAACGATCCGTCAGCGTCAACGCGCTGCCCAGACCTTGGTCACCACTGTTGTCATTGGAATGTGGGCCTATAAGCGTTATCGGCCGGGCCTTGGATTTTGCGCAGGGGGGTTATAAATATTTATTTACACTTCTGAGCATAGGCAGTTTCTGGCATCCTGCGCCTCCCTTTTCTGACCCGAGCCCGCATTTTGTCTGACGCTCAAGCCCCCCGCCCGCGCTATAAATCCGACTTGATCTACGGCCTGGAAGACCGCCCGCACTTCACCGCAGCGGTTTTTGCCGCGTTGCAGCATGTGCTGGCCAGTTTTGTCGGCATCATCACCCCCACGCTGATCGTCGGTGGCGTACTCGGCCTGGAAAGCGAAGTGCCGTACCTGGTGAGCATGGCGCTGTTTGTGTCGGGGCTCGGCACCTTCGTGCAGGCGCGCACGTTCGGCCCGATCGGCTCCGGGTTGCTGTGCCTGCAGGGCACCAGTTTTTCCTTTATCAGTGTGATTCTCAGCGCGGGCTTCATGGTCAAGGCTCGCGGCGGCGGCAGCGATGAGATCCTCTCGACGATTTTCGGCATCTGCTTTTTCGCCGCCTTTATCGAAGTGGCGCTCAGCCAGTTCATCGGCAAGCTGCGCAAGCTGATCACCCCGGTGGTCACCGGCACCATCATTACCTTGATGGGCTTGTCGTTGATCAAGGTGGCGGTCACCGACATGGCCGGCGGCTTTGGCGCCAGCGACCTGGGCGCCGCGAGCAATATGGGGCTGGCGGCGCTGGTGCTGCTGACGATCGTGGTGCTCAACCGCTTCAACAACCCGTTCCTGCGCCTGGGTTCAATCGTGATTGGCCTGACGTTGGGCTTTGTTGTGGCCTGGCTGCTGGGCCGTGTGGACATGGCGGCGTTGCCCCAGGTGCCATTGATCAGCGTGCCGGTGCCGTTCAAGTACGGTTTCTCGTTCGACTGGGTGGCGTTTATCCCGGTGGCGGTGATCTTCCTGATCTCGCCCCTGGAAGCGGCCGGTGACCTGACCGCCAACTCGATGATTTCGCAGCAGCCGGTCAAGGGCCCGCTGTACATCAAGCGCATCAAGTCCGGCCTGCTGGCCGACGGCCTCAACTCGGCGATGGCCGCCACCTTCAACAGTCTGCCGATGGTGACCTTCGCCCAGAACAACGGCGTGATCCAGTTGACCGGCGTGGCCAGCCGCTACGTGGCGTACTTTATCGCCGGCCTGCTGGTGCTGCTGGGCCTGTTCCCGATGATCGGCGCGGTATTGCAACTGATGCCCAAGCCGGTGCTGGGCGGCGCCACGTTGATCATGTTCGGCACCGTGGCCGTGGCCGGGATCAAGATCCTCGCCGAAGCCGGGCTGCACCGGCGCAATGTGCTGATCGTGGCGATCTCCCTTGGCATGGGCCTGGGTGTCGCCGCCGTGCCAGAAGTGCTGCGCGAGCTGCCCAAGGCGCTGCATAACATCTTTGAATCGCCGATCACCGTGGGCGCGTTCTGTGCAATCCTGCTGAACATTTTCCTGCCGGAAGAGTTCATAGAGCTGGAAGAAGATGAATTTGATCCGGAGTCCTCTACCCTCAAAGTCATGCAGGACCCGGACGTCACGAAATAGGAGCACTTTTAGATGCGCAAGCTCATGGTTCTATCGCTGTTGCTGCTGACCCTGAGCGCCTGCGCCCTGTTCCCCAACCGCGACCCGGTGAATATCAACGTGGTGGGCATCGAGCCCCTGCAAAGCCAGGACTTGGAAGTGCGCTTCGCCGTGAAGCTGCGGGTGCAGAACCCCAATGAAACGGCAATCGACTACAACGGCGTGGCCCTGGACCTGGAGGTCAATGGCCGGCCGCTGGCGTCAGGTGTGAGTGATCAGAGCGGCTCCATTCCACGCTTTTCCGAGACGGTTCTGACGGTGCCGGTCAGTGTTTCGGCATTCTCCGTGTTACGTCAGACCCTGGGCCTGAGCCAGACCCAAAGCTTGAACAACCTGCCCTACGTGCTGCGAGGCAAACTGGCGGGCGGGCTGTTCGGTACGATGCGCTTCGTCGACCGTGGGACGCTGGACCTGCCGAACACCGCGACGTGGTAAAGCCGCCTGAAATCGATCTTGTGTAACCTGTGGCGAGGGAGCTTGCTCCCGTTGGGCCGCGAAGCGGCCCCGGCTCTTTACTTGAAAGACTGGGACTGCTGCGCAGTCCAACGGGAGCAAGCTCCCTCGCCACAGGTACACTATTCGCCCTTAAGTGACTGGCATCAGGGCTCACCCCCCTCCCACATTTCGACCGTGTGTCAGTCAGTGATAGAGCGCACGCCCGGCTTGGCGCGCTCATCCACGATCAACTCGAACACATCCGGCCGAGCGTAGTGGCCCACCACGTCATAGTCGTAACGCGCACGCACCAGGTCGTCCGTGTTGATCTGCGCCGTCAGCAGCCCGGCTTCGCCCTGCAACGGTCCGGCGAGGATGTCGCCCATGGGGCCGATGATCACGCTGCCACCGGCGATCAACGGGCGCTCAGCCGGCCAGTTGGCAACCTCGACGCCCAACGCCTGCGGCGATGCCTGCACCTGGCACGCACTCACCACAAAACAGCGGCCTTCATGAGCGACATGGCGCATGCTCACTTGCCACATCTCGCGCTCGTCCACGGTCGGCGCGCACCAGACCTCTACGCCCTTGGCGTACATTGCCGTGCGCAGCAGCGGCATCATGTTTTCCCAGCACACCGCACCGCCGATACGCCCCACCGCCGCGTCGATCACCGGTAACGTCGAGCCATCGCCCTTGCCCCAGATCAACCGCTCGGTGCCGGTGGGCATCAGCTTGCGGTGCTTGGCCACCAAGCCACCGATGGGTTCGAAGTACAACACCGTGCAGTAGAGGGTGCTGCCGCTGCGCTCGATCACGCCGAGTACCAGGCTGGCGCCGGTACGGGCGGACAAACCGGCCAGCGCCTCGGTCTCCACGCCGGGTACGTCGATCGCGTTGGCAAAGTAGCGCGCATAGGCTTCGCGGCCTTCGGGCAGGCGATAACCCAGTTGCGTGCCGAAGCTTTCGCCTTTGGGATAGCCACCGAGCAGCGCCTCGGGCATCACCACCAATTGCGCGCCACTGCGCAGGATCTCCGCCTCGTAGCCAAGGATTTGCGCCAAGGTCTCGGCCTTGCCACCCGGCAACGCGCCTATCTGTAAAGCGGCCACAGTAGAAACAGGCATCACACACACTCCGAATAATAGGGTTGCCCATTCTCCGGCCAGCCTCGATCATGAATAAAGCCCACTTCAATGCTGAATGATATGAGCCACATGAATATCGCAAACGTTGACCTGAACTTACTGAAAACCTTCGAGGCCCTGCACGATGAGTCCAGCGCCAGTCGTGCGGCGCTGCGCCTGGGTGTGACGCAATCGGCGATCAGTGCCGGCCTGCGGCGTTTGCGCGATGTGTATGGCGACCCGCTGTTTGTGCGCACCGGCCGGGGCCTGGCGCCGACCTTGCGCGCCAATCAGTTGAAACCGGTGATCAGCGAAGCGCTGGACCGTTGTCGGCAAAGCCTGGCGATGATCGATCCACAGACCCCGCACTATCAGGGCCGCTCCGTGGTGGTGGGGTTGTCGGATGATTTCGAGATCGCTTACGGCCGCCGACTGATGGAGGCCATCGCGCAGCGCCTGCCGAAACTGCGGGTGATTTTCCGTCAGACCCACAGCCAGATCGTCGGCAACGCCCTGCTTGATCGCAGCCTGGATATGGCGATCACGGCGGGAGGTTTTGCCGAACGCCGGCTGAGTCGGCGGGTGCTGGGAGAAGGCGATTACGCTTGCCTGGTCGACCCCAACAGCCTGGCGCCGGGCCAGCAAGGCATCAGCCTGGACGAGTTCGTGACACGCGAGCATGTGCTGGTGTCGTCAGGCGGGTTTGTCGGGATTACCGATGAGGGGCTCGCGGCGCTGGGGCTGAGCCGCCAGGTGTGTGCGTCGACCAGCCACTTTGCCGCGCTGGCATTTCTGCTCAAGGGCAGCCAGGCAGTGGCGACCATTCCGGGGCATGCCGCCGAGGCCATCGCCAGCCTGACAGGCTTGCGCACACTGCCCTGCCCGCTGGCACTGCCGCGTTACCCGGTGGAACTGGGGTGGCTGACCCAGGCCCAACTGGATCCGATGCTGCTCAAAGTGCGCGAGGCGATTGTCGCCAGCTTTACTTCGCCGCCGCCATCAACTTGTTGACCTCACTGCGCACCATGTTGGAGAACTCCGGCGGCGACATGCCGTCCAGCTCCGCACGGACCCATTCGGCCCACTTGCCCTTGCGTTTGGCACGCTCGCCGAACAACCGCGCCGCCTCACCCTTGGCCTTGCCCAAGTTGGTTTGCCACAGGTCGTAGAGACGGGACTTTTCATCTTCCAGCTCGGCGCGTTCGGCGAGGGTCTTGTTGGCCAGATTGAAGCTCATGTTGAATTACCTGCTGCACAAATAGGCGACATCTTACACTGTAGGTCGAAATTTCTTGATTCGGATTGCAGCTGAAAAGGCTGCCGGGCAAAAAAACTGCAACTTTTGCCTCAGCCCGAGACTCCATTGTTCACTGCCACCTTTACCTGCAAGGAGTCACACAATGGCCCGTAAATCTGCCGCGCAAGCCGTCGAAGAGCAAATCAAGGATCAAGCGTTCAGTGAGCTGACTGCACTGATCGAGGAATCGGACAAACTGCTCAAGAGCAGCGCCTCCCTGGTGGGCGAAGAAGGCGAAACCCTGCGCGAGCAGGTCGCCATCAAGCTCAAGCAAGCCCTGGACTCGGTGTCCAATGTGCGCGAGCGCAGCAAGCCTGTGGTCGATGCGACCGAAACCTACATCGGTGGCCATCCATGGCAGACCGTGGCCATTTCTGCAGGCTTTGGCCTAGTGGTCGGCCTGTTGTTGGGCCGCCGTAACTGATCCACGTTTGCCCGCGAGGGTGCCGCCCGGCGCCCTCGCGATCATGTGCATCATTCCCCCGCCAATCGGTACAAGTTCGCCACGTCTTCGGCGCCAATGGCGATCCCGTTTTCCATGGATTTTTCTCGCTGGCGATGACGTCGGTCACCCGGCAGACGCTTGAGCCCCACGCCGTGCATCTGGCGCACCAATTCCTGGCTGCGTTCGGCAAAGCCCTGCCCGGCCGATTTGCTGGGGTCGATCAGAATCACCAGCTGTCCGGTCCAAGGCGTCCTGGCGCCTGGGTGGCCTGACCAATCAAACTCGAACGAAAAATTACCCCCGGTCAGCGCTGCAGCCAGCAGTTCGACCATCATCGACAACGCCGAGCCTTTGTGCCCGCCGAAGGGCAGCAAGGCGCCCCCCTCAAGGATGGCTTTCGGGTCTTGGGTGGGCTGGCCGAGGCTGTCCACGCCCATGCCCAGTGGCAAACGTTCACCCTTGCGCGCGGCGATCTGCACGTCGCCGTGGGCGATTGCGCTGGTGGCCAGGTCGAACACCAACGGTGGCCCGTCGGCACGGGGCGCAGCGAATGCAATCGGGTTGGTGCCAAACAGCGGCCGGTCGGCGCCATGCGGCACCACGCAGGTCATGCTGTTGACCACGCTGAGCGCGACAAGGCCTTCTTCGGCAAACGGCTCGACATCCGGCCAAAGGGCAGCGAAGTGATGGGAGTTGCGGATCGCCAGCACCGCAATCCCGGCGCTGCGTGCCTTGTCCACCAGCAGCGCGCGCGCGGCGTGCAGCGCCGGCTGGGCAAAACCATTGGCCGCATCGACCCGCACAAACCCACTGGCGACGTCTTCAACGATGGGCACCGCCTTGCCGTTGACCCAGCCACTGTCCAGCGTCGACACATAACCGGGGATGCGGAACACCCCATGGCTATGGGCACCGTCGCGCTCGGCGTTGGCGCAGTTTTCGGCCAATACCTGGGCCACTGTTTCAGAGGTGCCGTGGCGGATAAAGATCCGCCGCAACAGCTGGGTCAACTGCGCACTGCTGAGCCGCGTGAGCGAAGGTTCTTGGTCCAAAGGCGATGCTGACATCTGTAGCTCCCGTTTAATTATTGGAATCGGCAACTGCGTACGAACAATCGGCACCCTCGATTAAACAGGGTTTCCCTCGCGGCTGTCGACCACCGCGCGCCGCGCGCACCAGACATATCTACTGCCGGGCCGCTGTACCGCGCTTTAGCCTCAAGACTCACCGGACGGGGCCGTCGCACCGTCTGAACGTCTTTAAGGAACGCCTCATGAGCCAGGTACAACCGCCTTACTTTTTTACCGAAGCCTTGCGCACAGGCTGGAAGGAACGCGAACGCGAACGGCACTTCAGCATCACCGCCAAGGACATCGGGTTTCTGCGCAACCTGTCATTCGCCACCGACGCCACGCGACGCGCGCAAGAACCGCCGATGATCGCCCAAGCCCTCTGGCTGAACAAAAACACCCCGTCGGCGCTGGAGCTGGCGGGCAGCTTCATGATGAGTTCGACAGGCGACTACACCCCGGCGTTTCTCTATACGCCCTACGGAGGTTTGGAGAAGTTCGATAACCGTGCACGCTTGCTCGTCGAGCTGACCGAACGACTCAGGGACGCCACACAAGCGGATGACCTGTTGCAGTTCATCGCGTTGGGCACACGCGCCGGCTTGATCCTGGACAACCGCCTGGTGCTGACGGCCGAGGATATTGCACAGGATGTTTTCCAGGCGCAAAAAAAAGCCCTGGACCACCAGCAAACGCTCAACCTGCAGGCGGTGCTCGCCGAGCTGGTTAAACTGCCCAGCCTGGAGACGATGCTTCAGGACCTGCTCAAAAGCGTGTTTCGCCCACTCCTGCCCACGCTCGACCCCAGCCGCGCGCGGGTCAACTTTTTCAAGGTGAGGCCCACCGACGGTGAACCTCGACAATGGGTCAATTCGCTGCCGATCACCGATGCACTGCTGTTGCGCTATCGTCAGCAGGCTTGGCCCGTGGGGCAGACACGTGAGTTTTTCCATCCCCAATACACCCCCGTATCCAAAGCACTGACCCCGTGGGAAAACGGCCTGGAACAGGCGTCACGGCAGTTGTCGTCGTTCTTGCAAAACACCTTGGAGACTTTCTGGAACACCGACACGCCACACGGCACCTCGCGTCGCACATTCCTGGCACAAACGATGGCGCACAAGGCCCGGATCGATCTACTGCTCAAACGCCAGGACGCGATCATCACCCCTGAAGAAGCGGATGAACTGGCCGCCCTGTTCCTCCCTGACGGTGTTCCGCGCGCCCAGGCCAGTGGCGGGCTGCGCTGGGAGACCGTGCGGTTCTGGGAACACGCGGCGCATGGTGTCGAGTTGACCAGCTGCGTGATGATTGGCAACGCCCACACCTGGTTTTACTCGCCGCCCAAAGGGCTGCAAGTGCTGGCCGACCACGCCGACCTGATCCAGACCTTGAAGGCGATGGTGAAGGCGCCCGCCTATGAAGACGATGTCTACAACTTTATGTCCCTGGAGGAGCGCCTGCTGTTTATCGGCTTTACCGAGCCTCAGGTCACCGGCAATCTCATCGTCGGCAACGTGTTCGAACACTTGATGGAACGCATCATTGATAAGCAGGTAAACAACCTGATCTATGTGCTCGGCCAGTTCCGTCGCGAACGCGGCGATATCAACCTCTCGGCGCTGCTGGACCATGCCCTGGACGTGCGCTTCATGGTCGACGACCGGCTTCTGGCGCTGGACAGCGCACAGCGCTGGACCACTCACTCCGTATTGGCCGACCCCACGCGGCCGGTGTCGGCCGCCGCCAAGCGCGCAGAACGGCTGTACAAACAACTGATTGATATCCCAAAGGCACTGGAAGACCTGATGAAGCCATTGCCCTCGGTCATGGACCCGCTGATCGATAACTTGAGACAGCGTGAGCGCCAACAGCTCGATCCGGCACGGGTATTCATCAATCGCTACGCTGACAGCGCCGACCAGCGTGCCGTGGCGTTGCCTCTGGAAAGCCAAAGCCTGGAGGATCACTTCATCGGCCGCCTGGCCGAAGGTCTCGGACCGGTTCCCGAGACCCGTCATTACGGCGTTTATCAGCCACGCAACGGCAATCATGCCGAGAAACTGTCCAACCTGGACGTCAAGGCCCTCAATCGGATGGTCGAGGGCGTGCTGACTCATTTTAAACACCAGGACATCGGCGACATTCCCCGTGCACGCCTTGAAAGCCTGTTGCCGCTGATGGGCGACATGATGTCCAAGGCAATATTGAGCCAGGCGCACCTGCGGCGCCTGAACAAGAGCTTGGACGCCAGGGACGAGTCGATCATCCAGGCCGTTTTTGACAGCGACACCCCCGACCGCCGTCGACGGGAGGACCTCCAAGGGTTCATCCCGGATGTCTACTGCGTCACCGTCGAACGTGAAGGGCAAAGCCTGCGCCACCGCTTGGCCAATTGCCTGATGCTCACCGAACGCGGCGGCCTGGACCACCATCACTCGGGCCGCGCGATTCTCTGGACCCCGGCGTGGGGCCTGGAAAGCTTCGCGTCCCCGTCGCTGGCGAAAGAACAACTCAAGGCGCGGCTGGAAGATCCCGACGCACGCCTGGCGCTCCTGGAAAACCTTGACCCGCGCCAACGCCTGCCCCATGCCAGATATACCTTGGGGGCGTTCTGGCTGATCACCGAGCCCATCAGTGAAAACCGCCAGCAGTCGTGGATCGACCACTACATCGCACACAGGGCGCAGTGGCTGGCACAGAAGCCGACCGGCAAGGCATTCTTGAATCGTTTAGCCGTGCTTCCCGCGTCGCCCCTGGAGGGCGCCGCGCAGCTCGCGCATTATTTTGTCACGCAACGCTCGCTGCCGGCTTGGTTGGGCATGGCGCCACCTGATGAGCAGCGCCACCATGCCGAGTTGCTGGAACAATACCGACGCAACACCCTGGATGAGAAAGACTACCTGTATGAGCTGTTCTCGTTGCGCCAGCATGTCCACGACACGCTCAGCGACATGCTGGTGGACGACGCCCTTTACCCCGAAGACGTGTTTATAACGCCAACACTTGCGTTGGGTGGGCAGCGGCAGAACCTCGTCGATTACGCCCTGGCGCACATCAACGAGCAGGCGAGTTCCTTCACCGTGGAATCGGGCGCCAAGACCCTGACCGAATCGACTGTCCGCCAACTCCTCGCGAACTTGAAGATTGCCAAGGACGGTCAGGACCGTCTCAAGGAAAAAATGGAAACCGACCAACCGGGCGCCCAGGCGCGTGAGCGGCGTTTCGTCCAGCAATTGCCGTGGCAGCTGTTGCAACACGCCCATGCGCTGAAACTGCAGGAGCAGTTATCGGACGCCGGCTACACCCTGATTCGCCAGGTATTCGACATGCCGGACGCCATCGCGCGAGCCGCCGTCGACGGTGCCACGGCGAGTATTCGCCCCCTTGAAATGATTGCGACACCTCGCGCCAGCATCGCCAAGGCGCTGGGCCTTTATCTGATCAGTGCCGGCACCACAGGCCCGTTGATTCTCTATGCACCGTACTACCCAAGCCACTGTTTCAAGGAGTTCGAGAGCACGGCGCAGTTTCTCAACCAACTGAATGTACCCGGCAGGCTGCAAGACTGGATCGTTGCCCACCTGCTGGGTGCGCACAAGGCCACGTATAAAAACCTGCTGGCGGGTACCAAAGGTGCGACATCGGAAATCACCTTGGCCAATCAGCCGATCAAGGGCCACGCCATCAAACAGCTGTACCAGGATAACCGGCAGGTGATGGGACGCATGCTTGAGCATCAGCTTGACCCTGATGGCCAAGACTTCTGGGACACCATCAAGCACCTGTTGAGCAGTGGCGTGCAGCGCGCGGCAAGGTTCTTACCGGGCAAACTGCAGCTACCCTTGCTGATCTGGCAGAGCTACACCCTGTTCAAGGACTCGGCCGAGGCCCTGCAACAGCACCATTGGCAGGATGCACTGCGCTCGTTCATCTTCGGTGTTGCGCAAATGGCGACGGTGGAGCAATTAGTGCGCACGCCGGTGCCCAAGGCGCAACCGCCGGTGTTCAACGAGGTGGATGAACGCGACCTGAAAACCCCTGCAGCCCCGATCGCGCCAACCCTCACGGACATCGACGTGACAGACCCCAGGCGTACGCGCCTGCAATCCTACGAAGTCAACGATGTAGCCTTGGCGGACTTGCACATACAGCCGAAAACCGGGCTTTACGCCACCTCCGATGGCAAAGCGCTCTACGGCGCAGTGGAAGGTAAGGTCTACCCGATCAAACACGCCAAGCGACTGCGAATAGCCGGCAAAGCCCCCGGCAGCGACGGCCCCCTGGTGTCCAGTACCCGTCTGCAGCGTCTGGTCCTGGAGCCGCACAATCACAGGCTGCAATACGGCAAGGCGCTTTCGCGACTGGGTAATCGCTACGTGACCCGCTTTAACGCAAAGATGTTCTTGAACATCGAAGCGACGGGTATGGAAGAGATTCGCCGCCTGTATCCCACCAAGGCCATGCAGATCATCGAAGCGCTGGATCTGGCGCGTTTCTATGCGTTCAACGCCATGCACAACCTGGTGCAACTCAAGCAGCTGACACCCGGTACCCGCCTGGAGGGGTTCCTGAGGCAATTGTTCGACGCCGACAACATCGACGAAAGCATGCTGAAAAAAATGAGAAAAGTCCTGATCCCGGTGTGCAAAGCCTTGGTGGACCCCAGCCTTGATCTGTTGAACAGCTCACGGTTCGTGGTGGGCACCGGCAGTGATCCCTCTGAAGGCGTGATAGCGTTCGTCATCGCCAAAGACCAGAGCAAGCAAGTGTTTTTCACCGAACGGTTTTTTGATCAACAACTGCACCAATACACCCATCTATTGACCGAACCGTTCGACATTGACGGCCATGCGCGAGCGGCCACGCTGATTCACGAGTTCGCCCACCTCTACACGCCCGCCCACGATATCAGCACGGCTGAATCACGCCGGCCGTTCTCGGACCTGATCGAAATCTTGACCGTGACCGGCAGGCTCGCCCGCGACAGTTTGCAGCAGATACAGCGCGAAGCCTTGTCATTGGCCACCCCGCGTCACCAGCTGTTCTCACGCTGGAACGACTTCTCCGGCATGTGGGAAAGCTTCGACTCTACGGACTCCGATGACCCCATCTTCAAAGCCGTCCAAAAGTCCACGGGCAGTACGACTGTGGAAGATGCGCGCGACGCGTTTCTGGACAGCACATCACCGGACGCCCGCATTGACACGATTCTGTGCAACGCCGACTCCATCGCTCGTCTTATCTGCGAGATGGGACGCCATCTCGACCCTATACCGACGACACCTTGAACCTAGGAGACTGGACACGCCAATTAATGAGAATGAGTGCTATATGGCAGGTTTCAACCGCTGTATCGCCTAAATTCGTTCAACATTGATGTGCAATCGCCATGACCGCTGTTCTCGTCACGGGCCCGTGAAGTTAGAATGTGGGAAATCAGGATGGGTCAATGCGCGAACAGTCTCTATCAGAAGCCGAATATGACGCGATCACCGATGCCGCTGCGCATTGGTGCATGCGCATGCACGCCGTTGACTGCACGGAGGGCGAACGTCAGGCGTTTACCCAATGGCACAATGCCCATCCGCTGCATGCCTTTGAATATGCGGCCATGCTCGAAATCTGGGACGTCGCCGACCACCTGCCACGCCAAGAACCTGCGCCAGTGGTGGTGCCCTTCAAGCCCCGCAGCCGGGCGCGTACCTACGCAGTGGCAGCGGCGATTTGCCTGGTCGCCCTGCCCCTCGCCGCTTTTACCGGCTGGGAAGCCGGTTGGTTGCCCAGTTCCTATGAGCGCTTCGACGCCACCACGGGTTTACGCCAGGTCACCCTGGGCGATGGCAGCCAGGTGGAACTCAACCTCGGCACCGAGCTGGTCTACAGCAACTACAAGGACCAGCGCCGGGTCACGCTGAACAAGGGCGAGGCGTTCTTCAAGGTCAGCCATGACAACGCCCACCCGTTTATCGTGCGCGCCGGCAATGGCCAGGTACGCGTCACGGGTACCCAGTTCAACGTGTGGAAATACGAAGACCAGGTACGGGTGATGCTGCTCGAAGGCTCGGTACAAATCGCCAGCGACGCGGTACACGGCAGCGTCCCCCTCACGCCCGGCATGCAGGCCAGCTATCAGCAGGGTGACGCCACGCCTCGCGTGCAGCCGATAAACCCGAACGACACCGCACTGGCCTGGCGCCAGGGCAAGCTGATCCTCGACAACCTGGCCCTGGCCGATGCGTTGCCGCTGATCAATCGTTACCTGAGCAAACCGGTGATGCTGGCCGACGCCAGCACCGGGGCGATCCGCATCGGCGGCATCTACAACATCAACGAGGTCAACAACCTCGTGCCCTCCCTGCCCAAGGTGCTGCCGGTCTACTTGACCCAGAACCAGGACGGCAACCCCGTACTCAACTCCATCCCGCGTAAAGCCCCTAAAGGCTGAGTCTTCGCCCTCCGGCGTAGGCTTGCGCGCGTCCGAAGTGTCCGTTTTTTTTACAGCTCCCTGCCCTGAACCGCCCACGGTGAGCGCGTTCATCGTTTTGTCATGCCCGGTGTTTCAACGCTGATACAGGGAGGTGAAGCGGTTGTGCAGTGGCTGGGTAGCCTGGGCTTTAAGGGTCGCTGTCTCACGGCTGATACAGTGCGGCCATCATTTTGCCTCGCATTCAGCGCAACCCATTGAATAACCAAGATAAATAAAAAGCGGCACGGCTTCTGCTCTCTCCCTTACAACGCTGTTTAGGGTCAGCGTGAAGAATAAGGAATGCCGCCGTGATCACACTCACTCAAGGTTCGATGAACGTACTGCTGGTCAGCTGTGTACTCAGCGCCAGCATCAGTCTTCCGACCCTGGCAGGTGACGGCGTGATCGTGACCGGCCGCGACGTACAAGGGCACATGTACGGTCGACCTTCATTCGGTAAAGACCCCTACCCCACCACCGCCAACGCCAATCCAAGCCACGAGATCCTTGGTTCCACGGGTGAGCTCAGTGACATGGACATCGGTGGCATCGCCAGTGGCGCGGGCATTACCCGCGCCATCCTGCCCAACGGAAACATTCCGGGCCTGAACAACACCCAAAACAGTGTCTCAACACTCGGTTCCGGCTCAGTCGCCGGTCACGGAGCCGGGGCTTCCGTGGGTGGGCAGATCAGCGATTCGATCCAGCGTGGCATGGCGCCCTTGAACAACATCGGCAGCATGATGGGGGGCAAATAATGAACCGTTCCCTGCTCCTTCTGGCCCTGCTGGGCAGTGCTTCGGCGATGGCCGACAACACCGCGGTGATCAACAACAGCGGCCAAGCCTACAACGGCAACGTGATGATCAACCAGGCGGCGGGCAACCAGCAGCAAACCGCCAACAACCGCGCCGTCGCACTCGGTGGTCAGGGCACCACCCGCAATATCCAGAACATGAACGGCAAGGTCGACCCCTCTCTGGCCGCCAAGGCAGCGATCGAGGGCACCTCTTTTACCAATGGCAACGGCATGTTGGGCATCAACCAGTCAGCCGGGGCCAATAACCAATCAGTCAATGCCGTGCGGATCAGCATCAACCCTGGCCCGCAAGCCATAGACGACAGCGTCCTGTTGCAACAGAACACGACGACGCTGGCAACCGACTCAGGGCTCACCCCCACCACTGGCAGCCGCCAGGTCGTGACAAGCGACCAGGCCTTCACAGGCAGCCGAGGAGTGATTCAGGTGAACCAGAGTGCTGGGGTGGGGAACCGAGTGGCTAACACCCTGGGCATCACTATCAAGTAACAGCTTGGTAGCACTGGCTAGACCGTACCAACACTTAACCAACTAATTAGAAGCAAGGAGAAACACCATGAAACCTCAAATGGCCCTGAAACCACTGGTTTTCGCTCTCGCCGCCCTGATGGCTGCTGCTGCTCAAGCAGGTGGTGGCTGGCATCCTGCGCCTCAACCAACCGGTGTGGTTGCCTCCGTGGTCACGGATGTACAAAACAGCGTCGGCAACAAGTTTGACGACACCAAAACCGAAAACAACGCCTCTGCCGATGGCTCGGTGACCGGCAATAGCGGTAACGTCGGTGTGAACGTTCAAGCCGGCAGCGGCAACCAAGCCGACAACTCTGGCGCGATTTCCAGCGCCAAAGGCGACTTCGCCACCGTGTTTGCCGTGGTCGATGTGAATCAAAACAGCGGGCTGAACAACTTCGTCAACAAAGGCACGCAAAACAACGCCTCCCTGGACAACTCGGCTAACGGTAACTCCGGCAACCTGGGCTACAACGGCCAGGCCGGTCAAGGCAACCAAGGCAAAAACAACCTGGCGATCACCACGGCTGATGGCAAAAACATCGCAGCGGCCGCCAACACCGAGCAAAACTCGCTCGCCAACAACTACCTCAATACCGCGGCTACCGGGTACGGCCATCACGGCGGCAAACCTCAGTACGTGTCCAACAACTCCAGCCTCGACAACTCGGTTAACCGCAACTCCGGCAACGTGGGTGTGAACCTGCAATCCGGTGCCGGCAACCAAGGCAGCAACAGCCTGTCGATCGGCCAGGGTTGCAGCGTCTGCGCCAGCGGCGTGCGCTTCTGATCCAAAGGGGCCTTGGCAACAAGGCCCTTTTTTACTCCCTGTTTTTTATATCAGTAGCCAGCAGGTCACACGATCATGCGCCTCGCGACCCTCACCCTCCTGATGTTGCTCACCGGCCCTACATGGGCAGGCACCATGGCGATCTCCGCCATGCCTGGCGGTGCAGTCATCTACAAGAAGGTCGAGAGTATCCGTGAGCGCCGGTTCGCCAACCTGGTGGAACAGAAAACCGATTTCAGCTGCGGTGCTGCGGCACTCGCCACCATTCTGCGCCAGGGCTATTGGCTGGACGTAGACGAAGACCACGTCATCAAAGGCATGCTGGTCAATGCGGACCAGGACCTGGTACGCACCCAGGGCTTTTCCATGCTGGACATGAAGCGCTACCTCGAAAGCATCGGCATGCGTGCCCGGGGCTACAAGATCGGGCCAGACACCCTGGTGACCGTGAAGATCCCTGTGGTGGTGCTGCTGGAAATTCGTGGCTACAAGCACTTCGTGGTATTGCAGCGCGCGGACAAGGACTGGGTCTATATCGGCGACCCCGTGCTGGGCCATAAGCGCTATTCACACGACGACTTCGTCAAGGGCTGGAATGGCATCGTTTTCGCCGTGCTGGGTGAAGGCTACGACAAGGCCAATGCCTTGCTCGACCCGCCCACGCCACTGACCGCCAAGAACCAGTTGAATGAGTTCAGGCCCGTAGGCGATGCCGAGCTGATGGATTTCGGTTTCATCCAGAGCGACTTCTTCTAAAGAAGCGCAATAAGGGGCAGGACGCTCCAGGAGCGAAAGATGAACACTTCCCGTTGGCTGACGGTCTTGTGTCTGGCAGCCTCAATGCCCGCTTATGCTTCATCAGGGTTCAAACCGATCGAACTCAAGGATTCGGAAATGGCCGAGCTGCGCGGCCGCTACGTGATGCCGGGGCGGATCATCAGCTTCGGCATTGTCATGAGCAGCACCTGGACCAATGCCGTGGGTGACACCATCACCGGCAAAGCCAGCATGCAAGTCGATTCATCGACCATTACCCCCCAGTTTTATGTGCAGACCACCGGCTCGGCAGGCACAGGTACGAACCAGAATACCGGCACCGGCAACGTCACCGGAGGCGCTGGCCTGGGCACTGGCACCGGCGTGACACAAAGCGTGCGCACCGCCGGCGACGGCAACACGGCGTACAACAATGTCGGTATCAACGTCACTGAAAACGGCTTTGCGCCTTCCAATATTGTGCAATCGGGGCAAGTCTTGGTGGCCGGCGGTACGGTTACCGGCGACAGCGCGGCGGGCCGCGTAAGCGTATCGGCCAACAATGGCGGCTTGCAGATGGCGATCCAGGCCAACCATAACCAAGGCAATAGCCTCCAGCAGATTGGCGGCGGCCAAGTGCTGCAAGGCACGGTGTTGACCGGGAATACCAACTTCGTCAACAACATGACCCAGCTCAACGTGGTAATGGGCAATAACGGACTGAACAACCCGGCGTTGAACTGCAATTTGGATCAACTTAAAGGCCTACGCACTCTCGGTTATTGAACTACGCTGACCCTCGACACTTTCGCATTAGAAAAGGACGGCTTATTTCATGCATCGATCGTTATCGTTACGTGCGGTGGTCTGTTTAAGTACGCTCTTGCCAGCATCCATGCTGTATGCCGCGCCAGACGCCGATATCGAGACCCTCAAACAAGAACTCCTGGAACTCAAGCAGCGGTACGAAGTGCAGCAAAAAGCCCTGGCGGTATTGGAGCAAAGGGTACGCCAGGTTGAGGATCAACCGGCGACACCGGCGCCCAAGCGCCTGGCGAAATCCCCGGCAGACTTCCAGAAGGCCAGCGGTGCAACCGTCGCCGGTACCGGCGCTGCGGCCGCCTCGGGTGGTGCGGGCGGCGGCGGCAGTTCCTATGGTCAGTCTCTCAAGGACGATTCGGCGCCTGCGCAAAGCGTCAGTAACCTCTATAACGAGGCCAGCGGCTTTTTCGGCAATGGCAAGTTCAGCTTTGAAACCGGTGTCACTTATGCGCGTTACGACGCCCGCCAGTTGACGCTTAACGGCTTCCTGGCGCTGGACTCGATCTTCCTCGGCAATATCAACCTGGACCGGATCAAGTCGGACAACTGGACCCTTGACCTGACCGGTCGCTACAACCTCGATAACCGCTGGCAGTTTGATGTGAACGTACCGGTGATCTACCGCGAATCGACCTACCAGTCGGGCGGTGCCGGTAACAATGGCAACGCCACATCGGAAGAGTCGGTGACCCGCGACCCGACCATCGGCGACGTCAACTTCGGCGTGGCGTACAAATTCCTGGATGAAACCCCCACCCTGCCGGATGCGGTGGTGTCGGTACGCGTCAAGGCGCCAACCGGTAAAGAACCCTTTGGCATCAAGCTGGTCAGGTCTACCGCCAACGACAACCTGTATGTCCCGGAAAACCTGCCTACGGGTAACGGTGTCTGGTCGATTACTCCCGGCATATCCCTGGTCAAGACGTTCGACCCGGCCGTGCTGTTTGGTTCGCTGTCCTACACCCACAACTTCGAAGAGTCATTCGATGACATCAGCAGTGACGTCAACCAGAAAGTCGGCGGCAAGGTCAGCCTTGGCGACAGCTTCCAGGTCGGCATGGGCGTTGCCTTCGCGCTGAACGAGAAGATGAGTATGTCGTTCTCAGTCTCCGACCTGATACAGCGCAAGAGCAAGCTCAAACCTAATGGCGGGGATTGGCAATCGGTGGTGTCCAGCGACGCCAACGCCGGCTACTTCAACGTCGGGATGACGATTGCCGCATCGGACAACCTGACGATAGTGCCGAACCTGGCGATCGGGATGACGGATGATGCGCCGGACTTTACGTTCAGCCTGAAGTTTCCGTATTACTTTTGATTGAGGGGGGGGGCTGCTTCGCCGCCCAACGCGGGCGGTGCGACGATTCGAAAAGCCCGTTTACCACAACAACAAAGGAAAAGCCCCGCAACGATAAGGGTCGTTGCGGGGCTTTTCGGTTTACCCGCCCTAGCGGATCTGGTGTTTGTGCAGCAACCGGTAGAACGTGGGCCGGGACACCCCCAGCACGCGGGCGGCGACACTCAGGTTGTCACTGTGCCGGTTGAGCACATCGCACAGTGCCTGGCGTTCGGCGCGGTGCTTGTAGTCTTCCAGTGTAGCCATGGGCGGCGAAATTGCCTGCCGGCCCTGCAATCCCAGATCAACGGCTTCGATTTGACGCCCTTCGGCCAGTACCAGGCCGCGGCGCACGCGGTTGGCCAGCTCGCGGACATTGCCCGGCCAGGCGTGCTCGCCCATGGCGATCAGGGCGTCGTCACTGAAGCTGCGGGGGCGGCGGCCGGTTTCCTGGCTGTAGAACCGTGAAAAGTGGTTGGCCAACATCGCGACGTCGCCATGGCGTTCGCGTAATGGCGCGGTGACCACTTGCAAGACGTTGAGGCGGTAATACAAGTCTTCGCGGAAGGTGCCCTTCTCCACCGCGGCCTCGAGATCGACGTGAGTCGCCGCCAGTACGCGCACATCCACGGGAATCGGTTGGCTGCCGCCCACGCGTTCGATCTGCTTTTCCTGCAGAAAACGCAACAGATTGGCTTGCAGTTCCATCGGCAGATCGCCGATTTCATCGAGAAACAGCGTGCCGCCGTTCGCGGCCTCAATACGTCCGACCTTGCGCTGATGGGCACCGGTGAACGCACCCTTTTCATGCCCAAAAAGTTCGGATTGGATCAAGTGTTCCGGGATCGCCCCGCAGTTGATCGCCACAAACGGTTTGGCGTGGCGCTGGGATTGACGATGCAGGGTCTTGGCCACCAGCTCTTTACCGGTGCCGCTGTCGCCACGGATCAACACCGGGGATTCGGTGGGCGCCAGCTTGGAGAGCAATTTGCGCAGTTCGCGGATCGGCCGACTGTCCCCCAGCAGTTCATGCTCGGGTTCGTCCACCGGCGTCTGGCCCTTGCCCCGTAAGCGTGCCATGCCGAACGCGCGACCCAGGGTCACTTGTACGCGGGCAACGTCGAAGGGCAAAGTATGGAAGTCGAAAAACCACTCGCAGACGAAGTCACCGACGTTCTGCAGGCGCAACACGTCCTGGCTGAGTACGGCGATCCATTCCGTGCCGCTGCGGCCGATCAGCTCCTTGACCGCTTCCGGACGCTCCAGGTGGTAGGGCTGCAGGCGCAACAGGCCGACATCACAGGATCGGTCACCCACCGCTTCCAACGTACAGCTGTCGACGGCCCACCCCGCCGTCCGCAAACCGGGCAACAGACCGTGGCAGTCGTCACAGGGGTCAACCACTAGCAATCGACGTTGAACGGGGGGTCCACCCATGACTGTTCCTTGGCGTCAAAATTGTTAAAGTTATTTAGAAACAACAGTTTGTGACGTCTGCTGCTAACCCTAGCAAGGTCTTGACGCGGGGCTTGTACCGTTTCGCTATAAGTCTGGGCAAAAAGCCACTTCCGCGCGTTTACGCCAAAAAAGTTAGGCACTACCAGAACTTTCATTCAGCTTTCAAAACAGCCGCTTACATGACGCCCATCACTAAAAGTTGAAAATAGTTGCTCTAACATGTGACCCGTACCCCGCCATCGTGCATCAGTACAAGTAACCCGCCGCACGGTCAGCCCAACCGCCGGCACTCACTTGAATGGGCAATGAGAGAGAACCCACATGAACGCCCCGCTCCGCATCAACGAAGCTCTTTTGATCGCAGACCGTGCTTTCCAACCCTTTCAGTGCGTGGCCTGGCACGATGGCAACGGCGCCCTGAGCCTGAGCGTCATCGACCGTACCAATAACCGTATCGGCAGCAAACAACTGTCGTCGAGTGCCTATACCGACCCGGCGCAACTGGAAAACTTGCTGTTGCAAGCGCGTGCCGAGCTCGACAAAGATGGCCACCAGTTGCAGTCTTGGGTAATGCCAAAGTAAGTCGACCGTGTAACTTGCGCGCCATGTGTTAATGGCGCGCAAGTTCAGAGTTAGAACACGCGTCGCTTAGGGTGCCGCGAGAATAAACCGTTCGATTGCTTCGGCGGCGCCATCTTCGATGTTGCTGCCCGTCACCACACTGGCCTGGCGCTTGACGGTTTCTTCCGCCTGCCCCATGGCAATCGACAACCCGGCCACCTGAAACATCGCCGGGTCATTGCCACCATCGCCAATCGCCGCCGTTTGCTCCATGGGCACACCCAGGTGTGCCGCCAAGGTCTTCAAGGCCTCGCCCTTGTTGGCCAGCATCGCGGTCACGTCCAAGTACACCGGTTGCGAACGCGACACCTGGGCCAGCCCCTGCACCTTGGGTTGCAATCGCGCCTCCAGCTCTACCAATAATTGCGTGTTGTGACTCGCGGCGACGATCTTGTCGACCCGGTCCAGGTAGGGCTCGAAACTCTCCACCACCACCGGCCCATAGCCCAGGCCATTCGCCTCGCGCGGCTCCATCGGCCCTGGCGGGTCACGGCGCAGCCAGTCGCCGTCGGTAAACACCCACACTTCCACCTCCGGCTCCGCTGAAAACAGCGCCAGGGTAACCAGCGCCGCTTCCGCCGGCAGATGATGGGCAACCAGGATGCTGCCATCCGGGTTGATCAAGGTGCCGCCATTGAAGCCCGCCACCGGCACATCGATCCCAAAGGTTTCGATCAGGTGCAGCATGGCCTTGGGCGGGCGCCCGCTGGCCAGGCTGAACAACACTCCGGCTTCGCGCAAGGCGCGCACCGCGTCGGCGGTGCGTTGGCTGAGGCTATGATCGGGATGCAGCAAGGTGCCGTCCACGTCACTGAGGATAAAACGGATGGGATGAATCGTTGCGTCACTCATCCGAGGCTGTGCCAGCTGCGGCCATCACGGGCCAGCAAGGCGTCGGCGGCGGCCGGGCCATCCTCACCCGCCTTGTAGGCCTGGATCCCGTCATCTTCCTTCCACGCATCGAGGAATGGCTGCACCGCACGCCAGCCGTTCTCGATGTTGTCGGCACGCTGGAACAAGGTCTGGTCGCCGGTCATGCAGTCGTAGATCAGGGTTTCGTACCCGGTAGACGGTTGCATCTCGAAGAAGTCCTTATAGGCAAAGCCCAACTGGATATTGGCCATGTCCAGAGTCGGCCCCGGCTTTTTCGCCAGCAGGTCGAACCACATGCCCTCATTCGGTTGGATCTGGATCTTCAAGTAGGTGGGCTTGAGCTCATCGACCTCGGTGTCGCGAAACTGCGCATACGGCGCGGGCTTGAAGCAGATGACGATTTCGGTGTCGCGCACGCTCATGCGCTTGCCGGTGCGCAGGTAGAACGGCACGCCGACCCAACGCCAGTTGTCGATCATCACCTTGAGGGCGACGAAGGTCTCGGTGCTGCTGTCAGGCGCCACGTTGGCTTCTTCGCGATAGCCCGGCAATTGTTTACCGCCGATTTCGCCGGCGGTGTACTGCCCGCGTACCGAGTTGGCCCGCGCATCCTCCAGGGACCAAGGGCGTACGGCGCCAATCACCTTGGCTTTCTCGCCGCGCACGGCGTCGGCGCCAAAGGCTGCAGGCGGCTCCATGGCCACCATCGCCAGCAGTTGGAACAGGTGATTGGGCACCATGTCGCGCAACGTGCCGGTTTTTTCGAAGAAATTGCCCCGTGTTTCTACGCCGACGGTTTCGGCGGCGGTGATTTGCACGTGGTCAATGTAATGGTTGTTCCAGAACGCTTCGAACAGCACGTTGGAGAAACGGCTGATCAGGATGTTCTGCACCGTTTCCTTGCCCAGGTAATGGTCGATGCGATAGATCTGCTTCTCGCTCATCACCTTGAGCAGGCTGGCGTTCAGCGCTTCGGCGGTGGCCAGGTCGGAGCCGAAGGGCTTCTCGATGACCACGCGACGGAAACTGTCGTCGGTCTCCGTCAGCAGGCCGGCACTGCCCAGGCGCTGCACCACGTCGCTGAAGAAGCGCGGTGCGGTTGCCAGGTAGAACACCGCGTTGCCGGTGCCGCTGTCGGCGATCTTCTTGCCGATGTCGGCGTAAGTGCTGTCGTCGAGAAAATCGCCCTCGACGTAGCTGATGCCCTTGGCCAATTGCGCCCACAGTTGCGGGTCGAGGGCGTTATCCGCGTTGCCCTTGACCTTGCTCGCGGCCTCGGTACGAATGAAGTCCTCGAGTTTCTTGGCGAAATCGGCATCGCTGATGGCGTTGTGATCAACGCCGACAATGCGCAAGCCATCGGCCAGCAGCCCATCCCGACTGAGGTTGTACAACGCCGGCATCAGCAGGCGCTTTACAAGGTCACCATGGGCACCAAACAGAAACAGGGTGGTGGGCGGAGCGGGTTCGGCCTTGAGTTTCTTGCCGTTGGCGGTCATTTTTTGGAAGTCTCCACGTGACCACCAAAGCCGAAGCGCATGGCAGAGAGCATTTTGTCACCGTAGGTGCTTTGCTGGCGCGAGCGGAAGCGTGCGAACAAGGAGGTGGACAACACCGGTACCGGCACGGCTTGTTCCATGGCGGCTTCGATGGTCCAGCGGCCTTCGCCACTGTCGGCAACCGAGCCGGAATAGCCCTCCAGTTTCGGGTCGGTGGCGAGGGCGTCGGCGGTCAGGTCCAGCAACCAGGACGACACCACACTGCCACGGCGCCAGACTTCGGCGATATCGGCGACGTTGAGGTCGAAGCGCTGGTCTTCCGGCAGGTTTTCCGAGTTCTTGGTCTTGAGGATGTCAAAACCTTCGGCAAACGCCTGCATCATCCCGTACTCGATGCCGTTGTGGATCATCTTGACGAAGTGACCGGAGCCCGCAGGGCCGGCGTGGATATAACCCTGCTCGGCACGCGGGTCGGCGCTGGCGGAGCGGTCCTTGGTGCGCGGAATGTTGCCCAGGCCCGGCGCCAGGCTCTTGAAGATAGGATCAAGGCGCTGCACGGTCTGGGCGTCGCCACCGATCATCATGCAATAGCCACGCTCCAGGCCCCACACGCCGCCGGAGGTACCGACGTCGACATAGTGCAGGCCTTTTTCAGCCAGGGCCTTGGCCCGGCGAACGTCGTCCTTATAGTTGCTGTTACCGCCGTCGATGATTGCATCACCGTCTTCGAGCAGCGTACTCAATTCATTGATGGTGTCTTCAGTGGGCGCGCCTGCCGGCAACATCACCCACACGGTGCGCGGTTTCTGCAGCCCGGCCACCAGCGCCTTGAGGTCGGCAACGCCGGTGGCGCCCTCTTCACTCAGGCCTTTTACAAATGCTTCGTTACGGTCGTAAACAACGGTGGTATGCCCATTGAGCATCAGGCGCCGTGCAATATTCCCGCCCATGCGGCCTAGTCCGATAATCCCCAGTTGCATGTGCTGATGCTCCTAACTACTAAAAAATGTGTGACATAGTTTATAGCGCAATGAGGCTAATGAGGGTTAGTCCAGAGCGGATCCGTGTAGTTTCATGACAAAAAAGTAGCCATCATTTCACCATCACGGTGATAAAAGTCACAGGACCGTCAAAAATAAAAAAGTTCCCTTGTTCCAAAAAAGAATTCAGAATTGCTTCCGACTGATGCCGAGAACCTCGAATCAAGCGTTCTGGCACCGCGATCTACCGGCTATTTGCGAGGTAAGCAATGAGCACAGCACAGATGACCCGCCCGCCACAGACCCTCTACGTCAACATCCGTCGTGATGAGTTGCGTCAGTTGAAGGACGAACGCGATCAACTGCAGCAGGAAGTCCTGCGCCTGCGTTCGCACATCATCCAAGCCCAGCTGGACCAGCCTTCCAGCGCCCAGCCTGCACTCTGCTAAGCCTCGTCACCACTTTGTAAGATAACGGCTACATAAATCTCACAAAGTTTTCACATGCCCCTCCCGATACTCCCGCCCGAAGGGCCACCCCATGCAAGGGTGGCCTCTGTTGCGTGCGCCCCTGCGCGTCAACTGAAAAATTATCGGGTTGGAGCGCTGGATGGCGATGTTCAAACGCAGCACCACGTCTGCGAAAGGCTTTGATTGGGCCGGTTTTGGCTGGTTGTTTCTGTTTTTCTGGTACTTCTCGGGTATTACCCAACTGCTGATCCAACTGACCGGCACCTCCGGTTTCAGTGGCTTTCGCCAAGCTTTTTTCATGAGTGCGCTGTGGCTGGCGCCGATGCTGCTGTTCCCTCGCCGTACGCGCCTGCTCGCCGCCTTGATCGGTGTGGTGCTATGGGCGTGCTCCATGGCCAGCCTGGGTTATTTCTTCATCTACCAGCAGGAATTCTCCCAAAGCGTCATCTTCATCATGTTCGAGTCGAACATCTCTGAAGCCGGCGAATACGCCACCCAGTATTTTGCCTGGTGGATCGTGCTGGCGTTCATCGCCCACACCGCCTTCGCCGTATTCCTGTGGACGCGCCTGCGCCCGGTCTACCTGCCTCGCGGCCAGTCGATGCTGGCAGCCGCAGCGATTGTTGTGGCGGTGGTGGGTTATCCGCTGGTCAAGCAGATCGCCACCAGTGACAACATGGAACAGGCCATTGATCGCTTTGAAACCCGTATCGAACCCGCCGTGCCGTGGCAGATGATCGTGGCGTACCGTCGCTACACCGAACAGCTGGACAACATGCAAGGCATGCTCACCAGCGCCAGCCAGATCCCGCCCTTGAAGAACCTCAAGGACAGCATGGCCGGCCAGCCGTCCACGTTGGTGCTGGTGATCGGCGAGTCCACCAACCGTCAGCGTATGAGCCTCTATGGCTACCCGCGCAACACCACGCCCGAGCTGGACAAGCTGCGCGACCAACTGGCCGTGTTCAATAATGTCATCACCCCGCGCCCCTACACCATCGAAGCGCTGCAGCAGGTGCTGACCTTCGCCGACGAAGAAAACCCGGACCTGTACCTCAAGACCCCGTCGATTGTCAGCGTGATGAAGCAGGCCGGCTACAAGACCTACTGGATCACCAACCAGCAGACCATGACCAAGCGCAACACCATGCTCACGACGTTCTCGGAACAGGCCGACGAGCAGGTGTACCTGAACAACAACCGCAACCAAAACGCCCGCCAATACGACGGTGACGTGCTCGCGCCCTTCTCCAAGGCCCTGGCCGACCCTGCCGAGCGCAAGTTCATCGTGGTGCACTTGCTGGGCACTCACATGAGCTACCAGTACCGCTACCCGCCGACCTTCGATAAGTTCACCGACCGCCAGGGCGTGCCGGATGGCGTCAGCGATGCACAGTTGCCGACCTACAACAGCTACGACAATGCCGTGCTGTACAACGACTTTGTGGTGTCGAGCCTGATCAAGGACTACGCCAAGACCGACCCCAACGGCTTCCTGCTGTACCTGTCGGACCATGGTGAAGACGTGTTCGACTCCGCCGGCCACAGCACCCTGGGCCGCAACGAAGGCAAGCCGACAGCGCCGATGTACACCATCCCGTTCATGGCCTACGCCTCACCGAAATGGCGCGAAACCCACGACTGGAGTTTCGCCGGCGACCTGCAACGCCCGTACAGCAGTTCGCAGTTGATTCATACCTGGGCCGACCTGGCCGGGCTGAGTTTCGATGAATGGGACCGCAGCAAGAGCCTGGTCAGCGACAGCTTCAAGCCACGCCCCTTGTTGATCGGCAACCCCTACGAGCGCCAGCAGAAAGGCTTGATCGACTTCAGCCTGATCAAACCGAAAAAGGCCACCACCGAGGTGGTACTCCAAGCTCCGCTGTAACAGAAAGATAACAATCATTCTCGTTTAAGCCTAAAGTTCCACGCCTCCTTTCGTCTTTGAGCCAAGGCCTTCTCTTACTGAGAAGGCTGCAAAGACGACAAGGAGTCTTCCGCGATGTTTGCGCCCTTTACCCGTTCCATGACCTTTACCCTCGGCCTCTTCAGCGTGGTGGTGAGCCCGGACCTGCTGGCTGAAACCGACCCCGAAAGCTACACCCTCAAAGACAACACCCTCGAACTCGGTGCCACACGCATCAGTGCCGACGGCCTCGGGGCAACCACCGAGCACACCGGGGCCTACACCACCGGTTCGATGAGCACCGCCACCCGCCTGAACCTGTCCGTCAAGGAAACCCCACAGTCCATCTCGGTGATCACTCGCCAGCAAATGGATGACTTCAACCTCAACACCTTGACCGAAGTGCTGCGCCAGACCACGGGCATCAACGTCCAGCACAACGACTCCGACCGTGTGTCCTATTCGTCCCGTGGCTATGGCATCAACAACTTCCAGATTGACGGGATGCTCAACACTTTCGGCTACATGAAGTCGGATTCCGATACCATCATCTACGACCGCATCGAGGTGGTTCGCGGTGCCACGGGCTTGACCACCGGCGCCGGCGACCCGTCGGCCACGGTGAACATGGTGCGCAAGCGCCCCACCGCCCAGTGGCAGGCCAAAACCGGCATCAGCGGTGGCAGCCATGACAACTACTACAGCTACGTGGATGTCGGCGGCCCGCTGGCGTACGACGGCAAGCTGCGCGGGCGCACGGTGCTGGCCTACCGCGACAGCCAGTCGTTCCGCGACAACTACGGGCTGCAGCGGGCCGTCGGCTACGGCATTCTCGAAGGCGACCTGTCAGACGATACCGTGCTGGCCGTGGGCTTTGATTACCAGAACAAACAGGTACAAGGCACTTCCTGGGGCACCGTGCCTTACTGGAACAGCCAGGGTGGCAAGGCCGGGCTCTCACGCTCCACCAATATGGCGGCGCACTGGAGTTCCTGGCCACTGACGGACAAGACCACCTTCGCCACCCTCGACCATCGCCTGGGCGGCGACTGGCATGTGAAGGCCGTCTACACCCATCGACAAAGCGACACGGATGGCAAGGTGTACTACGGCGGTGCGGGGTTCCCCAACGATGACCGCAGCGGCATGACGGCATGGGCAAGCCATATGCTCGGCACCTCGAGAATGGAGGCGGTTGACCTCAACCTCGCCGGCAGCTACGCGTTGCTGGGTCGAGAGCATGAACTGATGATGGGCTATGGCGAGGCCACGCAACGCGACGTCTCCCCCTTCATGCGCAGCAGCCTGCCTGCCAGCTACTACAGCATCGAAGACTGGAAACACATGGACGGGATCGGCAAGTTTGCCGACACCGTCACCGACCTCAAGGGCGAGCACAGCAGCAAGCAGCAGAAGGCCGGCTACCTGGCCACGCGCCTGAGCCTGACCGAACGCTTGCATGCGGTACTGGGCAGCCGTTACGGCAGTTGGGAACTGGTCAGCGCGGCGCCTGCCTATAACGCCGACAACCAACTGACCGCCGCCAACAAGACCCGCCAGACCCACAACGATATGTGGACGCCCTATGCCGGGCTGCTCTACGACATCACCCCGCAATACACCGTTTACGCGAGCTACACCGACATCTTCAAGCCGCAAAGCCTAAAGGACGCCAGCAAGAAATACCTGGAGCCCGTGGTGGGCAGCAACTATGAGGTGGGGCTCAAGGGCAGTCTGCTGGAGGAGCGACTGAACGTGGCGGCTGCGTATTTCTGGAGCACACAGGACAACGTCGCGGAGCGGGATGATTCGGTACCGCCGAACCCGACCACAGGCGAGGAGTACTACAAGTCCGGTGGTAAAGGTAACAAGGTGAATGGCTTCGAGCTGGAGGTGGCCGGCGAGGTGATGCCGGACTGGAACCTGACGGCAGGCTATACCTATACCCACTCGGTGAATGGCTCGGACAAGCGCAATAACACCGGCCAGCCGCTGAACCTGCTGAAGGTGTCCAGCGCCTACCGGTTACCGGGCTCATGGCGCAACCTGACGGTCGGCGGCGCCGTGAACTGGCAGAGCGAAATCTATGATTTCAGCAACAGGCCGACAGGCGCACGGGACAGCGACGGAAACCGGATCACCACGCGGGCGAAAATCACCCAGCAGGCCTACTCCGTGGTCAACCTGATGTCGCGCTACCAGTTTGACGAACATGTTTCGGCGTCGGTCAACGTCAACAATCTATTTGATAAAAAATATTACGAGCGCGTCGGTTTCTATAACGGCGTGTATTGGGGGGACCCACGTTCGATCACCTTGGCACTGGATTGGAAGCTGTAAGACTTTTTAACCAGGAGTTAACGAAATTGTTAACTTCTGGTCTTTTTTCGCGTTAATTCCTACTTAATAAACCGACTCCACACTCGCCCCATGAATCTGATCAAGGACAGAGCGGATACCGATCACTTTTAATGGGAACACTGCCATGAAACTCTCCACCTTGATGCTTGCCACCCTGATGACCCTGACCTCCGCCGCGGCCTTTGCCGAAGGCGGTTCGGAGCGCTCGAAGGCGTTCTACAACGACTTCGCGTTCATGCAGCAAAAGACCCACGGCACCGCTGAACAAACCGCGCAGGCCGATGGAAAAAACATGAAGAAAGAGGCGGCCGATAAATCCACCGCCGAGCAACAACCGAATACTTGATTCAACTGCGCATTTGATTTAACCGCACTGCCCTTTACCATTCCGCTCCTATGGCTAAGGTGAACTTGGCGCCATTTAATGGCGCCTTTTTTTTGCCACTTATTGATTAAAGTGGTTTGTTCCAGAACAACATGCGCCCATGGGCCGGATCAAATTTCGAGTCATCAAAGCCGAACTTTCGATACGCCGCTTGAGCCACATCATTGCCCTCCAGCACCTCCAAAGTGATCTTGCAGCAGCCCCGCTGCCGGGCGATTTCCTCGACCTTCTGCAGCATTTTCTGGCTCAACCCCAAACCACGAAAAGCACCCATCACCACCACGTCGTGGACGTTGACCAGCGGGCGGCACGCAAACGTGGAGAAACCTTCAAAGCAGTTCACCAGCCCCGCCGGCTCACCCCCCACAAACGCCAGCACGCTGAACGCATGGGGGCGCTTTGCCAGTTCACCCGGCAGTTGCTCCAGCAGGTCGGTGGGCAGGCTGTGGCCTCCGCCCATCGGGTCTTCGGCGTAGTGGTTGAGCACATGGCCAATCGCTTCGGCATGCACGGGGTTGGTGTAGCTGGCTTGCAGCACCAGGATATCTGGGGTGTCCATTTCCATCCTCGATCACGATTACAAGGGAATCGCTCCCTGTGAGGGGCACGATTGTAAGCGTGGAGCAGGAGGCAGATGAAGGAGATTAACTACAAATATGCGCATGAAAGCGCGAAGGTTGACCCTTCGAAAATTCGCAATCAGCCGATTCCGAGGTTTTTTCGCACAGACGTCAGCCAAAGCGCTGCAATTGCATTTCTTGCAGACGGCTCAGTGTCCTGCGAAACGGGAATTCCAGATAGCCCTCGGTATAGAGGCTCTCCAAAGGCACCTGCGCTTCGATAAATAACGGCACTTTGCGGTCGTAGCACTCGTCCACCAGGGCAATAAACCGACGTACGCTGTCATCGTGCACCGACAACGCCGGCAATTCGCGATCACCGGCCACCACACGCAGGGCACCGTCTTCGGTGCCGCGTGCAATCCGGCCCGGGCGTTTCTGCGCGCTGAGGTTGGGCACTTCGCCCAGCAGGATCGCCTTGAAGCGATCGCACAACAGCATGAAATCCATTGCGGCCAGGGGCTGTTCGCACAGGTCGGCGTAGCGGCACCAGAGCACGGTGGCGCCGGACCGCACGGCGACGATGGAACGATGCCCCACGACAACCGGCCCGCTGTGGGTGGGCTGGCCTTCGGCCAACTGCTCGAACACGCCCGCCAGCGCCTCGGGCTGATTGACCCAGTAGCGCTGAATACCAGCGCCCGGGTGCAACCGGTGATCCTCCCCGCCGTCCACCGTGACCACTTGCATGTGCTGCTTTATCGCCGCGATCCCCGGCAAAAAACGCTCCCGGTTGAAGCCATCGGCATACAACTGATCGGGCGGTTGGTTGGACGTGCAGACCATCACCACACCCTCCTCGAACATCACCTGGAACAGGCGCCCGAGGATGATCGCGTCACCAATGTCATTGACGAACAGTTCATCGAAACACAACACGCGCACTGCCTGGCTCAGTTCCCGCGCCAAGGCCTGCAAGGGGTCGTGAGTACCGGTCAGTTGGAACAAGCGCTGATGCACCCACCCCATGAAGTGATGAAAATGCTGGCGGCGCGCAGGCACCCGCAGGCTTTGGTAGAACTGATCCATCAACCAGGTCTTGCCACGTCCGACCGGCCCCCACAGGTACACACCGGCAATCGGCGCCTGGCCGTGGTGCAGGGCATCGTGGCAGGCTTGCAGGGCATCCACCGCCTGGCGCTGGGCGTCGTCGGCAACGAAACCCGGTTGAGCAATGGCGTGTTGGTAGGCAGCGAGGGGCGAGTCGAAAGTCATGCCCGCCAGTATGACCTACAGGGAAATATCCAGCCGTGAAATCTTGCCCTGCGCATTCAACCGAAAGGTGTAGCGCAGCTCCAATGGGCTGCCGGGGAAATTGCCGGACACCACATTGCTGACCAACACCTTGCCGGTACGATGTTGCACCTTGAGCACTTCGACCCGTGGTTGGTAACGACGCCCGGTGTCTTCCATCCAGCGCGCAATGGCGGCGGTGCCAACACGGTGCTGGCCCTCATCGAACACGTTGGCATCCTCGGCAAAACACTCGGCGACAGCCGAGGTGTCACGGGTATTGGCCGCCGCGAGATAGGCCGCGATGGCCGGCGCCAACTCAGGGATAGACATGGCACAGCTCCTTTCTAGATGATTTGTGCGGCCATGCTAAGCCAGGGTTGTGTCAGTTTTTGTCAGGAGTAAACGGCGCGGACTCACTCTGCTCCATCAACTTGCGCCAGGCCCGCAGCCAGTCACTGCGGCGCCCCGGATAACGCTCACCGCACGCTTCGGCACTCGCCACACGGTCGGTACGAAAGGTGCGATAGGCGCCGCGTAACTCGCACCAGGCCACGATCACCCGCACCTCATTCAAGAACCCCAGGGCCAGTGGCCAGATCAGGCGTTGGCTTTGGGTCTGGCTGGCGTCCGCGTAATCGATGTGCAACTTGGCCTGGTGGCGGATGGCATCGCGAAATACATTCAGGGGCACACGGTTTTCCGGGTAGCCGAACCCTGGCGGACCGGGCAGCAGCGTCGGGTTGCGCAAGGCTTCCTGGGCGGCCGGGTCAAGCACGTCGGCGATTTTTGCCAGGGCATTGGCGGCGGCGCGACTGAGCACGTCATCGCCGCGCTGGTCCACATAACGCAAGCCGAGCACGATGGCTTCGGTTTCCTCGGCGTTCAACATCAAGGGCGGCAGAAACAAGCCGCTGCGCAGCACATACCCTACCCCCGCCTCGCCAAAAATCGGTGCGCCCAAGGCCGTCAGCTCAGCAATATCACGGTACAACGTACGCTCGGACACCTCTAACTGCGCCGCCAGCACGGCAGCGGTCACCGGACGTTTCTTGCCCCGCAGGGCCTGGAGCAAAGTCAGAAGACGAGTGGTACGCGACACAGGAATGCCTGCCGAAATAGGAAACGTGCCGCAGCTTAGCAGAGCCCCCTGTCAGAAAACGTCAGCAGTAAAAAAGCCCCTTGACCGCCTGCATTGCAGGCTGGGGTCAGGGTCAGGGTCTGCGAAAATAAGACACCCTGCGAAAGCGCAGCCCTCGCAGGGTGTGGGGGAGACCACCTCATTAAACGGCCTGGTGAACAGGCCGTTTTTTTATTCAACAATGCCGCTTACGCAAGGCTCTTGCTGACCACCTCAAACACATCACTCGACAACTCGCCGGACGCCAGAATGCGCTCCAGTTCCGCCTTCATCAGTGCCTGGCGGGCGCTGTCGTATTTGCGCCAGCGGGTCAGCGGGGCCAACTGGCGCGAGGCGATTTGCGGATTGAAGCTGTTCAACTGGATCACCAGGTCCGCCAGGAAGCGGTAGCCCGAGCCATCCGCCGCATGGAAGTTGATCAGGTTCTGCCCGGCAAATGCGCCGATCAATGCGCGCACCTTGTTCGGGTTCTTCAGGGTGAACGCCGGGTGCTCCATCAACGCCTTGACGCGCTCCAGCCCGCCCGGCAACGTGCTGCCGGCCTGCACGCTGAACCACTGGTCCATGACCAATGGGTTGTCCTTGAAGTTTTCGGCAAACACCGCCAATGCCTGGGCCTTCTGCGCTTCGAACGGCGAATTCACCAACACCGCCAGCGCGGTCAGGCGCTCGGTCATGTTGTCGCTGGTGTCGAACTGTTCCAGTGTCGCCGCCAACACGTCCGGCTTGCCGCTGAGCATCAGGTAAGACAACGCAATGTTCTGCAATGCGCGCCGGGCAAAGTGCTCAGCCGCCGCCACGTACGGCGTTTGCTTGGACAGCGCGCGATTGGCCTGGTAACGCAACCACAGCGCTTCATGCAGGTTGTCCGCCAGTTGCTTGCGGGCAAACTCACGGGCCGCATGGATAGCGTCCACATCCGCCACTTCGCTGATTTCAGTCAGGTAGGCTTCACCCGGCAGCGACAGCATTTCCGCCACCATCGCCTGGTCCAGACGCTCGTCGCTCAGCACACTGCGCAACGCAGTGATCAAGCGCTGATCCATCTTCAAGGCCTGGCCTTGTTGATGCTGGGCAACCAGTTCCTGCAACACCTGCACCGACAACTGCTGGCCGGCATCCCAGCGGTTAAAGCCGTCGCTGTCATGCTGCATCAGGAACATCAGTTGGTCACGGCTGTACGGGAAGCTCACCTTCACCGGCGCCGAGAAACCGCGCAGCAGCGAAGGCAACGGCTGCTCCGGGATATCAACGAAGGTGAAGGTCTGCTCGGCCTCGGTCACCGAAATCACCCGTGAGGTGGCACCCGCAGCCGCCTCGCCGGCCAGGCGCAAGGCAATACCTGCGCCCTGCCCGTCCAGCAAGCCCAGCTCCACCGGGATCACGAACGGCAGTTTTTCCACCTTGTCCGGGGTTTCCGGGCAGCTCTGGCGGAAGGTCAGGCTGTAGGTCTTGGCCGCGGCGTCGTAGGACTCGCTCACCGCCAGGCGCGGCGTACCGGCCTGGCTGTACCAGCGCTTGAACTGGCTCAGGTCGGCGCCGTTCGCGTCTTCCATGGCCTTGATGAAGTCGTCGCAGGTCACGGCCTGGCCGTCATGGCGTTCAAAGTACAGGTCGCTGCCTTTGCGGAAGCCTTCGGCGCCGAGCAAGGTGTGGATCATGCCGACCACTTCCGAGCCCTTTTCGTACACCGTCAGGGTGTAGAAATTGGAGATCTCGATAAAGCTGTCCGGGCGCACCGCGTGGGCCATCGGGCCGGCGTCTTCGGCGAACTGGTGGGTACGCAGGTAGGCCACATCCTGGATACGCTTGACCGTGGCCGAGTTCATGTCAGCCGAGAAGCCCGAATCACGGAACACGGTGAAGCCTTCCTTGAGCGACAGCTGGAACCAGTCGCGACAGGTCACGCGGTTGCCCGACCAGTTGTGGAAGTATTCGTGGGCAACGATCGCCTCGACCCGCTGGTGCGCGGCGTCGGTGGCGGTTTCGGCACGGGCCAGCACGGCGCTGGAGTTGAAGATGTTGAGGCCCTTGTTCTCCATGGCGCCCATGTTGAAGTCGTTCACGGCGACGATCATGAAGATGTCGAGGTCGTACTCGCGGCCATAGGTTTCTTCGTCCCAGCGCATCGACTTCTTGAGGCTGGTCATCGCGTGCTGGCACTTGTCGATGTTTTCCGGCTCGACGTAGATGCGCAGTGCCACTTCACGGTCCGTCATGGTGGTGAAGGTGTCTTCGACACACCACAGGTCACCGGCTACCAGCGCGAACAGGTAGGCAGGCTTCTTGAACGGGTCTTCCCAAGTCGCCCAATGACGGCCGTCTTCGCCAGGACCGCTGGCGATCGGGTTGCCGTTGGACAGCAGGATCGGGTAGCGATGTTGCTCGGCGATCACCGTGGTGGTGAACGTGCTCATCACGTCCGGGCGGTCGAGGTAGTAGGTGATCTTGCGGAAGCCTTCGGCCTCGCACTGGGTGCAGAACATGCTGCCGGATTTGTACAGGCCTTCCAGGGCCGTGTTGGTTTCCGGGTGGATTTTTACCGTGGTATCAAGGGTAAAAGTCTCGCTCTTGGGATGCACCGTCAGGTGACTGTCGGTCAGTTGATAATCATCGGCCGTCAGTTCCTGATCGGCCAGGTTGACACTCAACAGCTCCAGTTGCTGGCCGTCCAGCACCAGCGGCGGCAAACCGGCGCCGCGCTCAGGGTTGCGGCGCATCACCAGTTGCGCGTGGACCAGGCTGTGGTCCTCGAACAACTCGAAGGTCAGGTGCGTCTCGTCGATCAGGTAGTCCGGCGCCTGATAGTCCTTCAGGTAAATCATCTTCGGTTGTTCGGTGCGCATGGGTGGCATCCTTCTACTGATGCACGGCGAGCTGGTAGGCCGTGTACTTACGAATATTGATAACGCCGGTGTCGAAGATCAGGTATTGGCCCTTGATCCCCAGCAGCGTGCCTTCGGCTATCGGGTTTTTGTCCAGGTTGAAGCTGACGATCTTGGTCGGATACTGCTCGACCGGATAACGGATTTCGATCGGTTCAATGTCGGCAATCGTTTGGATGGCCTGCAAGCCAAAGCGTTCCTGCAGACTCACCAGGCCTTCGGCGCAGGAGGCGAACAGATCGTCACGCACCTGCTTGAGGTCGACCGATTGCGCATCGCCCTTGAGCAGCGCACGCCAGTTGGTCTTGTCGGCCACCTGGCTGCGGAACAGGTCCTCGACGAAGCCCGATTGCTGGCGGGTGGCCACGCGCATGATCGGCAACGCCTGGCTCGCCCCCTGGTCCAGCCAGCGCGTCGGCAACTGAGTGGCGCGGGTAATGCCGACCTTGATCCCCGACGAATTCGCCAGGTACACCACATGGTCGGTCATGCAGAATTTTTCGCCCCAGCCTGGATCGCGGCAGGTGCCGGCGTCGTAATGGCAACGCTCGGGGCTCATGATGCACAGGTCACACTGGGCCAGCTTGGTCATGCACGGGTAGCAATAGCCCTGGCTGAAGCTGGTCTTGGTCTTGCGGCCGCAATGGCTGCAATGAATGGCGCCGAGGTATTCCAGGCGCACGTGAGTGCCGATCAACGGGTTGACCGGCACCTCCGTATCGCCGAGGCGAAACGCGTATTGAACGGTCGGCTCACCGAGTTGCACCGACATCTTGCTGACTGCACCGCGACCAATTTCAATCAATGGATCGCATCCGACTTGAACAGGATGTTCGGCACGGTGGTCGATTTCGACTGGCATTCCTGCGGCCCCATGTAACCGGTGCGCTGCTCTTCCGGCAGGTTCTGGAGTTCCCAGGCGATCATCGCCTGCAACGACAGCTCGCGCTGCTCGGCGGTGAGCTTGCGGCCATCGGACCACTTGCCGATTTCCACGGCGAGCTTGAGGCTCTCGTAGATGTCCGGGGTGATGTTTTCGATCATTTCAGCAAAAGATGACATGTGAACAGCCTCTGAGGTTCAGCGAGTACAGGGTTGACGGGCCCGGCCCGTCAGAATTCCTTGGAGAGCTTGACCTGTACAAGCTCTTTGTCCAGCAAGCGCCGGAAGATCTGCGGCGCCGCGAAGGTGTAGGCGGCAAACGCCAGCCACAGCCAGTTGACCATCTCCGCCACTTGCGGATAGCCCTGGTCCGTCAGCGTAATCACTACAACACGGTAGACCACGAACATGCACAGCAGCAGGATGATGGCGCGGGTGGCGCTGCGCTCGTTCATCCAGCTATTGAAACGCCACCAGGTGCCGAGGAACACATTGCTGCGTGCCTTGACTGCCGTGAGCAGGTGCAGCGCGGCGACGTTGGTAGCGTTCTCCTGCAAAGCCCAGATCGCGTGGTCGCGGGCGCCATTGATATCCCCTTCACGCAACAACAGGTGACCGAGCACCACCACCGCTGCCGCATTCGCCGGGTCAGCCTGCAAGGCCTGGCGGGCGAATTGATACGCCTGGTCCCATTGGCTGCTGGCACGGTGGAACTGCGCCAGGGCCACCAGGTTAGCGGGGTCGTCGGGGCCCAGTTGCAAGGCTTTTTCCAGCGGCTCGCGGCTCTGCGCCAGGCGTCCGGTAAGCTGGTACAACTCGGCCTGGCAACGGTAATACGCCGGGTTCAGCGGCTCCATGTCCAGCAGTTGGCTCACGTGTTCCTGGGCCAGCTTGAACTTGCGCAAGGCAATCGCTACTTGCGCGGCGGCATAGTGGGACAGCGGCAGTTGCGCGTCGGCGGCCAGGGCCAGTTGCACTTCGCGCTTGGCAGCATGCACGCGGCGCATGTTCATCAAGCAGATCGCCAGCAAGGCATGCGCCTCAGCGGAATGCGGATCGCTGGCCAGCAGTTGGCGCAGTGCGTCGATGGCGCCGTCATTGTGGTCAGCCTGCAGGCGCTGGTAGGCCAGTTGCAGCAGATAGTCGGTATTCATCAGCTCACCACCAGGTACCACAGGGTGTACGGCAGCCATTTGACGACCATGCCTTTGAGCACGAAGCCACCAATCAACGCCAAGGGAAAACCAAAGCGGCTCAGCTCGCCGCCGTAGTACTGGTAAATCTCGATGGTCGCGTTTTGCTGCATATACAGCAGGTAACCCAGGGTGAGTTTCCACACCACCAGCACCAGCAAGGCGTATTGGATTTGCGCCTGGGTTTGCAGATAACCGGCGCCCACCAGTTGCAGCAATACAAAACCGATCACGAGGCTGCCCAGCAGTGCCACGCCGGCCAGCACCCATTCGCGCACCCGCGTCGGGCTGCCGACGGCGATGGAGTTGAACACAAACCACGGCAAGCCCAGCCAGGCACCGCCCAGCATCAGGCCCAGCAGCGGCCAGAACGGCGAGACCGCCCACTTGGCCAAGGCGCCGGGGCGCGGTTCATCTTCGATGCGATACCCACCGTACTGCGCCATCAGCGACCCTTCCCGTGTTTGTCGAGGAAGGCCAGCACTTCGTCGTACTGGTTGCCTTCATTGGCATACCGCGCGTAGTTACGCGCCGTGGTCAGCCATTCCAGGGTGGTGGCGCGCACTTCTTTCAAGGCGTGCTTGAAATGCCGGTCACAGATCGACTGTTCGGCGCCACTCTCGATGGACGCTTCAATGGCCTCGTCGGCGGCGGTTTCCACCAGCTCGCTGAGGTCGGCGCCGGAGAAGCCCGAGGTGTTCTTGGCCAGGAAGGCAAAGTCGATGTCGTCGGCCATGGGGCGGCCTTTCATCATCGCCTTGAGCATCGCCTCCCGCGCCGGGCGATCCGGTGGCGGCACAAACAGTACGCGGTCAAACCGGCCGGGGCGGCGGAATGCCGAGTCGACCGACCACGGCACGTTGGTCGCGGCAAGGATCAGTACGCCGTGGTTGTCATTGGTAAAACCGTCCATCTCGGAGAGGAACTGGCTCACCAGCTTGGACGAGGTCGACTCGCGGGTATTGGCGCGTTTGCCACCGAGCGCTTCAACCTCGTCGAAAAACATCACCGCCGGTGCCTGGGCCCGCGCCTGCTCGAACAGCGCGTGCAACTTGCGTTCGGACTCGCCGATGTACATATCCAGCACATCGGAAATCGCCACGTTGAAAAACGTCGCCTTGCATTCCCCCGCCGTCGCGCGGGCCAGCATGGTCTTGCCGCAGCCCGGCGGGCCGTACAGCAGCACCCCGCCGCCGACTTTCTTGCGAAAGCGCTGGAACAGGCCCGGTTTCTGGTACGGCAGGATGATCTTTTTATGGATGGTCTTTTTCAGCTCATCCAGACCGCCGATATCATCGAAGGTCAGGGTTTCGTTTTCCGGCACCAGCAGGCGCACGACTTCGCTCTGGTCGGTGTCGTCATTGGAGATCACGCGCAGCCGCGGGCGGCCCTCGGCGCCTGGGAAGTCCACCACCGACACATTCAGGCGGCGCCACAACGCCATGTCTTCCAGGGCCGGGTTGGCGTCCACCGCTGCGCGGTATTCCACCTGGGCTTCCTTGAGGCGCTCCAGTGCCGCCAAGGCACGGGCCTTGAGCAGGCGCGCAGCGGGGTCTGCACCTTCGATCAAGGGCAACGCCTTCTGCGCTTGCCCATCGGCCAGCAACAGTTGCGCCGCCGCCAGCTTCAAGGCTGCGGCCTCTGGCCATTGCTCAAGGTCGGCCGGCAACAGCTTCAACCCGCGCGCGTGTTCGCCACGCTCAAGGCTGGCGCCCAGCAACAGGGTCAGCAGTGCGACGTTGCCGGGGGCAGCGGACAGCGCGGCCTCCAGCTGGTCGAACGTCGAATCATCCATGGAGGTTCCTCAAAAGTGCAGTTGCGGTGCGCAGGGGGCTCATGTGAGCACCTCCGGCCGCTCGACATCGACCCACACGAACTTGCGCGGGTCGAGACGGGTTTCTTGGTCCAGGCGGTACGCCACCAGCTTGCCGTACAGCACCGCGCTGTAGTCCAGGCAGGCCAGGTTGTCGCGGATCGGCGCCGGCTTGCCGCTGCGCCAGTAATGCCCGACGAACAGCAAGGGCTCGTCGACGCCATAGCGCAGCAGGGAATTCTTTTCGGTGGACGACAACGGCGTACGCGCCACTGGCTCCGGCAAGGCGTCGGGCTGGAACACGATGTCGCCATAGGTTTTCGGGTCGTCTTCCCAGAACTTGGTGCGGAAGAACGAACGCGTCAGGCCGTCGCCACCGGTCAGCGTGAGGCCATCCGGCAGGCGCATATCAGTGCCGCGCAGCAGGCGGTCGAAGGCGTTGCAGGCAAAACTGCCCGGCACGGCGGCAGCCTGCAGGAAGTGCTGGTCGATGCAGCCGTCGGGGAAGGTCGCGCGCAGCGGCTGGATAAAGCCCTCGTCCCAGCACGCATGCACCACGCGGAAACGCCCGGCGTCGACAAACAGCGGCATGTCATAGAACCAGCCGAGGAAGTCGCGCCAATCGTCCGGGTGGTGTTCGAACTGGGTCAGGGTTTCCTGGATCAACCGCGCATGCCGTGGGCTGTGCTCGCGCACAAACTGCTTGCCACTGCCTGGCGGCGCCGGTGTGCTCCAACCCAAGGCGTTGAATTCGTGGTTGCCCATGATGCACAGCGCCTGGCCGGCCTCAGCCATGTCGTGGACGATATGCAGCGCCTCGCGGATGCGTGGGCCACGGTCGATGATATCGCCGAGGAACACCGCCATGCGCGACGGATGGCGCCAGGTGCCGCCCTGCTTGTGGTAGCCCAGCCGGTCGAGCAAATGCTCAAGGGTATGGGCGCAACCGTGCACGTCACCAATCAGGTCGTAGCTACGCGCGGGATCGAGCATCAGTCGCCTCCACCCCCCAAGCGGCTGCCCCAGCCCAGCTTGGTGCGGCACACTTCGTAATAGTTGTGGTCCAGCGGATGGATCAACCGCAACTTCTGTGCCTTCTTGCTCACGGTGATGGTGTCACCGGGGGCGCAGGTAAAATGGTTCTGCCCGTCGCAGGAGACTTGCGGGTAGATCTGCATGTCTTTGGACACCACGATTTTCAGCTCACTGTTCCCGTCGACCACAATCGGCCGGCTCGACAACATATGGGGATACATCGGCACGATCACAATGGCATCCAGCTTGGGATGCATGATCGGGCCACCCGCCGAGAGCGCGTAGGCCGTAGAGCCGGTGGGCGTGGCGACGATCAGGCCGTCGGCCTTCTGGCTGCACACGAACTGCCCGTCGATGTACAGCTCGAACTCGATCATCCGCGTCGATTTGCCGGGGTGCAACACCACGTCATTCAAGGCGTCGCCCTGGCCGATGGCCTCGCCGTGACGGCGCACTTCAGCTTGCAGCAGGAAGCGGTTCTCCACCAGGTAATGGCCGTCGAGCACCTTGGCCACTTCGACCTCCAGCTCATCCGGGCGGATGTCGGTGAGGAACCCCAGGCTGCCCCGGTTGATCCCCAGCACCGGCACATTGTGCCGCGCCAGCGCGCGAGCGGCGCCCAACAGGCTGCCGTCGCCGCCGACCACGATGACCATGTCGCAGACTTCACCGAGCATCTTGCGCGACGAGGTCTGCAAGCCGTGGCCCGGCAGGATTTCAGCGATGGTGTCTTCAAGGATCACATGCAGGTGGCGTTCCAGCAGGAATTTTTTCAGCCGGCGGACGGTGTCCAGCACCTGGGTACTGCCCAGGCGACCGATAATGCCGATATTGCGAAATTGCTCCATGGGGCTCCTGCGGGATGTGGGGTGCGGCGAAAAAAGAACGATTATGGGCGAAAGGCCGCGTCAGGCAAAATCCTTTGTCGCCGTGAAGCCTTGATGACAATGGTTCTCGGCCCCCTGCACCGTCGTTAAAAGGCTATGCTCGGACCATGACTGTGTTCCCGGATCTGCACAACCTGCCCCGCCAGCTGCGCCACCCCGAAGTGCGCGACCTGGCGTGGGTGATGCTTGCCCCGCCGATGCTCGCGCAAACGCCGTGGCCGCAGCGCCACCCGCTGGCCGGCAGCGACTGGGTGCAAGCGCCACATCGGCTCGAACACTGGCTGCGACAATTGGACCAGGACAGCAGCGCCCTGCAGCAATGGCTGAATCTGTCACGCACCCGGCGCCTGGGCCTGTATTACGAACGCCTGTGGCAGTTCGCCGTGCACCATGCGCCGGGCGTGGAACTGTTGGCGGCCAACCTGCCGATCCGCCGCGCCGGGCATACCCTCGGCGAGCTGGACATGCTGCTGCGCGACCGTGATGGCGTGCATCACCTGGAACTGGCGATCAAACTCTATCTCGGGCCGCAAGACGGCAACGGCCAGGACACCGCGCAATGGCTGGGTCCGGGCTGCCATGACCGACTGGACCGCAAGCTCGCGCATCTGGCCCAGCATCAACTGCCGATTTCAGCGCGGGCGGAAAGCCGTGAGGCGCTGGAAGCGCTGGACATCCAACAATTCGACGCGCACTTGTGGCTGGGCGGTTATCTGCTGTATCCCTGGCCTGGCCAAGCCCAGCCGCCCGTTGGCGCCCATCCCCAGCATTTGCGTGGGCGTTGGCTGCATCAGCGTGATTGGCAGGCATTTGTCAGCGCCAGCGCACCGGGCTACTGGCAACCCCTGCCCCGGCATGCGTGGTTGGCGCCGGCGCATTACGCGGCGGATGAGGTGTGGAGTGAAGCGCGGATGCAGGGCTGGCTGGCCGACCTGGACCCGATGGCACCGGCGCAGTTGCTGGTGCGGCTGGTGCAGGTGGGTGAGGATTGGGAGGAAGCTGAGCGGTTATTCCTGGTGGCGGACCTTTGGCCGAATGTGCCGGGGGCTGGCTGAGTTTTTTGTAGTGAGTTTCAGGGCCTCATCGGGGGCAAGCCCCCTCCCACCGGTGAGCGCATTTCTCCTGTGGGAGGGGGCTTGCCCCGATAGCGGTTGCCCAGGCACTACAGCTGATCGATATGCCGATACTCCAACTGCAACCTGATCGCCAACTCCCGGGACCGACCTAGCCTGATCGGCCCACGCTCGATATCGACCAGCAACCCCGGGCACTCCAACAGCGGTAGGCCGTTAGTTTCCTTGAGTCGCCCGTCAGTAATCACCAGCAACCGCTGCCGCTCCGCCGGATATCGCGTGCGCCGTACCGCCAGCCATTCCCCGGCTTCGGTCAACGCCGCCAGCAATGGCGTGCCACCGCCCGCCCCCAACTGCTCCAGCCAGCCCGCCAAGCCCTTGGCTGCTTTCAATCCCTGTACCTGCCACTTCGGCACTGGCCCGCTCGCGGTCAACAACGCCATCCGTGCCCGTTGGCGGTAAGCGTCATCAAATAATTGCGCCAACAAGCCCTTGGCGTCGGTTAACGCCCGATGCCGCCGTGTAGACGCCGACGCATCGACAATCACCAGCCACAGCTCATGGGCCGCACGACTGCGCAGGTGAAACAGCAAGTCCTCTCGCGATTGCGGCCGACCACCGAGCAAAGTGCCCGGCCAATTGATCGTGCCTTGCTTGGCGCTGCGTGCCTTGCCGTGCCTGCCGCTGTCCAATCGCCCTGCCTTGGGCCGGGCATCCGCCCCCGCGTCAGGCCGGGGGCGAATGCCTAGGGCTTTTTTGGCCAGGCGGGCACATCCCGACGAGCGCCGGTGGGTAACGCCGGGGCGGGCATATCACCCCATTGGCCTTGGCCGGGCGAGGTGTCCGACGGTTTCGGTGCCTGGCCTTCAGGAGGCGGGCTGGACGGTGGCGCTTGCTCCTGACGGCGATGGCGCAGGGCAAACTCGGCAACGGCTTCGATATCTTCCTCGGCGATGGCGGTGGCCCCCCGCCATGCGGCATGCGCCCTGGCGCCTCGCAGCCAGACAAGGTCCGCACGCAGGCCGTCGACACCGGCGGCGAAGCACCGCTCGGTGATCTGCGCCAGCGCCCGGTCATCCAACTCGATACTGTCGAGCCGCGCCCGCGCCTGGGTACAACGTTCGCGCAAGGCTGCTTGAGGATCCGACCATTGCACGCAGAACACCGCGGGATCGCTGTCGAAATCCAACCGCCGACGGATGATCTGCCCGCGCTCGGTCGGCAAGGTCTGCCCGCTCAACGCCACGTTGAAACCAAAGCGGTCGAGCAGTTGCGGGCGCAGCTCCCCCTCCTCCGGGTTCATGGTGCCGATCAGCACAAACCGCGCTGAATGGCGATGGGAAATGCCGTCGCGCTCGATCAGGTTGGTGCCGCTCGCCGCCACGTCCAACAGCAGGTCCACCAGGTGATCGGGTAGCAAGTTGACCTCGTCGACATACAACACGCCGCCGTCAGCCTTGGCCAATACGCCGGGTGAAAATTGCGCACGGCCCTCGCCCAATGCGGCGTCCAGGTCCAGTGTGCCCACCAGGCGCTCTTCGGTGGCGCCCAACGGCAAGGTCACGAACTGTCCGCTGGCCAACAAGTCCGCGAGGCCGCGCGCCAGGGTCGACTTGGCCATGCCACGCGGGCCTTCGATCAGCACGCCGCCGATCTTTGGGTCGATGGCGGTCAGGCACAGCGCCAGTTTCAGGTCGTCGGCGCCGACCACGGCGGACAGCGGGAAATGGGGAATATCAGTCATGCGAATTCTCTTTAAATCCTGCCTGTGGTGAGCGGGCTTGCCCTGTGGTGAGCAGGCTTGCCCTGTGGTGAGCAGGCTTGCCCTGTGGTGAGCAGGCTTGCCCTGTGGTGAGCGGGCTTGCCCCGCGCTGGGCTGCGAAGCGGCCCTGACAAGGTCGTCTCATTTTTTCAGGTATAACGCGGTGTATCGCAGGGGGGCGGCTTCGCCGCCCAGCGCGGGGCAAGCCCGCTCACCACAAAAGTGCGTCTGGCGCGCTATCAATTGTCTTCTTCTATGTCCAGCAACAGGTTTTCCAACGCCTCACGGTACGCCCCAGGCTCTTGCCACATCCCACGCTGCTGGGCTTCCAGCATGCGTTCGGTCATATCGCGCAGTGCATCCGGGTTGTGCTGTTGCACAAAGGCCCGGGTGTCGGGGTCGAGCAAATAGGCGTCGGCCAACAAAGCGTATTGGTGATCGTCAATCAGCGCGGTAGTGGCGTCGAACGCAAACAGGTTGTCCACGGTCGCCGCCATCTCGAACGCACCTTTATAGCCATGGCGCTTCACGCCTTCGATCCACTTGGGGTTGGCGGCGCGGGAACGGATCACCCGGTTCAGCTCTTCCTTCAAGGTACGGATCTTCGGCAGGTCCGGCTGGCTATGGTCGCCATGGTAGCTGGCAGCCTTGTCACCGCTCAGGGTTTCCACGGCGGCGAGCATGCCGCCCTGGAATTGGTAGTAATCATTGGAATCAAGCAGGTCGTGCTCGCGGTTGTCCTGGTTCTGCAAAACGGCCTGCACCTGGCTCAACCGCTGTGCGAACTGTTCGCGGGCGGCGGTGCCCTCGTCGGCGCCGCCATACGCGTAGCCGCCCCAGTTCAGGTAGACCTCGGCCAGGTCTTCGCGGCTCTGCCACAGGCGCCCGTCGATCGCGCCCTGCACACCCGCGCCATAGGCGCCAGGCTTGGCGCCGAAGATGCGCCAGCCGGCCTGTTTCGCCGCAGCCTCTGCGTCCAGGCCGGACGCCAGCAACGCCTCGCGCTCACTGCGCACCTTGGCCGCCAACGGGTTCATAGCGTCCGGTTCGTCGAGCGCGGCCACCGCCTGCACCGCTGCATCGAACAGGCGGATCAGATTAGCGAAGGCATCCCGGAAGAAGCCGGACACCCGCAGCGTCACGTCAACGCGCGGCCGATCCAGCAAGCTGATCGGCAGAATCTCGAAGTCATCCACGCGCTGGCTGCCCGTCGCCCACACCGGGCGCACGCCCATCAGTGCCATGGCCTGGGCGATATCATCGCCACCGGTACGCATGGTCGCGGTGCCCCATACCGACAGGCCGAGCTGGCGCAGGTGGTCGCCATGGTCCTGGAGGTGTCGCTCCAGGATCAGGTTGGCCGACTGGAAACCGATGCGCCAGGCCGTGGTGGTGGGCAGGTTGCGCACGTCGACGCTGAAAAAGTTGCGTCCGGTGGGCAGCACATCCAAACGCCCGCGACTCGGCGCACCGCTGGGGCCAGCGGGCACGAAACGGCCGCCCAAGGCGTCCAGCAGCCCGCGCATTTCCGCCGGCCCACAGGCGTCCAGGCGTGGCGCCACGACGATACGCAGGCTTTCGATCACGGCTTTCACGTCTTCCCAGCCGGGCTCTTCCAACTGTTCCAGCGGCTCTTCCAACGCCTGCTCGATCAACCGCGCCGCGTACAGCTCCAGGCGCTCGCGGGTATCACCGGCAGTGCGCCACAACTGAGCGTCGATCTTCTGCAACACCTCGGGACGCCGTCCGGTCCAGGGTTCGGCCAGGGCGCAGTCCAGCGGGTCGAAACCCAAGTCGAACGCCTTGGCCAGCACCCGCAGCACACTCGACTGCGGGCCACGGCCATCGCCACGCGGGATGCGCAGCAAAGCCAGCAAGGTGTCGATACGCAAGCGGCCGGCGGGCGACTCGCCAAAAATGTGCAGGCCGTCGCGGATCTGCGACTCCTTCAGGTCGCACAGATAGGTGTCCAGGCGCGGCAGCCACACGGCCGCGTCGGCATCGCTCTCCAGCTCCAGCTCCTGGTCGATGCGGGTTTCACGCACCAGCGCGAGGATATCTTTCTGCAACGCCAGGGCGCGGCGCGGGTCGAGCAATTGCGCTTCGTAATACTCGTCGGCCAACAACTCCAGGTTGCGCAGCGGGCCGTAGGTTTCGGCACGGGTCAGCGGCGGCATCAGGTGATCGATGATCACCGCCTGCGTGCGCCGCTTGGCTTGGGCGCCCTCGCCCGGGTCGTTGACGATAAACGGGTAGATATTCGGCAGCGGCCCCAGCAGCGCGTCGGGCCAGCAGTTCTCCGACAGGCCCACACCCTTGCCCGGCAGCCATTCGAGGTTGCCGTGCTTGCCCACATGGATCACGCCATGGGCGCCGTAGGTGTGGCGCAGCCAAAAGTAAAACGCCAAGTACGCGTGAGGCGGCACCAAGTCCGGATCGTGATACACCGCGCTGGCGTCCACCTGATAACCCCGCGCCGGTTGGATCCCGACAAAGGTCAGGCCCAGGCGCAGGCCGGCGATCATCATGCGACCGTCGCGGCACATCGGGTCGTTCTGCGGCGGGCCCCAGCGTTCCAGCACCGCCTGGCGATTGGCCTCGGGCAAGCGCTGAAACAGTACGTCGTAGTCATCCAGCCCCAGGCTTTGATGGCACGGGCGCAGGTCGCGGCTGTCCAGGTCGTTGGTGACACCGCCCAACAGGTCGTGGATCAACGCCGTGCCGCTGTCGGGCAAGGTGTCCGGCAGCGGATAGCCTTCAGCCTGCAGGGCACGCAGGATATTCAGCGCGGCGGCCGGGGTATCCAGGCCCACGCCGTTGCCGATCCGGCCGTCGCGGGTCGGGTAGTTGGCAAGGATCAGCGCAATGCGTTTATCCGCATTCGGCACCCGCGCCAGCTCGACCCAACGCCGCGCCAGCTCAGCGACAAAATCCATGCGCTCAGGTGCGGCGCGGTAGCACACCACATCCGACTGGCTGCGCTCGCTGCGCCAGGCCAGGTCCTTGAAACTGATCGGCCGGCTGATGATGCGCCCGTCCAGCTCCGGCAAGGCAATGTGCATGGCCAGGTCACGCGGGCCGAGGCCTTGCTCGCTGGCTTCCCAGCCGGGCTGGTTGTCCTGGGCGCAGATCGCCTGGATCACCGGGATATTGCGGCGAAACGGACGCAGGTGCGGTGCTTCGGGGCTGGACTGGGCAAAGCCGGTGGTGTTCAGGATCACCGCCGCACCGACCTCATCCAGCCAGTCCTCGACCACCGTCAGGCAGCCCGGTTCTTTCAAACTGGCCACCGCCATCGGCAACGGGTTGAGGCCCGCCGCCTGCAAACGCTGGCAGAACACGTCGATAAAACCGGTATTGGCCGCCTGCAAATGCGAGCGATAAAACAGCACCGCCGCCACCGGCCAGTCAGCGTTCCAGTCGGCCTGCCAATCGGTCAGACGGGCATTGGCGTGACGGGGATGATAAATCGCCGTGCGCGGCAGGGTGTGCGGCGCTTCCCAGGCGTAGTCGCGGCCCAGGTAACCACTGGCCAGGCAGCGATAGAAATCCAAGGCATTGCCCAGGCCGCCCTGGCGCAGGAACTGCCAGAGGCGATCACGCTCTTCTGCGCCGACGGTACTCAAGGCGCTGAGCTCCGGGTCCGGGCGATCATCCCCCGGTACCAGGATCAACTGCACGCCACGCTCGGCCAACTCCACCAAGCGCTCGATGCCGTAGCGCCAATAACCGATGCCGCCATGCAGCGAAATCAGGATGACCTTGGCGTGGCGCAGCACCTCATCGACGTACAGGTCGACCGAGGCATGGTTCTGCACCTGCATCGGGTTGGCCAGGCGCAAGCTGGGGTAGTCGTCGGGCAACTGCTGGGCCGCTTCGGCCAGCAGCGCCAGGCTGGAATCACCGCTGCACAGGATCACCAGTTCAGCGGGGGTTTGGCCAAGGTCGGCAATATTGTCGTCCGAGACAAAACCACCGGGCTGAGTCCTGAGCAGGTGCATGGGTTAAACGCTGAGGGCTGCGCGCAGTTGCGCTTCGAGACCTGCCGCGTCCAGGTCCTGGCCGATCAGCACCAGGCGCGTGATGCGCGCTTCGTCGGCGCCCCACGCGCGGTCGAAATGCTTGTCGAAACGCGTGCCCACGCCCTGGATCAGCAGACGCATCGGCTTGTTCGGGATCGCGGCGAAACCTTTGACACGCAGGATGCTGTGCTCCACCACCAATTGCGTCAGGGCGTCGAGCAGCAGCGCTTCGTCGGCTTGCGGCAGGTCGATGGAGATGGAGTCAAACGCATCGTGATCGTGATCGTCTTCACCGTCGTGGTGATGATCGTGATGGCTGTGGCGACCGTCGATATGCTCTTCGGAACCGGCGCCCAGGCCGATCAGCACGTCCAGCGGCAGGCGACCGCTGCTGGCTTCGATGATCTTCACCGCCGGCGGCAGTTCTTCGGCGACTTCCAGGCGCACGCGGGCCAGGTCTTCGGCGCTGATCAGGTCGGCTTTATTGAGGATGACCAGGTCGGCACTGGCCAACTGGTCGGCGAACAGCTCGTGCAGTGGCGATTCGTGGTCGAGGTTCGGGTCGAGTTTGCGCTGGGCATCGACCTGGTCCGGGAACGCGGCGAACGTGCCGGCGGCCACGGCCGGGCTGTCGACCACGGTGATAACCGCGTCAACGGTGCAGGCACTGCGGATTTCCGGCCACTGGAAGGCTTGCACCAAGGGTTTTGGCAGGGCCAGGCCGGAGGTTTCGATGAGGATATGGTCCAGGTCGCCGCGACGGGCGACCAATTCGCGCATCACCGGGAAGAATTCTTCCTGCACGGTGCAGCACAGGCAGCCGTTGGCCAGCTCGTAGACGCGGCCGTTGGCTTCTTCTTCGGTGCAACCGATGGAGCACTGCTTGAGGATTTCACCGTCGATGCCCAACTCGCCGAATTCATTGACGATCACCGCGATGCGACGGCCCTGGGCGTTGTCGAGCATATGGCGCAGCAAGGTGGTTTTGCCCGAGCCGAGAAAGCCGGTAACGATGGTGACGGGAAGTTTGGCCAGTGTTTTCATCGGATGCCCTTGGGGCGGGCATACGGGACGATAGGCCCTGCGACGGCGCGCAGCAGCGGATTTCGTCACCGGATCACCCCGCCCGGTTGAAGTGGAAAATCGGTTACGAGGCAGGTCTCCTGGCTTGGGGCTTGCGGGTCTTGCGACCGGCGCTGGCTGCGCCTTCCCGCCTGGTGGCAGTGGCGTGGCAGTCAGATGAACCCTTTACAGTTGCGGGGGCAGCCGCGGCTTGGACCGCGTTCCCTTCTTAGCTTCGGCCTGGGCCGAAGAACCTCGAGGGTGCAAGGCTACGCAGTGCTTGGGGGATGGTCAATGATGGGGTTGGGTTGAGTACATATCCATTGCTGCGGTAACGGCTGAAATGGGTTCCGCCCTTACGGCGGGTCACTTTTGGAAGAGCGCCAAAAGTAACCAAAAACGCTTCGCCCCAACACTCGGCACCTCGCTCACGCTCGGTGTGCCCGTAATTCGCCAGTGATTTGGGGGGCCGCCGCCACGCGCCATCCATGGCGCGGGGCGGCTAAACCGGCATCCCTGCCGGTTTACCCCCCAAATCCCTGTCGAATTCCGGCCAGCGTGTTTAACGGGGCGCCTAAGATCAAGATCAAAAGCAAAAGCACAGCGGCCTGACAGCCGGCTTGAGTGGTATAGAGCAAAGGCAAACGCGGCGGCCTTAAAGCCGACCGGAGTTGCGTCTGTCGATCGCGGTCTAAATGTGGGAGGGGGCTTGCCCCCGATTGCAGGGTGACAGCCACAACTGCATCAGCTGACACACCGCCATGCACGTATCTGCTTTTGATCCAACCACTCAGGTCGGCTTTCAGGCCGCCGTGCTCTTGCTTTTGATCTTGATCTTGATCTCAGGCGCCCCGTCAAACACGCTGGCCGAACGCAGGCTTGAATCCGTGGGTAACCCGGCAGGACGCCGGGTTAGCCGCCCCGCGCCATGGATGGCGCGTGGCGGCGGCCCACGGATTCAAGCCTGCGTTCGGGCACACCGAGCCTAAGCGAGGTGCCGAGTGTTGGGGCAAGAGCGCTTTGGTTACTTTCGCGCTTTTCGAAAGTGACCCGCCGTAAGGGCGGAACCATAAGCCGCCGTTACCCAAATAACGGATATGTACCCACATCCCCAATTGACTCCCCTCCCACCCCCATGCTCTCCTACACATCTTGTTTCGGGTGCCCTGCAAAGGGTGAAACGGGAAACCGGTGACTCATGCACACACGCATGACAGTCCGGTGCTGCCCCCGCAACGGTAAGCGAGCGAAACGTCATATCCACTGTGCCAGCCGGCATGGGAAGGCGACGTTTTCAGGCATTGAGCCCCTCGCAAGCCCGGAGACCGGCCCGAAAAAATCAGATAACAAACCCGCGGTGGGCGGGCGCTGTTCAGAACCCTGCGTGCCTGGCTCACGGGGGTTTTCATGCGCTCGTTTCACCCTGACACCTGAAAGGGACGCGCCATGTCGATCATCAGCAGCACCTCGCACTCCGCCAGCAGCACCTCTACGTTGAGCCAACGCCTGACGGCCGCCATCGGCGCGTCGATCCTCGGCGCGTGCCTGGTGTACTTCGCCGGTTTCTCGCACATCGAGGCCGTGCACAACGCCGCCCACGATACCCGCCACAGCGCCGCGTTCCCGTGCCACTGAGACCTGCCGACATGATCAAGCGTATCGCGCAAACCGCAGGTTTCACCGGTCTCCTGGCCGCCCTGCTGCTCACCCTGCTGCAAAGCTTCTGGGTTGCCCCGCTGATTCTGCAGGCGGAAACCTTTGAAAAGGCCCCAGCCGTCACTGAAGTGACGCATGAACACGCTGCCGGTGCTGCCGCGCATACCCACGAAGCCGAAGCCTGGGAGCCGGAAGATGGCTGGCAGCGCGTGCTGTCCACCACGGGCGGCAACCTGGTGGTCGCCGTCGGTTTCGCCCTGATGCTGGCCGGCCTGTACACCCTGCGCGCACCGACCCGCACGGCTCAAGGCCTGCTCTGGGGCCTGGCCGGTTATGCAACCTTTGTACTGGCGCCGACAATGGGCCTGCCGCCCGAGCTGCCAGGCACCGCCGCCGCCGACCTGGCGCTGCGCCAGACGTGGTGGATCGGCACCGCCGCCTCTACCGCTGCAGGTATCGCTTTGATCGTGTTCGGTCGCAACGGGTTGCTGAAAGTGCTGGGCGTGGCGATCCTTGCAGTACCGCACGTAATCGGCGCGCCGCAGCCTGAGGTGCATTCGATGCTGGCACCGCAAGCCCTGGAAGCACAGTTCAAGATCGCTTCGCAGTTGACCAACGTCGCGTTCTGGCTGGCCTTGGGCCTGATCAGCGCCTGGCTGTTCCGCCGCAACCGCGACGATCAATACTCCGCATGACCCTGGTGGTCGGCCTGGGCTGCCAGCGCGGCTGTGATGTTCATACCCTGCTGGGCCTGTTTGATGCCGCCCTCGCCGAGGGCGGTATCGAGCGCCAGCGCATCACCGCACTGGCCAGTATCGCGCGCAAACAGGATGAACCGGGGCTACTGGCACTGGCCGCGGCCCTGAACCTGCCGCTGCGTTGTTTCAGCGCAGAACAACTGGCGCCTTTCGCAGACCGCCTGAGCCACAAATCCGCGATCGCCTTTGCCCATACCGGCTGTTACGGCATCGCCGAAAGCGCCGCCCTGGCACTCGCCGAACACCTTGCTGACGCCCCTGCCCGCCTGCTGATCACGCGCAAAAAAACCGCGCAGGCCACCTTTGCATTGGCTTGCGCCGGCTGAAATCCCGATAATCGCCCTTCCCGATCATGAACAATATTCATGCTCGCCCGTTTTTCGACAGGAATCACCATGACCGTCTACTTCATCGGCGCAGGCCCCGGCGACCCGGAATTGATCACCGTCAAAGGCCAGCGGCTGATCCGCAGTTGCCCGGTGATCATCTATGCCGGCTCGCTGGTACCCGCTGCCGTGCTGGAAGGCCATCAGGCAGAAACCGTGGTCAACAGCGCCGAACTGCATCTGGAACAGATCATCGACCTGATCAAGACCGCCCATGCCAAAGGCCAGGACGTCGCCCGCGTGCACTCCGGCGACCCGAGCCTGTATGGGGCGATTGGCGAACAGATCCGCCATTTGCGCGAGTGGGGTATCCCGTTCCAGATCATCCCCGGCGTGACCGCAGTCGCCGCGTGTGCGGCGTTGTTGGAAACGGAACTGACCCTGCCCGACATCGCCCAGAGCGTGATCCTGACCCGCTACGCCGATAAAACCAGGATGCCCGCCGGTGAAGACTTCGACAGCCTGGCGCGACATGGCACCACCATGGCGATTCACCTGGGGGTCAACCACCTGGAAAAGATCGTCGCCGAACTGTTGCCACACTATGGCGCCGATTGCCCGATTGCGGTGGTGCACCGGGCGACTTGGCCGGACCAGGATTGGGCGGTGGGCACGCTGAGTGACATTGCCGGGAAGGTGGCGGCGAAAGGGTTTCGGCGCACGGCGCTGATCGTGGTGGGCCAGGTGTTGGCAAGTGACAGTTTCAGCGAGTCGTCGCTGTACCGGGCCGGGCATGCGCATTTGTACCGACCATGACAATCAACATGCACTTTTAATCGCAACCAGCTGATTTAAATGAATAAATTAAAATAAAAATGCAAGAGCAGGCTTGCCCCAACAATTAATCTTTTTTGTTAGGTAGTTAACGCAATCCATTGAATTTTAAGCATAAAAAAACGGCGCTCACGGGGCGCCGTTTTTTCTGTCCGCAGTGAACACCTTACTCAGTAGTAGGCGTTTTCTTTCTGCGTGTGGTCGGTCACGTCACGGACCCCCTTGAGCTCCGGAATACGCTCGAGCAAGGTGCGCTCGATGCCTTCACGCAAGGTTACATCCGCCTGACCGCAGCCCTGGCAGCCGCCACCGAACTTGAGCACGGCGATACCGTCATCGACCACGTCGATCAGGCTGACCTGACCCCCATGGCTGGCCAGCCCAGGGTTGATCTCGGTTTGCAGGTAGTAGTTGATGCGCTCGTTGACCGGGCTGTCGGCGTTGACGTTCGGCACCTTGGCGTTTGGCGCCTTGATGGTCAACTGGCCACCCATACGGTCGGTGGCGTAGTCGACCACGGCGTCGTCGAGGAAGGCTTCGCTGAAGGCGTCGATGTACGCGGTGAAGCTTTTGAGCCCCAGGGCGGTGTCTTCAGGTTTCTCTTCCCCTGGCTTGCAGTAGGCAATGCACGTTTCAGCGTATTGGGTGCCGGGCTGGGTGATAAAGACGCGGATGCCGATACCTGGGGTGTTCTGCTTGGACAGCAGGTCAGCCAGGTAATCGTGGGCGGCGTCGGTAATGGTTATGGCAGTCATGGAAACTCCTCACAGGCTTGCCGGCAGTTTACGCCAAAATATTACGCAGGTACAAAGTCCTAGTGTTTTTGTCGGGATAGTGGGTTTTTTGATGGGTGTGCCTAGCTGTTATTTGTGTTTAACGGGCGCCTAAGATCAAAAGCAGGCTGATATCCACCTGATGCATGGCGATCAAACTGTGGGAGGGGGCTTGCTGCCGATGGCGGTGTGTCAGTTGATGCCTCTATAGCTGTCCCACTGCTATCGGGGGCAAGCCCCCTCCCACACTTTTAACCGAGTACGGCACACACAACATTGCTCGGCTTCAATGCCGCCGCGCTTTTGATCTTAGCCGCCCAAATCAATGTCGGATTACGGGCACACCGAGCGTTGGGGCAAGAGCCTTTGGTTACTTTTCAAATAACGGATATGCCCCTGCCCCCTCACAAATTCTCATACCGATTCATATCCAACACCCCCTCTTCCACTGGCGTGGTCTCACGGATGTACCGCGACAAATCATGGAAATATTGCCAAAAAAACGGATGACTACGCCGCACACCCCACCGATCCACAATCTTCTCAAACCGCTTGGCATCGTGAGCCTGCTCCATCTGCGCAACAAACTCCGGCACTTCCTGAGCCGGAATGTTGAACATGAAGTTCGGGTAGCTGCTGAGCACGCCCGGATAGAGGGTCAACGTGTCCAGGCCCGGTTGGTAGCGATACGCCTCCCCCAGCAGAAACGCCACGTTACTGTGGGCCCGGTTGCGCAGCATGCTGTAGACCACGCGCTTGCCGCCGGCCGTCTCGACACGCAGCATCGTGGCCTCGGGCAGTTGGTCGATAACCTTGAGCCCGGCGGCCGGGCGCGACGTCAAGCGGCTAAGCGCCTGCTCCGCATCCTGTAAGGCCGGATCAACACCGTCCCGGGAACAATACGCACCCCTGCAACGGTTGATCGGATCCGGACTGGCGTTCAAATCGCCATAACGGCTAAGCAACTGCTTGGCAAAATCGCGCTTCGGGTCTTTTTCATCCAGATGCAAGCCGGTGGGCTTATCGTCATCAATTGCCTCGTAATCCAGCCACAACTTGAGCTTCCCGCTGTTCTGGTACCAGTCATCCATAAAGCCATCACGGGAATCAGCCGGCATCAGGCGCAGGAAGTTCTGCTCAGCGCCATTGCGGATCAAGTCGAAGTACAACCGCGTCTGGGCCTGGTGCGACACATTGCCGAACACATCGAAATTTACCGCCAACTGGTAATACGTACGCTCCAGCAGCGGGTAGTCGAACAGCCACATCGTCTGCGGCACTTCGCCGATCAGGCCTTTGGTCACCGAGGCACTGTCGAAGTGGCGGAAGATGCTCAGCAAGGCATTGTCATTGCCCGCCCACAGGCTCGACCAACTCGGCGGCGGCAGGTCGGCGTAGCTGTCACGGCGCAGGGCCTCGTACTCATTGCGTTTGTCACGGTAGGCCAGCCATAGGCTGAGTACACTGCCGACGTCATCGTTCTGCCCAGGCATGGCCAGCAATGGCGTGGCCTGGCCGCGATAGCGCGCATCAGTGATGTACAAGTCGTGGTCCGGGTCCTGGAACAGCGTCCAGAAGTTGTCGCGGATCACGTCCGTGGCGATCTGCCCACGGCACACCGGCCCGCGAATAAAGGTGCGTACGAAGTATTCGGCGTTATCCAGCATGAACTGGTAGCGCGCCTTGGCCGGGATGGCTTCGAAGGTTTCGAACGGGTTGGCGCGCCGGCCCGGGCCGTAGCCCGGCAAGGCGTTGACCTGCCAGTTATCGGCGTAGAACAACGCCTTGATGCGCGCCATCTTCTCGGCACTGAACGGGTATGTGATGTGGGTTTTATGCACGATCACGCCCTGCACCGGCCACAGGCGGTAATACACACGGGTGCCGGGGTCATCATTAGGGCGTCGGGTGGCAATCAGGTCGATCGGTTGACCGCTCGGCGTGCGCGAACGCACCCACTGGAAGAAATGCCCCGGCTCGCCGTTCTCAAAGTAGATATGGGCGAGGAACAAATGCTCGAACAACCAGCGCGCCACGAGGCTTTCGCGGGCGCCGGGCTGGTTGAACAGGTTCTCCCACTGTTGCACCTGCAGGGCTTCCTTGGCGCTTGGCGCCAGGCCTTGCTCATCAATCGGCGCGCCGGAAGCCAGCCAGCGTTGCAGGGTCTGGTATTGCTGGTCGGTCAGGCCGGTGACCGCCAGCGGCATGCCTTCCTTGGGATGGGCACCTGCGTAGGCATTGAACTCGCCGGGCATGGCGCACAGGTTTTCGCGGTTCAGGCCCAGCACGATGTCATCCGGCAGCTTGGCATTGGGCGCCAGCGGGGCGTTATGGCCCAACGCCAGCATGCGCGCCATCAAGGCGGCCTGGCTGCCCTGGGCGTCCAGCACCGAGTAGAAGCCCTTCTGCTGCCAGGCTTGCTTGCCAAAGGCGTCATAGAACAACCGGGTGGTCGGGGCGGCCTGGCTGCGTTCGCCATCGTAGACCGGCATTTTGCTCGCTCCGCGCACCGCCCCCTCGGCACTGCCCAGGTTGAGTTGGCAGGCGGAGTCGTAGCAGGCATGGCAGGCCACGCATTTCTCGGTAAAAATCGGTTGAATGTCGCGGGTGTACGAAATCGCCGGGGCGGGTCCGTCGGCCTGTGCAATGCAGGCGACCAGTGCCAGGACGGCGCTGGTGATGAGGCGAAGTGACATGTATCCGGTCCCGATTCAATGCGTGCGCTGAAAAATTGCCGTGATTCTACCGATGTCGACAGGCCACCAACTTGAACGATATTCATGCAAAACCTGGACATGCCGCAAATCGGCACAGGTTTGCTATGATCCACGCCCTCCGTAATGCCTGACCAGAGTAGTCCCATGTCCGATCGTAGCGTTCGTCTGCAAGCCCTTCATCAAGCCCTCAAGGAACGTATCCTGATCCTCGACGGCGGTATGGGCACGATGATCCAGAGCTACAAGCTGGAGGAGCAGGATTACCGTGGCAAACGCTTCGCCGACTGGCCAAGCGACGTCAAGGGTAACAACGACCTGCTGGTGATCACACGTCCGGACGTGATCGGCGGTATCGAAAAAGCCTACCTGGATGCCGGTGCTGACATCCTCGAAACCAACACCTTCAACGCCACCCGCATTTCCATGGCCGACTACGGCATGGAAGAACTGGCCTACGAACTGAACGTAGAAGGCGCACGCCTGGCGCGCAAGATCGCCGACGCCAAGACCCTCGAGAACCCGGCCAAGCCGCGCTTCGTCGCCGGCGTGCTCGGCCCGACCAGCCGCACCTGCTCGTTGTCACCGGACGTGAACAACCCCGGCTACCGCAACGTGACCTTCGATGAACTGGTGGAAAACTACACCGAGGCCACCCAAGGCCTGATCGAAGGCGGCGCCGACCTGATTCTGATCGAGACCATCTTCGACACCCTCAACGCCAAGGCCGCGATCTTCGCCGTGCAAGGCGTGTTCGAAACATTGAATATCGAACTGCCGATCATGATCTCCGGCACCATCACCGACGCCTCCGGCCGTACCCTGTCGGGCCAGACCACCGAAGCGTTTTGGAACTCCGTGGCCCATGCCAAGCCGATTTCGGTGGGCCTGAACTGCGCCTTGGGCGCCAGCGAACTGCGTCCGTACCTGGAAGAGTTGTCGAACAAGGCCAGCACCCACGTTTCCGCACACCCGAACGCCGGCCTGCCGAACGAATTCGGCGAGTACGATGAATTGCCGTCGGAAACCGCCAAGGTCATCGAAGAATTCGCCCAGAGCGGCTTCCTCAACATCGTCGGCGGCTGCTGCGGCACCACGCCGGGCCACATCGAGGCCATCGCCAAGGCCGTGGCCGGGTATGCGCCGCGTGTGATCCCGGACATTCCCAAGGCCTGCCGCCTGTCGGGCCTGGAGCCGTTCACCATTGATCGCAGCTCACTGTTCGTCAACGTCGGCGAGCGCACCAATATCACCGGTTCGGCGCGTTTTGCCCGCCTGATCCGTGAAGACAACTACACCGAAGCCCTCGAAGTCGCCCTGCAGCAGGTGGAAGCCGGCGCCCAGGTGATCGACATCAACATGGACGAGGGCATGCTTGATTCGAAGAAGGCCATGGTGACCTTCCTCAATCTGATTGCCGGCGAGCCGGACATCTCCCGCGTCCCGATCATGATCGACTCCTCCAAGTGGGAAGTGATCGAAGCCGGCCTCAAGTGCATCCAGGGCAAGGGCATCGTCAACTCCATCAGCATGAAGGAAGGCGTCGAGCAGTTCATTCACCATGCCAAGCTGTGCAAGCGCTACGGCGCCGCCGTGGTGGTGATGGCGTTCGACGAAGCCGGCCAGGCCGACACCGAAGCGCGCAAGAAAGAGATCTGCAAACGCTCCTACGACATCCTGGTGAATGAAGTCGGCTTCCCGCCGGAAGACATCATCTTCGACCCGAACATCTTCGCGGTCGCCACCGGTATCGAAGAGCACAACAACTACGCGGTCGATTTCATCAATGCCTGCGCCTATATCCGTGACGAATTGCCGTATGCGCTGACCTCCGGCGGCGTGTCCAACGTGTCGTTCTCGTTCCGTGGCAACAACCCGGTGCGCGAGGCGATCCACTCGGTGTTCCTGCTCTACGCAATCCGCAACGGCCTGACCATGGGCATCGTCAACGCCGGCCAACTGGAGATCTACGACCAGATCCCGGCCGAACTGCGCGATGCGGTGGAAGACGTGGTGCTCAACCGTACCCCGGAAGGCACCGATGCCCTCCTCGCCATTGCCGACAAGTACAAAGGCGACGGCAGCGTCAAGGAAGCCGAGACTGAGGAATGGCGTGGCTGGCCAGTGAACAAGCGCCTGGAACATGCGCTGGTCAAGGGCATCACCACCCACATTGTTGAAGACACCGAAGAGTCCCGACAGTCGTTCGCGCGTCCGATTGAGGTGATCGAAGGCCCGCTGATGTCCGGCATGAACATCGTCGGCGACCTGTTCGGCGCCGGCAAAATGTTCTTGCCCCAGGTGGTGAAATCCGCCCGCGTGATGAAACAGGCCGTGGCCCACTTGATCCCGTTCATCGAGCTGGAAAAAGGCGACAAGCCGGAAGCCAAGGGCAAGATCCTCATGGCCACCGTGAAAGGCGACGTGCACGACATCGGCAAGAACATCGTCGGCGTGGTGCTCGGTTGCAACGGTTATGACATCGTCGACCTGGGCGTGATGGTGCCCGCAGAGAAGATCCTGCAGGTGGCCAAGGAGCAGAAGTGCGACATCATCGGCCTGTCCGGCCTGATTACGCCGTCCCTGGACGAAATGGTGCATGTGGCCCGCGAGATGCAGCGCCAGGACTTCCACCTGCCGCTGATGATCGGTGGCGCCACCACCTCCAAGGCGCACACGGCGGTGAAGATCGAGCCCAAGTACAGCAACGATGCAGTGATCTACGTCACCGACGCCTCGCGCGCCGTGGGTGTGGCGACGCAGCTGCTGTCCAAGGAACTCAAGGCCGGCTTCGTCGAGAAGACCCGCCTGGAATACATCGACGTGCGTGAACGGACGTCCAACCGCAGCGCGCGTACTGAGCGCCTGAGTTACCCGGCGGCCATCGCCAAGAAGCCGCAGTTCGACTGGAGCACCTACACCCCGGTGGTGCCGACCTTTACCGGCGCCAAGGTGCTGGACAATATCGATCTCAAGGTACTGGCCGAGTACATCGACTGGACGCCGTTCTTCATCTCCTGGGACCTGGCCGGTAAATTCCCGCGCATCCTCGAAGACGAAGTGGTCGGCGAAGCCGCTACCGCGCTGTATGCCGACGCCCAGGAAATGCTCAACAAGCTGATTGACGAAAAACTCATCAGCGCCCGCGCCGTGTTCGGCTTCTGGCCGACCAACCAGGTGCAGGACGATGACCTGGAAGTCTACGGTGACGATGGCCAGCCGATTGCCAAGCTGCACCACCTGCGCCAGCAGATCATCAAGACCGACGGCAAGCCGAACTTCTCCCTGGCTGACTTCGTAGCACCAAAAGACAGCGGTGTGACCGACTACATCGGTGGCTTCATCACCACCGCCGGCATCGGCGCCGAAGAGGTGGCCAAGGCTTATCAGGACGCTGGCGACGACTACAACTCGATCATGGTCAAGGCCCTTGCCGACCGTCTGGCCGAAGCCTGCGCCGAGTGGCTGCACCAGCAAGTGCGTAAAGAGCACTGGGGCTACGCCAAGGACGAGCAACTGGATAACGAGGCGCTGATCAAGGAGCAGTACAGCGGTATCCGCCCTGCGCCCGGCTACCCGGCGTGCCCGGACCACACCGAGAAAGCCCAGCTGTTTCAACTGCTGGACCCTGAAGCCCGCGAAATGCAGGCGGGCCGCAGCGGCGTGTTCCTCACCGAGCACTACGCAATGTTCCCGGCAGCGGCGGTCAGTGGCTGGTACTTCGCCCACCCACAGGCGCAGTACTTTGCCGTGGGCAAGGTCGACAAGGACCAGGTGGCGAGCTACACCGCCCGCAAAGGCCAGGACCTGAGCGTGAGCGAGCGGTGGCTGGCACCGAACCTGGGGTATGACAACTGATCAGCCAGGCGCTTGCCAGGCTAGTTGCCCAGTTCGGCGATTTCGCGGGTGGAGAGTTCTCTTCTCAACCCGCGTAGCTCAACCTCATTGGCTTTTTGCAACGCATCGACTTGCTCGAGATACGCTGGATTGATGTCAGGATACTGCTCTTCCAGAGTCTCCGATTGGTCGGCCAGCGTCTGTTGCACCTTAGCGAACTCGGTTGGGTATTTTTCCTGCAGATAACTCTTCCAGTAGTCACGCGTGATCAGTTGCTCGATAAACGCCGGGGTCTGTTCCTCGGCTATCACGCTGGCGTAGGCCACGTCCAAGTCAGCAGCCTGTACCCCTGACACGCCGCGGTAGAGCATGGTAGAGGGCTGCGTGGGGAGATCCAGGCGTTGCGCCAACCCGGTTCGATACGCCAGGCGGATCTCCGCCGGGTCCGTGCCAGGGAAGCGCTGAATGCGCTTTCTCGCCAGCGCCTCAACCTCCCCCAGGCGAAACAGACGCCTGGAAAGCCTCAGTAACGTGCGGCCCTTATCGGAGGGATCCATGCGACGAAGGGCATTGAACTCATAGACCCCGACTTCCACATCGTTGAACAACAGTATTCGACCATCACCACAGGTCGCCTTATTCCTTGAGGTCCGTGCAATGAGCATCAGGCGTTCGCTCAACGCCTGGTCGCTGTGCGCAGCCTCCAGAACGTCCCAAACCCGCTCTGTCAGCCTGACGCGGTCCTGCTGAAAATCACTGGTGTGCTGAAGTTGCGCCAACATGTTCGAGAAATCCTGCGTGGTGTCCTGGGCCAACACTTCGCGCCATATCTGGTGCTTTTCCGAGTCGGCGGCCACGCCGTCGAACCATCGGGCTTTTTGCGCCTCCGGCGTCTCGAGATCAGGGTGAGCGTCAAAGTGCTCGTCGTCGGCTTCTGGCCCGAAACCCGCTAACATTTCGTCCATTTCCCGTGCGGTAAACCCAAGCCCGCGCCCGGTTTCGCGTTCATATTCACGCAAGCGTATGAACTCTTCCTCCAGCAACAGGTTATCGGACAAGTCCGTGCCCGCCATCAAACCGGCATGCTCGGGCAGAAAGGCGTCGAGCGGAATCCGCTGTATTTCCAAATTACTCCGCAAGTCCAGGCGAGTCAGTTGGGGTGACTGCAGCACGCCCACCGGCCAATCGCTGAGTCGGTTGCCACTCAGATTAAGGCTTTGCAACCGGTCAAGGCCGGTGACATCAAAGTCAGGCAGACGATTGCCTTCCAGGTCCAGCACCTGCAACAGGGGCAAAGCACGCAACTGGCGCTGCAACCGTGCTGCGTCAAGAAAACCGTTCTGGCTGGCGCTCAACCGAACAAGGCGTTCACACTGCGTTACCGCCTCCGGCAATGCGCCCAGCCCGTTGCCATTCAACGTCAGGCTGTTCAATCGTGGAAATGCGCGCAGAAACTCGTCCGAAGCGCTCGTTAGCCTGACGTTGCTCAGGTCCAGCGCACCGACATGGTTGAGCGTGACCGGCAGTGCCGGCAAGTCGCCAAGGATCAAGCCGCTCAAATCCAGCGCATAGTCGTTAGGGATGTCCTGCGGGGCATGCACCTCGCGCAGTGTTTCGCGCCAGCACGTCAGAAGCTGGTCAGCGGCGCGGCGGCGGTCAACCGCGTTCACCCACCCGATGCGGGTGCGAACAGCAGGCGTATCGATCCAGGCATTAAAGCGCTCGATCATGTGCGCCTGCTGTTGCTGCCACTGGCGCAGCGTGGTTTCAATTTGCGTGGCACTCACGCCCTGTTCCAGCCAGGCGTCTATTCGCTCAATGGCTTGCGCCGCGCTCAACTGCGGATCCAGGCGTTGCAGCTGTTCGGCCGATGTCAGGGCTCCCCCACCCGCGGCGTCCAGCGGCAGCGGCAACAACAAGTCCGGTTGCTCCGACGCCTCTATCGGGAAATACATCGGATCACCTCCGGTTCTCCCTGCGGCCAACACAGTGCGCTCAATACCGAATGGCCTGGCATACATTGTTGCCAAGGGCGACCCAGGCGCGGTGCGGTTAGCGAATGTCTGCGCCTTGCTCATCGCTTGCGGGCTCAACCGGCAACCCCGCAACGAGGTACCCGCCAGCAGGACATCGTGGCCAACCAGCGCAGCATCGGGAATCTCCGTAATAGCGCTGTGACTCAAATCCAGAAAACCCAGCTTTGGCAGGGTTAGCACACCTTCCGGCCAGGCCCGAACCTGGGTCTGCCCCAGGTTCAGCGACACCAGGTCCCTGAGCGAGCTGACGGTCAGGTTGCCGACTCGGTTCCTCGATAGGTCGAGCCTCTGCAAGGAGGTCAGCCGGTTCAACCGCGCCTGCATTGACGCGGTGATCGTCAGTTCATTCCCCGCCAGATTCAGTTCGCTCAGTTGCCCCAACGTCTCAAGGGCCCGTGGCAGCTCCGTCAGTTTATTGCCACTCAGGTTGAGCACCCGCAGCTCAGGAAAGCTGCGCAGGAAGTCATCGACCTGCGTTGCGGATAGCTTTGCATCCGACAGGATCAAGTGACGGATCTGGGGAAATACCTCATCCCCCAGCGCCGGCAGATCACCTGGCGCGCCATAGTTCGTCAGGTCCAATACCTCGTTCAACGGCTCGCGCCCCAGACCCGAGTACTCACGGTCCAACACTGTGCGCAGTGTCTGCGCACCGATACGAGACGGGCCAGCCACCGGCTCGCGCGACCCATACCGGGCAGCCAGCGCATCACGCCGGCATTTGCGAATCCTATCGGCCAGCACCCGACGTTGTCTGACGAACATTTCCCCGCCATCGACGCGCACGGGCGACTCCTGCCACGTCACCAACGCCTCGTCCGTGACGCGATAGCGCTCAAGCAATGCCTCGACATGATCCAGCAGCGCGCGCCCCGCCAGTCCGTCCTGCTTGAACGCTTGCAAGGCGTTGCCTGCCATCCCTCGGTCCTGACTATTCAACGTGCGAAGGCGCTGGAGACAGTACTGCGTGACCATCTGCGACTCATCCACCAGATGAGCCGGGTTTTCGTGCACGTAGTCAAACGCCCGCCTGAAGGCACGTGGCTCCAGCGCCCCCCAGTTCAAGCGCAGGCTGCGCCATAACGCCTCGTGCCCACTGAACAGCGCATCGGGCAGCGAGGGGATATCCAGGCCTGACAGGTCCAACGACGCCAAGTCTGCATGCGCGAGAAGCCCCGTCGGCCATTGATTCGACGGCCCCGCCAGGGTCAAGTCCCGCAAGTTCGTCAACACACTGTAATCCAAGGCTGGAAGTTGACCGGTCAGGTGTAACTTCTTCAGTTGAGTCATCCCCTGCAGCGCTTGCACCAGGTCTGGCGAGTACTCTGCGGCCTCCAGCTTTAGCTCGGTGAGGGTGTCCAGCGTGGACAACTCACCCGCCAGGGCGGGCATGTCCGCAGCAACGAGTTGAAGATCGAGGCTTTCCAGCGCGGGAAACGCTTGCCTCAACGTGCCGTCGAGGAGTTGGGTGCTGTTTATCCGCAGCTTGCGCACATGCGAGAAGTCGGCCGCCCACTGCGGCAACGCCTCTGCGCCCAGTAGATCAAGCTCGAAAACCGCTGCCTGCCCGCGCCGCAAGCCGTTTCGCCAGCACCGGAGGATCTGCGCGGCATAAAAATTTCTGCGCAGCCCCAGGGCCCCTTGTGCGTCAGCATGGGCCCAGGTCAGCAGCACCCTGCAGAGCTCAACAAACTCCCTGCGGCGGTTTTCCAACAGGTGGAAAACCTGCTGTTCGGAGTCCCCCGCACTCATGCGCTCCCTGATGAACTGTAAGGCCTGTTCATCAGACACATTAGGATAAACACTGCGCACCCTGGCGATCAGCGGCTCATCAGCAAAGCCCGCGACATCACCGCTGGCAGCGTAGCCAATCCGGCCAGAGGCTGTACGTACCAATCGCCCGGCCACGTCCTTGAGCGGTTCGCGCTTGAGGATGCGGGACATGTCATCGCGGTGGCTGCGTGCATAGTCGGTCACCTGTTTGTGTAACGCCTCGCCCGGATGCCCCTGCAATGCATCGCGCAAGGTATCGGGCAGCACTTCCACCAGCGATTCGAACAGATTCCGGCCGGCCTTGGGCACACTGTTCAACGCACGCCCTTCGCTATCGAAGGCACGGAAGGCGTCCTCGTTCCAGAGCAAATAAAAGCGCGTCGGCGCCTGCTCGCGGCCAATGCTGTCTACCAGCGGCCCTTTAAGGCCGCGGGCACGCACTTCGACGCGGATGTCCGCCGACCAGCCGGGCAAGCGTTCCAGGGTGTGCAGCGCCAACCGGTCACTGGCCGACGACGCCATGCTCTCCAGGTACAAACCGGCTAGCGCCCGACTCAAGCTGCCTTGATGCAGGTGAACACGAATTTCTTTTGCCAACCGCAGGGGAATGCGACCGGTGCTGCGGAGCTGGCTCAACTCCTCGGCACTCGCACCGCCCAGTACCTGCCCCGCCGCTTCCGGCGACAAGGATGGGAAACTGCGCTGAAGTGCCTGGGTATCGACATCGGGAGAGACTTGTCGACTCATCAGGTTTTTTACCAAGGCCTGTTTTCTGAGCTGAGCCCGGTCGGCCAAACGGTCCCTGAACAGCTGCGTTCGATCTACGCCTTCTTTCGCACTTTCGCTGCCCAACAGTTGCCGGGTGCGCGCTTCGTCGAGGCCTGCCAATACGCGCTCCGGCAGCTTCCCGGCATCGACTTCGGCCTGGGTGATCTTGATGGTCGGCCTTGTATGGCTGGGCGCCGAAACCGAACCAAATCGCTGCGAGTCCCCCGCCAGCCCAGGACCGTTAAATACCTCGACGACTTCTTCAGCCGGCCAGCTCGGCATTTCCACGGCCAGCGGCACCATGAATTGGCAATGGCCCTCCAGGCACGCGCCTTGGCGAATCTGCCCGATCACCTCGTCTGCTTGCTGATCCACTTCAAACACCCGGACCATCTCCGACAACACCGGCGGCGGTGCGTGGTGATCGACGTGTAACGCTCGCAGCTCATCGTCACTGACCCCACTGGCATCGGCGATCTGCTCCAGTTGCGCATCGGAAAAACGCTCCATGTGCGGCCCTGTTCGCCGCAACAACGCGGTGCGGTTCCATTCCAGCGGACGTTCCAAGGTGTGGCGCCAGGCGCCGTGACCGTTGTGCTGCAGCATCGGCTGGTAGGCATCCGCGTCGGTCGGATGCTTGATTGCCCACTGGTCGAGTGTTGGGTCGAAGGTCTTTTCATAGACGTTGCCGTCAATATTGACGTAAGTCTTGCCCCCCACTTCAAATTGCCCCAAGGCATTGGGGGTGAGGCCCTCAAGGGAGACGCTGCTTTTGTAGGTCGCCAGGTCTGGATGCCACAAGCGCAGCTTGCCGAACGGCAGTGCGACCTTGGTCATGCCATTGACGAACCTCGACGGCACGATGGGCGGCGCTTTACCCGCCACCGCGCCCAATGCCGCCATGAAGGCGACGTTCGCCATCACCGATTTAAGGTGCGCCCACGCCTCCTCGGCGTCGCCATGCCGCCACGACTGCACGCCTTGGTACACCTCGTAGCTCAGTTGCACAGCCGTGACAGCCAGCATCACCTCACCCAACCCAGGCACAAAGAACGCCGCCACGTTGAGTACGTTGAAGCCCCATTCGGCGTAGTGCTTGAGCCGCTCGATCCAGGCCTTGTGGTCAACATCGGCGGTCGGTATGGCCAGCAATTTGGCGTTGGATTTTATCCTGGCGAGATGAAAGTCATAGCGCGCGTCGAACACTTCACCGTCGATGAAGTCCTCCTCCATCCCCAGGTTCAGCGCTTCGTTCCAGACTTCCTCATAAATCCCGCCGGCATAGGCGCCGGGATTGTAAGAGGAGCCCGGGTAGACCGGGTGCGGGTTCCAGCGATAGACCTTGAGTTGGCTTTTGAGCCGGCGGAAAAACTGTGCCGATTCATCCTGAGGCACAAAGCCTGAGAAAAAATGCTGATACTGGGGAGATCGCAGCTTGATCGCCAGGTCCTTGGAGAATTCGCTGGCCGTGGCGTATTCCTTGACGGGACTGACCGGATCTCCGGGGATGTACACAATGAAGCGCGTCTCGGGAGGTGTCGACTCTTGGACCAGACCACTGCCGGGTAATAGATTAAGCCAGGGTTTTTTGAGGAGCGCTCTGGTTCGGCGGGAGCTTGCCCCGATTATCAGCACATCGCTCAATGCTGAACCCAGCACCTCCAAGCGACTGAACGCGACCGGCTTGCCATCAAGCTTGGCTTGGCCCTTGCCCTCCAACACCGCCAACAGCAGGGTAAAGGCCGCTTCATCAATGGTCGACGTCATCCGCGCAATGTGGGCCTGCACGCGCAAGCGGTCCTTGTTTGCCATGATCGTGTGTTGGCGTACGGTGGCAGCGTTGTCCGGCGCCTCGAACACCTGGCTCAGGTGCTCCTGGTATTGCCTGCCCAGGTCCAGTTCCCGGCACAGGCTGGCGAACGCCGCGGGTTTGATCGATAACTTATCGCGAATGCTGTAGCGGGTTTTGCCGAACGGGTAAGTCCTGGTCTCATCATAGAGGTGCATCTCCAGCGAGCCCTCGGGGGCGAGTGCGCTGGTCTCCTGCAGGGAGACTTCGTCAAAGGGCTCATCGGCCTCGAAGTTGCGCAGTGCTGCTTGTAACAGCGATTGCTGGTCGACGGTGTTCGGCGCGCGCAGATGAAACAGATGGGTTGCCACCGGATCAGGCGCTTGCCCGAATGTGTTGCGCAAGGCCTGCGCCAGCAGCGGCTTGCAGAATTCGGTGATGCCTTGGAAATCCTTGAGGGTCTTGGCCAATTGCTGGCTTGAGGTGCTGCTTTGCATCTGGCTGTCGAGCAACCCTTGACGCAGCACCGAGGAGGCCTGGGCGAAAACGGCCGGGTGGGCCTTGATAAACCGTTGGGCGGGATCACGCGCCCTGGTCATGGCTTGCAGATGAGCGCCATGCAAATGCCGCGTCCAGTCAGGCAGGCGGCTCTTGATAAATGGGACATGAAGCCCCTTGGAAGGTGTTGGCATGGGGTTATTCCTGATGCTTCATAGAGAGGCATCAGGAAATCACCGCCACCTGCCGGCAAGGCGGTAGATGTTTAGGCCGTCGCTGCCGGCAAGCCGCTGAGCCTTTAGGGCTTTACTGGCCGATCTCGGTTCGTTCCAGCCTGGTCAATTCAAGTGTGAGGTTGACGGCTTCAATTTGAAGTTCCAGGTCGCAATGGATCAAGGCCTCCCGATAGCGCTCGCCAAAGTCGGGATACAGATTTTCCAGGCGCACATGCTCCGCCTCTCGACGGGCTTGCAGCGCGACGAACCGGCTGCGGTATTTGATCTTCAGGTGGTCCGACCAAAACCCACGCGTTATCAGGTCCTGGAGCAGCTCTTCACCCTGCTCCGCCTGGGTCACCTGGGCGAACATGACATCGAGGTCTGCCGGCGTCACGCCGGACGCCCCGACATACAACATCCCCCGCGGCTGCTCGGGTAATTGCAGACGCTCGGCCAGACCGACACGGTAAGCCATGCGAATCTCCGCCGGGTCGATTCGCGGCTTGCGCCGAATGACCTCACGGGCCAATGCCTCGACTTTATCCAGACGAAACAACCCTTTACCCAGTCGCAGCAGTACGGGCCCTTCCTGCCCGGCTTCGACGTTTTTCAAAGCATTGAACTCCAACGCCTTGAGGGTCAGGTCGGTAAAGTTGAGCATCCGCCCGTCACCGCAGGTGTAATCCGCATTCGCTTGGGCAAACAGCAACTCCCGGAGCGCGTCGTCGCTGTGGGCAGCCTCCAGCAATCGCCACACGCGTGCGGTGAGCCCACGCCGATCAGTGGTGAAGTCACGGGTTTCCTTGAGTTCGGCAATGACACTGAAGAAGTGTTGGTGGCCTTCACGAGCCTTGAGTGCCCGCCAAATAAGCTGTTTTTGAGGCGCATCGGTTTCAGCGCTGCCAAGCCAGCGGTCGAGCTGATGGGCCTCTTGCTCGGTCACGTCCTCAGGCTCACTGTCACTGTCGGCTTCACTCACTTCATACGAGGTCGTCTCGGTATCCGCGCCCTCGAAACCACGCTCAAGCTCACGCGAGGTGAAGCGAAAGTTGATGTGAGTGTCCCGCCAGTAGTCGTAGATCTGCGCCATGGTTTCACGGGACAGCAGGTTGTCCCGCAAGTCGGTGCCACGCATCAACGGGTCATGACCTTGCAGGGCTTCTTCGGGGATGCTCGTCAACTGGTTGTTGCGCAGGTCCAGGTACTTGAGTTCCGGGGCCTGAAGGACGCCGTGGGGCCATTGAGTCAATTGATTGCTACGCAAATCCAAGGACTCCAGCCGGGTAAATGCACTGAAATCCAAGCCTTCCAGGCTGTTCCAGCCCAGATTGAGTCGTTGCAGTTCGGGCAGGCTGCCCAGCCCTTGTTGCAACGCCGGCGTGTGGGTCAGGTAGTTATTGGAAACATCCAGTTGGACCAAGTGTTGCAGGCTGCTGACCGCCTCGGGCAACTGATCGAGCCCATTACCGCCCAGGTCAAGGTGGCGCAGATTGGGGAACGCCTTGAGAAAATCATTGGAGCCCTGCTCACTGATCCTGGCCATGTTCAAGCTCAGGGACGTGACCTGTTCCAGTGTTGCGGGCAACGCGGGCAAATCGCCCACATGCGCCCGCGACAAATCCAGGGTGAGTTCCCGCGCAGGCATTTGCGCCAGGTTTTCTTGGCGCCATACACTCAGAATCGCGTCGGCAGCCCTTCGCCGCAACGTCGGCGTTACCCTTTCGTCGAGCAACTGGAAAGGCTTGATATCGATCCAAGTGTTGAGCGCGCTTCTGAATGCCTGGTACTCCTGGCGCCACGCCGAGATGCGTGCGTCGATTTGCAGCGGCGTGAAGTGCTGGCTCAGCAAATGGTCGACGATCTGCTGCGCTTCCCTTTCGCCCATTGTCGGGTCCAGCAGGCGCAACCTTGCCGGGGCGCTCAATGGCGGCTCACCCTCAAGCGGCTCGGATGAAAGCTGAGGTAACACGCTCGAGGCGCGAAGCTCGTCGTCAGACGCTGGGTAATATTCCCTTTCACCCCAATTTGTTCGTGTCTGTAACAAGTGGGCATTCGCTGACGACCCCTGCCCCGCCCGGAAGCGCGCGATAATCTCGTCGCGCCGTACAAAGGCGGTGTCGGTCAATGGGCAGCCTCGCAAATTAGCCGTGGCCACAAGCCGCACTTGGTGGGGTTGTACCACCTCAGGCACAGTGGTGATGCCACTGCGGCCCAGACTCAGGTGTTGCAGGTGCGGTAAGTCGAGCACCCCGCTTGGCCATTCAACGATAGCGGTGGCACTCACGTTCAGCGATTGGAGCGCTCGCAGAGCACTGACGTCCAGTGTGCCAAGGCGGTTTCGGCTCATGTCGAGGCGCTCAAGGGCAGTCAGTTGATTCAGGCGAACCTGCATACCGGGGTTGACGGTCAAATAATTGCCCTGCAGCTCTAACTCTTTAAGCTGCCTCATGCCTTCAATCGCCGACGGCAGATCATCCAACCGCATCCGGGATAAATCGAGACGTTCGACCTGGGGGAATTTGCGCAAAAACGTGCTGAGTTCAGGCTCGGTCAGACTCAGTCCGCGGAGGTTCAAACTGCGGATGTGCGGATAGGCCCCCCCAGGTAAATGCGGTAGGTCGTTCAGCCTGCCACCTGACAGGTTAAGCACTCTATTCACCGGTGGCATCTCACGCATATCAGCGAAACGCTCCAAAAAACCGTTGCGCCAGCACGCCAATAGCCGGTCAGCAACGTCCTCCCGATGGTAGCGGTCAGCCGCATAGCGTTCGACCCTGACCGCCTTGACCTTCCACTCATCCAGCTCGCGGACCAGGTCAGCGTACGCCTGACGCAAGGTGCCGATTTCATCGAGCATGGCCTGAGCCGAGATTCCCGGCGCCCGTAACCCCACCGGATAATGCTCTCTGGCCGTGTTCAATAACCCGCCCAAACACTCTACGCGGTACATTTCGGTCATGCTCTCGACATCCGCCAAGTGAGCCGGATGCTCAAGCAGGTTGCGATACACCGACATAAACGACGCGTGGTCGAGGTTTGACCACCCCATGCTCAACCTGCGCCATAAGCGCTCGTGGCCGACGAATAACGGCGCCGGCACGCTAGCAATCGGGTTGCCGTACAGCCTCAATTCTTCCAGCTGTGGCAGTTCCAGCACGCCTGTCGGCCAACGGGTCAGTTGGCAAAACGTGAGGTCCAGCGACTTGAGCTTCTTTAGTTCACTGACGTCGATGCCCTCCATCGTCCCTCTTAGGCTCAAGTGTTCAAGGTGCGCCATGCCGTTCAACTGCTGCTGCAGTGCCGCCGAGTACGCCAGGTTGTCGCCGTGCACATGCAACCCGGTGATTGCAGTGTTGCCTGTGATAGCCGGCGGCAGCGCCTTGCCTTCGGCCAGTGATACCGACAGGCGGCTGACTGATGGGAATTGCTCGAGCAACGCCGCACCGGCGGGCCCCTCCAAATCGGCAGCGTTCACTGTCAGCCTGACCACATGGGAAAAATCCGCCTCCAGCCGGGGCAGGTTTTCGACGCCCGATAAATCCAGGTGTTCGTTGACAGCTACGCCACGATAGGGCGTCGAGCGCCAACAGTTGATCAACTCACTGGCCAGCGCACGCCTCATGAGGCGCAGACCTTCGGCCACGATGCGCTCAGGCGACTGCTCCACCGTGGCCTGAAAACGCTCTGTAGGCTCGTTCGCCCCGACCCACTGTTGCAGCGTGCCCTGTAAGCGCTCCAGCTCACTCTGGCGACTGCTGAGCAGGCTGAGCATTTGCTGATCAGTTTGACCGGCCAGTGACTGCCCCTGGACAAATTGGATGGCCGAGCGGTGGTCAATCTGCGGATAGATATCACGCACCCTGGCCACCCATTGCGGGTTGACCGGGAACCCTGCCCCGCGCCCGCTGAGCACGTAGCCGGTGTAACCAGGCTGCAGCCGCTTGAAGCGCGGTTTGATCGGCTGCTGGCCCAAGGCACGGGACATCGTCTCGCGATGCCCCACTGCGTACTCCGCCAGGGCTTTTTGCAGCTCGCCGGACTGGCCCACATGGGGCAGCCCCAAATCACCGCGCGCGCCGTCCGGCAACGCGTACAGGATGGATGCAAACAGATTGCGTCCGTGCCGGGGCACGCTGTTCAACGCGTTGCCGTTATCGTCGAAGGCCTGAAATTGATTGTCATGCTTGACCAGGTATTTGCGCTGCGGTGCCGTCTCGCTGCCGATACTGTCCAGTAACGGCCCTTCCACGCCGGTCTCTCGCACTTCAAGGCGCACCGCGTCGGACCAACCTGCCAGATGCTCCAGGGCGTGCAGTGCCAGGCGGTCGCTGTCGGTGGAGGCCAGGCTTTCCAGATAGAGCCCTGCGCACGCGCGACTCAAGCGGCCCTGCTGCAACAGGATCCGGGCCCGTTCCGCCATCTTCAGCGGCAGGCGCTTGGTCTGCGACAGGTGCACGTGTTCAGCTGGCGTAGCGTTGGCCAATACCTCGCGCGCCGCTGCGGTCGAGAGCCCGCGAAAGCTGCGCCGCACGCCCTCCAACGCGGGCACGACGGGCTCGGTACCGCGCGCGATGCTGTCGAAGATCGTCGCCTTCTGGGTTTGCAGAAAATCGGCAATCTGCTCCCTGAGCACCGCGACCCGCTCAGCGACCACCCGTGCGCCCTCACCGCCAAGCAAACCGGTAATTTCCGGCTCATCCAACGCCGCCAGAATCAGCTCGGGCAGTTGGCTGCTGGACACTTGCAGGTGCGTGACCTGAATCACCGGTTTGACGCCCCCGACCGACGTGCCCCACCGGCTTGACTTGCCCGTGAGTCCAGGCCCGTCGAACACCTCGATACAGCGCCCGCGCGGCCAACGTGGCATGTCGACGACCAGTGGCGGCACATAGTTGTAGCGGTTGTCCGGCACGCGCTGCCCCGCGCGCGCCTGGTCAATCAGTTCATGCACCTGCCGATCAATCCGAAATTGCTTCAGGGTTTCCGCCAACTGTGCAGGCGGCGCCTTTTGATCACTATGCATCCGGCGCAAAGCGTCGTCGTCGACACCGCTGATTTCGGCGACCTGCAGCAGCTGCGCATCACTGAAGGCATCGGTCGACGGCCCTATCCGGCGCAACAACGTCAAACGATCCCAGGTGTGTGGCCGTTCGAAGCGGTGGCGCCAGGCGCCCGCGTGGTTGTGGCTCAACACCGGCTGGTAGGCGTTGGGATCGCTGGGGTGCTTGATCCGCCACTGGTTGAGCGTGGCGTCGAAGGTCTTTTCATACACCTGGCCCTGCAGACGAATGTAAGTCTTGCCGCCGACCTCATACTGGCCCAGGGCGTTTGGCTTAAGAGCGGGAGGCAGCATGACTGCGCTTTTGTACGCACTCAGGTCGGCGTTCCACAGGCGTGGTTCACCAAAAGGCAGCTTGACCCTGTGCAAACCGTCCACAAACGCACTGGCTTTGATCACCGGAGCCCTGGCCGCCACCGCACCCAGCGCTGCCATGAAGACAACGTTCTGCAACACCGACGCCAAATGCTGCCAGGCCTCATCGGCATCCCCCACCTGCCAGGCCTCGACGCCCTGGTACACCTCGTACGTCAGTTGGGCGGCGGTCACCGCCAGCATCACTTCCCCAAGGCCCGGCACGAAAAACGCCGCGACATTCAGCACGTTCAGGCCCCACTCGGCATAGTGCTTGAGCCGCTCAATCCAGGCCTTGTGGTCGACCTCGGCGGTGGGTACCGCCAGCAACCTGGCATTCGCCTTGATCCGCTCCAGATGGCGGTCATACAGCGTGGAAAAAATCTCGGGCTTGTGAAACGTCTCGTCGGGGTGCAGATCGAGTTCGTCGTTCCAGACTTCTTCGAAGAGGCCATCGACGAACGCGTCAGGGTTATAGCCGGGCCCAGGCGGTTTCGGGCTTGGGTTCCAGCGGTACACCTTGAGCTGACGCCTGAGGCGGCGGAAAAAGTTCGCCGACTCGTCCTGGGGCAAGAACCCCGCAAAGAAGCGCTGATAAGTCGGCGAACGCAGCTTGACGGCCAATGCCTGGGCAAACGCCTTGAGTGACGGGTACTCCTTGAACGGACTGGCCGGATCACCCGGGATGTAGACGATGATGCGCGTATCGCGTACCAGGTACTCACCCGCAGGCGGTACCGGCAAATGCGTGGGAAAGACCAGCGTAGTTCCAGGCTTGCGTGGGGCTGAGCCGATAATCAGCACATCGCTCAATGCCGCGCCCAGCACGGTCAATTGGCTGTACACCACCGGGTAGCCATCCAGCATTGGCCCAGGGTGGTCATCGAGTATCGCCAGTAAGGTCGCGTAGGCCGTTTCATCAAGATTGGATTGCAAGCGCGCAATGTGCGCCTGCAAGCGCAAACCGGCCTTGTTGGCCGCGATTGTCTGCCGGCGTACCTCGTCGGCCGTGGCCGGGGTTTCAAACACCGCGCCAATGTGGTCCTGATACTGCGTGCCCAGGTCCAGTGTGCGACACAGTTGGGCAAATGCTTCAGGCTTGATCGCCAGCTTGTCACGAATGCGGTAACGCACCCTGCCAAACGGGTAGTGCTCAGTTTCATCGTAGCGGTGTTGTTCCAGTGCATCTTCTGGCGCCAAGGCGCTGGTTTCCTGCAGCGCCACCTCATCGAACGGCTCATCGGCCTCGAAGTTGCGCAGTGCCGCCTGCAACAGGCTCTGGGCGTCGGCACGATTGGGCGCGCGCAGATGAAACAGCTGGGTTTTGTTGACGTCCGGTGCCAGGCCAAAAGTGTCGCGCAACGCCTGGTTGAGCAACGGTGTGGCGAAGTCGGTGAGGGTCTTGAAGCTCGCCAGGGTCTTGGCCAGGGTTTGACTGGCGGACAAGTAGCCGGCCTGGCTATCCAGCAATGCTCGGCGCAACTCAGGCCGGGCACTGGCAAAAAGCTCAGGCTGGGCGGCTGTTAACGCCTGCAGCGGGTCGCGCGCGCGATGCAATCGCGGGATGTCGGCGGTCGTCAGCTGTTCGAGCCACTTGGGCAGGCGTCCTTTGATAAAAGTGACGTGAAGCCCCTCGCTGAGGGGGCTGTCGAGTGGTGACATGAGGCATGGGTTCCTGATGCTGTTTAGGGAGCCTCAGGACATCACGCGGATCAACGGGCGAAGCGGTGCATAGTTGCGCGGGTTCTGTTGTGTTGGTTTCGCTGCGGTCATTGCCGCGGAACTGACTATGCTGGATACACAGGGCGCTAACCCTGAACCGGGAGGGTGTTATGGACGACTCAGGCAACAAACCGCCAACGTTCTGGCAAATGCTCCACAGCGTGGTCGCTGCCGCCTTCGGCGTGCAAAGCGGGAAGAATCGCGCACGTGACTTCACGCACGGCAAGCCCAGCCACTTTGTCGTCCTGGGCATTCTGTTCACGGCCGTGTTCGCCTTGACGCTGTTCGGCATCGTCAAGCTGGTGTTGCACTTGGCGGGGGTGTAGAGCACGCGAAATAAGGGAACGGGCAGGCCGTTCCCTTATTCCGGATGTTACGGGTCCTGCTGCGGATCTCGCCCTCTTCCTACTGATGGCTGACCCAGAACACGGCGGTTCCCACCACCAGGATGATCAGGAACAGAATGGCCCAGGCATCAACGGTGCTGTCGGGTTTACGGGCTTTTGTCGAATTGCTCATCGCATCGCCTCTTGTCGGTTTTATAGGTGATTGCATTAAGACTCGACCACAGTAAAGTCCACACTTGCCCCTATGACAAATGTGGATATCGAGATAATCAATCTCATTAGTCGATTTGGTTCTTTGCATATACTCAAACATCACTTTTGCGCATAAACGCAAACTGGTATCGTGCCCCCGCTCCGTTGGGAGTGCGCGGCCGTGCGCGCAGATTTGCCGAGAACAGGACCTATATGTACGTATACGACGAATACGATCAGCGCATCATCGAGGACCGCGTCAAGCAGTTCCGTGATCAGACCCGACGCTACCTAGCAGGTGAACTGAGCGAAGAAGAGTTCCGCCCTCTGCGCCTGCAAAATGGCCTTTATGTTCAGCGCTTTGCGCCGATGCTGCGGGTGGCCGTGCCTTATGGCCAACTGACTTCGCGCCAGACGCGCATGATGGCCAAGATTGCCCGTGACTTCGACAAAGGCTATGCCCACATCAGTACCCGCCAGAACGTACAGTTCAACTGGCCGGCCCTGGAAGATGTGCCGGACATCCTGGCTGAACTGGCGACCGTGCAAATGCACGCCATTCAGACCAGCGGTAACTGCCTGCGCAACGTGACCACCGACCAATTCGCCGGCGTGGCCGCTGACGAACTGATCGACCCACGCCCCTGGTGCGAAATCGTCCGTCAATGGACCACCTTCCACCCTGAATTCGCCTACCTGCCGCGCAAGTTCAAGATCGCCATCAATGGCTCGACCTCGGACCGCGCTGCCATCGAAGTGCACGATATCGGCCTGGAGCCGGTGCACAACGCGGCCGGCGAGCTGGGTTTCCGTGTACTGGTCGGCGGTGGCCTGGGCCGTACGCCCGTGGTCGGCGCGTTTATCAACGAGTTCCTGCCGTGGCAGGACCTGTTGAGCTACCTCGACGCCATCCTGCGGGTCTACAACCGCTACGGCCGTCGTGACAACAAATACAAGGCCCGGATCAAGATCCTGGTAAAAGCGCTGACCCCTGAGGTCTTCGCCCAGAAAGTCGACGCCGAGATGGAACACCTGCGCGGCGGCCAGACCACCCTGACCGAAGCCGAAGTGCACCGCGTCGCCAAACACTTCGTCGACCCGGAGTACAAGGCCCTGAGCAATCAGGACGCCGAGCTCGCAGCGCTGGATAAAGAGCATCCAGGCTTCGCCCGCTGGCGCACCCGCAACACCCTGGCGCACAAGAAGCCGGGTTATGTGGCGGTCACCCTGTCGCTGAAACCAACCGGTGTTGCACCGGGCGATATCACCGACAAGCAGCTGGACGCCGTGGCCGACCTGGCCGAGCGCTACAGCTTCGGCCAACTGCGCACCTCCCACGAGCAGAACATCATCCTGGCGGACGTGGAACAGAGCCAACTGTTCACCCTGTGGGGCGAGCTGCGCGAAGGCGGTTTCGCCACGCCGAACATCGGCCTGCTGACCGACATCATCTGCTGCCCGGGCGGCGATTTCTGCTCCCTGGCCAACGCCAAGTCGATCCCGATCGCCGAATCGATCCAGCGCCGTTTCGACGACCTGGACTACCTGTTCGACATCGGCGAGCTGGACCTGAACATCTCCGGTTGCATGAACGCCTGTGGTCACCACCACGTCGGCCACATCGGCATCCTGGGCGTGGACAAGAAAGGCGAAGAATTCTACCAAGTGTCCCTGGGTGGCAGCGCCAGCCGCGATGCGAGCCTGGGCAAGATCCTCGGCCCGTCCTTCGCCCAGGAAGCCATGCCCGAGGTGATCGGCAAGCTGATCGACGTGTACATCGAACAGCGCACCGAAGATGAGCGTTTCATCGACACCTACCAGCGCATCGGCATTGACCTGTTCAAGGAGCGCGTCTATGCAGCGAATCATTAAGAACAACGAAGTCCTCGACGAAACCTGGCACCTGCTGCCCAAGGACGCGAGCTTCGACGGCATCTCCAACTGCGACGACCTGATCGTGCCGTTGGCACTGTGGCGCGAACACGGCCACGCCCTCAAGGCCCGCGATGGCGGCCTGGGTGTGTGGCTGGACGCCGATGAAGAAGCCGAAGAAATCGGTGAGGACGTGGAACACTTCCAAGTCATCGCCCTGAACTTCCCGGCCTTCACCGACGGGCGTAACTACTCCAACGCACGCCTGCTGCGCGACCGTTACGGTTACAAAGGCGAGCTGCGCGCGATTGGCGACGTGCTGCGCGACCAACTGTTCTACCTGCGCCGCTGCGGGTTCGATGCCTTCGCCCTGCGCGCCGACAAAGACCCGTACGAAGCGCTGGAAAGCCTCAAGGACTTCTCGGTGACGTACCAGGCGGCAACGGATGAACCGCTGCCGTTGTTCCGTCGGCGCTGAGTCTCAAATGTGGGAGGGGGCTTGCCCCCGATGGCGGTGGATCAGTCAATGAATCTGTTGACTGGCCCTCTGCTATCGGGGGCAAGCCCCCTCCCACATTGGCATCTACTTGCTCTGTAGACCGGTCTTGATCGACGCCAGCACCTGCTTCTGCCCCATCGAACACGGCACGCCTTCCGGCTGCGCCCGCACTGCCTCGATCACCCCCAGCAACTGCGCCTTGCTGTGGGCTAACTGCGCCTGCATCTCTTCGATCTGCACGACCTTGCATTCCAGTGCCTCAATCAACGCCTCGCGCTTGTGCTCGCCCGGCGCAGGCATCAGCGCCTTGAGTTCCTGCAAGGTAAAACCTGCCTGCTGCGCGCTCTGGATCAGTTGCAGGGTTTGCAGCGCCTCCGGCGCGTAACGCCGGTAACCGTTTGCCTGGCGCCCCACCTGGCTGATCAGCCCTTCGGCCTCATAAAAGCGGATCCGCGACGCCGCCAGCCCGCTCTGCTTTGCCAGCTCACCAATATTCATCACCGCACCTGCTTGACATTAAAGTTAACTTTAAGCTTAGCCTGAGACCTCCCCTGCTCAGGAGTCAACCCATGTCACCCTTTGAAGCCCTGCAACTGCCCAATGGCCAAGTCCTCTCCAACCGCATCGCCAAAGCGGCGATGGAAGAAAACATGGCCGATGGCAATCAGGCGCCGTCCCGTGAATTGAAGCAGCTTTACAAAGCCTGGGCCGCCGGTAATCCCGGTTTGTTGATCACCGGCAACGTGATGGTCGACCGCCGCGCCATGACCGGCCCCGGCGGCGTGGCCCTTGAGGGTGAGCAATACCTGGCGAGCTTCAGTGAGTGGGCCGACGTCGCCCGCGGCAACGGCGTGCACTTCTGGGTACAACTCAGCCACCCAGGCCGCCAGACGCCGGCCAACCTACGCCAGCAAGCCATTGCACCGTCCGCCGTGGCACTCGACCTCGGTGGTTTCTCGAAGATGTTTGCCACGCCCAAGGCCATGACCGAAGACGACATCCAGGACGTGATCCAGCGCTTTGCCACCAGCGCACGCCTGGCCGAAAAAGCCGGGTTCACCGGCGTGCAGATCCACGGCGCCCATGGCTACTTGCTCAGTCAGTTCCTGTCGCCACTGAGCAACCAACGCACCGACCGCTGGGGCGGCGCCCTGGAGAACCGCGCACGCCTGTTGCTGGAAGTGATCCGTGCGGTACGCGCCAGCGTCAGCCCGTCGTTTTGTGTCGCCGTCAAACTCAACTCTGCCGACTTCCAACGTGGCGGTTTTGCAGAAGCCGATGCACGTGCCGTGGTCGAAATGCTCAACCCGCTGCCCATCGACCTGCTGGAGTTATCCGGTGGCAGTTACGAAGCACCCGCCATGCAAGGCGAAGCGCGTGACGGCCGCACCCTGGCGCGTGAGGCGTACTTCCTTGAGTTCGCCAGTCAACTGGCGACCATCGCCAAGATGCCGGTGATGGTCACCGGCGGCATCCGGCGCCTGCCCATCGTGCAACAGGTACTGGACAGTGGCGTCGCCATGGCCGGGATCGCCACCGCCCTGACGCTGGAACCCCACTTGATCCAGCACTGGCGCGAAGGCCGCGACCCCAACCCGCAACTCAAGCCTATCGACTGGCAACGCAAGCCCCTGGCCTCCCTCGCCATACTCGCCGTGGTGCGCTACCAGATGCGCCGCCTCAGCCGCGGCCATTCGCCCAAAGCCAACGTCGTGCCGTGCATGGCGCTGGTGCGCGACCAATGGTTTCTGGCGCGGCGCACGCGGCAGTACCGGGCGGCCATGACGCAATCTTCACATTAAAGGCGGAGCATTCGCCGTGATCGAACTGTCCCCTATTGATCAGCAGTTTTTAACCTCACTGACGATTGGAGTTCTTCATGGCGAAAATCAACCTGGCCCAGCAATTGGCGACCACCCTTGAACAGGCGGGCATCAAGCGTATCTGGGGCCTGACCGGCGACAGCCTCAACGGCCTCACCGACGCCCTGCGCACCATGGACAGCATCGAGTGGATGCACGTGCGCCACGAGGAGGTGGCGGCCTTCGCCGCCGGTGCCGAAGCAGCGGCCACGGGTGAACTGACGGTCTGCGCCGGCAGCTGCGGGCCGGGTAACCTGCACTTGATCAATGGCTTGTTCGATTGCCATCGCAACCATGTGCCGGTGCTGGCGATCGCCGCACAGATTCCGTCCTCGGAGATCGGCCTGAACTATTTCCAGGAAACCCATCCCCAAGAGCTCTTCAAGGAGTGCAGCCACTTTATCGAGCTGGTCACCAACCCCGAGCAGATGCCCCACGTGCTGCACCGCGCCATGCGTTCGGCGATCCTCAATCGCGGCGTGGCAGTGGTGGTGATTCCGGGTGACGTATCGCTGCTGGAAGTGGAGGACAAGCTCAAGCCCTGGCCAGCCCTGCACGCGCCGCGCACATTGCCCGCGGAACAAGACCTGCAACGCCTCACCGAGCTCCTGGAAAACAGCCAGAAGGTCACCCTGCTGTGCGGCAGCGGCTGCGCCGGCGCGCATGACCAAGTGGTGGCCCTGGCTGACGCGCTGGGCGCACCCGTGGTGCATGCCCTGCGCGGCAAGGAACATGTGGAGTGGGACAACCCGTTCGATGTGGGCATGACCGGCCTGATCGGCTTCAGCTCCGGTTACCACGCCATGCTCGGCTGCGACACGTTGATCATGCTCGGCACCGACTTTCCTTATCGCCAGTTCTACCCCACTGACGCCAAGATCATCCAGGTTGACCGCAACCCGCAGGCCCTCGGCCGCCGCGCCACGCTGGACCTGGGCATCGCCGCCGATGTCAGTGAAACCATCGACGCCCTGCTGCCGCGCTTGACGCGCAAGACCGATCGCAGCTTTCTCGAGACCTCCTTGAAGCAGTATGAAAAAGCCCGCCAAGGGCTCGATGACCTGGCTCAACCGTCGAAGGCCAATCGGCCGATCCACCCACAATACGTGGCGCGTTTGCTCAGCGAGTTGGCGGATGACGATGCAATCTTTACTGCCGACGTCGGCTCACCGACCGTGTGGGCTGCGCGATATTTGAAGATGAACGGCAAGCGCCGCCTGATCGGTTCGTTCAACCACGGCTCGATGGCCAATGCCATGCCCCAGGCCATCGGCGCGCAGGCGGCCTTCCCGGATCGCCAGGTGATTTCGATGTCCGGTGACGGCGGCTTTGCCATGTTGATGGGGGATTTCATTTCCTTGGCGCAGTTGAAACTGCCGGTGAAAGTCATCGTGTTCGATAACGCCTCGCTGGGCTTTGTCGCGATGGAGATGAAAGCCGCAGGCTACCTGGACGCCGGTACCGAACTGAAAAACCCGGACTTCGCCGCCATGTCCAACGCCATGGGTATCCTCGGCATTCGCGTGGAGCAATCCGAAGACCTGGAGCCGGCCCTGCGCCGCGCCCTGGCCCATGATGGCCCGGTGCTGGTGGATGTGGTCACCGCCACCCAAGAGCTGGTGATGCCGCCGACGATCAAGCTGGAACAAGCCAAGGGCTTCAGCCTGTACATGCTCAAGGCGGTGATGAGCGGCCGGGGCGATGAAGTGATCGAACTGGCGCGCACCAACTGGTTGCGCTGACCCTCATTGGCGCAAGGAAGCGCCGTACCTGTGGCGAGGGAGCTTGGTCCCGTTGGACTGCGTAGCAGTCCCAGTCTTTTCAAACAAAGGCCTGGGGCCGCTTCGTGGCCCAACGGGAGCAAGCTCCCTCGCCACATTGAGAGTAAACAGCTTTAAGTGGGCGGGTAATCAGCCGTGCTGCTTGGCCACCCACTTGGCGTAAGCATCAATAAACGCCTGCAGGAACGGCTTGGTCTTTTCAGACACCTTGCCCGCGTCGTCAAATACACTGCCCGCGCCGCCCAGGTAGGCCTCCGGCTGCTGCATGCAGGGCACATCGAGAAACACCAGGGACTGGCGCAGGTGATGGTTGGCGCCAAAACCACCAATCGCCCCCGGCGACACGCTGATGATCGCCCCCGGCTTGCCACTCCAGGCGCTCTGCCCGTAAGGCCGAGAACCTACGTCGATGGCATTTTTCAAGGGCGCGGGCACGGAGCGGTTGTATTCCGGGGTCACGAACAGCACCGCGTCGGATGAGCTCACGTGTTGACGGAAAGTACTGTAGGCTGCCGGCGGTGTCGCACCGTCAATGTCTTCGTTGTAGAGCGGCAAGTCGCCAATTTCCACAATGTTCAACTTCAGGTTGGCAGGGGCCAGTTCGGCCAATGCCAGCGCGACCTTGCGGTTGATCGAGTCTTTTCTCAAGCTGCCAACCAGGACGGCTACGGTGTAGACCTTGCTCATTGGGGGTTCCCGACGTCTGACTAAAGGAGCTTGTAGTTATAGAGTCTTCGCGGCGTGTTCACCAGAAGGTTTTGATAATCCTCCGGGCATTTGCATCACGCAGTGACATGTAGGAATCATCTGAAAAGATAAGCGAATAGTATTTTTATTCCGTAAGTAAACTACCCCGCTCCCTGACGGTCTACAGAACCGCAAATCGAGTGTTTATCTCCAGAGGTTCTAAACAGATGGCAGCAGTACTAGTCGGACAGTTTCATGCCAGAGACGCAGAAGGACGTGTGTATTCGGTGCATGAGTTCCAGGAATCCAACCCGGCGCAAGGCGACCTGGCTGGCTCGGCACCTACCACCACCTACAAGCTGGCCATTGGCGATCGTGTAGAAAAGCTGGAAGGCGACGAATTCAAGTTGATTCAATCGGGCACGATTCTCGTGCGCGAGTCGCAAACCACCCTCGCGTCATAAGATCACGCCTTATCCACCTGCTCAGTCCTGGCCATTGATGGCGTCGACTGGGCTGGGGTGATCACGGCCGGCGAATCTCCGTGACCTCAATGCCCTGCTCCCCCTCGACCTTCTTCAAGGTCACCATCAAGCGTCCCCGCTCGCCCTCCACGGCAAACATCGAACGCTGGTAGCCCGCGCTGTGGTAACCCGGATGCGCGACCACCTGCCTGACCAATGCCACTTCCAGGACTGCCCCCACCTGTTCGGCCACCTGTTCCTGGGAACGGATGAACGTTTCAAGTGCCAGGTTTTCCGGCGTGCTTTCGTTTTGAGCGTTGAAGAGATAAGCAGCCACGCACCCGACGGTCACCAAGACCAGCAGTTGCTTGGCCGTTACCCCGAGGATCGAGGGTAGAGGCATGTGAGACCAGACCTGTTTTTGTTGTTAATGCCGGCAGCCGGCTTTGGTCGTTGATGATCAGCGCAGCCATTCTATTGAATCCCCGGCGCGCTGCACATAGACTCCGGCGATGCGTTTACGTCATATCGAAGTGATTCAAGCCATCTTGCAGACCGGACACCCAGGCTTGGCCGCCGAGTGGTTGCAACTCTCCGTGGGCGATGTGGACGCGGCGCTCAAGGAGGCCGAGGCGCAATTGGGCTTTATGCTGTTCGCCAGCGTCCGTGGACGCTTGCAGGCGACACGGGAAACCCTGGAGCTGCAGGCGGAAATCGCCCACGTGTATGAGGCGCTGGAACCGGTGCAACGCCTCGCCAGCCGCCTGAAACACCATCACGCCCCGACCCTGCGCGCCCTCTGCACCCCGCCCCTGGCCAATCAACTGTTGCCGCAAAGCATTGCGCTGCTGCGCCGACGCTTCCAGGACACGCCGTGCAACCTGTCAAGCCAGCCGACCCGCGAGATCGTCAGGAGCCTGCTGCTGCACGAAGCCGACGTAGGCCTGAGCCTGCATGACCCGGAACACCTACAGATCCACAGCACCGTGCTGGCCCAAGGCAAGCTGCAATTGCTCGCGCCGCATGGCTGGCTCAAACCCAAGCAGAAGTACATCGCGCTGCAGGACCTGGCCGGGCAAGCGATGATCGGGCTCGAAGGCCAGGACCCGCTCAGCCGCTTGCTGGATGCCAAGCTGCAAGCCCTGCGCCCGCTGCCGGTGGTGCAGACGCGCGTACAGACTTACCAGATGATGCGCAGCATGGTGGAAGCGGGAGAAGGCCTGGCGGTGGTCGACCCTTTCACCGCGTTCGGCGCACGCGAGGCCGGGCTGGATGCGTGCCCGGTGTCGCCGCCAATCATGGTCAGCCTGTATGCGCTGACCCTCAAGGAGGGCGTGACCTCCCCAGCGCTGAATGCACTGCTGGAGATCGTGACGCAGAAGGCCGAAGGCCTGTTGGCGGGCTAAGCCTTGTCGACTTCGTTCTTGAACAGCCGATACCAGAAAATCGCCACTTCGCGGGTTTGCGGATCAATGCCGCGATAGCGCAGGTGGTCGATGCCGCCCATCACGTAGCCGCAGCGCTCGTACAAACGGCAGGCCCCGAGGTTGTTGTTCTGGGTTTCCAGCATCATGCCGGGCAGGTTTTTCTTGCGGCTCCAGAACTGCGCCACATCCAGCAGCGCCTTGGCCACGCCATGGCGCCGGGCGGGCAAGGCCACGGCCAATTCGTCGACATGGGCAAAGCCGTTCCAATTGGTGCTGACCACGATGTGTCCTACCGGGCGGTCGTCCAAGTAAGCCATGAAGATCGCGCTGTCGGGCGCGTCGCGAAAACTGGCGAACTCTTCCGGATCGATGCCATAGCACTTGCGGTACGGCAAGATGCGCTCCACAGGCCATTGATCGACCCGCTTGCCCATCTGCGGCTCACCGTAGGCGCTGACTTCAAAGCTGAAATCATTGCCCCACACATAGGCGTCAAAGCCTTCGTCGGCGACCCGTACACTGAGCCCTGGATACTTCGGGTTCATTACAGCTTGCATAAACATTCTTAACCCTTGATGCAATCGACGGTGTAACAACGACCACTGCCGTCATCTTCGTGTTGTAACCCATGAACATCGGCGACAAAACCGGGGAAACTGCTATCGAACGTCCGGGCAAAGGCCAGGTAGTCGATAATCGAACGCGTCGACTCGGTGAAGCGCTCGCCCGGCATGATCAGTGGAATACCGGGCGGATAAGGCACCAGCATCACGGCTGCGATGCGCCCTGGCAAGGCATCGATGGAAACCGCTTCCACTTCACCCCTGACCAACTGGTCGTAGGCATCGGCGGGTTTCATCGCGATTTCCGGCAGAACGGTATACATCCGTTTAAGGTGCTTTGCAGTGGCGTTGCTACGGTAACAGCTATGCAGTTGGTCGCACAGGTCGCGCAGGCCCAGGCCTTGATAGCGCGTGGGGCCTTGGGCAAACACCGATGGCAAACAACTGGCCAGGCTCACATTGGCGTCGTAGCTGCGCTTGAACTCCAGCAATTCGGTGAGCAAGGTACTCCATTTGCCTTTGGTAATACCCATGGAGAACAGCACGAGGAAGGAATACAACCCGGTCTTTTCCACCACCAGACCACGCTCCCAGAGGAACTTGCTGACCACGGCAGCCGGAATCCCGCAATCGCTCAGGGCGCCGCCGGCGTTGAGGCCGGGCATCACCAGCGTCACTTTGATCGGGTCCAACAGCACGTAGTCCTCGGCGACCTCGCCAAAGCCATGCCAGTCAGCCTGGGGATGCAACAGCCAATCAGCGGTGACGACGCGGTCGATGCCCGCCACCGACGGTGGTTGCCAGATGGTGAACCACCAATCCTCGGCGGCAATGTGCTGGCGCAGGTTGGCCAGCGCCCGACGGAAGCTCAGGGCTTCGTCGAACATTTCCTGCAACAGCGAACGCCCGGCCGGACCTTCCATCATCGCCGAGGCCACATCCAGCGAAGCAATGATGCTGTACTGCGGCGACGTCGAGATATGCATCATGAAGGCTTCGTTGAAACGGTCACGGTCCAACTGACGCGCGCCGCCGTCCTGCACGTGGATCATCGAGGCCTGGCTGAACGCGGCCAGCAGTTTATGGGTGGAGTGCGTGGTGAACACCAGCGGGCTGTCCGACGTGCGCGAAGTGCCCATGCCGTAGCGCCCGGCGAAGAATTCATGAAACGCCGCGTAGGCGTACCAGGCCTCATCAAAATGCAGCACCTCGACGCTGTTGCCCAATTGCTGCTTGATCAGCTCGGCGTTGTAGCACAGGCCGTCATAGGTGGAATTGGTGACCACCGCCATCTTGACCTTGGGCGCCCGGCCACGGGTCAACGGGCTGGCGTCGATCTTGGCGCGGATCGACTCGGGGCTGAATTCGCTCAAGGGAATCGGGCCGATGATCCCCAGTTCGTTGCGCTCCGGGCACAGGTACAACGGGATGGCGCCGGTCATGATGATCGAGTGCAACACCGACTTGTGACAGTTGCGGTCCACCAGCACCAGGTCATCGCTCCCGACCATGGAATGCCACACGATCTTGTTGGCGGTGGACGTGCCGTTGATCACGAAGAAAGTGTGGTCAGCGCCAAAGTTGCGGGCGGCGCGGGCCTCGGCTTCGGCCAGCGGCCCGGTGTGGTCCAGCAGCGAGCCCAGCTCGGGCACCGACACCGATAAGTCCGAACGCAGGGTGTTTTCCCCGAAAAATTGATGGAACGCCTGCCCCACCGGGCTTTTGCGGTAGGCCACACCGCCGCCATGGCCGGGGGTGTGCCAGGAATAGTTGGAATCAGCGGTGTGCTGCACCAGCGCCTTGAAGAACGGCGGCAACAGGCCATCCAAGTAAGTGCGCGCCGCACGGGCAACTTGCCGGGCGAGAAACGGCACGGTGTCTTCGAACAGGTACAGAATGCCGCGCAGCTGGTTAAGCTCGCTCATGGCGTCGGCCGGCGCATTTTCCAGGGTGACTTGCTCGCCCAAGGCAAAGATCGGCAGATTCGGCGCCCGCAGCCGCGCGAGCCGGATCAGCTCGACCATGTTCTGCAACAGATGGGTATTCTCGCCAGCGCCTTCGGCGGCGATCAGCATGCACGCCAGGCCATGATGGGTGGAGGCCACCAGCCGGCCCTCGGCGTAGTCCACTGCCGAGAAAATACTGAAGCCCTCCTGTTCCAGCTCTCGGGCGATGCCTCGGACCCGGTCACCGGCGACGGTGTCGGCCTTGATATCGCGGTGCACGATAAGGACGGGGAACTTCAGGTCTTTGTACATGAGTGCTTGTCGTCCTGAGGGTTATGCACTCAAGGGTAGAAGCTGGGAGTGGATGTGGCGAATGAAGATTTCGCAGGCAGATGGAGATCAACGGTGGGAGGGGCAAGCCCCCTCCCACCTTTGGATTGCGTGCAGCCAGGCTATTGCTGGGTCAGTTGAGTCCACAACGCCGGCGCACCCGCCGACTTGGCAATCGCCTCCAACCTTGCCGCATGCTCGGCCAAGTCTTGCTCACTGGCACGAATAATAGGCGTGGGCTTGCGATCAGCCGGCAGCCGGCGGATTTCCGAAGGACGGTTACCCGAGCCTTCCGCCGAGCCCGTGCCATCCGACGCGTTGCCCGCCAGGGACAGGCTGGTCTGCCCGCCGGTCATGGTCAGGTAGACGTCGGCGAGGATCTCGGAGTCGAGCAAGGCGCCGTGCAGTTCACGGCCGGAGTTGTCGACGCCATAACGTTTGCACAAGGCATCGAGGCTGTTGCGCTGGCCGGGGTGACGCTCACGGGCCATCATCAAGGTGTCGAGGATCGAGCAGTGCTTGGAAATGTCTGCGCGATCGGTCTGCCCCATCAGGGCGAATTCGTTGTTGATGAAGCCGACGTCGAACGCCGCGTTATGGATGATCAACTGGGCGCCGTTGATGAACTCGAAGAACTCATCGGCGACTTCGGCAAAACGCGGCTTGCCCTTGAGGAATTCGTCAGTGATACCGTGGACGCCGATCGCGCCTTCGTCACTGTCGCGGTCCGGTTGCAGGTAGACGTGGAAGTGACGACCGGTGAGGCGGCGACCCATCAATTCGACACAGCCGATTTCAATGATCCGGTGGCCGTCGGTCACCGGCATGCCGGTGGTTTCGGTATCGAGTACAACAGATCGGATGGCCATCAGGGTTCAGCTCTCAACGGTGTGGTGTGCAGTGTGGTGTGCGTCAACGGGCGCGATCTTAACATGTGAGTCGCCATCAGCTCTGCTTGTAGCCGCGCACTTCGTCCACGCCCCGGTTGGCCAACTGGTCCGCGCGCTCGTTGCCAGGGTGGCCGATGTGACCGCGCACCCATTTCCAGGTGATGTCATGGCGATTGCATTGCTCGTCCAGCAGCTGCCACAGGTCGGCATTTTTCACCGGTTCCTTGGCCGCAGTCTTCCAGCCACGCTTCTTCCAGTTGACCATCCACTCGTTGATGCCCTTCATCACGTATTGCGAGTCGGTCACCAGCAACACGTTGCAGCGGCGCTTGAGCTCTTCCAGGCCACGAATGGCGCCCATCAGTTCCATGCGGTTGTTGGTGGTGTTGGCTTCACCGCCCCACAACTCTTTCTCCACGCCCTTGCACACCAGCAACGCGCCCCAGCCGCCAGGGCCCGGGTTGCCTTTGCAGGCGCCATCGGTGAAGAGTTCTACGCTATCGGTCATCGGTTACTCGGTATTCATTCAAGAAGAGGGTTGCGCATCGCTTTGCTTGCGGTTGACCTTGGCCATCGGCATCGGCACCAGTTTGCCCATCGGCTCACGGCGCACCTGCTGCACCGGCCGCAGCCCAACCACGATCTTGCGCGCCACCAGCAGATAGAAGCCGCCACCCGCCAACTGCCAGGCACCTGCGCGGCGCTCCCAACCGGCCAGGCGGCCTTGCCACTTGGTCGACGCAAGCGGCGGACGATAGCACCCGAAGCGGCGTTTCTCCAGCGCGAAGCCCAGCAGGTTAAGCCAGTCGCCCACCCGCTGCGGCGAGATGCAACGCGCCTGGCGCAGGCCATCGTGGGCGAACGCATGGCGCAGGCCCCAGCTGCTCCAGGGGTTGATCCCCACAATCAGCAAATGGCCACCCGGCCGTACGCTGCTCGCCGCTTCGCGCAGCAAGCCATGGGGTGACAGGCAGAAATCCAGGCCATGCTGCAACACCACCACGTCGGCGGCGTGCTCGCTCAAGGGCCACGCCTGTTCTTCGCAGACGATCTCCACCCCCGGCAACGGCGCCCCCAAGCGCACATTGCGCTGCACTTGGGGCGCACACGGCGGCGTTTCGGCCGAAGGGCCGTAATGCACCAGATAGCCACCAAAGAACCGGCCCAGCTCGTCTTCGAGCATGCGCCGTTCTTCGTCCAGCAGAAATTGCCCGATGGGACCGGACAGCCATTCGCGGGCGGCGCTGATCAGGGCCAGCCACTCAGGATCGGCCTGGGCGAACGCTTTATCAGTCATTGCATTCTCCAACTCGCCTAGACGTTCTAAGATGCACCAATGTGTTCAGCTTGGCGAATCGAAGAATGATACAGATCAGTGCCCTGCCCGCCTTCACCGATAACTACATCTGGTTGTTACAGGACCCGCACACCCAACGCTGCGCCGTGGTCGACCCCGGCGATGCCGCCCCGGTGCTGGACTGGCTCGAACAGAACCCAGGCTGGGCCCTCAGCGACATCCTGGTCACCCACCATCACCATGATCATGTCGGCGGCGTCGAACAGCTCAAAGGTGCTACCAACGCCAAGGTCTACGGCCCGGCCAACGAGAAGATCCCCGCACGGGACGTGGCCTTGAACGATAACGACCGCATCACGGTACTCGGCTGGGACTTCGACATTTATACAGTGCCCGGCCACACCCTGGGCCATATCACCTTTTATCACAGCGGTGTGCTGCTGTGCGGCGACACCCTGTTCGCCGCCGGCTGCGGGCGCCTGTTCGAAGGCACGCCGGAACAGATGTACACCTCCCTTGAACGGTTGGCCGCCCTGCCCGCCGACACCCGGGTGTACTGCACCCATGAATACACACAAAGTAACCTCAAGTTCGCCCAAGCGGTGGAACCGGATAACGCCGATATCGCCGAACGAGTGGAAAGCGTCCGCCAACTGCGCGCCCGTGGCGAGATCACATTGCCTTCCAACCTGGCCCTGGAGCGGCTGACCAACCCTTTCCTACGTACCTCTGAAACATCCGTTAAACAAAAAGCGGACGAACGGAATGGCCGCGACAACCGCTCTGGGGCCGAGGTGTTTGCTAGCTTGAGGGCGTGGAAAGATAAGTTCTAACCAGAAGCAATCTGATACGTAATTTCTGAATGGTTGACCGGAACCGAACGGGTTTCTAGAATCGCCCGACATTTTTGCCCGGAACTTACTTCCAGCCAATGTCGTCATCTATTCGTAAATCCAACCATTCAGACGCATTGACCCGCCTGGCTCAAGCTGTGGCGGTGGCTGTGTCCGCCACGCTGGCGGGCTGCCAATCAAGCAATTTCACCGCACAATCCACCGTGCAACCCAAGCCGAACCTTAGCGCCAAGATCAAGCAGAAACCCGTCATCTGGCTGTCAGAGAAGCCTGCGCCCGAAGTGCCCCAGGACGTCTGGGAACGCATGCGACGGGGCTTTCAATTGCAGGAAGGCCTAGGTGTCAACCCGCGCATCGAGCAACAGCGCCTGTGGTTCGCCAGCAACCCTTCCTTCCTGGAGAACGCCGGAGAACGCGGCAGCCTCTACATTCACTACATCGTCGAACGCCTTGAAGAACGCAACATGCCCCTGGAGCTGGCGCTGCTGCCGGTGATTGAAAGTGCCTACAACCCGATGGCCTATTCGCGCAGCGATGCGGTCGGCCTGTGGCAGTTCATCCCCTCCACCGGGCGCTACTTCAACCTGCGCCAGACCCGCGCCTACGACGGCCGCCGCGACATCACCGCCTCCACCACCGCCGCCCTCGACTACCTGACCCGCCTGCACGACATGTTCAACGGCGACTGGCTGTTGGCCCTGGCCGCCTACAACGCCGGCGAAGGCACGGTGAGCCGGGCAATCGAGCGCAACGAGAAGCTCGGCCTGCCGACCGACTACTGGAACCTGCCCCTGCCCCAGGAAACCAAGGACTACGTGCCCAAGTTCCTGGCACTGTCCCAGGTGGTGCTGGCGCCCGAGGCCTATGGCGTCAACCTGAACCCGATCGCCAACACGCCGTACTTCGAAGTGGTTGAAGTCAAGCAGAGCATGGACCTGTCACGGGTTGCCGCGCTGGCCGAGATCGACGAAGACGAACTGTTCCAGCTCAACCCTGCCCTGAAACAACGCACCACCCTGGACGGTCCCCAGCATTTGCTGGTGCCCAGCTCCAAGGCGCAACTGCTCACCAGCACCCTGTCGACGATGAAGCCGGAAGAATTACTGGCGATGCGTCCGAAAAAGCAGGTGTTCGACGAAGTCGAGACCGCCCGGGTGGCCGGCCGCAGCCGCAGCTACAAAGTGCGCAGTGGAGACAACCTCACGCTCATCGCCAAGGCCAACAAGGTCGACGTGCATGACCTGCAACGCTGGAACAAGCTCAACGGCCAGGCCCTCAAGGTCGGCCAGACGCTGGTAATGCAGGACACGCGCAAGCTGGTGGCCAAGGCCGACAGCAAGAAGCCAGTGCAGTACAAAGTCAAGAAAGGCGACTCGCTGTACATCGTCGCCAAGCGCTTCAACGTTGAGATGCAACATCTCAAGCGCTGGAACCCGCGCACAGGCCAGGCGCTTAAGCCAGGGCAGATGCTGGTGGTTTCCGGGCCACGCTAACTGACAAACCAGCCTGTTTGTGTGAACAGGCTTGTATGGTGAACAGGCTTGCTGTGTTGAGCGGGCTTGTTGTGGTGAGCGGGCTTGCCCCGCGCTGGGCTGCGAAGCAGCCCCAATGGCTACACGCATTCCTCCAGACAAAACTCACCGCCTGGTTCCAGGGCTGCTCCGCAGCCCAGCGCGGGGCAAGCCCGCTCACCACAACAAGCCCGCTCCCACATAGGTTTATCGCCGATTTCAAGATGCTTTTTCCAACCGGAACAAGCTGTTACTGTACCGATCATAAAGCCCAAGCCGCCTGGATCGGATCTCTGACTTGAAGCGTCCCCTCCTTCTACTAATAAGTCTGGCCTTGAGCTTTGGTGCGAACGCGACGATTACCGAGAGCCACGGTTATACGCAGTTCGGCAGCCTCAAGTACCCGGCCAAATTCACCCACTTCGATTGGGTAAACCCTGCAGCGCCGAAAGGCGGGACATTGCGGGTCATGGCATTTGGCACCTTCGATACCCTCAACCCCTATACCTTCAAGGGCTCAAGCCCGGTTTCCACGCCCAATTTCCTGCAATACGGCGTGAATGAGCTGAATGAGCCATTGATGGTCGGCACCGGCCTTTATGCGCCGTCCGGCGATGAACCCACCTCCAGTTATGGGCTGATCGCGCAGTCGGTAGAGTACAGCGAGGACCGCAGTTGGGTGGTGTTCAACCTGCGCCCCCAGGCGCGCTACCACGATGGCAAGCCAATCACCGCCTACGATGTGGCGTTTTCCTATCGCACGCTGCTGACCGAAGGCCACCCGCAATACCGCACCAACCTGCAGGAAGTGGCACGGGTGGATATCCTCAACCGTCACCGCATCCGCTTTGTGTTCAAGCGCGCCGGCAACCCGTTGCTGATCCTGCGCCTGGGCGAGTTGCCGGTATTGCCCCAGCACTATTGGAAGAACCGCGACTTCAAGGCCACCACCTTCGAACCGCCGCTGGGCAGCGGGCCATACCGTATCACCAAGGTCAGCCCTGGGCGGCAACTGGTGTTCGAACGGGTCAAGGACTACTGGGGCAAGGACCTGCCGGTCAACCAGGGTTTCTATAACTACGACAAGGTCGAAGTGGAGTTCTACCGCGACAGCGACGTGGCCTTCGAAGCCTTCAAGGCCGGCGAGTTCGATATCTATATCGAGCACCAGGCCAAGAACTGGGCCAACGGCTACACCTTCCCGGCAGTGAACCGGGGTGATGTGATCAAGGCGCAGATCGCCCACCAGATCCCGACCCAAAGCCAAGGCCTGTTCATGAACACCCGGCGGCCGACCTTCAGCCAGACCAAGGTGCGCGAAGCCCTGGGGCTGATGTTCGACTTCGAATGGACCAACCGCACCCTGTTCAGCAGCGCCTATAAACGCACCTTGAGCTACTACCCCAACAGCGAGTTCGCCGCGACCGGCGTGCCCACCGGGCATGAATGGCTGATGCTCTCGCCGTACCGCGACCAGTTGCCGGCCAACCTGTTTACCCAGCCGTTCAGCCTGCCCCAGACCGACGGCCGCGGCATCCCCCGCGAGACCCTGCGCCACGCCCTGGCGTTGCTCGGCGAGGCCGGTTGGAAACTGTCAGGCCAACGGCTGCTGAACAAGGACGGCCAACCCCTGCGCTTCGAGATCCTGCTGGTCAACCCGAACCTGGAGCGCATCCTGCAGCCCTACGTCGAGAACCTGATCAGCATCGGCATCGACGCACGCCTGCGGACCGTCGACCGCGCCCAGTACAAGCAGCGCCTGGATCAATTCGACTTCGACATGATCCTGATCACCCTCAACCAGACCTTGAGCCCCGGCCTTGAGCAGTGGCAGTACTTCCACTCCAGCCAGGCCGCGATCAAGGGCAGCAAGAACTACGCAGGCATCGCCAACCCGATTGTCGATCACTTGCTGGAACAACTGCTGGCCGCCAAGACCCGCGAGGAGCAACTGGCCGCCGGCCGTGCCCTGGACCGCGTGCTGCTGTGGCAGCACTACAGCATTCCCAACTGGTACCTCAACTATCATCGCTTGGCGTACCGCAACCGGTTCGCCTTTGTCACCACGCCGCCCTACAGCCTGGGCCTGAGCGCGTGGTGGCTGAAAGCTTCGGAGAAAGCCCAATGATGTATTTGCGTACTGCCCTGCTCGGCAGCCTGCTGCTGTGCACCGTGGCCCAAGCCGCCCCGCAACATGCGTTGACGCTGTACAACGAACCGCCGAAATACCCCGCCGACTTCAAGCACTTCGACTACGTCAACCCGGACGCCCCCAAGGGCGGCACGTTCCGCGAGTCGGCCATGGGCGGCTTCGACAGCCTCAACCCCTACATCAGCAAAGGTGTGCCGGCCGATAACCTGAGCCTGATCTACGACACCCTGGCCATGCAAAGCCTGGACGAGCCCATCACCGAATACGGCCTGGTCGCCGGCAAGATCGAAAAAGCCCCGGATAACAGCTGGGTGCGGTTCTACCTGCGCCCCGAAGCACGCTTCCATGATGGCCACCCGATCCGTGCCGAAGACGTGGTGTTCACCTTCCAGGAACTGATCAAGGAAGGCTCGCCGATCTATCGCACGTATTACGCCGACGTCGACGAAGTGGTCGCCGAAGACCCGCTGAAGGTGCTGTTCAAGTTCAAGCGCACCAATAACCGCGAATTGCCGCTGATCCTCGGGCAACTGCCGGTACTGCCCAAACATTGGTGGGCGACCCGCGACTTCGCCAAGGGCAACCTGGAAGTGCCGCTGGGCAGCGGGCCGTACAAGGTGGCCGAGGTCAAGGCTGGGCGCATGATCCGCTATGAGCGAGTCAAGGATTACTGGGCCAAGGACCTACCAGTCACCCAAGGTTTCTACAATTTCGATAACCGCATCACCGACTACTACCGCGACAGCACCGTGTCGCTGGAGGCGCTGAAGGCCGGGCAGTTCGATTACTGGCTGGAATTCAGCGCGAAAAACTGGGCCAATGCCTACAACATCCCGGCAGTGACTGAGGGCCGCTTGATCAAGGAAGAAATCCCCAACGGCAACCCCACCGGGATGCAGGGCTTTGTGTTCAATACGCGCAAGCCGATGTTCCAGGACGTGCGCGTGCGCAAGGCCATCAGCCTGTTGCTGGATTTCGAGTGGAGCAACAAGCAGCTGTTCAATGGGGCCTATACCCGCACCCGCAGTTATTTCGAAAACTCGGAAATGGCCGCCACCGGCCTGCCCGGCCCGGACGAGCTGGCGATTCTCGAACCGCTGCGCGACAAGATCCCGCCCGAAGTCTTCACCCAGGCCTTCGAACCCTCCAAGACCGATGGCAGCGGCATGATCCGCAACCAACAGCGCGAGGCGTACCAGTTGCTGCAGGACGCCGGCTGGCGGATCGTCGATGACAAGATGGTCGACACCACCGGCAAGCCGGTGAAAATCGAATTCCTGCTGGCCCAGACTGAGTTCGAACGCATCCTGTTGCCGTTCAAGCGCAACCTGGCCGACCTGGGCATCGACTTGGTGATCCGGCGAGTGGACGTCTCGCAATTCGTCAACCGGATCCGCTCGCGGGATTTCGACATGCTGGTGGGCAGCTTCCCCCAGTCCACCTCGCCGGGCAATGAACAACGGGAATTCTGGAAATCCTCCAGCGCCGACAAGCCGGGCAGCCGCAATTACATGGGGCTCAAGGATCCAGCCGTCGACCAGCTGGTAGAAGAACTGATCGATGCACACTCGCGAAAAAGCCTGGTGGCCCACGCCAAGGCGCTGGATCGCGTACTGCAATTTGGCTACTACGTGATCCCCAACTGGCACATCAAGACCTACCGCGTGGCGTATTGGAATCACCTCGGGCACCCCAAGGTCCCGCCGCGCTACGACGTCGGCACCGCGACCTGGTGGGCCAAACCCAACGTCAAACCTGCTATTCCTTTAGACACAAGCACCAACGCCGATCCGGCGAGCGGAGGCGATTAAATGCTGGCCTATATCTTTCGCCGCCTGTTGCTGATCATCCCGACGCTGTTCGGGATCCTGCTGATCAACTTCGTCATCATCCAGGCCGCCCCCGGTGGCCCCGTGGAGCAGATGATCGCCAAGCTCGAAGGCTTTGAGGGCGCCACCAGCCGCATTGCCGGCGGCGGGGCCGAAGTGTCGGTGGCCGGCTCCAGCAGTTACCGGGGCGCCCAGGGCCTGGACCCGACGCTGATCAAGGAAATCGAAAAGATGTACGGTTTCGACAAGTCGGCGCCGGAACGCCTGTGGATCATGGTCAAGAATTACGCCCAACTGGATTTTGGCGACAGCTTCTTCCGTGACGCCAAGGTCATCGACCTGATCAAGGAAAAGATGCCGGTATCCATCTCCCTCGGGTTATGGAGCACGCTGATCATGTACCTGGTGTCTATCCCCCTGGGGATCGCCAAGGCCACCCGACATGGCAGCCATTTCGACGTGTGGACCAGTTCGGCAATCATCGTCGGTTATGCGATCCCGGCGTTCCTGTTTGCGATCCTGCTGATCGTGGTGTTTGCCGGCGGCAGTTATTTCGACTGGTTCCCCTTGCGCGGGCTGACGTCGAACAACTTCGACGAGTTGAGCTGGGGCGGCAAGGTCCTCGATTACTTCTGGCACCTGGCGCTGCCGATTACCGCGCTGGTGATCGGCAACTTCGCCACCATGACCCTGCTGACCAAGAACAGCTTTCTCGACGAGATCAACAAGCAGTACGTGGTCACCGCCAAAGCCAAGGGCCTGACCAACCACCGTGTGCTGTACGGCCATGTGTTCCGCAACGCCATGCTGCTGGTGATCGCCGGTTTCCCCTCGGCGTTCATCGGCATCTTCTTCACCGGTTCATTGCTGGTGGAGGTGATCTTCTCCCTCGACGGCCTGGGCCTGATGAGCTTTGAAGCGGCGATCAACCGCGACTACCCGGTGGTGTTCGGCACGCTGTTCATCTTCACCCTGCTGGGGCTGATCGTGAAACTGATCGGCGACCTCACCTACACCCTGGTCGATCCGCGAATCGACTTTGCCAGCCGGGAGCATTGAGATGAACCTGTCCCCCCTCAATCGCCGCCGGTTCGAGCGGTTCAAGGCCAACAAGCGCGGCTGGTGGTCGCTATGGCTGTTCCTGATCCTCTTCGTGCTGAGCCTGGGCGCGGAGCTGATCGCCAACGACAAGCCGCTGGCCGTGCACTACGACGGCGGCTGGTATTTCCCGGCGCTCAAGCGCTACCCGGAGACCACCTTTGGCGGTGAATTCCCGCTGGAGGCCAACTACAAGAGCCCGTATATCCAGGAACTGCTCAAGGCCAAGGACGCCTGGACGTTGTGGGCACCGATCCCGTTCAGCTACCAGAGCATCAACTACGACCTCAAGGTGCCCGCACCGGCGCCGCCCTCTTCGGTGAACTTGCTGGGCACCGATGACCAGGGCCGCGATGTGTTGGCGCGGGTGATCTACGGGTTCCGCGTGTCGGTGCTGTTTGCCCTGACCCTCACGGTGCTCAGCTCGATCATCGGCGTGATCGCCGGGGCCTTGCAGGGCTTCTATGGCGGCTGGGTCGACCTGGCCGGGCAGCGCTTCCTGGAAATCTGGTCTGGGTTGCCGGTGCTGTACCTGTTGATCATCCTCGCCAGTTTTGTGCAGCCCAACTTCTGGTGGCTGCTGGGGATCATGCTGCTGTTTTCCTGGATGAGCCTGGTGGACGTGGTGCGCGCCGAGTTCCTGCGCGGCCGCAACCTCGAATACGTGCGCGCGGCCAGGGCCTTGGGCATGCAGAACGGCGCGATCATGTTCCGCCACATCCTGCCCAACGCGATGGTCTCGACCATGACCTTCATGCCGTTCATCCTCACCGGTGCCATCGGCACCCTCACCGCCCTGGACTTCCTCGGCTTCGGCTTGCCGGCCGGCTCGCCATCGCTGGGCGAGCTGGTGGCCCAGGGCAAATCCAACCTGCAAGCGCCGTGGCTGGGCATGAGTGCCTTTGCCGTGCTGGCGATCATGTTGAGTTTGCTGGTGTTTATCGGCGAGTCCGCTCGCGATGCCTTCGACCCGAGGAAATGAGATGAATCAGGACAATCTGATCGAAATCCGCGACCTCTCCGTCGAGTTCGTCACCGGCGACCATCACCAACGCGTGGTGAACAACGTCAGCTTCGACATCAAGCGCGGCGAAACCATCGCGCTGGTGGGCGAAAGCGGTTCGGGCAAATCGGTCACCGCCCACTCGATCCTGCGCCTGCTGCCCTACCCGCTGGCGCGGCATCCTTCCGGCACCATCAACTATGCCGGGCAGGACCTGCTGACACTGAAAGAAAAAACCATCCGGCACATTCGCGGCAACCGCATTGCGATGATCTTCCAGGAGCCGATGACCTCGCTGAACCCGCTGCACAACATCGAGAAACAGATCAACGAAGTGCTGGGCCTGCACAAGGGGCTCACCGGCAAGGTCGCCACCCAGCGCACCCTGGAGTTGCTGGAATTGGTGGGCATCCCCGAGCCGCACAAGCGCCTCAAGGCTCTGCCCCATGAACTCTCCGGCGGCCAGCGCCAGCGGGTGATGATCGCCATGGCGCTGGCCAATGAACCCGAACTGCTGATCGCTGATGAGCCGACCACGGCCCTCGACGTGACGGTGCAGTTGAAAATCCTCGAATTGCTCAAGGAGCTGCAGGCACGGCTAGGCATGGCGCTGCTGCTGATCAGCCATGACTTGAACCTGGTGCGGCGCATCGCCCATCGCGTGTGCGTGATGCAAAAAGGCTGCATCGTTGAACAGGCCGATTGCGAGACGCTGTTCCAGTCGCCCCAGCACCCCTACACCCAGGAACTGCTGGCGGCGGAACCCAGCGGCGGCCCGGCGACCAATGTGATTGGCCCGCCGTTGCTGGAAGTCGATGACCTGAAAGTGTGGTTTCCGATCAAGAAGGGCTTCTTGCGCACCACCGTCGATTACGTCAAGGCGGTGGACGGCATCAACTTCAGCCTGCCCCAGGGACAGACCCTGGGCATCGTCGGCGAAAGCGGCTCGGGCAAATCCACCCTGGGCCTGGCGATTCTGCGGTTGATCGGCAGCAAGGGCGGCATTCGTTTTGAAGGTCAGCAACTGGATCGGCTCACCCAGCAACAGGTGCGACCGTTGCGTCGGGAAATGCAGGTGGTCTTTCAGGACCCGTTTGGCAGCTTGAGCCCGCGGATGTGCGTCAGTGAGATCGTCGGCGAGGGGCTGCGGATCCACAAGATGGGTACGCCTGCCGAGCAGGAGGCGGCGATTATTGCGGCGCTCAAGGAAGTGGGGCTGGATCCGGAATCGCGGCACCGGTACCCGCATGAGTTCTCTGGCGGTCAGCGGCAGCGTATTGCCATTGCCCGGGCGTTGGTGCTCAAGCCACGCCTGATTCTGCTGGACGAGCCGACCTCGGCGCTGGATCGCACGGTGCAGCGGCAGGTGGTCGAGTTATTGCGCAGTTTGCAGGCTAAGTACAACTTGACCTATCTGTTTATCAGCCATGATTTGGCGGTGGTTAAGGCGTTGAGTCACCAGTTGATGGTGGTGAAGCATGGGCAGGTGGTGGAACAGGGGGATGCAGCGGGGATTTTTGCTGCGCCGCAGCATGGGTATACGCGGCAGTTGTTGGAGGCGGCGTTTTTGGTGCCTGCTGCTCGTGTTGATTGACGCAGTACCTATCCGTTAATGCGGGATGGCTGTCCGCCCTTACGGCGGGTCACTTTCGAAAAGAGCCGGGATACCGGCCCAGCCAAACGTATCGACGTGATGTAGGGAGATCAATCAGCTCTGCTTTTGATCTACACCGCGCCATGCCGAGCCTAGGCGAGGCACCGAGTAGTGGGCGAAGCGTTTTTGGCGCGCTTCCAAAAGTGCCCCGCTGTAAGAGCAGAACCCTAAGTAGCCGTTGCCGAAGAAACGGATATGTACGCCAATCCCATGGAACTTTGCCAGGAAATAACCGCCTGAATCCGGTACGCTCACCCTTTTTACTCAAGGAGTTACTCCCCATGGCCAAAGCCACCGCCCGTCACATCCTCGTTTCCACTGAAGACAAGTGCAACGAACTCAAGGCCCAAATCGAAGGCGGCGCCGATTTCGCAGAAATCGCCAAAGCCAACTCCAGCTGCCCTTCCAGCCGCGACGGCGGCAACCTGGGTTCGTTCGGTCCAGGCCAGATGGTCAAGGAATTCGACACCGTCGTGTTCAGCGCCCCGGTCAACACCGTGCAAGGCCCGGTGAAAACCCAGTTCGGCTACCACCTGCTGGAAGTCACCAGCCGCCAGGACTGATCCTGTCTGTGCTGATGCTATAAACAACGGCCCGCCTTTTGGTGGGCCGTTGTGCATGTGATGACTGGCGACGCTGATGCCGTTAGCGTACAAATCCCTTTTCTTCTTCACACGGCGTTCAAGGCTGACAATGCGATTGGCTTTTTCCTACATGCTGAGCTCGACCCTGGCCCTGCTGCTGGCCAGTTCCGCCGTGATCGCGGCGCCCCAACCCTACCTGACGGTGTACGGCGAACCGGCCAAGTACCCCGCCGGCTTTACCCATTTCGACTACGCCAACCCCAACGCCCCCAAAGGCGGCAGCCTGCGCCGCTCGGCCATCGAGATTGGGCGCTTCGACCATGTGCTGCCGTATATCGACAAAGGCATCGGCGTGTCCCAGGTCGACGGCTGGCTCTACGCGCCCCTGGCCCAGCGCTCCCTCGACGAGCCCTACACGGTCTACGGCCTGGTCGCCGAGAAGATGGAACGCGCCGACGATGGCCTGTCGCTGCGCTTTTTCCTCAACCCCAAGGCACGCTTTGCCGACGGCAAGCCGATCACCGCCGAAGACGTGCGCTACAGCTTCGACCTGTTGATGACCCAAGGCAGCCTGCGCTTTCGCACCCTGTTCGCCGACGTCAAGCACGTCGAGGTCGAGGGCGAGCGTCAGGTACGCTTCGATTTCTCCAGCAATGAAAATCGCACCCTGCCCCTGGATATCGCCACCCTGCCCGTCTTCCCGGAGCACTGGTGGAAGACCCGCGACTTCGCCAATGGCGGCGGCTATGAAGCGCCCCTGGGCAGCGGCCCGTACAAGGTCAGCAAGATCGACTCCGGCAGCACCATCACCTTTACCCGCGACCCGAACTGGTGGGGCAAGGACTTGCCCGTCAGCCGTGGCCTGTACAACTTCGATCACCTGAGCCTGGAATATTTCGGCGACACCGAAGTGGCCCGCCAGGTACTGCGCGGCGGCGCCTACGATTTCAACCGCGAATTTTCCGCCACCGGCTATTCCATCGGTTACAACGGCCCGGCCCTGGATGACGGTCGCCTGCAACGCGCGCACCTGGCCAAGGAGATGCCGCAACCGGCCCAGGGTTATGTGTTCAACGTGCAAAAACCAGTCTTCAAGGACCGCCGCGTGCGCCAGGCCCTCGCGATGCTGTGGGACTTCGAATGGGCCAACCGGCAGATGATGCGCAATATGTATATCCGCCAACAAAGCTTCTTTTCCAATAGCCCGTTGGCGGCCAGCCAGCCGCCGACCCAAGAAGAACTGGCGATTCTTGAACCGTTGCGCGGCCAAGTGCCCGACGAGGTGTTCACCCAGGTGTTCAAGGCGCCGGTTACCGACGGCAGCGGCATGATCCGCGACAAACAGCTGCAGGCACTGGCCTTGTTGGAAGAGGCCGGCTGGAAACCGGACGGCGACAAACTGGTTAACGCCGAGGGCGAGCCGCTGGAGTTTACCTTCCTCAATGCCCAATCTGGCCTCGAACGCCTGTTGCTGCCGTACAAACGCAACCTGGCGCAGATCGGTATCACCCTGAATATCCGCCGTATCGACGCCTCCCAATATGTGAACCGGGTGATGGCACGGGACTACGACATGATCGTCACCGGCTTCCCGGTCACCACCTCGCCGGGCATGGAGCTCTACAACTATTTCGGCTCGGCCGCCGCCTTTGACCCAGGCGCCAACAACTACATGGTGCTCAAGGACCCGGCCGTCGACAGCCTGATCAAGGGCCTGGTCAAGGCCGACACCCAGGCGCAGATGCTCACCTACGCCCACGCGCTGGACCGCGTGCTGCAATGGAACTACCTGTGGATTCCCAACTACTACCCGCCCGGCACGTCCGCCGCGTGGTGGAACCGCTTCGGCCGCCCGGCCATCGAGGCGAAAAACGACGAAGCCCTGGAAACCTGGTGGGAAATCAGCCCCACGCCCCTGACCAACGAGCAAATGAAGGTTGAGCTGAACAAACGCGGAGGTGCACGCTGATGTTTGCCTATATCGTGCGGCGCCTGCTGCTGATCATCCCGACGCTGGTGATCATCCTGTTGGTGAATTTCGTGATCGTGCAGGCCGCTCCAGGCGGGCCGGTGGAACAAGCCATCGCCCACCTGCAAGGGATTGGCGGCGGTGGCGTCGGCGGTTCATCCGGCGAAAGCATCAGCGGCGGCTCCCGTGCCAGCCGTGGCCTGGACCCGAAGCTGATCGCCGACATCGAAAAACAGTACGGCTTCGACAAGCCCGCGCCGGAACGCCTGTGGCTGATGCTCAAGAGCTATGCGCAGTTGGACTTCGGCAACAGCTTCTTTCGCGGCAAGACCGTGATCGACCTGATCCTGGAAAAAATGCCGGTGACCATTTCCCTCGGCCTGTGGGCCACGCTGATCACTTACCTGGTGTCGATACCCCTGGGAATTCGCAAGGCGGTGCGCCATGGCAGCAGCTTCGACGTATGGAGCAGCACCGCGATTGTGATCGGCTATGCGATGCCTGCGTTCCTGTTCGCGATGTTCCTGATTGTGGTCTTTGCCGGCGGCACCTCGCTGAACTGGTTCCCGGTGCGCGGGCTGGTGTCGGAAAACTTCGAAGAGCTGAGCACCGTGGGCAAGATCGCCGACTATTTCTGGCACCTGGTCTTGCCGGTCACCTCGTTGGTCATCGGCGGGTTCGCCACGCTGACCATCCTGACCAAAAACTCGTTTCTGAATGAAATTACCCGCCAGTACGTGGTGACGGCGCGCGCCAAGGGCTTGAGCGAACGGCGCGTGCTGTACGGGCATGTGTTTCGCAACGCGATGTTGCTGGTGATCTCGGGCATTCCGCAGGCGTTTATTGCGGTGTTCTTTGCCGGCTCGCTGCTGATCGAGGTGATCTTCTCCCTCGACGGCCTTGGCCGCATGAGCTACGAGGCCGCGGTGTCCCGCGATTATCCGGTGGTGTTCGGTTCGCTGTTTATCTTTACGTTGTTCGGCCTCTTGATAAAACTCATCGGTGACCTCTGCTACACCCTGGTGGACCCGCGTATCGACTTCGCCGCGAGGAACGCCTGATGCTTAATCTGTCTCCCGTGGCGCGTCGACGTTTCGAGCGGTTCAAGAAGAACCGTCGCGGCTGGTGGTCGCTGTGGCTGTTTATCGGCCTGTTTATCCTGACCCTCGGCGGCGAGTTGATCGCCAATGACAAGCCCTTGGTGCTGAGTTTCAAGAACGAGCTGTATTTCCCGGTGTTCAAGCGTTACACCGAGCAGCAGTTCGGCGGCCAGTTGCCGTTCCAGGCCGACTACCGCAGTGACTACGTGCAAAAGCTGATAGAGCAGGACGGCGGCTGGATGCTGTTCCCACCGATCCCGTTCAGCGACGACACGCCCAACTACGAACTGACCCGCCCTGCCCCCAGCCCGCCCTCGGCGGTGAACTGGCTGGGCACCGATGACCAGTCGCGGGATGTGCTGGCGCGGGTGATCTTTGGCGCACGCGTGTCGATCCTGTTTGCCTTGGCGCTCACCGCGATCAGCGCTGCCATCGGCATTGCCGCCGGTGCATTGCAGGGCTATTACGGCGGCTGGGTGGATTTGATCGGCCAGCGCGTGCTGGAGGTGTGGTCCGGGCTGCCGGTGCTGTACCTGCTGATCATCCTGTCGGGTTTTGTGGAGCCGAATTTCTGGTGGTTGCTGGGGATCATGGCGCTGTTTTCCTGGCTGGCCCTGGTGGACGTGGTGCGCGCCGAGTTCCTGCGCGGGCGCAACCTGGAATACGTCAAGGCCGCACGAGCCCTGGGCTTGGGCGACGGCAAGATCATTCGCCGGCATATCCTGCCCAACGCCATGACCGCTACGTTGAGCTACCTGCCGTTTATCCTGACCGGGGCGATTTCCACCTTGAGCGCCCTGGATTTCCTCGGTTTTGGCATGCCGGCGGGCAGCGCGTCGCTGGGTGAACTGATCGCCCAGGGCAAGCAGAACCTGCAAGCGCCGTGGCTGGGCCTCACGGCGTTTTTCACCTTGGCGCTGATCCTGTCACTGCTGGTCTTTATCGGCGAGGCGTTGCGTGACGCCTTCGACCCCCGTTCATGAGTGCCTCCCCTATGAACCTGATCGAAATCCGCGACCTCAACGTCGCTTTCAGTGGCCAGACCGTGGTCCGCCACCTGAGCCTGGACGTTCGCCCCGGCGAGTGCATGGCGCTGGTGGGTGAGTCGGGCTCGGGCAAGTCGGTGACGGCCCATTCGATCCTGCAACTGCTGCCGGAAGCGGGCACCGACACCACCGGTTCCATCACGTATCGCGGCCAGGAGTTGATCGGCGCCTCGGCCTCGACGTTGCAGAAACTGCGCGGTGACCGCATTGCGATGATCTTCCAGGAGCCGATGACCTCCCTGAACCCGCTGCACAGCATCGAAAAGCAGATCGGCGAAACCCTGCTGCTGCACAAGGGCTTGGGCGGCAAGGCGGCGCAGGCGCGCATCCTCGAATTGCTCGAGCTGGTGGGCATCCAGAAACCCCAGGAACGCCTCAAGGCTTATCCGCATCAATTGTCCGGCGGCCAACGCCAACGGGTGATGATCGCCATGGCCCTGGCCTGCGAGCCGGAGCTGTTGATCGCCGACGAACCCACCACCGCCCTGGATGTGACCGTGCAGCGCAAGATCCTGCTGCTGCTCAAATCCCTGCAACAACGCCTGGGCATGTCGCTGCTGCTGATCAGCCATGACCTCAACCTGGTGCGCAGCATCGCCCAGCGCGTCTGCGTCATGCGCGCCGGCGAGATCGTTGAGCAGGCCGACTGTGAGACCTTGTTCACCGCGCCGCAGCATCCTTACAGCCAGTTGCTGCTGGATGCGGAACCGGCCGGTGATGCGCTGTGCAGCGATGCGCGCGAGACGGTGTTGCAAGTGGATGACCTGACCGTGCAATTCCCCCTTGGCGGCGGGTTGTTCCGCCGCAAGACCTACCTGCGTGCGGTGGACGGCATCAGCCTCAGCGTGCAGCGCGGCAAAACCCTGGGGATTGTCGGCGAGTCCGGCTCGGGCAAGTCCACGCTGGGCCAAGCGATCCTGCGTTTGCTCGACTCCACCGGCAGCATCCGCTTCCAAGGCGAAGCGCTCGACCCGTTGAATAACCAGCAAATGCGCCCTTGGCGCAAGCAGATGCAGGTGGTGTTCCAGGACCCCTACGGCAGCCTCAGCCCACGCATGACCGTGGAACAGATCATCAGCGAAGGTCTGGACGTGCACGCGCCGTGTAGCCTGGCCGACCGCGATGCGCAGGTGATCCAGGTGCTCAAGGACGTCGGCCTCGACCCTGCCAGTCGCCACCGCTACCCGCATGAATTTTCCGGTGGGCAGCGCCAACGCATCGCCATCGCTCGCGCCTTGGTACTCAAGCCGGCGCTGATGCTGCTGGATGAACCGACCTCGGCCCTCGACCGCACCGTGCAGAAGCAAGTGGTGGCATTGCTGCGTGAGCTGCAGGAGAAATACGGCCTGACCTACCTGTTTATCAGCCATGACCTGGCCGTGGTGCGGGCCATGGCCCATGACATGATTGTGGTCAAGGACGGTAAGGTGGTGGAGCGCGGCGCCAGCCATGAGGTGTTCGATGCACCGCAACACCCGTACACCCAAGAGCTGCTGGCAGCGGCGCACATCCCCTTGTAAACACGCCCGCTCCCACAAGGATCGCGATTCCATGTCCAATTTGTGTTGGTGGCCTAAACATGAACATCACCGATAACCTCAAGGACTACCAACAGGTTCGTGGCCTGGCCATCCAGTCGCTGTTCGAGATCATTGAGCAGTCCAGCGAAGGCACGGTGATTGTCGACCGCGACGCCAATATCGTCTGGATGAACGAGCGCTACGCCAAGCGCTTCGGCCTGAAAAGCGCCGACGAAGCCATCGGCCAGCCATGCGAGCAGGTGATTTCCAATAGCCTGTTGCGCCAGGTGGTGCGCAATGACCAGCCGATCCTGCTGGATATCCAGGACACGCCCAAGGGGCCACTGGTGGTGATGCGCTTGCCGATCCACAACGAGGCCGGCGCGGTGATCGGCGCAATCGGGTTTGCGTTGTTCGATGAGCTGCGCAACCTGTCGCCGCTGATCGAGCGCTACCTGAGCATGCAGCAAGAGCTGGCCTCGACGCGCTCGCTGCTGCGTTCACGCCAGAGCAAGTACAACTTCGCGCATTTCATCGGCACCAGCGCTGCCAGCCTCGAGGTGAAACGCCGGGCGCGGCGCAGTGCGAGTGCCGAATCGCCGGTATTGCTGCTGGGCGAGACCGGCACCGGCAAGGAATTGCTGGCCCAGGCGATACACGGTGCCTCCACGCGGGCGCACAAGGCCTTTGTCAGTATCAACAGCGCCGCGATTCCCGCTGACCTGCTGGAGGCCGAGTTCTTCGGCACCGCACCGGGCGCGTTTACCGGCGCCGACCGCAAGGGCCGTCCGGGCAAATTCCAGATTGCCCAGGGCGGCACCTTGTTCCTGGATGAAATCGGCGACATGCCGCTGCCGCTGCAAAGCAAACTGCTGCGGGTGTTGCAGGAAAAGGAATTCGAGCCGGTCGGCTCCAACGAGATGCTGCACAGCGATGTGCGCGTGATCGCGGCCACGTCCATGGACCTGGAAGCGGCGATCAAGCGCGGTGAGTTCCGCGCCGACCTGTATTACCGGCTGAATGTGCTGCCGATCCAGGTGCCGCCGTTGCGTGAACGGCTGGAGGATATTCCGGCATTGAGCGAGGCGATCCTGGAGGAGCTGCGCAGCCAGCATGAACTGGACCACGCGGCGTTGGCCTTGCTGGCACAGCATGCCTGGCCGGGGAATATCCGTGAACTGCGCAATGTGCTGGAGCGGGCGGCGTTGCTGAGTGATGACCTGGTGCTGAATGCCGGTGAGATTCGTGCGGCGATTGGCACTTTCACCCCCGTGGAACGTGGCAGTGCCTTGCCGGCGGTTGAGGGTGAGTCGTTCAGCGCAGCGCGGGAGCGGTTTGATCGGCAGGTGATTGGCGCGGCGTTGAGGGCGTGCGAGGGGAATGTGGTGGAAGCGGCCAAGCGGTTGGGGCTTGGGCGGTCGACGCTGTACAAGAAGATGGTGGCCCTGGGCATCGACTGATCTCTAAAAAGAGACACCATTATCAATATAGAGACCTTCCAATGTGGGAGGGGGCTTGCCCCCGATGGCAGTGTGTCAGTCAACTCACAAGCAACTGAAACACAGCCATCGCGGGCAAGCCCCCTCCCACATTGGCTCATCATTTGTCTCATTTTAGAGACAGCATCTGAAACGGCACACCACCCACCAAAGATTATCTATATTTTTCAACCACTTAAATAATTGGCACACATCTCGCTATAGCCCTTCTCCAAAGCCTCACCCCACAAAAATAACAATTCGATGGAGACACACCATGAGTGTGATCATTGCCCTGGCAGCCCTCGCGCTGCTGATGCTGGCTGCGTACCGTGGCTATAGCGTTATCCTGTTTGCCCCCATCGCCGCCCTCGGCGCTGTCCTGCTCACTGACCCTTCCGCCGTCGCCCCTGCGTTTACCGGGGTGTTCATGGAGAAGATGGTTGGCTTCATCAAACTGTACTTTCCGGTGTTCCTGCTTGGCGCGGTGTTCGGCAAGCTGATCGAGCTGTCGGGCTTTTCACGCTCGATCGTGGCGGCGGCGATCCGCTTGCTCGGCACGCGCCAGGCGATGCTGGTGATCGTGCTGGTCTGCGCCCTGCTCACCTACGGCGGCGTGTCGCTGTTCGTGGTGGTGTTTGCGGTGTACCCGTTCGCGGCGGAGATGTTCCGCCAGAGCAATATCCCCAAGCGCCTGATCCCGGCGACCATCGCCCTCGGCGCGTTCTCGTTCACCATGGACGCCCTGCCCGGCACGCCGCAGATCCAGAACATCATCCCCAGCACGTTCTTCAACACCACGGCCTGGGCCGCGCCCTGGCTGGGGTTGATCGGTACGATCTTCGTGTTCTGCGCCGGCATGCTGTACCTGGCGCGCCAGCGCAACAAGGCGCAACGTGCCGGTGAAGGTTATGGCACCGATCTGCGCAACGAGCCGGAAACCGCCGAAAACCTCACCCTGCCCAACCCGTGGATCGCGCTGTCGCCGCTGATCCTGGTGGGCGTGATGAACCTGTTGTTCACCCACTGGATCCCGCAGTGGTACGGCAAGACCCACAGCCTCAGCTTGCCGGGGATGAGCACGCCGGTGACCACCGAAATCGCCAAGCTGACGGCGATCTGGGCGGTGCAGGCCGCATTGCTGGTGGGCATCGTCATGGTGCTGGTGTTTGGCTGGTCGGCGATCAAAAGCAAACTCGCCGAAGGCAGTAAAAGTGCGGTCAGCGGTGCGCTGCTGGCGGCGATGAACACCGCGTCGGAATACGGCTTTGGTGCGGTGATCGCCTCGCTGCCGGGCTTTCTGGTGCTGGCGGACTGGCTCAAGGGCATCCCCAACCCGCTGGTCAACGAGGCGATCACCGTGACCCTGCTGGCCGGTATCACCGGCTCTGCTTCCGGCGGTATGAGCATCGCCCTGGCGGCCATGTCCGAGAGCTTTATTTCGGCGGCCCATGCGGCCAATATCCCCCTTGAAGTGCTGCACCGCGTCGCGGCCATGGCCAGCGGCGGCATGGACACCCTGCCCCACAACGGCGCGGTGATCACGCTGCTGGCGGTCACCGGCCTGACCCACCGCGAAGCCTACAAGGACATTTTCGGCATCACGATCATCAAGACCCTCGCGGTGTTCGTGGTGATCGGTACTTTCTATGCCACCGGCATTGTGTGAGGTTTTCATGACGACATTGAACGGCAAGACCGCCCTGGTCACCGGTTCCACCAGCGGCATCGGCCTGGGCATCGCCCTGAGCCTGGCCAAGGCCGGCGCCAACCTGATCCTCAACGGCTTCGGCGATGCCAGTGCGGTCATCGCCCAGGTGCAGGCCTTCGGCGGCAAGGTCGGCCACCACCCGGCCGACGTCAGCGACCCGGCGCAGATCGCCGACATGATCGCTTACGCCGAGCGTGAGTTCGGCGGCGTGGACATCCTCGTCAACAACGCCGGCATCCAGCACGTGGCGGCGGTCGAAGACTTCCCCGCCGAGCGCTGGGACTCGATCATCGCGATCAACCTGTCGTCGGTGTTCCACAGCACGCGTTTGAGCTTGCCGGGGATGAAAGCCAAGGGCTGGGGGCGTATCGTCAACATCGCTTCGGTGCATGGCCAGGTCGGTTCGGTGGGCAAGGCAGCGTACGTGGCGGCCAAGCATGGCGTGATTGGCTTGACCAAAGTGGTCGGGCTGGAAACGGCCACCAGCAACGTCACCTGCAACGCGATTTGCCCGGGCTGGGTATTGACGCCGCTGGTGCAGAAACAGATCGATGATCGCGCCGCCAACGGCGTGGACCCGCAGCAGGCCCAGCATGATTTGCTCGCGGAGAAGCAGCCGTCGCTGGAGTTTGTAACGCCGCCGCAGTTGGGTGAACTGGTGCTCTTCTTGTGCAGCGAGGCCGGCAGCCAAGTGCGCGGCGCAGCGTGGAATATCGATGGAGGCTGGCTGGCCCAGTAACAGCGGACACTGGCATTCAAAATGTGGGAGGGGGCTTGCCCCCGATGAGGCAGTGCCAGTTGATACATCGGGTGGTTGACACACCGCAATCGGGGGCAAGCCCCCTCCCACATTGGCCCGGTGTTGCCTGGATGAATTAATACATAAAAAGAGACCTGCCTATGTCCGAGATCCTCTGGCAACCCTCCCCGGAGCGCATCGCCAACACGCGGATGGACCAGTTCCGGCGCTTTATCAATGACCGCTACAGCGTGCAGCTCAGCGACTACCCGGCCCTGCACCAGTGGAGCATCGACCAGCGCCCGGACTTCTGGCGGGCGATCGTGGCGTTCTTCGACGTGCAGTTTCGCAGCCCGCCCAGCGCAGTGCTGATCGAAGACGCCGAGATGCCCAGCGCCCAGTGGTTTCCCGGCGCGACCCTGAACTTTGCCGAGCACCTGTTGCGCCGGCGCGATGATCACCCGGCCGTGGTGGCCATCAGCGAAGACGGCCAACGCGAACAATTGACCTACGCCGAACTCGCCGAACATGTCGCCGGCCTGCAAAAAAGCTTGCGGGCTGCCGGTGTCACTCAGGGCGACCGCGTCGCCGCGTGCATGCCCAACACTTGGCAAACCCTGGTGGGCATGCTTGCCACCACCAGCCTCGGGGCGATCTGGTCGTGTTCATCGCCGGACTTCGGCACCCAGGGTGTGATTGACCGATTCGGCCAGATCGAACCCAAGGTGCTAATCACCTGCGCGGGCTACCGCTATGCCGGTAAAGACATCGACCAGACCGCCAAGCTGAATGAAATCCTCGCGCGCCTGCCGTCCCTGGAGCAGTTGATCATTGTGCCGTACGCACGGCCCCAGGCACGGGTCGAGGACTATCAGACCCATGCCCGCGTCACGCGGTGGTCGGACTTCTACCCGCCTGGCGGCGAACCGGAATTCGTCGCGGTGCCGTTCGATCATCCGCTTTATATTCTCTATTCCAGCGGCACCACCGGCGTGCCCAAGTGCATCATCCACGGCACCGGTGGCGTGCTGCTCACGCACCTCAAGGAACACGGCCTGCATGCGGACCTATCCCGCGATGACTGCCTGTTCTACTACACCACCTGCGGCTGGATGATGTGGAACTGGCTGGTGTCGGTACTGGCCATCGGCGCCACGGCGGTGCTGTATGACGGCTCGCCGTTTCATCCGGGACCAGAGCGCCTGATTGACCTGATCGACGCGGAAAAGATCAGCGTGTTCGGCACCAGCCCCAAGTTTCTCGCCACGCTGGAAAAGGCCGGGTTGCAACCGCGCCTGAGCCATGACCTGGGCAGCCTTAAAGGGCTGATTTCGACCGGCTCGCCGCTGTCGCCGCAGAGCTACGACTACGTGTACCGCGAGATCAAGGGCGAGCTGTGCCTGTCATCGATGTCCGGTGGCACCGATATCGTCTCCTGCTTTGTGATCGGCAACCCGGTGTTGCCGGTGCGGCGCGGCGAAATGCAGTGCAAGAGCCTGGCAATGGCGATTGAAGTGTGGGACGACCAGGGCCAGCCGCTGGTCGGCGAAAAAGGCGAACTGGTGTGCACCCGGCACTTTCCGGCCATGCCCATCGGCTTGTGGAACGACCCGGATCGCCAGAAGCTGCGCGCCTCGTATTTCAGCCAGTTCCCCGGTGTCTGGGCCCAGGGCGACTATGCCGAGCAACGCCCCAACGGCAGCCTGTTGATTCACGGGCGTTCCGACGCGGTGCTCAACCCCGGTGGCGTGCGCATCGGCACGGCAGAGATTTATCGCCAGGTGGAAAAAGTCCCGCAGGTGCAGGAGAGCCTGGCCATTGGCCAACGCTGGCAGGATGACGTACGGGTGGTGCTGTTCGTGCGCCTCAATGACGGTGTCGAGCTGGATGAAGCCCTTGAGCAGCAGATCCGCCAAGTGATCCGCGCCAACACCACACCCCGCCACGTACCGGCGAAGATCCTCGCTGTCACCGATATCCCCCGCACCATCAGCGGCAAGATCGTTGAACTGGCGGTGCGCAATGTGGTGCACGGCGAACCGGTGAAGAACACCGACGCCCTGGCCAACCCGCAAGCCCTGGAACAGTTTCGCGACCGGCCCGAACTGACTGAAAGGTGAAAGGTTTCAGCGCTGACGCACTCATTTGAAGACAATCCCCGAATGCATGCTATTTTTCGGGGGTAGTCACCCATTCCCGACTCACGGGATAATGGGTGTTGTCATCTTTCAAAGCGTTACGCTCAGGGTTTTTACATGAAGGCAACCTCCACCGGCAGCGAAGCCGCCGCAATGATTGCGCGGCTGGACTGGGCGCAAAGCCCCCTCGGTGAGGCCAATGAGTGGCCGCAAAGCCTGCGCACGGCCGTGGATATCGTCGTCCACTCGCCGATGCCGATGCTCCTGCTGTGGGGCGACCAACTGACGCAACTCTACAACGACGCCTTCGCCCAGTTGGCCGGCAACAAGCACCCCGACGCCATGGGCCAACCGGCGCACCAGACCTGGCCGGAGCTGGAAAGCTTTACCGCGCCGATCTACGATGCCGTGCTCAGTGGCCAGGTGCGTACCTTCAGCGAGCAGCGCTTCGTACTGCAACGCCATAATCGCGACACTGAGATCTGGCTGGACCTGACTTACAGCCCGATCCGCGACGAAAGCGGGTGTGTCGCCGGCATCCTGGTCACCGCCATCGAAACCAACGAACGCCGCAAGGCCCAGCACAACACCGAACAACGCTTGCAGCTTGCACTGGCGGCGACCGACGCGGTGGGCACCTGGGACTGGGATATCGGCGAGGACCACTTTATCGCCGACGCCCACTTCGCCTACCTGCACGGCGTCGACCCCAGCGAGGCTGGCAGGCTGCCGATCAGCGACTACCTGCAAGGCGTGCACCCCGAAGACCGGGGCATGGTGGCGCGCAGCATCAAGCATTGCATCACCTTCGGCACCGAGTACGCCGAAGAGTACCGCCTGTTGCAAGCCGACGGCCAGGTGCGCTGGGTGTTCGCCCGCGGACGTTGCTACAAGGATCACCAAGGCCGCCCGGCGCGCTTCCTCGGCGCCGCGCTGGACCTCACCGAGCGCAAACACACCGAGCAGGCGCTGCGCCAAAGCCAGACCGAGCTGCAACTGATCATCAACGCCATGCCGGTGCTGATCGGCTATGTCGACCATGAACAGCGTTTTCGCCTGAACAACAGTGCGTACCTGGAGTGGTACGGCATGACGCCCCAGGAGCTGTACGGCAAGACCATCCGCGAAGTGCTCGGTGACGAGGTGTATGCCGGGCGCGCGGACAAGATCGCCGCCGCGCTGAAGGGCAAGCCCTGCAGCTTCATGACCATCACACCGCACTGCGACGGGCGGCCACGCCATGCCTTGATGAAGTACCTGCCGCGCTTCAGCACTGACGGCTCGGTGAATGGTTTCTACATCTTTGTGATCGATGAGACCGAACGCAAACTCACCGAAGAAGCCCTGCGCCACCTTAACGAAAACCTTGAGGAACGGGTCGCCCAGCGCACCCAGGCACTGGCCGAGGCCAACCAACGCCTGCAAAACGAAATGTTCGAGCGCGAACGCGCCGAAGATGCCCTGCGCCATGCGCAGAAGATGGAAGCGGTGGGCCAGCTCACCGGCGGTATCGCCCACGACTTCAACAACATGCTCACCGGCATCATCGGCAGCCTGGACCTGATGCAGCGCTATATCGCCGCCGGGCGTAGCGATGACATCGGGCGCTTTACCGATGCCGCAGTGTCCTCGGCCCATCGTGCCGCCGCCCTGACCCACCGGTTACTGGCCTTCTCGCGGCGCCAGTCGTTGGACCTTCAACCGCTGAACCCGAACCAGTTGGTGGCCTCCCTGGAAGATTTATTCCGGCGGACCAAAGGTGCGCATATCACACTCAACGTGCAACTGGGCCACGACATCTGGCCGGTGAACACCGACGCCAGCCAACTGGAAAACGCCCTGCTCAACCTGGTGATCAATGCCCGTGACGCCATGCCCGATGGCGGCGAGATACTCATCGAAACCGCCAACAGCTACCTGGACGGCACCGACATCACCACCCTGGAACCGGTCAAGGCCGGCGACTACGTGATGCTCGGTGTGTGTGACAACGGTACCGGCATGGCGCCGAAAATCCTCGCCAAGGCGTTCGACCCCTTCTTCACCACCAAACCCATCGGCCAGGGCACCGGCCTGGGGCTGTCGATGATTTACGGGTTTGCCCAGCAGTCCGGTGGCCACGTGACGATTCAGAGTGAACCGGGCCAGGGCACCTGCGTGCGACTGTACCTGCCGCGCCTGCACGGTACGTCGCTGGAAAGCAACCTGCCGCCCCACTCGGGCGAGGCGCCATTGGCGCTGGCGGGTGAAGCGGTCGTGGTGGTCGAGGACGACCCGGCGGTGCGCATGCTGGTGGTCAATGTACTCGATGAGCTGGGCTACACCGCACACCAGGCCGCCGATGCGCGTACCGCATTGCCGCTGTTGGAATCGGACTTGCGCGTGGACTTGCTGGTCACCGACGTCGGCCTGCCCGGCATGAACGGCCGACAACTGGCCGAGATCGCCCGCCAGCACCGGCCGGGCCTGCGCGTGCTGTTCATGACCGGTTACGCCGAGAAAGCCGCCGAGCGCCAGGGGTTCCTCGAGGACGGCATGGACATGGTCGCCAAGCCGTTTTCCATCGACCTGCTGGCGACCAAAATCCGCAGCATGATCAGCGTCGACCCATGAGTTCAGGCATAATCGCGCGCCGTCGCACACCTGGTAGAGATCAATGAAAGCCCAAGCCCGTCATATCCTGGTGAAAACCAGCGAAGAAGCCGAACAACTCAAGCAGCGTATCGCCAAGGGCGAGGCGTTTGATGTGCTGGCCAAGAAGTACTCCACCTGCCCGTCCGGCAAACGCGGCGGTGATTTGGGCGAAGTGCGGCCAGGGCAGATGGTGGGGGCGATTGATGCGGTGATCTTCAAGAAGCCGGTGAAGGTGGTTCACGGGCCGATCAAGAGCAAGTTTGGGTATCACTTGGTGCAGGTGTTTTACCGGGATTGAGGGGTTGGCGGCGGACCGCTATCGGGGGCAAGCCCCCTCCCACAAGTGACTGCATTCCTCCAGATGAAATGCGGTCAACTGTGGGAGGGGGCTTGCCCCCGATCCGCCGCAGGCGGCCATTCACCCCCTGGGAATCAGCGCCCCCGGCACCTGGATAACCCGGCTGGCCAACCGATGCCCGGCCAAAGCCGCCGCCTCTGGAGTACCGCCCTTAAACCGACTGGCCAGGTACGCCGCACTGAACGAATCCCCCGCCGCCGTCGTATCCACCACCTGTTCGACCTTGATCGCCGGCACCGCAAACCGCTCGCCCTTGCACCGGATCAGGCACGCATCCGCGCCACGTTTGAGCACCACTTCTTCAATCGCCGGGTACGCCGCGAACACTTGCTCACTGTCGGCGTAGCCAAACAACGCCCGCTCGTCATCCTCGGTCAGCAAGGCGATATCCACTTCTGCCAACACCGTGCGATACGCCGCGCGCGCCGCCTCGACACTGGCCCACAACCGCGGCCGGTAGTTGTTGTCGAACACCACCTTGCCGCCGCGCCGACGGGTTTCTATAAGGGTCTGCAGTAAACGCCCACGGCCAATTTCCCCCAGCACTGCCAGGGTGATGCCGCTGAAATACACCACGGCATAGTCCGGCAAGGCGGCCAGGATCGGTTCGGCGGCGGGCGTGGTGAAGCAGTCGCGTACGGCGGCTTCGTTGCGCCAGTAGAGGAACTTGCGCTCGCCGTTGGCGTCGGTCTGGATGCAGTACAAGCCTGGCAAACGTCCGGCCAGGCGCTGGACCATGCCCAGGCCGAGGCCTTCCTCCGTCCATTGCCGGCACATGGCATCGCTGAAACTGTCGTCGCCCAGGGCGGTGACGTAGTCGACGCTGCCGGTGTCGCCCAGTTCGCGACGCAGGTACACCGCGGTGTTCAGGGTGTCGCCGCCGAAGCTCTGGTGCAAGCTGCCGTCGGCGCGATGTTGCAGTTCGATCATGCATTCGCCGATCAGGGCGATTCGGAGTTGGGTGTTCATAGTGATTGTCTCGGGCGTGGCTGATGGCCTCATCGGGGGCAAGCCCCCTCCCACCGTTTGATGTGTGAACCTATTCAATGGTGGGAGGGGGCATACCCGCGATAGGAACGGCGCGGTCTAGAAGCAGGTATGCAGAGACTCGATGACCTGCAACTGCTCATCCACCAGGCAGCCGACCTGCCACTTGTCAAAGGTCAGGCACGGGTGCGAAGTGCCGAACGAAATGATGTCGCCAATACGCAGTTCAACCCCAGGCGCTACGGTCATGAACGCGTGCTGGTCCATCACCGCCGTGACCTTGCACGCCCCCACGTCATCGCCTTGCGCCGGGAGAATCCCGGCCTTGTAGCGCTTGAGCGGCACCGGCAGGCCGGCGTCGTAGGCAACGTCGCGCTTGCCCAGGGCGATCACCGCAAAGCCCGGCTCGGGCATCGATTGCACGTGGGCCCAGACTTCCAGGGCCGGGCGCAAGCCTTCGCTGAGGTCGCTGCGGCGGTCGAGCACGCAGCATTGCGCGTCTTTGTAGATGCCGTGGTCATGGGCCACGTAGCTGCCGGGGCGCAGCACGCTGAGGAAGCGACCGGCAGCGTTTTGCTCTTCGAACGACTCGGCGATCAGGTCATACCAGGCCGAACCCGAGGCCGTGATGATCGGCTTGGGCAAGTCGAAAGCGCCATTGTTCTGCAGGTCCACCGCCAGGCGCACCAGGCTGGCCGCGAAGTCGCGGATGCCGCTGATGGCGTGCTCGCCGTGGATCACACCTTCATAGCCTTCGATACCGGTGAGGGCCAGGGACGGCTGCGCCTTGATCGACTTGGCCAAGTCGCGCACCTCCTGCTCGCTGCGGCACCCGCAACGGCCACCGACCACGCCGTATTCGATCATCACGTTCAGGCGCAAGCCACGGGCGGCGAAGAACAGGCCCAGGTCGGCAACGTTATCGGGGTGATCGACCATGCAGTGGAAGTCGAAATCCGGGTCGGCCAGCAGGTCGGCGATCAGCGCCATGTTCGGCGCGCCCACCAGTTGGTTAGCCATCAGCACACGGCGTACACCGCCGGCGTAGGCCGCGCGGGTCTGCACCGCGTTGGCCAGGGTGATGCCCCAGGCGCCTTGGGCGAGCTGGCGCTGGAACAGCGCCGGCATCATGCTGGTCTTGCCGTGGGGCGCGAGTTCCGCGCCGCTCTTGCTGACAAAGTCCTGCATCCAGCGGATGTTGTGTTCCAGGGCGTCGCGGTGCAGCACCAGGGCCGGCAGGCTGACATCGCGGACCAGGTGGGCACCGACGGCGGCGGCGCCTTTTTCAACAGCGTTGAGGGCAGACATGGAAACTCCTATTCGTTGATGCGCCGGGCCAGGTTGTTGGCGCTTTCGATCAACACCCGGCGATAGTCGTTGTAGTTTTTGCTGGCATCGGCGCGTGGGGCGACGATGCACAGGGTCGCAATGCTGATGCCTTGCGCGTCCCGCACCGGGGCGGCAAAGCAATGGGTAAAGGTGTCGGCCACGCTGTCGAAGGAAAAGAACCCATCGAGGGTGGCCTGGCGGATTTGTGCCAGGAACGTCTCCAGCGGCAGGCGCTGGCCGTCCGGCAGGATGAAGTCATCGTGGTCGATCAGGTCGACGATCTGCTGGTCACTCAAGTGCCCCAGCAACAGGCGCCCGGACGCCGTCCACGGGATCGGTGCGTTTTCACCGATGTCCGAGGAAATGCGAAAATGCCGCTCGCCCTCGCGCATCAGCGCCACTGTGTATTTGCGCCCGTTGAGCAGGCACATCTGCGCGGTTTCGTGGGTCTGGCTGACGATCTCCTGCAAGGCATGGTCGGCCTCGCGGGTCAGGTCAAAATGACGCAAGTGCGCCTGGCCGAGAAAGTACAACTGGCGGCCGAGGTAAACGTGGCCGTCCTTGCCCACCGTTTCCAGGATGCGTCGCTCCAGGAGGGACGCGACCAATTCGTAGACGGTGGACTTGGGGCTGCCGATGCCGCTGGCAATATCATTCGGGCGCAGGGGCTGACCGATTTCCTTGAGAAAATCGAGGATATCGAATGCACGGTCCAGGCCTTTGGCGCGGCGTTTGATGGTGTCTTCGGTCATGGCAATTTCGGTCCGGTCGAAGTTGTTGGGTACGACACAATTCTACTGTGGAAGGGGGCTTGCCCCCTCCCACATTGGATTTGCGGTGGGCTTGAGAGTGGGGGCATTTAGCCTTTTTTCTTGTAGGCCACGCAATCGATCTCCACCTTGCAATCAACCATCATGTTGGCCTGCACACAGGCGCGCGCCGGGGCGTGTTCCGGGGTGAAGTATTCGCCGAACACCTTGTTGAAACTCCAGAAGTCCCGTGGGTCTTCCAGCCACACACCAACGCGCACCACGTCTTTGAGCTCGTAGCCGGCTTCTTCAAGGATCGCCACCACGTTGCGCAGGGTCTGGCGGGTTTGCTCGATGATCCCGCCGGTGATGATTTCGCCGTCCACCGCAGGCACTTGGCCCGAGACGTACAACCAACCGTCCGCTTCCACGGCGCGGGCGAAGGGACGGGGCTGGCCGCCGCCGGCAGTACTGCCGGCACCGTAACGAGTGATGCTCATAAAACTATGCTCCTGATTAAAAACGAATGTTCTTGAGAAATTCCGCCAGGCGCGGCGATTGCGGGCGTTCAAAAATATCCTTCGAGGTGCCCTGCTCTTCAATGCGGCCCTGGTTCATGAAAACGATTTTGTCCGAGACTTCATAGGCAAAGCGCATCTCGTGGGTGACCAGCAACATGGTCATGCCCTCCTCCGCCAGGCCCTTGATCACGCTGAGCACTTCGCCCACCAATTCCGGGTCGAGGGCCGAGGTGACTTCGTCAAACAGCATCAGGCTGGGGTTCATCGCAATCGCACGTGCAATCGCCACACGCTGTTGCTGGCCGCCGGACAGCTGGCCGGGAAAGTGGTTGCGGCGCTCCAAAAGTCCTACGCGGTCCAGCCATTTTTCTGCCAATACCACTGCCTCGTCCTTAGGCATTTTCTTAACTTTCAATAAGCCCAAGGTGACGTTCTGTAACGCGGTCAAGTGCGGGAACAGGTTGAACTGCTGGAACGCCATGCCGGTCATCGCCCGGTGCTGGGCAATCACGCGCTCGGGGTGACGCACGCGCTTGCCGGCGATTTCGCTGTAGCCGATGGACTCCCCATCCAGGGTGATCTGCCCGCCCTGGAATTCCTCCAGCAGGTTGACGCAGCGCAACAGCGTGGTCTTGCCCGAGCCGCTGGACCCGATCAAGGTCACCACATTGCCGCGCTGCATGGACAGGTCGACGCCCTTGAGCACTTCGACCTCACCGTATTGTTTACGCAGGCCGCGGATGTTCAGCAGCGGTGGGTTGGTTTGAGGTTGGTTCATGGCAAGGCCACCCGCTTTTCAATGTAGCGCCCGAATAACTCGATGGCGTAGTTGATGACAAAGAACAGAAACCCGGCGAACAGGTAGAACTCCAGGGTCATGAAAGTGCGCGCAATCACTTGCTGGGTGCTCAGCAGCAACTCGGCCACGCCGATCACCGAGAGCAAGGTCGAGGCCTTGACGATTTCCGTGGAGGAATTGACCCAGGTCGGCAGGATCTGGCGCAGCGCCTGGGGCAACAGCACGTAACCCAGGGACTGGTAGAACGTCAGGCCGATCGCCTTGCCCGCTTCCAGTTGCCCACGGGGAATGGCTTGCAGCGCACCGCGCACGATTTCCGAAACGTGGGAGCCGCAGAACAGCGTCAGCCCGACCGCACCGGCCTGGAACGCGCTGATCTGCCAACCGAGCGCCGGCAGCATGTAGAAACACGCCAATACCAGTACAAACACCGGCGTGCCACGGATCAGGTCGACGTACAGGCGGAACGGCGCACGCATCCAGAATTTGCCGTAGGTGAGGACCAATCCGGTGACGATGCCGATCAGGGTGCCAAAGATAATCGCCAACGCTGACACATAAACGCTGGCTTGGAAGCCCGCCCAGAGGGTATCCCGGGCGATCCACAACTCATGCAACCAGCTGGGGGATTCGTACATGGAAACCTTCCTTAACGACGGATCGCCAGACGCTGTTCCAGGTAACGGAGCAGCATGGCAATGAGGTAACAGGCGGCCACGTAGAGCGCGGTCGTGACCAGCCAGGTTTCAATCACCCGGTAGCTTTCGACGTTGATCTTGCGGGCGTAATAGGTCAGCTCGGGCACCGCGATGGCGGCGGCGAGCGAGGTGTCCTTGAACAGCGAAATGAAGTTGTTCGACAGCGCGGGCAGCACGTTGCGCAGCATCACCGGCACGGTGATGTAGGCACGGATACGCCACTCACCCAAACCGATGGCCAGCCCGGCTTCACGCAAGCCCTTGGGAATGTTCAACAGCCCGGCGCGGAATACTTCGGTCAGGTAGGCACCGGCGTACAGCGACAAGGTGATGATGAACGACGGGATCTTGTCCAGGCGGATGCCCAGGCTGGGCAAGGCGAAGTAGATCAACAGGATCAGCACGAGGATCGGCGTATTGCGGATCACCGTCACGTACACCGAGGCGAGCACGCGCAGCGCCTTGTGCCTGGACAGCATGGCAAACGCCATCATCAGGCCGATCACGCAGCCCATCGCAATCGACAGCAGCGCCAGCTCAAGGCCCAGGCCGAGCCCCGCCAGCAAGCTGGGGAAGTCGCGCCACACGGCGGCAAAGTTCAACTGATAGTTCATGGTCGGCAGTACCTGATTGGGGCGCCTTCAGCGACGCCCCAGGTTTTCGATTTACTTGAACTCAACCGGGAAGCCGATCGCCGGCTCCGGCAGGTCCACACCGAACCATTGCTTGAACGAGGCCTTGTAGGTCGGGAACTCCACGCCGGTCATGGCTTCATGCAGCGCGGTGTTGACGAAGTTCAGCCAGTCCTGGTCGCCACGCTTGACGGCGCACGCGTAGGTCTGTGGGCTCCAGGCGTAGGCCGGGCTGCGGTAGCGGCCTGGGTTCTGCACCATCAGGTACTTGACCGAGGACTGGTCGGTGGCGGCGGCATCGGCGCGACCGGAGTTCACGGCCTGGTACATCAGGTCGACGCTGTCGTACTGGTCGACCTTGGCCTTGGGCAGCGCCTGGTGCACCAGCTCTTCGGCGTAGACGTTTTGCAGCACGGCCACGGTGACGCCGTCGCCGGCGGCCTGCAGGTCTTCGATCTCTTTGTACTTGCTGTTGTTCGGCAGCAGCAGGCCCACGCCTTCGCGGTAGTACGGCAGGGTGAAGGCCACCTGCTGCGCACGGCTGGCGGTGACGGTGATGAACTGGCAACTCATGTCGACCTTGTCGGTCAGCAAGTTGGGAATCCGTGCATCGGAGGACTGCACCACGAACTCGACCTTGCTCGGGTCGTTGAACAAGCCCTTGGCCACAATGCGGCCGATGTCGATATCAAACCCCTGCAACTTGCCATCCGCTCCCTGGAAGTGCCACGGCGCATTGGTACTGCCTGTACCCACGATCAGGTGCCCACGCTTGAGCACATCATCGAGCTTGCTGTCCGCCGCCTGCACTACGCTGGCGAGGGAAGCCGATGCGGCGAAGAGAAAAACACACGCTTTAAACACGGAAGGTCGGTGATGCATGACAAGCACTCCAGGAGTTGTGTATTCCGCTATACCGGAACTTAGTATGTAACAACGGAATAGACAGCAGAAAGTGTGCCACACGCCGAAACAGAAAAATATGACGTCTCTAAATTCGTTATAAATCAGTCAGATGACTATTCATAAGCGGCAAGGCGTTACGCCAGCATCTGGAATCACATTGCTACCCAAGGCCCCACATGCCGGTGACAGGCCTCAATCGAGTGCGCCACAACCACCTTGCCGCGCACCGTTGCAGTGCGCCTGCAGCCTGGAAAAATCCCCACACTGGACTAGCCTTGGCACATCTCTGCCGACAAGGACCCCGCCCTGATGAAGCTCCGTCTCACCCTGGTTTTGCTCGCTTTCCTGACGGCCGGCAGCGCCTCGGCCAGCAACGACCGTCGCGAATGCAAAGAAGAACTGCGCAAGCTCAATGACGCCTTGAGCACCAACTACACCAGTCAGAACCACCATGGCTACCGCCAGGCGAAGGCCTCACGGGACAATCTGGAATACAAGAAATGTGCAAGCCAGGCACGCAAGGCGCGCGAACGCGTGGAGCGTAACGGCGACCTGTGAAGGTTGACAGTAGACGGGGGTGATATCCCAGCTTAGCGTTGGCCCAAACACCGCAGCCGACAGGGAGATCACCATGGGAATTGCCACAGACGTCATTGCCAGCAACGAGGAATATCAGTCAGTGCTGGCTGCGCACCCGACCGTTTTCATGTTGTTTGTTTCGCAGACGTGTCCGGGCTGCACAATCGCTGCGGAGCTTTTTGAACCCATCGCCAAAAAATACAACCCGGCAGTGAAAAGCCTGGTGCTTGATACCGCCAAAACCCCCAGGCTCGAACAGGTGATTAGCACGCCCACACTGGTGGTGCACGCCAATGGCAAAATCAAGGAAACACTCAACGGGTTTGGCCCCAGGGAAACCCAGGAGCAAACACTCAACGAGCTATTCAGCCGCTATGCGCAGCAGCAGGCACCAGACGCACCTGCGTCACCCGGCGCTCCTCAACGGCCGCGACCGTCAGGCGCCAGCCCTCGTGCTCCAGGCTATCGCCCACCACTGGCAGGCGATCCAACAGGCTCATGACCAGGCCAGCCAGCGTCTGGTAATCCTCGGTCGCAACAGCCTTGAAGCCGGTGCGCTGACGCACCAGATTAAGGTTCAAGGCGCCATTGGCACGGAAGCCATCGCCTTCCTCAACGATATCCGGCCCCTCGATCTCACTGGCGTCCGGCAACTCACCGGCGATGGACTCGAGAATGTCGGTCATGCTCAACACGCCCATGAAGTCACCAAATTCGTTGATCACGAACGCAATGTGGGTGGACTCCTGGCGCATCTGCTCCAAGGCGTTGAGGATCGAAAAGCTCTCAAGCAGATTGATAGCGCGGCGCGCCAAGTGCTCCAGGTTCGGCTCATTGCCGGCCAGGTATTCCTTGAGCAGCTCCTTCTTGTGCACGAAGCCCAGCGGCTCGTCGACGGCCCCGTTGCGGATCAACGGCAGCCGCGAGTAGGACGAATGCATCAGTTTCAGGCGAATACTGTCGGGATCATCCGCCAGATCGATGCAGTCAACCTTGGCCCGTGGCGTCATCAGCGTGCGGATCGGCCGTTCGGCCAATTGCAGCACGCCGCTGATCATCACACGCTCGCGTCGATCAAACAGCGGGGCTTGGCTCGCGTCCGACTCGCCCAGCAGATCGGCAACCTCTTCATCCACCTCCTCCACCGCCAGGCTGCGGCCGCCGAGCAAACGCATCACCGCGTGGGCGGTGCGCTCACGCACCGGCAACACACCTTGCGCGGACTTCTTGCGGCGTGAACGGGCGATCTGGTTGAACACTTCGATCAGGATCGAGAAACCAATGGCCGCGTACAGGTAGCCTTTCGGAATATGGAAGCCCAGGCCTTCGGCGGTCAGGGCGAAACCGATCATCATCAAGAAGCCCAGGCACAGCATGATCACGGTGGGGTGTGCGTTGACGAAGCGGGTCAACGGCTTGCTCGCCACGATCATCAGGCCGATGGACACGATCACCGCGATCATCATCACCGCCAGCTCGTCCACCATGCCCACGGCGGTGATCACCGCGTCGAGGGAGAACACCGCGTCGAGCACCACGATCTGCGCCACGATCGGCCAGAACATCGCGTAGGCCACATTGCCCGTGCGCTGGGCCACGTGGCCTTCGAGGCGCTCATGCAATTCCATGGTGGCCTTGAACAGCAGGAACACACCACCAAACAGCATGATCAGGTCACGCCCGGAGAAGCTCTTGTCGAACACCTCGAACAGCGGCTGGGTCAGGGTCACCAACCAGGAAATGCTCGCCAACAGGCCCAGGCGCATCAGCAATGCCAGGGACAAACCGATCAGGCGCGCACGGTCGCGCTGCTCCGGTGGCAGTTTGTCCGCCAGGATCGCGATAAACACCAGGTTGTCGATGCCGAGCACCAGTTCCAGCACAATCAAGGTCAACAGGCCGAGCCAGGCCGTTGGATCCGCTAACCATTCCATTTATAGAGTCTCTTCAGTCAATGTTCAGAATGCCGGGCACGGCAAAGTGCGGTCAGTGGACCGGTACAAGGCTAGCAGTCGGAATACGGGGTGTTCGAAAGACAGCAACGGCAGCGGATGTCTTGGGGAAAGACGACTGGGAGGCTCCGAGAGGGTGTTCATGCAAGTCCTGAAATAACAAAAGGACTTGAATCCTACATTCGAAACACAAATTTCCTACAACGCAAAACTATTACAAAACCTGTACTTCAAGCACACCCAAAGCCCATGTGGGAGGTGGCTTGCTTGCGAGATCTGGTGGCGAAGATTGGTCGAGCCAGTCGGCTCGGCGAGCGGTCGCGGGGGGTGCTGGATGCGGGAGCGGTGTCGTGCTGCCTGATCCTGACGCGGTTGGCGTAGCCGACTTCTTTTGAGAGTACAGAGCAACCTGTAGTGAGCGGGCTTGCCCCGCGCTGGGCTGCGAAGCGGCCCTGAACCCTACTACCGCGGTTTGTCTGAAAGCGCGCGGTGACTGGATGGGGGCCGCTTCGCAGCCCAGCGCGGGGCAAGCCCGCTCACTACAGTTGTAGCTATCATGTTCTGGCAATCGGATTACCAGAACCGTTGCTGGGTCAGCCGGCTCCACCACGTCAGCAATACCCGGTCTACCGAGCCACTGGCCGCCAGGCCTACGCGCTCTTGCAAACTCTTGCGTTCGGCATAGTGCAGGTGGAACACCTCGGCGGTCTTGGCCTTGGTGGCCAGGTATTCGTCGCTGGTTTGCAGTTCGTCGACCAGTTGCTTGTCGAGGGCTGCAACACCCAACCACACCTCCCCGGTCGCTACGTCATCGATGGCCAACTGCGGGCGGTAACGCGAGACGAAGTTCTTGAACAGCTGGTGAGTGATGTCCAGGTCTTCCTGGAACTTCTCGCGGCCTTTCTCGGTGTTTTCGCCAAACACCGTGAGGGTGCGTTTGTACTCGCCGGCCGTCAGGACTTCAAAGTCGATATCGTGCTTCTTCAGCAGGCGGTTGACGTTGGGCAACTGCGCCACCACGCCAATCGAGCCGAGGATGGCAAACGGGGCGCTGATGATCTTCTCGCCGATGCACGCCATCATGTAGCCGCCGCTGGCCGCGACCTTGTCGATGCACACGGTCAAGGGCACGCCGGCCTGACGGATACGCGCCAGTTGCGACGAGGCCAAGCCATAGCTGTGGACCATGCCGCCGCCGCTTTCCAGGCGCAGCACCACTTCGTCCTTGGGCGTGGCCAGGCTCAGCAAGGCGGTGATTTCATGACGCAGGCTTTCGGTGGCCGAGGCCTTGATATCGCCGTCGAAATCCAGCACAAACACCCGAGGCTTGGCGTCGGCTTTGTGCTTGCCCTTCTTCTTTTCGGCTTTGCCTTCGGACTTGCGCAGGGCCTTGAGCTGGTCCTTGTCGAGCAGGCTCGACTCCAGGCGCTCACGCAGGCCCTTGTAGAAATCATTGAGTTTGCTGACCTGCAATTGGCCGGCGGACTTGCGACGGCCCTTGCTGCGCAGCGCGGCAAAGCTGATCAATACCACCAGAATAGCGACCACCAGGGTGACGGTCTTCGCCAGAAAGCTCGCGTATTCGGCCAAAAAATCCATAGTTCTCCTTACAAGTGCGGTGCGCCGGGCGCGGATTGCCCCAGCATACCGACGGCATCGCGTTCGGGCCAGTGATCAAACAGCCAGCAACCCAGCGCTCTAACGCGCTTTTAAAACAAGCGTATGTTTTTTCATTGACAGCTCGCAGGCATCCTCATAACCTCGCCTGACTTTCAACGTACCGGGAAAACGGACGTGGGCAGCATCTATCTGATTCGACATGGCCAGGCCTCCTTCGGTGCAGACGACTACGACGTCTTGTCGCCCGTCGGCGTGGAGCAGGCGCAAGTGCTCGGTCGCCACCTGGCGGACATGGGCCTGGTCTTCGACCGCTGCGTGGCCGGCGACCTGCGCCGCCAGCAGCACACCGCCACCGCCGCCTTCGATCAGTACCACGCCCTCGGCCTGCCGGTGCCGGCCCTGGAAACCGATAGCGCGTTCAACGAATTCGATGCAGAAGCGATCATCCGCGCCCTGCTGCCCGACCTGCTCAGCACCGAACCCGAGGCCCTGGAGATCCTGCGCAATGCCGCGCAGAACCGCAGCGAATTCCAGCGCATCTTCGCCCTGATCATTGACCGCTGGCTGGCCGGCACCTATGACCCACCTGGGTTGGAGAGCTGGTTGGGCTTTGTGGAGCGCGTCCAAGGTGGCCTGCAACGCATTCTGGAAGCGGCGGACAACTCGCAGAAGATCGCAGTGTTCACCTCCGGTGGCACCATCACCGCCCTGCTCCACCTGATTACCCGAATGCCCGCGGCCCAGGCCTTCGAACTGAACTGGCAAATTGTTAACACCTCGCTCAACCAGCTGAAATTCCGTGGTCGCGAGGTGGCACTGGCTTCCTTCAACAGTCATACCCACTTGCAACTGTTGAAGGCGCCGCAGCTCATCACGTTCCGATGAACTGCGGCCAACCGTGACCCCAAGGTCACTGGACTCCACCCTAAAGGATCGAAACCATGACTGACGTAGCCAAAGCTGTAGAAGCAATGAAAGCCAAATTCAACCCAAGCGCTGCCGAAGGCTTGGACCTGGTGTTCGGTTTCCGTATCGACGACACCAAGAACTTTTCCCTGGTCGTCAAAGACAAGACCTGTGAACTGCACGAAGGCGAGAACCCGGACGCCCAAGTGACCCTGGTCATGGACAGCGCAACCCTGGAAGGCATCGTCGACGGCTCCACCGACGGCATGCAGGCCTTCATGGGCGGCAAGCTGCGCACCGAAGGCGACATGATGCTGGCGATGAAGCTGAGCGAGCTGTTCCCTTCCTGATTCACGGGCTACCCTGAATCCTGATCCCGCCCTTACAGGCGGGATTTTTTTTGCCCGTCATCTCGAATTCAACACCGGCTTATTGAGCTTTTCTCCAGGTTTACCCTGCCCGCGCAAGTACAACGCCTCCACCAGTTTCTGCCGTTCATCCTGGGGCAAGGTGCTGGCGAACTGCGCCAAGGTCGTGTCCACCAACGCACGAAGTGCCATATCCGCTTCGCGGGCCTTGGCCAACTCGGTGACCAGCACGTCCCGGTCCAGCGTCGGCGCTTCCAGTTGCTTGATCACCCCCAGGCGCGCCGCACGCCCGGCCATGATCAACGGCTGGCTGTCAGCACTGTTGTGGCGCAACAGTTGGCGCAACTCCCTGCGCCGCTCCGGCGGCAACTTGATCATGGCCTGACGCAAGCCATGCTGGTTGACCACCATGTCGGCAGGCTTGGCGCCAGCCATCCAGTGGTACAGGCCACCGCCCACCCCACCGATCAAAAACACATTGAGCAATACCGAAACAAGCAACCACGGTTTCAGGGATTGGGCGGTCATTGCTCGGCTTCCTCGGCGTTGACGGTAAAGATGACTTGCGCATCACCCTGATCGAAGACGCTGGGCAGCACCTCGGAGGACAGCATCGGCAGCGGCACGCTCATGGACGCCACCAGCATGCCGGTGACGACCCCGGCGATGCCCACGCCCACCAAGCCCGCAGGTGACAGCCAAGCGGCATAGCGCGACCAGAACGACACGCGGCGCGGCGCTGACTGACGGATCTGTCGGGCCAGGGCCGGGTCAGCCAATACCGCTTGATGGCTGTCCAGTTGGGCGTCCAGCCAGCCCGCCTGTTCCAGGGCTTCGCGGGCGCTGGGGTTCGCGCTGTCGAGCAGCGCCTGGGCCGCGCCTTGCTCGGCCGCAGGCCAACGCCGTAAGTCGGCCCCATAGGCGTCGGCCAGATAAGCAAATCGTTCGGGTGTCATGATGTTCCCCTTCCTGGGCGGGCAAGCCCGGGTGTGTCGGCAAGTTGACTGCGCAACTGGCGTCGGGCCCGCGACAGCAGGCTCTCCAGTGCCTCGACGCTGATATTCATCAGGGCCGCGGCGTCGATGTTCGACAGCTCCTGGTAGTACTGCAACACAATGGCTTCGCGCTGACGCTCGGGCAATGCCGCCAAGGCGGCGGCCATGCGGGCGTTGCGCTCAGTGGTTTCCAGCTGTTCATCCAGCGGCGGCGCGCTGTCCGCCAGCGCCAGCGTGTCCGCCTCGGCCAGCGGGCGCTCCTTGCGCCGACGCAAACGGTCATGGCACAGGTTGAGCGCCACCCGGTGCAACCAGGTGTCGAAGCGCGCTTCGCCACTGCGCCAACTGGCCGCATGCCGCCAGATGCGCAGGAAGCTTTCCTGGGCCACGTCCCTGGCTTCGTCGGCATCCCCCAGGATCCGGCCGGCAAGCGCCAGCAGACGCGGCAGTTTGCGCGTCACCATTTCGTTGACGGCCGCAGGTTCGTTGTTCCCGATACGCGCCAGCAGTTCAACGTCCGGATCAGTGTCTTTCAATCGGGCAGTTCTCTAAGACTTCAGCGGATCCAATGCCCTTCACGCCAGTACCAGTTGGGGCCATGCGCTTCCCAATGGCCCGGCTCCCAGCGCGCATTGCGCATGACCGGCTGCCAGTGCCCCGGCACCCAAGCGTAACCGCGCCCTTCCCAGCGCCAGTGCCCACGGTCCCAGGCGTAACCCGGACGTTCCACGGGGATCACTTCCACGCGTGCCGGCGGCGGCGCCTGGCGGATGATGATTTCGGTCTGGGCAAACACCGGGGTGCTGATACACGCGGCGAGGGCCAGCGGAGCAAGCAAGGCAAAACGCAATTTGGCCAGGGGTCTCATGGCAACTCCTTCATGCAACGCGCGAAAGTGCAGGTCGCTGATGGGTTGAACGGCGGGTACGAAATAATCCGTCGCAGAACGCGCGGATTATTTATGGGCAGTATTGCCCAGGGGATGGCGGGGCTTGATGAAATGTTTGAAAGCTTCGCGACGGATTTATGCAGGTGGCAGCGTTGAAGGATTAACGCTGATCAACCCGAGAGGAAACACCATGTACCGCCGACTTTCCATGCTGGTTGCCGCATTGCTGATCGTCAGCCTCAGCGGCTGTGTGATCGTGCCGGAACACCGCCATTGCTGCTGGCGTTATTACGGCGCGCTCGACACGCCGTCCCACACCGTCAACGGCTAGCTGACCGCCGCAAACCCACGGCGCCCGGCCTTGATCTCGGTGCGCAACTCGCCAATCAGGTTTGAGACGGAACGGATGCTGTCCAAACCCTCCGGGGACACGCCCGTCAGCAGCAGCTCGACCCGACCGGACACCGGTTCAAAGATACCTCCCGTCTGCTGCGTCGGTGAGCACTTGACTCCACGCGCCGATCAAAAGACGCTCTTGGCTTTTGGCCATCATTGTGAGCAGCCCACCATGAGTATCGACCCTCCGAGCCAGCCCGACAGCGATGTGTACAAGACCTTGCTGGAGTCGACCAAGGCCATCCCCTGGCGCATCGATTGGCAGACGATGACCTTCAGCTACATCGGCCCACAGATCGAGACATTACTCGGCTGGACCCCGCAAAGCTGGGTCAGCGTGGACGATTGGGTCGAGCGCATGCACCCGGACGACCGCGAATACGTGGTGAATTTCTGCGTATCGCAATCTCGCGCCGGGGTGGACCATGAGGCGGATTACCGGGCGCTGACCGTGAACGGCGACTACGTGTGGATTCGTGACGTGGTGCATGTGGTGCGTAAGGACGGTGAGGTCGAGGCGCTGATCGGTTTTATGTTCGATATCAGTGAGCGCAAGAAAACCGAAGAGCACTTGGTGCGCCTGCAAAAACAACTCGAGGAATATTCCTACCAGGATGGCCTGACCGGCATCGCCAACCGGCGCATGTTCGACACCGTGCTGGAACGGGAATGGGCCAGCGCCCAACGCAGCCAGTTACCCCTGTCATTGATCATTCTGGATATCGATTTTTTCAAGCAGTACAACGACCACTACGGCCACATCAAGGGCGATGAGTGCTTGCGTCACGTCGCACACACCCTGTCCAAGGCAGCCAACCGGCCACGGGATTTCATTGCGCGTATCGGTGGCGAAGAGTTTGTGTGGCTGCTGCCGGAAACCGATGCCGCGTCGGCCAGGCAAGTTGCGCAACGCTGCCTGCATCTGATCCGCCAGCAGCAGATCGAGCATGGTTTTTCGGCGGTCTCGAACCTGCTGACCTTGAGCCTCGGCGTCGGCACTCGCCTGGTAAAACCTGAGAGTCCGATGCTGGTGTTTGTCGAAGAAGTCGACAAGTTGCTGTACCAGGCCAAACGTAACGGGCGGATGCGTGCGGAGTTCAGCAACGCCGAAGTTTGACGTCGAGGCCAAATTTCAGGCAAAAAAAATCCCAAGTAGCTGATGGAAACTTGGGATTTAAAAATGCATAAACCGTGGGAGGTGAACGCCCGGCTATAGTACCGACTGTAAAAAGCCGTAACAAGATTATTTTATTCCTTTCGTCGGATTAAAAGCGCCGTAAGTCGTTCAATAACCACACCTTTTTTAAGGTAGGCAGGTATATAAGTGCCACTTTTTGGTGCAACTAGCGCCTATATTTCCACTTATAAAAAAGGGTTATTGGATTAACGCGGTGTGGCACTTATCGGTGTGTGCCCGATCAACTGCTCGCATGTGTCTCGGGTTTCAAGAGTATTAGACAACACCGAACGCGCCACACTTTCCACCTGCCTACACAGTGCCAGGCGCTCATTGGCGGCTTCCCGTTCGCGGTCCACGTCGGCGTTGAGCCGGACGAAATAGATGCCCAGCAACACCGCGACGCAGAGTACCGCGACGGCGAAGTAGCGAAAGCTATGGGAGGACGGCAGCTCGGGTGCGTTCATGAGCTTACGGCGCCCTGCTCTTCTCGTAACGTACGTCGTCGCCCGTGGCCAGGTCGACCATGCTGAAGGCGGCCGGCTGGCCATTCACTTCAGCGATCCATGCGCAGGGCGCGGCGCGGATGCTATCGGCCAGCCCCTGCGGGGTGATGCCCAAACCGGCCATCTGCGCGACGCTCAAGTGGTTTTGCACCACTGAAGTACGGATAGTGAACAGCGTATCGACATCGTCCTGTGTCGCCGCCCGGATCGTTGTTTGCATACTGGCCTCCCTGATGAAGGTCGCAATTGTATGCAAATACAAACACAGCGATTGTCGTGGATTTGTAAACCTGTGGCCTACACCGCATCCCCCTGCTGTTGGCGACGAAATTGCCCCGGCGCTAACCCATGGGCCTTGCGGAAACAACGGGAAAAATACGCCTCATCGGTAAACCCGCAACGGTGCGCGATGGGGCCAATCAGTTGCGCACTGTTGAGCAACAACGTGCGCGCCAACTGCATGCGCCGGTCGAGCACCAGGTGCGAGAAAGGTTTACCGGTTTCCTTGCGCAACAGGTGGGTGAGGTAGTTGGGTGACAGGAACGCAGCGGCGGCCGTGTCGGTCAGGTTGAGGGTCGGCTCATGCAGGTGTTCGCGAATGTACCCCTGCACACGCGCTAATGCATCCTTGCGCCCACGTCGCGTGGCATTGTTGGCGGCCAGGGCTTGCAAGGGCTCGGCGTACTGCTCACACACCAGGCCGACCAGTTGAAACAGGTAGCCCTTGAGGCGCTCGCGCGCGCCGAAGGTACGGCGAGCGTCGAGCTCGCGCATGTGCGTGAGCCAGGTTTGCACATGAGTGAAGGCCGCATCATCGAGGATGAAGTCCAGCTGTTCCTGGAAGCGAAACGGCGACAGCTCGGGGGCCTGGCCGATGGGGATGTCTTCCAGGTCCAGGGGATCGCACGTCAGTTGCGGCAGGAAAAACGCCTGGCTGAAGTTGATCAGCATGAACTCGCCGTCCTCGGGATGGGGAATCACATGCAACCGGTGAGGCAGGATAAACGCCAGCGCCTTGCGCGGAAACGGCCGCACCGCGCCGCCGATGTGCTGCACGGTGTCGCCGCCCAGGTTGATCTGGATCTGGAAATACTCATGGCGATGAGGATGGGTGAGCGCCGCCCTCGCGCGTTTGTCGCGGATGTAAAAGTCGGGGCGGTCGCTGCGCTGTTCCATGCCGTAAGTGGTAACGCGGGTGCCTGGCATAAGGGTCTCTCGGGTGGCCTGGGCCCCACTTTAGCCTCAACGTTGGCGGAGGGTGAAACGTAACTCGCCGATGCCGTCGATGCCGGCGGTGACCACATCGCCTGGCTGCAACGCGCCAACGCCGGCGGGCGTGCCGGTGAAGATCAGGTCGCCGGCCTTGAGCGCGACAGCGTTGGAGGCATGGCTGATCACTTCACTGACAGACCAGATCTGGTCAGCCAGATCGCCCACCTGGCGTTGTTCGCCATTGACCTGGAGCCAGATTCTGCCGCTGGACGGGTGCCCTACCGCACTCACCGGTTGCAGTGCGGTGCTTGGCGCGGACTCATCAAACGCTTTGGCCCATTCCCACGGACGCGAGAGCTTTTTCGCCTGGGCTTGCAGGTCGCGACGGGTCAGGTCGATGCCGACACCGTACCCCCAGATGTGGGAAAACGCCTGTTCCGGGCTGATGTTCACCCCGTCCTTGCCGATGGCCACCACCAGTTCCACTTCGTGGTGCAGGTCGGCGGTCAGCGGCGGATAAGCGATCACGCCTTCGGCCGGCACCACGGCGTCCGCCGGTTTCATGAAGAAGAATGGCGGCTCACGGTCCGGGTCATGCCCCATCTCACGCGCGTGCTCGCTGTAGTTGCGGCCCACACAGAACACCCGGCGCAGCGGGAAGCGCGCTGCACTGCCCTGTACCGCGAGGGATGGGGTTGGGGTGGGTGTCAATACGTAGTCAGTCATCGCCTGTTCCTCTTCATTTACCTGACCCCAGTATGGCGAGGAGCGCCAAGGCGAAGTTGGACAGGCTTACGCAGATTTTGCACTGACCGGTGCTTGCACCTGCGACTCCGGATTCAGCAGGCGATAAAGTGGCAAGCACGCCGCCTGGATCAACAGCATGCGGATCACCTGCATCGCCGTCACCAGCGTCACGGCCAGGCCCAGGGCCTCGGCGGTGAGGCTCATTTCCGGTGCGCTGCCGGGCATCATGCCCAGGGCCAGCGACAACCACGGCATGCCCAACCCGGCGCCGAGCGCCCAGGCAGCCAACGCTGTGGTGATCACCGAAGCGGTCAATAACAGCAGCACCTTGGCCAGCAGACCCGGCGCACGACGGAAGAAACTGCGGTCAAACGCGACGCCCAATGCACAGCCGATCAGCAACTGCCCGCTGCCGCTGAGCCAGCCCGGCATGCTCATCGACAAGTTATTGCAGCCCACCCCCACCGCGCAGATCAGGAACGGCCCGAACGTCCACGGGTTGGGCAGCTTGCATTGCTTGAAACCCAGGGCCGCCAGCCAGCCCATCGCCAGGATGAAGATCAGCCATGGCCAGATCACCGGCAATGGCGCAGGCGCAGCCATCGCGGGCAGGCCGAAGGTGGCAACGGCAGGAACCGTCAGCAGGATCAGCAGCAACCGGATGCTGTGGGCGGCCGCGATGAACGCAGTATCCGCCTGCCGTTGGCGACCCAGGTGCACCATCTCGCTGGAATTGGCGGGCATCAAGGCGAAGAACGCCGTGCCGAAGGCCACGCCCCAGCGATGCAGGATCAGCACCGAACACAACGCCAGCACCAACGTCAGCAACACGGCCGTGACGATCAGCCCAAGGTGGGCCGCCACCTGCTGCATCACCGGCAACGTGAAATGACAGCCGATGGCGACCGCCACGATGAGTTGCCCGACGTGGCGCCCATGGGGAATCTCCGGCACCCGGCCACCGGCGCAGCGAGTCAGCATCACGGCCACCAGCGAGCCAATCACCCACGGCAATGGCCACCCCGCCCAACTGGCAAGGCTACCGCCCAGGGCGCCGACGATCAGGGTGACAAGCCAATAGGCGCGAAAGTTGGGCATCGTGTGGCACTCGGCATGGAGAAGAATGCCGACAGGTTATAGACTTGCCTTCATCACAGAAAATATCCATTTGTGAAGCCACTCATCACACTTTTTTATGCGAGCCCGTATGAACCTGAAAGCGTTGGAGTACTGCGTCGAAATCGCCCGTCAAGGCGGCTTCACCAAGGCGGCCCAGGCGTTGCACGTGGCACAACCGGCGCTGAGCATGGCGGTGAGTCGCCTGGAAGAGGAGCTGGGCGTAGCCCTGTTCAACCGTGCCACGCGGCAGATCAGCGTGACGGCCGAAGGGCAGTTGTTCCTGGCGCGTGCCGAGGCGTGCCTTGAAGGGTTGGCCGGTGCCCGGCGTGAATTGCAGGACCTGACCCAGTTGCACAGCGGCGAGATCCGCGTCGGCGTGCCGCCGATGTATGGCATCCGTCATATTCCCGAATTGCTGATGCAATTTCGCGCGCTCTACCCCGGCATCGCCATGCATGTGGTGGAAGGCAGCGCCGATGACATCAGCAATCGCCTGGCCACGCGGAACATCGATGTGGCGCTGCTGGAGTCGCGGCGGGTCGACCCGGATTGGGAGTCGGTGTTGCTCGGCAGCGACGAAATGGTGTTGTGCATGCATGCGCAGCACCCACTGGCGGCAGCGTCGTCCATCCCGGCCGCGCGCTTGCAGGACGAGCCGATGCTGGTGTTCGACAACACCTTCCTTCAGCGCCATCTGCTGGACGCCTTTTGCAGCGCGGCTCGGGTTCGGTTCAGCATTGCCCTGGAGAGTAATTTCGTGCCGCTGGTGATTACCGCCACCCGCAGCGGAATGGGCATATCCACCCTGCTGCGTTCAGTGCAGGAGCAGGAAGCCGGGCTCGTGGGTGTTTCTTTCGAGCCCGCGCAGTTCATGCACTTCAACCTGTGCTGGCGCGCCAACGAGTACCTGTCCCAGGCCAATCAGCGATTTATTGAAACGGCAAAGGCGTATTTCCAGGACGATGAGCGCTCACCGTTGTCGGGCTAAGTGGTCACTTACGCGCGACTTTATAGCGCACGCAATCCTGGTAGAAACCCTGGCGAATCGCCTCAGGCTTGAGCCGCGAGCGGCTGTCGTAGGTTTGTTCGGTGATGCCCATGGCCATCATGCGCATCCACGATTTATTGAATTTCATGGATTGGATCTTCTGCCGCGCCGCATACAGCGACACCCCGGACAACTTGAGCTCCTGGGCCCTGGCGGCGGTGCCGGCACCCCAACTGCACATGTACTTGTCACCTTCGCGCAGCTCCCGTGCCTGCACGGCAGCCGCGCCGCCGGCCAGGGAGCAGGCGATCAGCATGATTCCAACAGTGCGCATTTGCATCCCCACCTAACCACCTGAAAATAAAAGCGATTCTGGCGAGGATTTTGTTACAAGGGGGCCATTAAAGTGCCTTATTTACCCCTCATCACCACTGGTAAGTCGCACTTGCCTGCACGGTGCGCTGCGAGCCATACCAGCACCACGAGTAGGAATAGCAGGACGCGACATACTCTTTATTCGCCAAGTTGGTGGCGTTGAGGGCCAAACGCAGATTGTCCTTGAGGTGGGTAATGTTCGGGATGTCGTAGTGCACCGCTGCGTCAAACAGGGTATAGCCCGGCACTTTGAGGGTGTTGGCGGTATCGCCCCAGGACGAACCGACATACCGCGCGCCTGCGCCAACGCCGAAGCCCTTGAGCTGGCCGTCGTGGAAGGTGTAGTCGGCCCACGCGGAAGCGGTGTGGCGCGGCACGCCGTACGTGGTGGTGCCTTCGGCAGCGATGGCCGGGCCTACGCCGATGTCGCTGATGGGCGCATAACGCACGGTGTTGTTGGACTTGCTGAGGCGGTTGTCCAGGTAGGCATAGGCGGCGGTGATGTCCAGGTTATCGTTGAGGCTGGCCTTGCCTTCCAGTTCAAAGCCACGCGATTGCACTTCGCCGTCCTGGCTCTGGCAACGGCCGGTGCCACACAGGTGAGTGGGGTCCGGGTCGGTGGTCAGCACGTTGGTCTGGCGCAGGTCGAAAATAGCTGCAGTGATAAAGCTGTTGCTGCCCGGCGGCTGGTACTTGATGCCGATTTCATACTGCTTGCCTTCGGTCGGCTTGAACACCGAACCGCCGTAACCGGTACCCGATTGCGGGTTGAACGACTCCGCGTAGCTGGCATACGGCGCCAGGCCGTTATCGAAGAGGTAAACCAGGCCGATACGGCCGGTGAACGCCTTGCTGTCCAGCGACGACTTGCTCTTGGCACCGCTGCTGAGGGTCTGCGTGCTGTTATCGGTGCTGGCCCAGTCATACCGACCGCCCAGCAGCAACACCCATTTGTCCCACTTCATCTGCTCTTGCAGATACGCACCGGTCTGTTCGCTGCGCGAGGTGCCATCGGTGGTGTAGGCCGGCACCGGGACCGCCGCGCCATACACCGGATTGAAAATATCCAGGGTCGGGCCTGCGGTGTAGACGCCTGACCCGGACAGGGTGTCGGTGCTGGTGTTCTGGTAGTCGAGCCCCATCAACAAGGTGTGCTGCAGCGGGCCGGTGTCGAATTTGGCCTGCAACTGGTTGTCGAGAGTGTAGGCATCCATGTTGACATCGCTGGCGATGGTCGAACGGCGAATGGTGCGGTAATCCGTCTGCAGGTAGTTGCTGTAGAGGCTGCGATACTGGCCTTCGCTGCGCAGGTACCGCGCATTCTGGCGTACCGTCCACACGTCATCGAAGTGATGCTCGAACGCCCAGCCAATGGAGTAATACTCGCGGTCGCTTTTCTCGAAGTTCTTTTCGCCATCGTAGAAATCCACATCGATGCTGCGCCCGGTCGGGCTATGCAGCACCGAGCCCCAGGCCGGCACCGAACCGTAGGAGGCGCCTTTGGGGTCCTTCTGGAAATGCCCGAGCAGGGTCAGCGAGGTGGCGTCGTCCGGGCGCCAGGTGAAGGCGCTGGACAATGACTGACGGCGCGTCTCGGTGTGCTCTACCTGGCCATCCGCATCGTCGAAAAGCCCGGCGACACGGTAGGAATACACGCCCTGATCGTCCAGCGGACCACTCAAGTCGAAGGTGGTGCGCTTCTTGTTAAAGGTGCCGTATTCCACACCCACTTCGTGAAACGGCGTGTCCAGCGGGCGCTTGCTGACCATGTTGATCACCCCGCTCGGCGTGCCCTGCCCGTACAACACCGACGCCGGGCCGCGCAGCACTTCCACGCGCTCCAGGTCGAAGGCGTCTTTCTGCGGCAAGGCGTCACGGCTCGATGGCATGCGCAGGCCATCCAGGTAGGTGGCCGGGGAGAAACCGCGGATGGTCAACTGGTCGAGACGCGACGCGGTGGCGCCACGGGTTTCCGGGATGACGGCGGCGCTGTAGCGCAGGATCTGGTTGAGGCTCTCGGCGTTTTGCGCACGCATCTGGTCTTTTGTGACGATGGAAATCGACTGCGGGGTTTCGATCAGCGCGGTATCGGTCTTGGTGCCCGACACGCTGCGCGTGGCCACATAGCCGGACACCGGCCCGGTCGGGCTTTCGCTCTGGTAGGCGCCGCTGATGGTGGTGGCCTGCAGCTCCATGGCGCCGCCGCTCTCCGGGATGGCTTCCAGACGGTAGCGATCGGCGGAGATCTTCAACGCTTGCAAACCGCTGCCGGTGAGCAACTGGTTCAGCGCTACATCGGTGTCGTATGGACCGCTCAATCCCTTGCTGCGCTTGCCCCGGGTCAAGCTTGCATCGAATGCCAGTACCAACCCCGCCTGCTCGGCCAGGCTATTGAGCGCCTGGCTCAAGTCACCGGCAGGAATCGAGAAACTGCGCACGGTGCTGCTGCTCTCTTCGGCGAAGGAGGACTGGACGGTGAGCAACGGCACGGCGGCAAAAGCCATCGCCACTGACAGGGCCAGTGGATGCAAGGGACGAGCGAGACGCGACATGGGAAATCCTGCGTAAGGGAGGTTCTATTAACCATGACGGCCATGTCGGGAAATCGGGCAAGGATGAGAGCGATTTTTATTTGAGACGTACGAATGCAATCAGGTTTATCGCTTTTTTGTGTAGCCGTTTAGCTGGGTTTCTCGCGGATTTTCCCGCGGTGTAGTCGGCCTTTTCTGAATTTCTCAACCGTTCATCCAGCCGCTTTTTGCTGCGGCATGCTCCGACGCCTTGCCCTCTGTCGAGACGTCACGGATGACCCACGCTTCCCACATTGCCCTGATCGAACATGAACTGGACGGCTTTCATCAAAGCCTGGTGATTTATCGCCAGCAGATGGGCACGTGGTATTCGCGTGCGCTGGACGCCGTGAGCCATGGGCTGGACATGCCGTCGTTGTTGGGGATGGACCGGGTGTTGCGGGTGGGGGATGCGCAGCAATCGGTGAGCCTTTCCGATGCTGACTTTTCGACCGTGACCCGCTGCCCGGTGGGCGGCGAGCTGAAGATCGAGAGCCTGTTCGAGTCGGTGTATGACGTGCCGATTGGCAATATCCCGGTCGAGATCATCGGGCTGGATGATGGCAGTTCCACCGTGATCATGCTGGATGAACAGGGTAAGGGCTCGCACCACTGCGCGGCGGGCGAGCGCTATCAGGTGCGGGTGCAAGGCGGGGTGTCCGAGGAACAGGTCGACGCGCTGTTTGCCTCTTACGCCGGGCTGACCGGGGATCTGGAGCGGTGGCTTCGGGAGCAGTGGTCTGGCTTCAAACCGCACTGGGAACGCTCAACCGCCAGTGCAATTGGCAGCGGCCTGTTGGCGGGCAGTTGGGCGGCGATTCGTGATGTGTGGGACAGCATCAAGCTGGTGCAGGCGATTCTTGAAGACCCGCTGAAGTACGTCGAGCAGTTGGGCACCGAAGCGGCCAAGTTGGCGCAGATCGCCACCGATGCGCCCAAGGTCATGGAACAGGCCATGTTGCTGGCCAGTGACGAGGCAGCGCTATACCTGATGTTGCGCACGGCGATGATCTGGTTGGATGCATTGCCACCCAATGAAATAGCGAACGTGGCGGCTGGGTTTGTGGTGTCGCTGCTGATCGACTTGGTGATTGGCGTGGTGTTGACCATCGCCTTGCCTGCGGCGGGTGTGGCGTATTTGAGTCTGCGGTTGGTCAAGTATGGGGCGCAGATTCTTGATGCAGCGGTGAGCTTTGTTAAGGGTCTTTTGGCGATTCTGACGAAGTTCATGCAGGCCGTGGATCGCTATAAGGCGGTCGCGGTTCGCGGGGTGGTCGGAGCCCTCAAGCAAGGCACGATGCAGATGCGCTGGAAGGCGCGGCAGAACGCGGTGCTGAAGCAGAAAGAGCATGTGGATGATGTGCCGGCTGCTGCTCGCAATCCCAACGGGGATGCGGCTGCCTCTTCCGACAAAACAGCCACTAACGGTTGCCCGGTGTCGATGGTCACCGGCGAGGAACTGCTGACGCTGACCGATGGGGCGTTGGACGGAATTTTGCCGTTTGAGTGGACGCGCTTGTACCGCACCAGTGCGGTGGAAATGGATTGTGGGTTGGGGTTTGGCTGGAGTCACTCGCTGGCGCATCGGCTTGCTGTTTCCGGCGACTCGGTTGTTTGGACCGATCATGAAAATCGCTCGACCACCCTGCCCTTGCCTTCCGTTTCTCGCCCCGCAATCACCAATAGCCTTGCCGAAGCGGCGATCTACTTGGGGTCGTTGCCTGATGAACTGGTGCTGGCGCAGGCGTCACGGTTCTACCACTTTCGCGACGGGGCGCTGACGGCGATCAGCGATGCGTATGACAACCGGTTGCGCATTTCCCGCAATTATCTGGGGCAGATTGAACGGCTGGATAACGGTGTCGGGCGTTCGTTGTTTTTGCGTTATGCGTCGGGGCGGATCGTGGCGGTGGATTATCAGATCCAGCGCTTTAAGGACGATGGTCCATACGTCTGGGTGACGGAGCAGAAGCTTGTTTCCTACGCGTATGACGGTGCTGGGCGACTGGTTTCTGCGACCAATGCTGTCGGTGAAAGCGAGGTTTATCGGTACGACGAACAGCACGTCATTCTTGAGCGTGGTTTGGCCGGTGGGGCGAGTTTCTACTGGGAGTGGGAACGGGCTGGTAAGGCGGCGCGGTGTGTGCGGCATTGGGCCAGTTTCTCGCAGATGGACACGCGGTATGCCTGGGATGACAACGG
>NZ_FPCE01000021.1:0-67204 GCF_900116845.1 Pseudomonas sp. OV546 | reverse complement strand
TCGACCGAGAGGATCGAAACGTTAATAGAGCCAAACAACACCGCTCTACCAACTCCTTCTGGGCTTCGATGAACTGAAGCAACTCGCTGTCGAATTCTGCGTAACTCTTTGTTTACCAAGGATTTTTCCGTTTCGACTGCGCCGGAAGTGGGGCGAATTATAGACTTCCAGAATCTGCCGTCAACCCTTAATTTGCTTTTTCTATCAAAGGACCTGAAAACCGCCAACATGGCCCCTTAGAGGGTGTCGGAAAGGATAATTGAGCACTATATTGCTCAACAGCAAACACTTAAGCATCATAGCGCCCACGCTTCTATCAATATGACCTCGGACAAACACTTCCAATGACCACCTCCCCCCGCAGCCTGGCCTCGACATTGTTCCCCGTCGGCCTGCTGTTGATCGCCATGGCTTCCATCCAGTCCGGCGCCTCGCTGGCCAAGAGCATGTTTCCTATCGTCGGCGCACAAGGCACCACAGCCCTGCGTCTGATTTTCGCCAGCGTTATCATGCTGCTTCTCCTACGTCCTTGGCGCGCCAAGCTGACGGCCAAATCCCTGCGCACCGTCATCGTTTATGGGATGGCACTGGGTGGCATGAACTTCCTCTTCTATATGTCCTTGCGCAGCGTGCCTCTGGGTATTGCGGTCGCCCTCGAATTTACCGGGCCGCTTGCCGTAGCCATCTATGCCTCTCGACGCGCAGTAGACTTCCTGTGGATTGTCCTCGCAATTATCGGCCTTCTCCTCCTCATCCCCATGGGGGAAGCCAGCAGTGGCATCGACTTGCTCGGTGCTGGTTACGCGTTGGGGGCTGGTGTCTGCTGGGCGCTCTACATTCTATATGGGCAGAAAGCCGGTAATGACAACGGCGTCCAGACCGCCGCTCTTGGCGTGATGATCGCCGCATTGTTCGTCGCGCCTATCGGCATCGTCCATGCGGGCAGCGCATTGCTGACGCCTGCCTTGATCCCGGTCGCGATCGGCGTCGCCATTCTGTCCACGGCTCTGCCTTACACGTTGGAAATGGTGGCACTGACGCGCCTCCCCGCCCGCACCTTCGGCACGCTGATGAGCATCGAACCCGCTTTCGGAGCTGTTTCCGGCCTGCTATTCCTACATGAGCACTTATCCATCGCGCAGTGGCTGGCAATCACCTGCATCATTCTGGCCTCCGTAGGTGCCACAGTGACGATGCGCAGCGAGTCAAAGCCGTTGGTTCCCGCGGATTGAATTCTGTTTGAATGTAGCTCTGGCATTTAGCACGCATTTAGGCCATGTTTAAGCCGCAAACGAATGTCATTCATGGAGAGTTTCGACAAGGACAGCGCGAACGCTACACCCGAGAGCGAGTAGAGCCTGCCTCTAACATTGCGAGGCGGCTATTAAGGATAGGAATGAAGCGAATTTTGATACTGTTAATGGTCATGGCCATTGCTGGCTGCGCCGCGACCACCAAGACAGAAGTAAAACGTGGCAAAAAAGGGCTGCATATCAACTGTTCCGGCCTGTCCTCTTCCTGGGACCAGTGCTACACCAGTGCAACCAACTCCTGCGGCGCCAAGGGCTACCGGGTAATCGCAAAGTCCGGTGACAACTCCGAGGAACCAGGGGATTACCCCTTCGGCCTCAACCCTGCGGGCTACACCAGCCGCAGCATGATCGTCATCTGCAAGTAATCGCTCGAGCAGTCTCCCTGACTGCTCCTATTAAACGCCAGATACACATTCGGCCCTTCATTGACGCCAATCCATGCGGTATCGGCGACAGCCGGCCCCAGGCGAGGGCGTCGACTCTATGGCCGACGCCCTCGCCCAGGCTCCTGAACTGCAGCCGATCAGATAGCGGCAGTGCGTACCTGCAACCACTCCAGCGCGGCACCGCTGAGCAACGGGCTCAAACGCTCACGCACGTGCGCGTGGTAAGCGTTGAACCACTCACGCTCATCCGCCGTCAGCAGCGACGGTTCCAGGCAACGGGTATCGATCGGACACAAGGTCAGGGTTTCGAACTTGAGAAACTCACCGAACTCGGTCTCGCCCGCTTCGCGGTTCAGCACCAGGTTCTCGATGCGCACGCCCCAACGGCCCGGACGGTAAGTGCCCGGCTCGATGGAGGTGATCATCCCCGGCTGCATGGCCGTTTGCGGCGCGGTGGCGGCCTGATAGGCAATCACCTGCGGACCTTCATGCACATTGAGGAAATAGCCTACGCCATGCCCGGTACCGTGGCCGTAGTCCACGCCTTCAGCCCAGATCGGCGCGCGGGCAATGGCGTCCAGCAGCGGCGACAGAATTCCCTTCGGGAAATGTGCACGGGACAAGGCGATCACGCCCTTGAGTACGCGGGTGCAATCACGCTTCTGCTCGTCACTCGGCGTACCGATAGGCACCATCCGCGTGATATCCGTGGTGCCGCCCAGGTACTGGCCACCTGAATCGATCAGCAACAGGCCATCACCTTCGATCAGCGCATGTTCTTCTTCAGTGGCGTGATAATGCGGCATCGCGCCATTGGCGTTATATGCGGCGATGGTGTTGAAACTCAGCGACACATAACCGGGGCGACGGGTGCGTGCCGCAGTCAGGTGCTCGTCAATGGTCAGCTCGGTGATGCGCTCGCGGCCCAGTGCACTGTCCAGCCAAGCGAAAAATTCGCACAGCGCCGCGCCATCCTGCTCCATTGCTTGGCGGATATGCTCCGCATCGGCCAGGCTCTTGCGGGACTTGGCCAATGTCGTCGGGTTGAGTCCTTCGACCAGCTTGACGCCCGCATCGAGGTTTTCCAGCAAGCCCGCAGTGACGCGAGCCGGGTCGACCTGCAAACTGGCGCCTGCCGGTACCGCGCGCAATGCGCCAGCCACTTCGCTGTAGTCGCGCAGCGTCACGCCATCTTGCTCCAGCACGCCCCGCAGTTGCGCATCGACTTTGCTCAGCGCCACAAACAGCGTGGCCTGCTGCTGATTGATCAAGGCAAAGGACACAAACACCGGGTTGAACGAAACGTCTCCGCCGCGCAGGTTGAACAGCCAGGCGATGTCATCCAGGGTGGCGATGAAGTGCCAATCGGCGCCCTTCTCTTTCAAGGCGGCGCGCAGTGAGGCGAGTTTTTCACCACGGCTGACGGTGGCTTGCGGTGGCAGGTGCTGATAGATCGGTTGGTTCGGCAACGCCGGGCGGTCTCGCCAGACTTCATCCAGAAGATCGATATCAGTACGCAAGCGCGCACCACGCTCCGCCAACTTGCCGCCTAGAGTGCGCGCCGAGGCCACGGCCATCACCGCACCGTCGACCGCAACGACACCCCCTTCCGGCGTTTGCTCGGCCAGCCATTCCAGCGGACCGGGTTGACCCGGCTGCAGCTTGACCAATTCGATGCCGCTGCCCTTCAGCTCCTTGCTCGCCTGTTCCCAGTAGCGGCTATCGGCCCACACACCGGCGAAGTCCGCGGTGACAATCAATGTCCCCACCGAACCATGAAAGCCCGACAACCATTGCCGCCCCTGCCAGTAACCCGGCAAGTATTCGGACAAGTGCGGGTCGGCCGACGGCACCAGCAGGGCGTGAATGCCCTCGCGGCTCATCAGTTCACGGGTATGCGCCAGGCGCTGGGGTACCGTTCCATGGGTCAAGGGCTGCGTACTCATTGTGTCTCCTGCTAACCACGAATAATTATTATGTGTTGCGATAAATGAATCAGACCGCCCAGAACGCCGGTGCACTGGCAAGGGTCGCTTTGATCAACTGCACAGCCTGATCGATATCCTGCTCGGTGGTAAACCGGCCCAGGCTCAAGCGAATGGTACGGCCGGCGCTGCGTGCATCATGGCCCAAGGCAAGCAACACATGAGACGGCGTATTGCTCGCCGAATTGCAGGCGGACGTCGCGGAAAACGCGATCCCCGCACTCAACGCAGCGGCATTGAATTCGCCTTCACTGAAGGTGAGGCTCAGGGTGTGTGGAATACGTTGTGTAGCGCTGCCATTGAGGCGCACGCCGGCAATCGATTCCAACTGATCAAGCAGGCGCTGGCGCAAGGCAACGATCACGGCTTTTTCTTCAGCGAACGACGCCGCCGCCAAGGCGAACGCGGTGCCCATGCCGGCAATCTGATGAGTCGCCAACGTGCCGGAGCGCAGGCCGCCTTCGTGACCGCCGCCGTGAATCTGCGCCAAGACTTTCTGCTGCGCCCGTGGCCCGACATACAAGGCGCCGATACCCTTGGGGCCATACAGCTTGTGCGCCGAAAACGACATCAGATCCACCGGCCACTGCGCCAGGTCGATCGCCACCTTGCCCGCGCCCTGCGCCGCATCCACATGCAGCAACGCGCCGTGTTCACGCACGCGAGCGCCAATGGCCGGGATGTCGTTGAGGGTGCCAAGCTCGTTATTCACCAGCATCAGCGACACCAGGAAGGTGTCCTCGCGCAGCGCTTCGCTGACCGCCTCGACGCTGATCAACCCATCGGCATCCGGCACCAGGTAGGTCACGGCTACGCCAGCTTCCTGCAGTTGCCGCGCGGTATCCAGGGTGGCCTTGTGTTCGATCTGGCTGGTGATGATATGCCCACCCGCCACGCCCCGCGCCTGGGCCACGCCCTTGATCGCAAGGTTGTTGGATTCCGTGGCGCCGGAGGTCCAGACGATTTGTTCAGGTTGGGCACCGACCAGCTCGGCCACCTGGCGACGCGCCTGTTCAACCGTTTGCCGGGCTGCTTGGCCGAACGCATGGGAACTGGACGCGGGGTTACCGAAATTGGCATTGAAGCCCAGGCACTCGACCATCACCTGGATGACCCGCTCATCCACCGGTGTGGTGGCGGCGTAGTCGAAATACAGCGGACGTTTATTCATGACGTTAGAAACTCGCAGAGCAGGTTCCCGAGAGCAGCGTCTCAGGGGCACGGACCGGGACAGAGGTTCTCAGGTTTAACCGATCGAATGCCATTAAAGAAGGACCACTTTATGTAAATGTGCGTAGGAACGCTCCTGAAATTCAGCTTAACAGGCTGAAGTCGCCCAATGGCAAACAAAAAGCCCGAGGTTTCTTAAGGGAAACCTCGGGCTTTTTGTCGCCAGGCGCGAACTCAACTCGGACGACCGTGCAAGGTCACGCTGCGCTCGGCATTCATTTCACCTTGGCGATCAAAGCCGAAGGGTTTCTGTGGCTGGCCGGTCAGTGCGGCGCGCTGCTGTTGGTATTCATCAAACGACAAACCACGGCGGCTCAATGCTTCCAGGGCCAACTGTTTGGTTTCTTCCGCCGTGTAGGGACGCAATTCAGGTGAAGGATGGTTCGCACATCCGGCAAGGACGGAGCTGACAATCAATAAGGAAACAGCGAGGAATCGGTTCATGGCGGTAGCCCTGCAAAGGAGGTTTCGAGTCAATGAACACAGGCTACTCCCGCCCCTGCACGGTGAAAAATCACCTCCCGTGATAGTTGCTATCAACCGCTTAAGCACCTTCGATAGCTCCACCTTTATATTTCTTTACGATCTATAAATATGGAAATACGTTCATTTACGGAATAAAACTAACCCTCTATAAATGTCGCTACACAGCGACGGCACTGTTGCCCACGCAACTGTTGCTCACCCAACAGCCATTCAACAAATCACCAGGCAGCCAACAGCAGCAGTTTTCAGCAGTGAGCCTGCAACCCACGCCAATCAAGGCCTGCACCCGTTGGTACAGCTCTTGCTCAACAGGTTGCAACCCACCTGCTATGAACCACTGTTGAAAAAGGAACTGTTCATGACACGTCCACTGAATGTCGTTGCCCTCTCCGGCGGAACCTGGCGTCCGTCCCGCACCCTGGTGCTGACCCAGGCTGTGCTGGCTGAACTGGCCACGTTGCTGCCGATCCAGACCACCCTGATCGAATTGGGCGACATCGCCCGGCCGCTGGGCGGCGCACTGTCGCGCGATGAACTGCCCACTGAAGTCGAAGCGCAACTGTTGGCAATCGAACAGGCCGACCTACTGATCGTCGCCGCACCGGTCTATCGCGGGTCCTACCCAGGCTTGCTCAAGCATTTGTTCGACCTGATCGGCCTCAATGCGCTGATCAACACACCGGTATTGCTCGCAGCCACCGGCGGCAGCGAACGCCACGCACTGGTCCTCGATCATCAGTTACGACCGCTGTTCAGCTTCTTCCAGGCGCTGACCCTGCCGATCGGCGTCTACGCCACCGAGGCTGACTTCACCGACTACCAGATAACCAGCGAACTCTTAAAAGCCCGTATTCAACTCGCGGCAGAACGTGCAGCGCCTTTGTTCGCTGCGCACTCCCCCTCTCTGCTGAAAATTGCGTAAGGATTTGTCATGGATGTTTTCTGGTTTCTGCCCACTCACGGCGACGGTCATTACCTGGGCACGACCCAAGGTGCACGGCCAGTCACTCTCAATTACCTCAAGCAAGTCGCCCAGGCCGCTGACAGCCTGGGTTACTACGGCGTATTGATTCCGACCGGGCGCTCGTGCGAAGACTCTTGGGTGATCGCCTCGGCGCTGGTGCCGCTGACCGAGCACCTGCGTTACCTGGTGGCGATTCGTCCGGGCATCATCTCGCCCACGGTCTCGGCGCGCATGGCGGCGACCCTTGATCGCCTGTCCAATGGTCGTCTGCTGATCAACGTGGTTACCGGCGGTGACCCTGACGAAAACCGTGGCGATGGTAGCTTCCTCGATCACAGTGAACGTTACGAAGTCTCCGACGAATTCCTACAGATATGGCGCCGCGTGTTGCAGGGCGAATCGGTGGATTTCGAAGGCAAACACCTGCGTGTACAGAATGCCAAGGCGCTTTACCCCCCGGTGCAGAAGCCTTATCCACCGCTGTATTTCGGCGGGTCCTCTGACGCCGCCCACGATCTCGCCGCCGAGCAGGTCGATGTATACCTGACCTGGGGCGAACCGCCCGCCGCCGTTGCGGAAAAACTCGCGGATGTCCGCGAGCGCGCCGCACGCCGCGGGCGCACCGTGAAGTTCGGCATCCGTCTGCATGTGATCGTGCGCGAGACCGAAGAAGAGGCTTGGAAAGCCGCCGACAAGCTGATCGAGCACATCAGCGACGACACCATCGCCGCCGCGCAAAAATCCTTCTCGCGTTTTGATTCCGAAGGCCAGCGCCGCATGGCCGCCCTGCACGACGGGCGCCGCGACAACCTGGAAATCGCCCCCAACCTGTGGGCCGGCGTCGGCCTGGTGCGCGGCGGTGCCGGTACCGCGTTGGTCGGCAACCCGCAACAAGTCGCCGAGCGCATCAAGGAATACGCCAATCTGGGCATCGAAAGCTTCATTTTCTCCGGCTACCCGCACCTGGAAGAGGCTTATCGCTTTGCCGAGTTGGTGTTCCCACTGCTACCGGAACCCTATGCCAGCCTTGCTGGGCGCGGTATTACCAACCTCACTGGCCCGTTCGGCGAAATGATCGCCAACGATGTGTTGCCAACAACAAAGGCCTGAATGCAATGAGATCGGCCAAATCATTGAGGAACACCGCGTGACAGCCACCCCCCACAGCGTCCTGCCGTCTCCTTTGCAGACCGCCAAACTGCTGGCCGCTGAATTCGCCCTCACCGCCGTCGAACGTGACGAGCGCGCAGGCACGCCCAAAGCCGAACGCGATGCCCTGCGCCAGAGCGGCCTGCTGGCCCTGAGTATTCCCACCCAATACGGCGGGCTCGGCGCACGCTGGAGCGACACCTTGGGCATCGTGCGCGAGTTCGCCAAGGTCGACAGTTCCATTGCGCATGTCTTCGGTTTTCACCACCTGATGCTCGCCACCGTGCGCCTGTTTTCGCGCCCGGACCAATGGCAACCCTGGTTCGAACAGACCGCACGCAAAAACTGGTTCTGGGGCAACGCCCTCAACCCACTGGACACGCGCACGGTGGTCAAGGATTTCGGCGGCTGGCGCGAGTTCTCCGGCAAAAAGAGCTTCTGCTCCGGCGCCAGTGACTCGGAAATGCTGATCGCCTCGGCGGTGGATGAAACCGCCGGCGGCAAGCTGCTGATCGCGGCCATCCCCAGCGGTCGCAGCGGCATCACTTTGCACAACGACTGGAACAATATTGGCCAGCGCCAGACCGACAGCGGCAGCGCCAGCTTCGAGCGGGTACGCGTCGAAGAATCGGAACTGCTGCTCGACCCAGGCCCGCTGAGCACACCTTTCGCCTGCCTGCGCCCGTTGATCGCGCAGTTGACGTTCACGCATATGTTCCTCGGTATTGCCGAAGGCGCTTTCGAAGAAGCGCGCAACTACACGCTCACCGAGACCCGCTCGTGGCATAAGTCCAGCGCCGAAGACGTGCGCCAGGACCCTTACGTGCTGCACCACTACGGCGAATTCTGGGTCGCCCTGGAAGGTGTGCGCCTGTTGGTGGAACGCGCTGCCGAGTTGCTCGACCACGCCTGGGCGAAGGGCCCGAACCTCAGCGAAAGCGAGCGCGGCCAACTGGCTATCGCCATCGCCACCGCCAAAGTTGCCGCGACCCGCCAAGGCCTGGACCTGTGCAGCCGTCTGTTCGAAGTCACTGGCGCGCGCGCAACCCATGCATCGCTGCGCCTGGACCGTCATTGGCGCAACCTGCGCACGCAAACCCTGCACGACCCGGTGGACTACAAGCTCCATGAACTGGGGGATTGGGCGTTGAACCAATCCCTGCCGATTCCGACGTTCTATTCCTAAGAGAGGTGCCCATGCAGCTTTTGACCCTACCGCCCTCGCCCGCCCTCGCGACGTCGATCCGCGCCACGGCCCAGGTCTTCGAAGACCCCAAATCCCAGGCGCTGCTCGACCACATCCAGCAAGTGGCGCCCAGCGAAGCCAGCGTGCTGATCATCGGCGAGACCGGGACCGGTAAAGAGCTGGTGGCACGGCATATTCACAACCTCAGCGCGCGACGCAACCGGCCGTTCGTGGCGGTGAACTGCGGGGCGTTCTCCGAATCGTTGGTGGAAGCCGAACTGTTCGGCCATGAAAAAGGCGCCTTCACCGGTGCCCTCAGCGCCAAGGCCGGCTGGTTCGAAGAGGCCGACGGCGGCACCTTGTTCCTGGACGAGATCGGCGATTTGCCGATGGCAATCCAAGTCAAGCTGCTGCGCGTCCTACAGGAACGCGAAGTCGTGCGCCTGGGTTCGCGCAAGAGCATTGCGATTGATGTGCGCGTGCTTGCCGCCACCAACGTGCAACTGGAAAAAGCCATCAACGCCGGGCATTTCCGCGAGGACCTCTACTACCGCCTCGACGTGGTCAGCCTGGAACTCAGCCCGTTGCGCGAGCGGCCCGGCGATATCCTGCCGCTGACCCGGCACTTCATCGACGCCTACAGCCAGCGCCTGGGCTACGGCCCGATCACCATCAGCCGCGAGGCCGAGCACAAGCTCAAAAGCTACAGTTGGCCGGGCAATATCCGCGAGCTGGAAAACGTGATCCACCACACGCTGTTGATCTGCCGCAACGGCGTGATCGAACGCGACGATTTGCGCCTGTCGAACATGCGCATCGAGCGCCAGGACGACAGCCAGCACGGCACCGACAACAGCGCCGAAGCCTTGCTGGCGCGCGCGTTCCAAAAGCTCTTCGAGGAACAGGCCGGCGCCCTGCATGAAAAAGTCGAGGATGCCCTGCTACGCGCCGCTTATCGTTTCAGCCATTACAACCAAGTACACACCGCTAACCTGCTGGGCTTGAGCCGCAACGTCACGCGCACGCGCCTGATCAAGATCGGCGAGCTGGCGGTGAACAAGCGCCGCCCCGGCGAAAACGTGCAGGGCGAACGCATGTTGCATCTATCCATTTAGGCGGCAATGCAGCGCGTTGTCATGGCTGCGCTCGAAACTGCGCAGCACCTGGAACGAACCAAAGGTCACGGCCGTGGCCTGGTGGGCGCGAATCAACGTCCAGAAATCTTCTTCGCCATGCTCAAAGCATTTGAAGGCCGCCTCGCCGTCCTCGCGCGAGCGCCATTGCAAGTAATTGAGCACCCGGCGCCCGTCGTCGCTGACCTGCACACTCGCATTGATAAAGCCGCCATGGCCCTGGGCCAGGCGCTCGCTTTGGGTGGACAGGGCCGCCACCAGCGCCCTTTGTTGCCGGGGCTCGATCTGAAATTCGATCAATTGAGTGAAGCTGCGATTCTTCTCTGATACCTGCATGAACACTCCCCTTTCTCTGTAGGCAGAATCTTGCGATTCGATGCCACGCAGGGTAAAACCTCTAGTTAAGTCAAGGTCAAGCGTTGTTTGGGAGTTTTTCATGCTTAACAAGGAACTCACCGTCGGCCAACTCGCCGCCCGCAGTGGTGTGGCCGTCACGGCGTTGCATTTCTACGAGACCAAGGGGCTGATCAAGAGTAATCGCAATGCCGGTAACCAACGGCGTTATCCACGGGATGTGTTGCGGCGCGTGGTGGTGATCAAGATCGCCCAGCGCCTGGGGATTCCGCTGGCAACGATTGGCGAAGCGTTGCAGGCGTTGCCGGAGGGGCGCACACCCAACGCCCGGGATTGGGAACGCTTATCGGCGCTATGGCGGGAAGACCTGGATGAGCGCATCAACAAGCTGACGCTGCTGCGCGACACACTCAATGGCTGTATTGGCTGTGGGTGCTTGTCGATGGAGGCGTGTCCGTTGCGCAATCAGGGCGACAAGCTCGGTGAGTGCGGTCCGGGCGCCCAACTGCTGGAGCCCACTCCACACCGCTGACCCGTTCCCAGTGCTTGGAGAGCACCGCGTCGGTTGCCTATAGGCCGCGCAATACGTGGCCTATAGTGAAAAAGCCGTCCCTCCGCCACCACCGTCAAGGAGAACGATAGCGAGCCATGGAGAGGTTCAAGCAAAGCTGAGATCGGCTGCACACCACACACATTAACGGTGGGAGCGACGCACCGCCGCTCCCACAGGTGACCTCCATTGCTGGAAAGATCGAGTCGTCACTCACCGCGCCTACACACTTCATGAACACCCCCTCCACGCTTTCGCCCTTGCCCCGAACGCCGCGTGATTCCAGGATGCAAGCACTCATCACAAGGAGCCATTCCATGTTCGCCGGATTCCAGAAAGACCAGTGCCACGTCAACGGCGTCAGCATCAGTTACCGCACAGGCGGTACAGGTCCCGGCCTGCTCCTGTTGCACGGGCACCCGCAAACCCACGTCATCTGGCACAAAGTCGCCGAGCAACTGGCTGAACACTTCACGGTAGTGGCTGCCGACCTGCGCGGCTATGGCGACAGCAGCAAACCGCCCGCCAACGACGATCACTCCAACTATTCGAAACGGGAAATGGCCCGCGACAGCGTGGAGCTGATGAAAGCCCTTGGCTTCGAACAGTTCTCGGTGCTGGCCCACGACCGTGGCGCCCGCGTGGCCCATCGCCTGGCCCTGGACCATGCGGCCGCCGTGCAACGTATGGTGCTGTTGGATATCGCCCCCACCCTCTCGATGTATGCGCAAACCGACGAAGCCTTCGCCCGCGCCTACTGGCACTGGTTCTTCCTGATCCGCCCGGCGCCGCTGCCGGAGGCCTTGATCGAGAGCAACCCGCAGCTGTACCTGCGCAGCGTAATGGGCAGCCGCAGTGCCGGGCTCAAGCCGTTCACCGATGAAGCCTTCGCCGAATACCTGCGTTGCCTGAAACTGCCGGGCACCGCCACCGGCATCTGCGAAGACTACCGTGCCGCTGCCGGTATCGACCTTGAGCACGACCAGGCGGACATCGACGCCGGCCATCACCTGAACCTGCCGCTGCTGGTGATGTGGGGCGCCGAAGGCACCGTCGGCCGCTGTTTCGAGCCGCTCAAGGAATGGCAGAAAGTCGCCACTGATGTGCGCGGCAAGGCCTTGCCGGCCGGCCATTACATCGCCGAAGAAGCCCCAGAGTTGTTGCTGGGCGAAGTCCTGAGCTTCCTGCGCTGAGCCGTGGCCAGCGCGATGCTATTCTGGCGGCTCATGCCGCCACGCTTGTTTCTGATGACGAATAAGAAAGATACCGTGCCCCTACCTGAAGACCTGCGGGTGTTCCTGACCGTGATCCGCAAGGCCGGCTTCGCTGCGGCAGCTGATGAGCTCGGGTTATCGCCTGCGTATGTCAGCAAGCGCATTCAGATCCTTGAAACCACCCTGGCCACCCGCCTGCTGCACCGCACCAGCCGGCGCATCGCCCTGACCGAAGACGGTGAACGGGTGCAGCGCTGGGCCGTGCGCATCCTGGAAGACTTCCAGCAACTTTCCGATGAACTCAGCGACGCGCATGACAGCCCGCGTGGCCGCCTGCATATCTGCAGCACGTTCGGCTTTGGCCGCAACCATGTGGCGCCTGCCCTGTCGTTGCTGGCCGAGCAGTACCCGGACCTGGAGATCCGCCTGGACCTGCTCGACCGTGTGGTCGATATCGTCAGCGAAGGTTTCGACCTGGAGATCCGCGTGGGCGACGACATCCCCGGCCAGCACATCGGCCGTCGACTGGTGAGCAACCGTCGCGTGCTATGCGCCGCCCCGGCGTATCTGCAACGACGCGGCACACCGCACCAATTGAGCGACCTGGAGCAGCACGACTGCCTGGTCCTCAAGGAGCGCGACAACGCGTTTGGCATCTGGAACCTGGAACACGACGGCGCCCAGGAAAGCGTGCGCGTGCGGGGGCCGCTGTCGTCGAACAATGGCGAAATTGTGTTGCAGTGGGCGTTGGATGGGCGCGGGGTGTTATTGCGTTCGATGTGGGATGTAAAGCCGCTGCTGGAGCAAGGCCAGCTGGTGCAGGTGCTGCACGGTTATACCCAGAGCGCCAACGTGTGGGCGGTGTACCCGACACGGCTTGCCTATTCCGGGAAGCTACGCGCCTGCGTGGAATTCTTGCAGGCGCACTTCAAGGGGCTCTCAATCTGAGGTCACAAACCCAATCAAAAATGTGGGAGGGGGCTTGCCCCCGATTGCAGGGTGTCAGTCACTCAAAAGTTGACTGACCCACCGCCATCGGGGGCAAGCCCCCTCCCACATTTGGATTTAAGTGTGTCAGTTGAGCCAGGGATTGGCTTGCAGGTGGCGTTGTTCGAACGCTTTGATTTGCTCGCTGCGTTGTAACGTACTGCCGATGGCATCCAGGCCAAGCAACAACGCCGTCTTGCGCAGGGTATCGATCTGGAACGGGATCACCTGGCCATCCGCCAAGCGGATCTGCTGGACTTCAAGGTCGATACTGATCTGCGCCTGTTCCGCCTGGCTGACAGTCTTGCCCAACGACTGCAACACCGCCTCGTCCAGGGTGATCAACAGCACCCCGTTACGCTGGCAATTGTCATAGAAGATCCCGGCAAAGCTGCTGCCGATCAAGGCGCGGATGCCCATTTGCTTCAGCCCCCACACCGCATGCTCACGGCTGGAGCCGCAACCGAAGTTCGGCCCTACCACCATGAAACGTGCGCCCTGCCAGGCCGGCTGGTTCAGCACGAACTCGGGGTTGGGCTCGCCGGACGGTAGGAAGCGCAGGTCGAAGAACAGCCCCCGATCCAGGCCATTGCGGTCAATGCCCTTGAGGAACTGCTTGGGCATGATCACATCGGTGTCGATATTGGCCGCCAGCATCGGCGCGGCCTTGCAGGTGACCAGAGTGAAGGGTTGCAAGCTCATGGGCGTGCTCCAAAGTGGCGGACATCTGTGAGGCGGCCGGTAATGGCGGCAGCGGCAACCATCGCCGGGCTCATCAGGTGGGTGCGTGCGCCCGCGCCCTGGCGGCCTTCGAAGTTGCGGTTGGTGCTGGAGGCGCAGCGATCGCCGGGGGCCAGCACATCGTCGTTCATCGCCAGGCACATCGAGCAGCCGGACTGGCGCCATTCAAAGCCGGCGTCGATAAAAATCGCTGCCAACCCTTCGGCTTCAGCCTGGTCACGCACTTCAGTGGAGCCCGGCACGATCATCGCCCGTACGTGCTCGGCCACCTGCTTGCCGCGCACCACGCGGGCGGCGTCGCGCAGGTCTTCGATGCGGGCGTTGGTGCAGGAGCCGATAAACGCATGGCTGATGACGATATCGCTCAACGGCATGCCGGCTTCCAGGCCCATGTAGCTGAGGGCGCGGCGCATGTCCTGGCGCAGGATCAGGTCGCTGACCTCCTGCGGGTCGGGCACGCGGGCGCCGATGGGGGCGACTTGGTCGGGGCTGGTGCCCCAGGTGACCATGGGTTCCAGGGTGGCGACATCGAGTTGCACCTCATGGTCGAAGACCGCGTTGGCATCCGAGTGCAGCAAGCGCCAGCCCACCAGCGCCTGCTCCCACAGCGCGCCGTGTGGCGCGCGCGGCTTGCCCTTGAGGTAGGCGAAGACTTTTTCGTCCGGCGCCATGAACGCGCCGCGCGCCCCGGCTTCCACCGCCATGTTGCAGAGGGTCATGCGCGCCTCGACGCTCAGCGCATCGACAGTGGCGCCGCAAAACTCAATGGCATAACCGGTGGCACCCGAGGCGCCGATCTTGCCGATCAGCGCCATGATCACGTCCTTGGACGTCAGGCCTGGCGCCAGGTCGCCGTATACGCTCACGCGCATGGTTTTCAGGCGTTTGTAGACCAGGGTCTGGGAAGCCAGCAGGTGTTCGATTTCCGAGGTACCGATGCCAAAACCGAAGGCCCCCAGGGCGCCGTACGTGGTGGTGTGGCTGTCGCCGGCGGCAATCACCATGCCCGGCAGGATAAAGCCCTGTTCCGGGGCGACCACGTGTTCGATGCCTTGGCGCTTGTCGAGGATGTCCAGCAGTTCGATGCCGAAGTCGCGGCAATTCTCCGCCAGGTAAGACACTTGCCGCGCGCCGCCGGCATCCGGCATCGCCGCGATGCGCTTGGGCGTAGTCGGGTTCACATGGTCGACCACCGCCAGCGCCGTGCCCGGGCGCCAAACGTTGCGCCCGGCCTCACGCAAGCCGCTGAAGGCCTGGGGGCTGGTGTACTCGTTGATCACCTGGCGATCTATATAAAGCAGGACATGGCCCTGGTCATCCAGGGCACACACTGTGTGGGAATCGATGTGTTTGTCGTAGAGGGTTCTGGCAGTCATGTTCCTGGGCTCACTTTTGTAGGCGCTCGCTCAACGGCATGCGCCCATCCTACGCAGCCGCCCCGCCCCATCAATGCCGCCAGGGTGATGGCTTGGAACATGTTTCGTGTTCGATCGAGGCGTTAAAGCGCCCTGAATGTGAACCTGAAACATTTTCTTTCATATACGCCTTAGGGATTTCTCATTCTCATCCGTCTTAACTTAGATACAGCCTGTCGCGTCAGCAAAAGCTACGACTGGCCTTTTTCGGGCCTTCACTGCCCCCCTCCGATCAAGACCCTCATTCACATGTCGAAGAAGTCGCGCTCCAAACTCTGGTTTCTCGTGCATAGCTGGCTGGCATTGCCCATCTGGTTCTTTGTACTGATCGTCTGCGTCACCGGCACCCTGGCGGTGGTCAGCCAGGAGATCGTCTGGCTGGCCAACCCGGATATCCGTGCGAGCAAACCGTCGGATGACGCCGAACCGCTGAGCTTTGACCAGGTGATCGCCGCGATCAAGCGTGACGAGCCCCAGGTGATCGTCCGCTCGATCATCCGCCCCGACGAATCGCACTTTGCACTCAGCGTCGGCCTGAGCTACCCCGACGGGCGTTCGGTCGAGGCATACGCCAACCCCTACACCGGCGCGATCCAGGGCATCAGCCCGGCATTCAACTTCCAGCAATTCACGCGCGCACTGCACGGCTGGTGGCTGGTGCCGTTTACCAACGGCTATAGCTGGGGCTGGTACCTGGTGTCCTTCCTCGGCTTGCCGTTGTTGGCGTCACTGGTCACCGGGCTGGTGGTGTACAAGCGGTTCTGGAAAGGTTTTTTCCGGCCGACCCTGCGTATCCGCCACGGAGCGCGGATCTTCTGGGGCGACTTCCACCGCCTGAGCGGCATCTGGTCGATCTGGTTTATCGCGGTTATCTCGATTACCGGCACCTGGTTCCTGATCCAGGCATTCCTGGGGGACAACCAGATCTCCATCTCCAGCGAGCCGATTGTCCCGGTGATTGCCCGCGAGAAAGTGCCGACTTCCGCCCCTGGCGTACCGGCGCCCATGATCCCGCTCGACGACGCCATCAAGATCGCGACCCAACGCATTCCGGGCCTGGACGCAACGTTCGCGTTCCTACCGCTCAACGCTTACAGCCATCTGCAGATTGGCGGGCGCGGTTGGTACCCGCTGATGTTCCAGACCGCGCAACTGAACCCCTATAACGGTGAAATCGCCGTCTCGCACCTGCTCTCCGACCGCACCACCCTGGAGTTCGTCACCGAATCCATGCGCCCCCTGCACACCGGCGACTTCGGTGGCCTGTGGATCAAGCTGATCTGGGCATTTTTTGGCCTGGTACTGAGCATGATGGTGTTGAGTGGCCTGCTGATCTGGACCAAGCGCACCGCCCTGGCAACGCTCAATGCGCTCAAGCGTGAAGCCAAGGCCCAACACAAGCCCGTGGCCATCCCGGCCATGCAGGCTGAAACCTCGGAGGTCCACCGATGAGCAAGGTCGCTGCTGTACCGCCGTCGCCGTTGCGCGCCTTCTGGCTGAAATGGCGCTTCCATATCAATGTGCTGTTGTTGCTGGTGCCCCTGGGCTTCATGCCCAAGTACTTCGCCGATGCGGCGCTGTTTCGCGGCGATGCCGGCATCGGCGAGCGCGTGGCCGGCGAGGTGCAGGTCGGGCCCTGGAGCCTGACCCTCGCGGAATTTCGCAATGAAGGCCCGAGCCCCGACCCGGCCGGCCCGATGAAGTTTTTCAACGCATCCCTGTGCGACACCTGCGCCAACCAGGTCAAGGCCACCTACCTGCGTATCGGCAAACCGCGCAGCCTGCGGGCCGCTGGGGTGATCTTCTTCGGCACGCCGTACCGCATGGGCGCCGCCCTGCCGATTCCGGAACGCACGCCAGCCGATGCTGAAGTCTGGATCACCATGGAAGGCTGGGACGGCAGCATGCACCAGGGTTCCATCCCGTTGAGCCAGGCCTCGCCTGCCACTATTGCCTGGCTGAACAAGCAAGGAGTTAAACCATGACTTTGATGCGCCTGACCCGCGCCTGCGGCGTGCTGTTGCTGAGCGCCGGTTTCAGTACCGTCGCCCTGGCCCACAACCCGATGTGCGAGTGCAAGGAAATCCCCGGCGAGCAGATCCAGTGCAAAGGCGGTTTCTCCGACGGCAGCGGCGCGCCCGGCGTGACCCTGGATGTGATCGGCTACGACGAAACCATCCTGCTGCCCGGCAAGCTTGGCGAGGACTCCACGCTGACCTTCAAGAAGCCGTCCGCCGAGTTCTATGTGTTGTTTGATGCAGGCCCCGGCCACGTGGTGGAAATCGACCAAGCGGATATCCAGCCACAATGAGTACCACACAGGTTGTACGCCCCGCCGGTGCCGGTCACGAAACCCTCTACGTGCTGTTGTTGTGCCTGATCATCCTGGCGGTGGCGGGTTCGGTGATCGCGCTGCACGGTGAATCCCAGGAAGTGGCGGCCGTCCCCAGCCATCAATTGGACGCCCGCCGCGACCTGAGCGCCGCCGAGCAAGGCATCTACGCCGACCTGCGGGTGACCCTGGATGAGATCCAGCTGTTGCAGCAAGAGCAAAGCGCGCTACCCAGCCCGGCGCAATTGGCCGAAGAAGGCTTCGCGCCGTTTGCCCAGGACGCCAGCTCGGTCAGCCGTGGTGATCATCGTTGGCAATTGCTAGCCCCCTCGGCCTACCTGGGCTTGAGCCAGGCGCCGGGTACCAGCGGCTCGCTGCTGATGCGCGTGCACGGTGCCGAGCCGGATATCTGGCTCAACCGCCAAGCCAACCTCGCCGCCCCTTCCGACCTCTCTGACCAGGCGCTGATCGCAGCCGGCTGGCAGCAGGTGGTCGCGCAATTCGATGCCGGCGTCACTCGCCAGCACCGCCACTGAACGAGAAGACCGATTGCCCATGTCTACTTCATCCCCCCTGTTGCGCCTGTTGCTGGTTGGCCTGTTCAGCCTGATGCTCGCCCCGCTCGCCAATGCCGAAGCGAGTAAACGCCTGCGAATCGGCATCACCCTGCACCCTTATTACAGCTACGTGGCCAATATCGTCGGCGACAAAGCCGAGGTGGTGCCGCTGATTCCGGCCGGTTTCAACCCCCATGCCTACGAGCCACGCGCCGAAGACATCAAGCGCATCGGCACCCTGGACGTCATCGTGCTCAACGGCGTCGGCCATGATGACTTCGCCGACCGCATGATCGCCACCAGCGAACGCCCGGACATCCCGGTGGTCGAGGCCAACGCCAACGTGCCGCTGCTGGCCGCTACCGGCAATGCCGCACGCGGTGCGGGCAAGGTGGTCAACCCGCATACCTTCCTGTCGATCAGTGCGTCGATTGCCCAGGTCAACAACATCGCCCGCGAACTGGGCAAGCTCGACCCGGACAACGCCAAGGCCTACACCCAGAACGCCCGCGCCTACGGCAAGCGCCTGCGCCAGATGCGCGCCGATGCCCTGGCCAAGTTGACCAACGCCCCCAACCCCGACCTGCGCGTGGCCACCGTACACGCCGCCTACGACTACCTGCTGCGCGAATTCGGCCTGGAAGTCACCGCCGTGGTCGAACCGGCCCACGGCATCGAGCCCAGCCCCAGCCAGTTGAAGAAAACCATCGATGAACTGCGGGCCCTGGACGTGAAGGTGATCTTCTCGGAGATGGACTTCCCGTCCACCTACGTCGACACCATCCAGCGTGAATCCGGGGTCAAGCTGTACCCGCTGTCGCATATTTCCTACGGCGAATACAGCGCCGAGAAGTACGAAGTGGAAATGACCGGCAACCTCAATACCGTGGTGCGGGCGATTCAGGAGTCGGGCGCATGACGGCGGTGGAACAACTGAAGGCGGTCAGCGTCGGCCCGACGATTGAGTTCGATAAGGTCTCCCTGACCTTGGGTCGCACCGCGATCCTGAATGACGTGAGTTTCCAGGTACAGCCGGGCAGCATCCATGCGCTGGTCGGGCCGAACGGCGGCGGGAAAAGCTCGCTGATCAAGACATTGCTGGGGCAAACCCCGCATCAGGGCACGTTGAGCCTGCACTGGCCGACCACGCCCGGCACCATCGGTTATGTGCCCCAGGCCTTGGAGTTCGATCGGGGACTGCCGATGACCGTCGATGACTTCATGGCTGCCATGTGCCAGCGACGCCCGGCGTTTCTAGGCCTGTCCAAGCAGTACGCCGGTGCTATTGGCGAGGCGCTGGAGCGAATCGGCATGCAGGACAAACGCACGCGCCGCATGGGGGCGTTATCTGGCGGTGAGCGCCAGCGCGTGTTGCTGGCCCAGGGGCTGATCCCGGCGCCGCAATTGCTGGTGCTGGATGAGCCGATGTCGGCCCTCGACGAAGCCGGTATCCAGGTGTTCGAACGCCTGCTCAATGATTGGCGCCTGGCCGGGATCACCGTGCTGTGGATCGAGCACGACCTGGAAGCCGTGGGCCGCCTGGCCGACCGCGTCACCGGTCTCAACCGCCGTGTGCTGTTCGACGCCACGCCCAAGGAGGCGCTGACCCCGGACCGCCTGCTGACCCTGTTCTCCACCCACCCTCGGAGCCCGGCGCAATGAGTTATGAAGCCTTTCGCTTGATGGTCCAGGGCTGGGCCTCTTCCGGCTATTTGCCGGAGGCACTGGCCTACGGTTTTGTGGTCAACGCCCTGCTCGCCGGTCTGCTGATCGGCCCGGTGCTGGGCGGCCTGGGCACGCTGGTGGTGGTCAAGCGCTTCGCGTTTTTCTCCGAAGCGGTCGGCCACGCCGCGCTGACCGGGGTCGCCGTGGGCATTCTGCTCGGCGAACCCTACACCGGGCCCTACGGCAGCCTGTTCGGCTACTGCCTGTTGTTCGGCATCCTGCTCAACTACCTGCGCAACCGCACGGGCCTGGCGCCGGATACCTTGATCGGCGTGTTCCTGTCGGTGTCGCTGGCATTGGGGGCGAGCCTGTTGCTGATCCTGGCCGGCAAGATCAACGTGCATATCCTGGAAAACGTGCTGTTTGGCTCAGTGCTGACGGTCAATGGCAACGATCTGGCGGTGCTGGCAATTGTCGGCGCGCTGGTGATGGCCCTGGCGTTGCCCTTGTACAACCGCATCATGCTCGCCAGCTTCAACCCGCAACTGGCGGCAGTGCGCGGCGTGGCGGTCAAGACCCTGGATTACCTGTTCGTGATCCTGGTGACGCTGATCACCGTGGCGGCGGTCAAGGTGATCGGCGCGATCCTGGTAGGCGCGCTGTTGGTGATTCCGGCCGCAGCGGCGCGCCTGCTGAGCCAGTCGCTCAAAGGGTTCTTCTGGGTCTCGGTGGTGATTGCCACCGTCAGCACACTGTGCGGGATCCTGCTGCCGATCATCTTCGACCTGCCGATCCCATCCGGCGCCGCGATCATTCTGGTTGCCGGTATCGCCTTCGCCCTGGCCGCCATCGCGCGCGGCACCGTGCCCAGCCTCAAAGGGAATCTTGGATAATGCGCCCTGTCTTTCGTCCATTGGCCCTGGCCATCGCTTGTTTGATCAGCACTTCGGCACTGGCTGTCGACGGTGCAGAACCCAAGACCCTCAAAATCCATCCCGGCCTGGGTCACGCCGCCCTGAGCAAGGCCAAGTCTGTAAAACCGGTGAAGGTCCTTGCCTCGCTGCCGATCACCTACGGCCTGGCCGAGGTGCTGCTCAAAGGCACCGACGTGCAATTGGAGCGAGCCGCTCCGGCCAACTTGCCCGGTTCGCGCCAGGTGTCCTACTTCACCGGCCGCGGCGCGCAGGCCCTGAGCACGTTGGCGCTGGACGCCGACGCCGCCATCGGCCTGCGCTCGCTGTGGGCCGATGACCCGCTGTACCCAGTGGCGCGACGCAGCAATATCCGCATCGTTGAAGTCGACGCCGCCCGCCCGGTGGATGGCGGTTTGCCGGGCATCGCGGTGCAGCCAGGCGTCACCGATGGCCTGAACAGCCAGCCGTGGCAGTCGAGCAACAATATGGGCCGCATGGCCGATGTGCTGGCCGCCGACCTGAGCCGCCTGGCGCCCACCGCCAAGCCGAAGATCGACGCCAACCTCGCCGCCCTCAAGCAACGCCTGCTCAAGCTCACCGCCGACAGCGAAGCGCGACTGGCCAAGGCGGATAACCTGAGCGTGGTTAGCTTGAGTGATCACTTCGCGTACCTGGTCAGCGGTTTAAACCTGGAAGTGCTCAGCACCGACGCACGGCCTGACGCCGATTGGACACCCGAGGCGTTGCAGGCACTCAGTGCCGAGTTGAAGGACAACGACGTCGCGGTGGTGCTGCATCATCGCCAGCCGAATGAGGCGGTCAAGGCCGCGGTTGCAGCCGGCGGTTCGCAGTTGCTGGTGCTGAATGTCGACGGTGCGGAGCCGGTGACCGAGCTGGAAACCAATGTGGACCAGGTGATCAAGGCGCTCACACCCTAACATCTGAATAAGATTGTTGTAGTGAGCGGGCTTGCCCCGCGCTGGGTGGCGAAGCCGCCCCAAAACCCGACACCGCGGTGTACCTGACACACTGAAGGGGGCTCGGTTGGGGCGGCTTCGCCACCCAGCGCGGGGCAAGCCCGCTCACTACATGTCTCAGACCACATCCACGCCGACGTGGATGGCATCGTGCCGCCAGAACTCCAGGTCGCAGTCGATCAAACGCTGGTGCTGGTCATAGTTGACCCGGGCGATCCGCAAGCCTGGGCTGCCCACCGACACGCGTAATGCGGCGGCGGCTTCGACCGGCAGTGACGTCGGCACGATTTCAAAGCGTACGCGCCCGTAGTGCAGGTCGTACTTGCGCGCATACAGTTCGGTCATCGACTGATTCAAATCGCAGTCCAGAATCCCCGGAAAATACTGCGGGTTCAGGTAGTGCTCCACATACAACACCAAGCGCCCATCAATCCGCCGGCCCCGACAAATCTGGATCACGCTGGACAGCGCCGGCAGCTGCAACCACGCACACACCGCCGCCGAAGCCGGTTGCAGCCGTGCAGAGATCACTTCGGTGGACGCCACGCGCCCCTGATCGCTGACCATCGCGTGAAAATGGCTGCGCTGCATCAGGTTGTAGGCCAGTCGCGGCGGCGAGACAAACCAGCCGCGCCGCTCCTCGCGATAGATCTGGCCTTGGGCCTCAAGTTGTAACAAGGCTTCCCGCACCGTGATCCGAGTGGTACCAAACAACTCGCTGAGCTTGCGCTCGGCGGGCAGTTTGCTGGCAGGCGGCAACAGGCCGTGGTCAATCTGCTCTTGCAGCGCCAGGCCAATGGAGGTCACCGCCTTGATTGCCTCATCTCGCATCAACGTTACCTATCTGGACTAGACCAGCACCGATGAGGTGCACAAACCGCTCCGTAATCGGGCTTGCCTTACTGCGTGCCAGCCTAGGCATTACAGATGACCGACAGATGACAGTCCGTGTACATCTTCCACAGCACACCCTGCAATACATCGGCCAAGTCCAATCCCTACGGGCACTTGGGCATGGTCTACGCTAAGTCAGCGCGCAGCGACATCAGCGCTTTGAAAACGACATCGACATGAAACTGTCATCCATCGCGTCTAGATTGGCTCAGGTATTGCTCTGACCTAGACCAACAACACCGTCGAAACAAACGCCGCGTTGAAAACGCCCAAAGGAGCTTCGGATGAAACAGCTTTTCCTGGCATCACTGTTAGGCTCGACCATTGCCATGTGCACCGCCGCCATGGCCGCTGATACCGATCTAAAAACCCTGGAAGCTGCCGCTAAGGCAGAAGGCGCTGTAAACAGCGTCGGCATGCCCGATGACTGGGCCAACTGGAAAGGCACCTGGGAAGACCTGGCGTCGAAATACGGCCTCAAGCACATCGACACCGACATGAGCTCGGCCCAGGAAATCGCCAAGTTCAAGGCCGAGAAAGACAACGCCAGCGCCGACATCGGCGACGTCGGCGCGGCGTTCGGTCCAATCGCGGTGAAGCAGGAAGTCACCCAACCGTACAAACCGTCCACCTGGGCCCAGGTGCCGGATTGGGCTAAAGACAAAGACGGTCACTGGGCATTGGCCTACACCGGCACCATCGCGTTTATCGTCAACAAGAAGCTGCTGCACGGCTCTGAAGTACCTACAAGCTGGGCTGACCTGCAGAGCGGCAAGTACAAGGTCTCCATTGGTGACGTAAGCACCGCGGCACAAGCGGCCAACGGTGTACTGGCAGCCGCCATCGCCAACAAAGGCGACGAAAAGAACATCGCCCCCGGCCTGCAATTCTTCACCAAGATCGCCCAGCAAGGCCGTCTCTCGCTGTCCAACCCGACCATCGCCACCATGGAGAAAGGCGAAGTCGAAGTGGGCGTGGTCTGGGACTTCAACGGCCTGAGCTACAAGGCCAAGATGGCCAACCCGGATGACTACGTGGTGTTGATCCCATCGGACGGCTCGGTTAAATCCGGCTACACCACTATCATCAACAAATACGCCAAGCACCCGAACGCCGCCAAGCTGACCCGCGAGTACATCTTCAGCGATGCCGGCCAGCTCAACCTGGCGAAAGGCAATGCACGTCCGATCCGCGCTGAAACCGACCTGAAACTGCCGGCCGACATCGCCAAGAACCTGATCCCGGGCGAGCAGTACACCAAGGCCAACCCGCAGCCGATCAAGGATGCCGATGCGTGGGAAGCGACGTCCAAGAAGCTGCCGCAGCTGTGGAACGAGCAAGTCATCGTAGAGATGAAGTAAGCCGGTTACCCACATTGGAGCTCCACTGGAGATCCAATGTGGGAGGGGGCTTGCCCCCGATGGCGATGGATCAGTCACAGATATTCAAACTGACACGTCGCTATCGGGGGCAAGCCCCCTCCCACACTTGAACCCAGATGCTCCAGGAATATTGAGTCAAGTCCATCGTTGCGGAGCGCCAGCCCCCATGAAGCACAATGTCATCCTAGTCGTGCTCGACGGCCTGAACTTCGAGGTTGCCCGACACGCCATGGGGCACTTGCAGGCCTATGTCGGCGCAGGACGCGCAGCCCTCTACAAACTGGAATGTGAACTGCCCGCCCTGTCCCGCCCGCTGTATGAGTGCATCCTGACCGGCGTGCCTCCCATCCAGAGCGGCATCGTCCACAACAACGTCTCGCGCCTGTCCAACCAGCGCAGCATCTTCCATTACGCCACCGACGCCGGCCTTACCACGGCAGCGGCGGCCTACCATTGGGTCAGCGAGTTGTATAACCGCACGCCCTTTCTCGCCGCCCGCGACCGTCACACCGACGACACGGCGCTGGCGATCCAGCACGGGCATTTCTACTGGAATGACCACTACCCGGATTCCCACCTGTTTGCCGACGCCGAAAGCCTGCGCCTCAAGCACGCGCCGAACTTCCTGGTGGTGCACCCGATGAACATCGACGACGCCGGCCACAAGCACGGCCTCGATACGGCGCAATACCGCAACAGCGCACGCTCGGCCGACATCATCCTGGCCGATTACCTGCAAGCCTGGCTCGACGCCGGTTACCAAGTGCTGGTGACCGCCGACCACGGCATGAACAACGACCGCTCCCACAATGGCCTGCTGCCGGAAGAACGCGAAGTGCCGCTGTTTGTGCTCGGCGATGCCTTCAGCCTGGACACCCACGCTGCGCCGAAACAGACCGAGCTGTGCGGCACCGTCTGCGAACTGCTGGGCGCGCCCCACGACAAACCTGTGTGCCGGGAGCTGTTGAAATGATCCGTGGTAAATGGCTGGCACTGCTGTGCCTGGTGCCTTTCGCACTGTTCTTTATCGTGTTCGAAATCGCCCCGTTGGTGTGGGTACTGATCAACAGCCTGCAGACCGAGGAAGCCGGCTGGGGCCTGGAAAACTTCACGCGGATCTTCAGCTCGAAGTTCTACCTGCAAGCGATCCAGTTCAGCCTCGAGATCAGTTTCTACTCGAGTGTCTTCGGCATCATCATCGCCACCCTGGGCAGTTACTCCCTGCGCCGGGTGGATTCGCCGCTGCGCAATTTCGTCACCGCCTTCGCCAACATGACCAGCAACTTTGCCGGTGTGCCCCTGGCCTTTGCGTTCATCATCCTGCTGGGGTTCAACGGCAGCATCACCCTCATGCTCAAGCAGGCGGGGATCATCCAGGACTTCAACCTCTACTCCAAGACCGGGTTGATCATCCTTTACACCTACTTCCAGATTCCATTGGGCGTGCTGCTGCTGTACCCGGCCTTCGACGCGCTGCGCGAAGACTGGCGTGAGTCGGCGTCCCTGCTGGGTGCCAACGGCTGGCAGTTCTGGCGGCATATCGGCCTGCCGGTGCTCACCCCCGCCCTGCTCGGTACCTTCGTGATCCTGCTGGCCAATGCCCTCGGCGCCTATGCCACCGTCTACGCCTTGACCACCGGCAACTTCAACGTGTTGCCGATCCGCATTGCCGGGCTGGTGTCCGGTGATGTGTCGCTCGACCCGAACCTGGCCAGCGCCCTGGCCGTGGTGCTGGTGGCGTTGATGACCGTGGTCACCGTGGTCCATCAACTGCTGCTCAAGAGGAGCTACCATGTCTCGCGCTGAAGCCGGCCCGGCCTCCCTCTACCACCGCGTGGTGGTGTACCTGCTGTTTACGATCCTGGTGTTGCCGCTGATCGGCACCTTTGTCTATTCCATTGCCAGCAGTTGGTCAGCGACGATCCTGCCCGCCGGTTTCACCGTGAAATGGTACGTGCAGCTGTGGAGCGACCCGCGCTTCCTGATGGCCTTCGGGCAGTCATTGCTGGTGTGCGTGGGTGCGCTGATCCTCTCGGTAGTGTTGATTTTGCCGCTGCTGTTCGTGGTGCATTACCACTTCCCCCGGCTCGACGCGCTGATGAACATCCTCATCCTGCTGCCCTTCGCGGTGCCGCCGGTGGTGTCGTCGGTGGGCTTGCTGCAACTGTATGGCTCCGGGCCGATGGCGATGGTCGGCACGCCGTGGATCCTGATCGGCTGTTACTTCACCGTCGCACTGCCGTTCATGTACCGGGCGATCACCAACAACCTGCAGGCGATCAACCTGCGCGACCTGATGGACGCCTCGCAACTGCTCGGTGCCAGTACCTGGCAGGCGGCGATCCTGGTGGTGCTGCCGAACCTGCGCAAAGGCCTGATGGTGGCGCTGTTGCTGTCGTTCTCGTTCCTGTTCGGCGAGTTCGTGTTCGCCAACATCCTGGTGGGTACCCGCTACGAAACCCTGCAGGTGTACCTGAACAACATGCGCAACAGCAGCGGCCACTTCACCAGCGCCGTCGTGATTTCTTATTTCTTCTTTGTGCTGGTGCTGACCTGGGCCGCCAATATCTTGAACAAGGACAAAAGCCAATGAGCTTCGTCAGCGTCCAACACCTGCAAAAAGGCTACGCCGGCACCCCGGTGTTCAGTGATATCAACTGCGAGATCGCCAAGGGCGAATTCGTCACCTTGCTCGGCCCGTCCGGTTGCGGCAAGTCCACGCTGCTGCGCTGCATCGCCGGGCTGACTTCGGTCGACAGCGGGCAAATCCTGCTCGACGGCCAGGACATCGTCCCGCTGAGCCCGCAGAAACGCCATATCGGCATGGTGTTCCAGAGTTATGCGCTGTTTCCCAACATGACCGTGGAACAGAACGTCGCCTTTGGTCTGCGCATGCAAAAGGTCAACGCCGACGACAGCCACAAGCGCGTGCAGGAAGTGCTGCAACTGGTCGAACTCAATGACCTCGCCGGCCGCTACCCGCACCAGATGTCCGGCGGCCAGTGCCAGCGCGTGGCCCTGGCACGCTCCCTGGTGACCCGCCCGCGCCTGTTGCTGCTGGATGAGCCGCTGTCGGCGCTGGATGCACGGATCCGCAAGCACCTGCGCGAACAGATCCGCCAGATCCAGCGCGAACTGGGCCTGACCACCATCTTCGTGACCCACGATCAGGAAGAAGCCCTGACCATGTCCGACCGGATCTTCCTGATGAACCAAGGCAAGATCGTGCAAAGCGGCGATGCCGAGACCCTCTACACCGCACCGGTGGATGTATTCGCCGCCGGGTTTATCGGCAACTACAACCTGCTGGACGCCGACAAGGCCACCCAACTGCTGCAACGCCCGATCAACAGCCGTATCGCCATTCGCCCGGAGGCCATCGAGCTGAGCCGCAATGGCGAACTCGACGCCCTGGTGCGCAGCCACAGCCTGTTGGGCAACGTCATTCGCTACCGCATCGAAGCGCGCGGCGTGGAACTGGTGGTCGACGTGCTCAACCGCTCGGCCGACGACCTGCACCCGGACGGACAACGCCTGGCACTTTCCATCGACCCCAGTGCCCTGTGTGAAGTAGCCTGATGCAACGTTTTATTTGAGAGAGCATGACGGATGGCATTGGTAATTTTTGATCTGGACGACACCCTCATCCACGGCGACTGCGCCACCCTGTGGAGCGAGCAGATGGGCCGGCTGGGCTGGGTCGATCCCGAGTCGTTCATGCGCAAGAACCACGAATTGATGGATGCCTACAGCCGGGGCGAGCTGAAGATGGAAGACTTCATGGACTTCAGCCTGGAGCCGATGATCGGCCGCACACCGGCAGAAATCGAGCACTTGGTGGCGCCGTGGGTCGAGGATGTGATCGAGCCGTTGATCTACAGCGACGCCACCAAGACCATCGCCCGCCACCGTGCGAATGGCGACCGGATTCTGGTGATCTCCGCCTCGAGCACGCACTTGGTCACGCCGATTGCGGCGCGAATCGGCATCGATGAAGTGCTGGGGATTGAACTGGACGTCAGCCATGGCGTGTACAGCGGGCGTACCGTGGGTGTCCTGACGTATCGTGAAGGCAAGATCACGCGGTTGCTGGAATGGCTGGAGCAAGAAGGGGAAACATTGGAGGGCGCGTATTTCTATTCGGACTCGCGCAATGATTTGCCGTTGCTGAGTAAGGTGGAGTTTGCGCAAGTCGTTAACCCTGACCCGGTGCTACGCGCCCACGCCGAACAGGCAGGCTGGCCAATCCACCATTGGATCTGACTCTCTTGAAGTGAAATGCAATCAAATGCGGGAGGGGGCTTGCCCTCGATGGCGGTCTGTCAGATGAAACATTCTTCACTGACACACCGCTATCGGGGCAAGCCCCCTCCCACATTGTTCAACGCATCCCCATTCAGCTCAGGCTTTCGTCAATCACCAACACCAGCTTCCCGGAAATCTGATTCGTCGCCAGCGCTTCAAACGCCGCCTCAGCGTCCTGGATCGAGAAGGTCTTGGCCAATTGCGGGCTCAAGCGGCCCTCAACAAACAACGGCCACACGTGTTGGCTCAAATCACTGAACAGGTCCGCCTTGAACGAGTCGTCACGACTGCGCAGGGTCGAACCCAACAATTGAATGCGCTTGCCCAGCACCTGGGCCAAGTCCAACTGCGCGTCACGACCGCCCATCAAGCCGATCAATACCCAACGCCCATCCAGGGCCAGCAGCTTGAGGTCCAGCGCCGCATAGTTGCCGCCCACCGGGTCAAGAATCACATCGAACGGCCCGAAATCCCGTAGCCCTTCGATCCCGTCGGTCCGTACCACGCCGCCCTGGGCGCCGAGTTCCTCACAATAGGCCAGGCGCTCCGCCGAGCCGACACTGACCCAGCACGGGCTGCCAAATGCCTTGCACAACTGGATCGCCGCGGAACCCACGCCGCTGGCGCCAGCGTGCAACAGCACTTTTTCACCGGGTTTGAGGCCCGCCAGCTGGAACAGATTGAGCCACGCCGTGCTGTACACCTCAGGCAACGCGGCCGCTTCGATCAGCGACAGGCCTTCCGGGACCGGCAATACGTGGCGCGCATCCACCACCACTTCTTCGGCCATGCCGCCACCGGCGAGCAACGCGCAGACGCGGTCGCCGACTTGCCAGGATGAGCCCGCGCCCACTTCACTGATCACCCCGGAACACTCAAGGCCCAACACGTGACTGGCGCCCGGTGGCGGTGGATAGAGCCCCGCACGCTGTAATAAATCGGCGCGATTGAGGCCCGCTGCCGCCACACGAATGCGAACTTGCCCTACATCGCAGGTAGGACTGGGTTCTTCCAACCACTCCACATGACCGTCAACGCCTTGCAATGCTTTCACAGTGCCTCCATAGTGAGTCTGGACTGAGCCCGTAGCTGTATCGCCGGGCTTTTTGCATTATGCGACCGGACCATATGGAACCGGCTCCCTCAAAGACGGCCTAATATGCGTTATCAATTGCCCCCGCGTCGAATCAGCATGAAGCATTTGTTCCCCAGCACCGCCCTCGCTCTTTTCATTGGTCTCGGCTTCGCGTCGATGTCGACCAATACGTTCGCAGCCAACAGCTGGGACAACCTTCAGCCGGATCGCGATGAGGTGATTGCGAGCCTTAACGTCGTCGAACTGCTCAAGCGTCATCACTACAGCAAGCCGCCGCTGGACGACGCTCGCTCGGTGATCATCTATGACAGCTACCTCAAGCTGCTGGATCCGTCGCGCAGCTACTTCCTGGCCAGCGATATCGCTGAGTTCGACAAGTGGAAAACCCAGTTCGACGACTTCCTCAAGAGCGGCGACCTGCAGCCCGGCTTCACCATCTACAAGCGTTACCTGGACCGCGTCAAAGCGCGTCTGGACTTCGCCTTGGCCGAGCTGAACAAGGGTGTCGACAAACTCGACTTCACCCAGAAGGAATCCCTTCTGGTGGACCGCAAGGACGCCCCTTGGCTGACCAGCACCGCCGCACTCGACGACCTGTGGCGCAAACGCGTCAAGGACGAAGTGCTGCGTTTGAAGATCGCCGGCAAAGACCCCAAGGCTATCCAGGAGCTGTTGACCAAGCGCTATAAGAATCAGCTGGCACGTCTGGACCAGACCCGTGCCGAAGATATCTTCCAGGCTTACATCAACACCTTTGCGATGTCCTACGATCCGCACACCAATTATCTGTCGCCAGATAACGCGGAAAATTTCGATATCAATATGAGTCTGTCGCTGGAGGGCATCGGTGCCGTCCTGCAAAGCGACAATGACCAGGTCAAGATCGTGCGCCTGGTGCCGGCGGGTCCGGCGGACAAGACCAAGCAAGTGGCGCCTGCCGACAAGATCATCGGTGTGGCCCAAGCCGACAAAGAGATGGTTGATGTCGTCGGCTGGCGCCTGGACGAAGTGGTCAAGCTGATCCGTGGGCCGAAAGGCAGCGTGGTGCGCCTGGAAGTGATTCCGCACACCAATGCACCGAACGACCAGACCAGCAAGATCGTGTCCATCACCCGTGAAGCGGTGAAGCTCGAAGACCAGGCCGTGCAGAAGAAAGTCCTCAACCTCAAGCAGGATGGCAAGGACTACAAGCTGGGCGTGATCGAGATTCCGGCCTTCTACCTGGACTTCAAGGCGTTCCGTGCCGGTGATCCGGACTACAAGTCCACCACCCGCGACGTTAAGAAAATCCTCACCGAGCTGCAGAAGGAAAAAGTCGACGGCGTGGTCATCGACCTGCGTAACAACGGCGGTGGTTCCCTTCAGGAAGCCACCGAGCTGACCAGCCTGTTTATCGACAAAGGCCCGACGGTGTTGGTACGCAACGCTGACGGCCGCGTGGATGTGCTGGAAGACGAGAACCCGGGCGCCTTCTACAAAGGCCCGATGGCATTGCTGGTCAACCGCCTCTCGGCCTCGGCTTCGGAGATTTTCGCCGGTGCCATGCAGGACTACCACCGCGCCTTGATCATCGGCGGCCAGACCTTCGGTAAAGGCACCGTGCAGACCATTCAGCCGCTGAACCATGGTGAACTGAAGCTGACGCTGGCCAAGTTCTACCGGGTTTCCGGGCAGAGCACCCAGCATCAGGGCGTACTGCCGGACATCGATTTCCCGTCGATCATCGACACCAAGGAAATCGGCGAAAGCGCCCTGCCGGAAGCCATGCCGTGGGACACCATCCGCCCTGCGATCAAGCCGGCGTCGGATCCGTTCAAGCCATTCCTGGCGCAGTTGAAGGCTGATCACGACACCCGCTCCGCCAAGGACGCCGAGTTCGTGTTTATCCGCGACAAGCTGGCCCTGGCCAAGAAGCTGATGGAAGAAAAAACCGTCAGCCTCAACGAAGTCGACCGCCGCGCGCAGCACAGCGACATCGAAAACAAGCAACTTGCACTGGAAAACATCCGCCGCAAGGCCAAGGGTGAAGATCCACTCAAGGAGCTGAAGAAAGAAGATGAAGATGCGCTGCCGACCGAGGCCGACAAAACCAAGCCGGAAGACGACGCCTACCTGGCCGAGACTGGCCGGATTTTGCTGGACTACCTGAAAATCACCAAGCAGGTGGCCAAGCAGTAAATGATGGCGATTTAATGTGGTCGCTCCTCGGAGTGTCATCATATAGACATCATTCTGTCGTGAAATGAAGGACCGCAGGCTTCTCGCCTGCGGTCCTTTTTTTTCGATCGAGATCGCCATGACCATGACCGAACAGCTGAATGCACTGGGCTCTATCTTGGCTCAAGGCAGTTTGCACAGCCTGTTCCAACCGATCATCTGCCTCTCCGAACGACGAATCCTTGGCTACGAAGCCCTGAGCCGCGGCCCCTCCAACAGCCCCCTGCACTCCCCCGTCGCCCTCTTCTCGGTGGCCAGCCATGCGGGACGTCTCAGCGAACTGGAAATAGCTTGCCGCGAAAGCGCCTGCCGACGCTTCAGCGAACAGAAGCTGCCGGGCAAGCTGTTCCTGAACATCTCGCCGGAATCCTTGATGGAAACGGCGCACCAGCCGGGACGCACGCTGCAACTGCTGCGCGACTATGGCATTCCACCCAGCCAGGTCGTGATCGAACTCACCGAGCAAACACCCACTGACGACTTCGACCTGCTGCAAACCGCCCTGCATCACTACCGCGACATGGGCTTTGCCATCGCCCTCGATGACCTGGGCGCCGGCTATTCCAGCTTGCGGCTGTGGTCGGAGTTACGCCCGGATTACGTGAAGATCGACCGGCACTTCATCGACGGCATTCATCAGGATGCGCTCAAGCGCGAGTTTGTCGGCTCCATCCTGCAGATCGCCAAGGCTTCGCGTGCCCAGGTGATCGCCGAAGGCATCGAGTTGCCGGAGGAGTTGGCGGTGCTGACGGAGATGGGCGTGGACTTGGTCCAGGGCTACCTGCTCTGCCGCCCGCAGGAACACCCACCACAAGAAGCACGCAAGATGCTGCCCAAGCCCGACACAGCCAACATTACCCTCACGGAGGAAGGCAGCGACCTCAGCGCCTTGCTCAGCGAGCACCCCGCGGTGGACCAGGACACCGCCACCGCCCAAGTGCTCGAAGCGTTTCGTCGACAGGCCAACCTCAACTCCCTGGCCGTGCTGGACGGACGCGGGCAGCCGATCGGTATCGTCCATCGGCACTTATTGTCGGATGCGCTGCTCAAGCCGTTCGCCACCGACCTGTTTGCGCGCAAGCCCATCAGCCGCCTGATGAGCACCGACTTCCTGGCGGTGGAGTTGAGCCAGTCGCTGCAACAAGTCAGCCGCCTGCTCACCAGCCGCGCGCGGCAACGTATCGAAGAAGATTTCATCATCACGCTCAATGGCGACTACCTGGGCCTGGGCCGGGTGATCGACGTGCTCAAGCTGATCACCGAGCTGAAGATCCAGCAGGCGCGCTACGCTAACCCGCTGACCCTGCTGCCGGGCAACGTGCCGATCCAGCAGTGCCTCACACGCCTGCTGCAACAACAACGGGAGTCGGTGATCTGCTACGTGGATATCGACAGTTTCAAGCCGTTCAATGACATCTACGGCTACGGGCGTGGGGATGAGGTGTTGCTGTGCCTGGCGCAGTGCCTGAATGACCGCGTCGATCCCACCCGTGACTTTGTCGGGCATATCGGTGGCGATGACTTTTTGTTGGTGCTGGGTCCGCAGGATTGGCGCAAACGGCTCAATCAATTGCTGGATGACTTTCACACCCAATGCCGGCGCTTCTACCGCGCCGAACACCTCGACGCCGGCTGTTTCGTGGCGTTGAACCGCCAGGGTGTGCGCCAGGAGTTTGCGCTGCTGTCGCTGTCCATCGGCGTGGTGCATTTATATCCACAGGCCTGTGGACAACTCGATGCCAGCCAGTTGGCGGAACTGGCCTCGCAAGCCAAGCACCATGCCAAGGACGTGGCCGGTTACAGTATCCATGTGATCGACAGCATGGACGCCCTGCCCCAGGCGCTTTAGGCCTCGGCGGATTCCGGGTATTCGTATTCGAATACCCGCACCACTTCCGAGGCATGCCAGGAGGCAGCGGCCACGCCATCGGAGGGTCCGCTGAAACGGCCAAGCCGCTCCACACATTCAAAAAAACCGGTACGCGGCAAGCGGCTGGCGCCCTGGCTGATCACCAGTGAGCTGCGCAACGGCTGCTCGGCCTTGGCATCCAGCGCCGCCAGGTGTTCCAGGGCCGCGGCCAGGGTTTGCATGGCCGGCGTAGGAAATTGCAGGCGTTCCAGCAAGGCGCGGTACGTCAGCAGATGGCGCTGGCGACGCGCCTGGTCCAGTTCGTTGAGTAACCCATCCCAATGTTGACGGCTGATACGTAGGCTCAAGATTCATCCCTCCAACCTGCAACGCCCAATTCCCAGGCCAGGCTGCGGCGGATCGCGGCATCCGGCTGGCGTTCACCACTTTCAATCAATCCAAGATATGACGGGCTGATGCCCACGGTGCGGGCCAGGGTCTCGATAGCCAGGCCCTTGGCTTCGCGCAGGCCGCGCAGGTCTGCGGGCGGGCGCAGATCCTGTTCGGGGGCGGCTTGGGCAGTCGATATAGAAGGAGGTAGCGTCGGTTGTTGCTGACCGGCAGCTTTTAGCAGCGCCTGGTACTGATCCCATGGCAACACCGCGTATTCGGGTTCGCCATTCCGTGAAATTATCTGAATATCCATGACTGCCCCGTAGGATAACAACACTTACTAAGTAAGCTCTTTCCTTAGGAGTGTAATCCTAACAGCCACAAAGGTCGCAGGGGGATAACCCGTGTCATCGGTTTTTTTGCGGGTTTTCCTTGGACAGCAGCGCAGGCGTCGCAGGCAGGCGCTCAACCACGGCGAGCTTTTCCGGACGCTGGGCGTCACGCCAGGCGCGAAAGGCGCTCAGTTCGCCTTCCAGGGTCTTCATGACCCACGCTAACACAGCGATGTCGTCGAGCATGCCGAACATGGGGATAAAGTCCGGGATCGCATCGATCGGGCTCAGGAAATACATCAACCCCGCCACCACCGAGATCAGCGCTTTGGGACTGATCGCCCGGTATTCGCCGCGCCAGTACGCCAGGCACAACGCCTGAAGCAACTTGAGGTCATCCTTGAGCTTGCCCAGGCGATTCCCCTGGCTCGAGCCTTTGGCGGCGACCGCGAACAACAGCGTCGGCAGACGGCCGCGCCCCAGAAGACGCGCGGCCATGGGCAGGAAACGGGTGAAATTGAAGGGTGGTTTCATTTGTCACTCCAGTTCCAGGCGACATGAAAGGTTATCCACACAAATTGTGGATAACCTTGTGAACAGAGCCCATTTTCCGGGCTGAAAGCCACGGATTACATGGCTTTCAGTCAGATCGGGCGTTTTTTGCGCACTGAAGAAAAACCCAAGATTTCATTGACTTGGCGTTGATGTGCGGATAGCCATGCTCAGGTTTTATATCAGACTGTTGCCCGCTACAGACGTTCGTTCGGATCTGCAGAGGCTTCAATGTGGGAGGGGGCTTGCTCCCGATAGCAAGGGATCAGCCACTGCATAAGGTGACTGATCCACCGCCATCGGGGGCAAGCCCCCTCCCACAAACAACAACGCCCCGTCGAGACGGGGCGTTGTGTGTTCAGGCGCCGATTACTTCTTGGCGGCTGGTGCTGCAGGAGCTTCAGCCTTGGCTGGGTCCTTGATGGCCAGCAGTTCCAGGTCGAATACCAGCACGGAGTTGGCTGGAATCGCTGGGCTCGGGCTCTGTGCGCCGTAGGCCAGGTCGGAAGGAATGTACAACTCGACCTTCTCGCCGACGTGCATCAGTTGCAGGCCTTCGACCCAACCCGGGATCACGCCGCTGACCGGCAGGTCAATCGGGCTACCGCGATCTACGGAGCTGTCAAAGGTAGTGCCGTTGGTGAGCTTACCGGTGTAGTGCACAGTCACCACGTCAGTCGGCTTAGGCTGAGGGCCATCGGCTTTCTTGGTGATCTTGTACTGCAGACCGGAAGCAGTGGTGACGACGCCGTCTTTCTTGGCGTTGTCTTCGAGGAATTTCTTGCCGGCGGCTGCCGACTCTTCGCTCATCTTGGTCATGCGTTCTTCAGCACGCTTTTGCAAAGCGGCAAACGCTTCAACCAGCTCGTCATCTTTGAGCTTCTGTTCTTTCTTGCCGACGGCATCTTCGATGCCTTGGGCTACTGCTTTGGAATCCAGGTCATCCATGCCTTCTTGGGCAAGGCTCTTGCCCATGTTCAGGCCGATGCCATAGGAAGCTTTCTGCGCCGGGGTTTTCAGCTCTACGCTGGTCTGCGAATCACAACCCGCAAGTACCAGGCTAACCAGGGCCACCGCCGCCGCCAACCGATGCTGTTTCATGCTATTTCCTTGTTCATGCGCCAAAAGGGCAATCGAATAAAGTCGCGAGCTTATCAGGCGGCCACGACCAATGGCTACCGGCATCTGAGCAGGAAACTTCTGATAAGTTCACGTGTTTAAAAGCATTTTCATTCATGATGGGGTCCCGCGAAGGATCGTGGGACCGCCGACTACCAGGCTCATGGCCACTTGCCGCACTTGTGGCGTAGTGGCATAACAACGCGACCCGTCGACAAGACCGAGACAAGGATAGCCATCTTGCGCATTTTTTCCCGTGTTTTACTCCTGATACTCGCCGCACTCGGCCTGATTCTGGCCGTGGTGCTCTATTACACCCTCAACCCCAAGCTACCGGACTACGTGCCTGTGGAGCAGGTGCACTACCAGGACCAATGGAGTGCCGCCGACCGCCAGACCTATTACTTCACGCCCCAGGGCACTCAAGTAAAAGGCCTGCACTACGACTGGTTCACCGCCCTGGAACTGCCGTTTTCCGAACAACGCTTCGCCACGCCGGAGTATCTGGCGCGCTTCGGTTTCCTGGTCGACCCCAAGCAGGTGCCCACCGCGCAAAACCCCGGCAACCTGCCCGTGGGTTTCGCCCGGCATAAAAACGCCGACAGCAACGTCGACTACCTGGATATCACCTGCGCCGCCTGCCATACCGGCGAATTGCATTTCAAAGGCCAGGCCCTGCGCATTGACGGCGGCTCGGCCCAGCATGTGCTGCCCTCCAGCGTCCCCACCCTGCGCGGCGGCAGTTTCGGCCAGGCCCTGGTCGCCAGCCTCGCCGCCACCTATTACAACCCGTGGAAGTTCGAACGCTTCGCCCGCCAGGTGCTGGGCGACCGCTACGACGCAGAGCACAAGCAACTGCGCCAGGACTTCAAGCAGTCACTGAACAAGTTCCTCAAGGTGGCCTGGAACGACACCCACCGCGGCCTCTACCCCACCGAAGAAGGCCCCGGCCGCACGGACGCCTTTGGCCGTATCGCCAACGCCAGCTTTGGCGATGCCATTTCCCCGGACAATTATCGCGTCGCCAATGCGCCGGTGGACTACCCGCAATTGTGGGATATCTGGACCTTCGACTGGGTGCAATGGAACGGTTCGGCGCAGCAGCCCATGGCGCGCAATATCGGTGAAGCCCTGGGCGTGGGCGCGACCCTGACCTTTTTCGACGCTGCCGGCCAGCCGCTCCAGGGCGATGCACGCTACCCGTCGAGCGTACGCGTGCGCGACCTCAACCTGATTGAAGAAACCTTGCAGCGCCTCAAGCCGCCGACCTGGCCCGAGGACTTGTTCGGCGCCATCGATAAGCCGCTCGCCGCCCAAGGCCGTGCACTCTTCGCCGAAAACTGCGCCGGCTGCCACGTCCCCAGCGTCACCCAGGAAAACGGCCGCCCGGTGCAACAGCTGAAAATGCTGCCGGTGGACTACATCGGCACCGACCCCGGCACCGCCAGCAACATCGCCGACCAGCGCTATGACCTCAGCGCCCTGCAATGGGACCCGGCGGAACTGGCCACACTCAACGTCGAACTGCACCCCACGCCGACCGAGCCGCTGGACCTGAAAAAGATGTCCGTGGCCAAGGGCCTCGCCTACGTCACTGCCTTCGTCGAAGCGCATGCCTACCGCGCCGCCGGCGTGACCCCGGCTGAGCGCCCGCGCCTGGACGGGTACGGCCTGCCCATCGGCGTGCGCGAGCTGCGCGCCTACAAAGCGCGGCCACTGGCCGGCGTGTGGGCGACACCGCCGTTCTTGCATAACGGCTCGGTGCCGACGATCTACCAGTTGCTCTCGCCTCAGGACGAGCGCAGCGCCACCTTCTATAAAGGCACCTTCAACTACGACCCGCGCCATCTCGGCTTCGAGACCGCGGCATTCAAGAACGCCTTTCTGTTCGATACCAAAATCACCGGCAACCACAACAGCGGCCACGAATTCCGTGCAGGCGCTCGTGGCAATGGCGTCATCGGCCGTGGCCTGCTACCGCAGGAACGCTGGGCGCTGCTGGAATACCTCAAAGTGCTGGGCGGCCCGTTGGAGCAACAACTGCCATGATGATTCGATCCCGATACGACCAACCTTCCCTGCTCGCCCGTCTCTGGCTGCGCATCGGCAGGTTTCTCGGCAAGACCTTACTGTGGCTGGTTGGCCTCGGCCTGCTCGGCTGGCTGGGCGCCAGCGCCTGGTACGCCTGGCAGCACAGCGGCCCGGTGTCGCCGAACGAGCAGATCCCGCCCGGCGAAGCGGCAATGACCCAAGGCATCATCCAAACGGCCGTGCGCATCGTCGACCAGCATCGCGAAGGCACGCGCTACCTGCGTGATGCCCACGCCAAGGCCCATGGCTGCGTGAAGGCCGAAGTCAGCGTGCCGGCCGATCTAGACCCGACGCTGCGCCAGGGCGTGTTTGCCGAGCCGGGCAAGACTTGGCAGGCGCTGATGCGCCTGTCCAACGGCAACGCCTACCCGCAGTTCGACAGCATCCGTGATGCGCGCGGCATGGCGCTCAAGCTGCTGGACGTGCCGGGCAAGCAACTGCTGGCCGACCAGCAGACACGCACGGAACAGGACTTCGTGATGTTCAGCCACCCGAACTTCTTTGTCAGCGATGTGGCGGAATACGCGCAGAACATCGGTGCGCAGGCGGACGGCAAAAAAGTCCTGGCGTTTTTCCCCAAGGTCGACCCGCGCAGTTGGCAGGTGCGTCATTTGTTTATCGCCCTGGCCACGCTGGCGCCAGCGCCGGCCAGCCCGACGCAGACCACCTACTTTTCAGTCTCGCCCTACAAGTTCGGCAGCGCCAACGCCAAGTTTCGCGTCGCACCCGACCCGCAGAGCTGCCCGGAATATCAACTGCCCAAACAAAACCAGGACCTGCCGAATTTCCTGCGTAGCGCGTTGAGCCAGCAGTTGTCCACCGATCGCAAGCCTGCGTGTTTCGTGTTGCAGATCCAGCGGCAGAACCCGCAGAAATTCATGCCGATCGAAGACACCAGCATCGAATGGAAGGAGAGCGATGCGCCGTATGAAACCGTGGCCAAGGTGCGTATCCCGGCGCAGGACTTCGACACGCCCGAGCAGAACCTGGCGTGCGACAACCAGTCGTTCAACCCTTGGTTCGGCATTGCGGACCACCGTCCCATCGGCGGCATCAACCGCTTGCGCAAAGCCGTGTATGAAGCGGTCAGCGATTACCGCCACAGCCGTAACGCCCCGTAAAGAGTGCATAACAATGGGCCCGACGGCGTAAGGATTGCGTCGGGTCTATTGAGCCGTTTTCACCCCGCCACTACCGTGAATACCTACCCATCACCCGTAGGAAATCACCGTGGAAAACTCAACCCTCGGCATGCTCGTACTCACCCTTATTGCGGTGTTCGGCACCGCGTCTTTTTGCTTTGAACACCTGGCGACACGCCAGACCAAGAAGAAAAAAACGGCTCAGCCTTGACCCTCAGTCAACGCGCCCCCCGCCTCAGCGGCCTGAGCCAGCAACCATTGACGAAAACTGCGCACCGCCAACGGCGGGTTGCGGTGGTGGGGTTGCATAAAATGCAGGCGGCCGCGGCTATGCATGGTGTGGGGCAAGGCCATTTGCAGGCGCCCGGAATCAAGGTCACTTTCCAGCAAGCTCTTCCAGCCCAGCGCGACGCCGTGCCCCATCACCGCCGATTGCATCAACAGTTGATAGCTGTTGGTACGCAAGGCATGGCGCGGGGTGTAGTAGTCGGCGCCGATGTCAGCGAACCAGTCGGTCCAGGTCAGCCAGTCGTGATAGTGGTCTTCCACGATCAGCAAGGTGTGGGCATGCAGCAGATGGTGCGCATCGCGAATCGGGCCGTGGCGCTCGATGTAGCCAGGGCTGCACACGGTGATGACCTGTTCGCTGTCGAACACCGGTGACAGTTCCAGGCCGTGGGGCGCCGGGAGTTCGTCCAGGTGATAGAACAAGCCCAGGTCATATTCACTCACATCCAGGCGGCCGGGGTTATCGCTGCACAGGATGCGGATATCCAGGTCCGGGTGTTCGCGCTGGAAGTCTGGCAATAAACCGGCAAGCCAGATAGAGCTGATGGTAGGCGTGCTGGCCAGGGTCAACTGACGATCGGCGCCGCGACGGCGCAGCTCGGCGGACTCACGGTCCAGTTCGCGCAACAGGCGCTGGATGGTGCGGAAGTAACGCACCCCGGCAGGGGTCAGGCTCAGGCCCTGGGCCAGCCGATAAAACAGCGGCCGGGCCAGGTCCTCCTCGAGTCGCTTGACCTGGCGGCTGACCGCGCTCTGGGTCAGGTTCAGTTCATGGGCGGCCTGGGTGAAGCTCAAATGACGGGCCGCCGCTTCGAAGGTCTGCAGGCAGTTGAGCGGGGGAAGATCGACGTTTCGGCGCGACATGAGCAATTCCATTGGCAATTACGGGCCTGGGTTTGCCCAGGCCCGCAGAGATCACGTTGGCAGGCATCCTGCCAGTTGCTCGCTCAGAGCGCGACCCTGGCCACACGTTTACTCCATTGCCGGCGGTGTTCCAGTTGGCCGTTTTCCCAGGCTGTCTGTTCTGCTTCGAGGTAGAACCACTCGGCATCGGCGTGCACGCTCAAGTGGCTTTCCACTTCCACCGTCCACTGGTCACGGCCGACACGGTAGTGCCATTCAATATCGGCACGGGTCGACAGCGGGTCCCAGGGCAAGGTGTGATATTGCTCGGTGCAACGTTGGTCCACCCATAGGCCATGGTCGGTAAAGCGCATCGCGCCCAGGTCATCTTCGATCTTCACGCAGACTTCGCCACTGCCGACGTCTTCGATCAAGGTGCGTTTCGGCGCGGCGGCGCGCAGTACCTCCAGGTTCGCCGGGGTCGACGATTGTGGCACTTCGAACGGGCACTCCACCGCGTCGCCGGTGAACACCGGCAACTGCAGGCTGTGCAGGGTCGGCAGCAAGGTCAGCGTGGTCAGTTCGCGGCTCGGCCACAGCAGCGGGAAACTCGCGGTGCTCAGCGCCAGGCGCAAACGGTAGCCGGCGGGCAGGCGCATGCCGATGTGGTCGAGGTTCAGGTGCACGTCCATCGCTTCACCCGGCACGACCGGTGTTACCTGGGAAAGGTCCTCGCGAAGCGTGAGATTAAGCACACCGTAGCTGATCTGCGTGACCTGGCCGTCCGGCGCCACCGCATTCAGGCGCGCGACCAATTGCCCGCAGGCGGTGTCGCTGGCCAGACGCAGCGTGAGGCGCGCATCGCCAAGCAGCGCCAGGGGCTCGGTCAGCGGTTGGGAATCGAAGCACAGCGAGTTGGCGTCATCGCGGCGCTGGTCCGTCGGGCCATCGGGGCCAAACCAGATGGCACAGTATTCGCCCTGATGCAGGCCGGTGGTCAGCGGCGAGCAGATACTGCGCGGCGTGACCAAGGGCTGCGCGCCGGCAGTCAGGCCGTGCTCGCCGAGGCTGAAATCGGTCCATTGCACCTGCGGATCCGGCCAGCCCGACGTCTGCACCCAGATCCCCGGCCGCTCAGCGTAACTGCCCTTCGGCGGCAGAATATCCTGTAGGTAAAAGGTGCAAGATGCGTCATCCATCACCCCGTTATCGATGCCCTTTAACCAGTGATCCCACCAGCGTTTGGCTTCTTGCAGAAAGCCGATGGCCGGATTGGGCACGGCGAAATGCGGGTATTTGTGAATCCATGGGCCGATCATGGCTTTCTTCGGCCCTGGCAGGTTTTCCATCAGGCGCGAAACGGTATTGCGGTAGGCGTCCCCCCAACCGCCCACCGCGTAGACGGCGGCTTTGATCTGCGAGTAGTCCTCGCACACCGAGCCGTGGCGCCAGTAGTCATCACGGGTCTGGTGGTGCAGCCAGGTTTCGGCGAGCAGCGGCATGGCTTCCAGGCGTTGGTGCCAGAGGGTTTTCCAGTCGTCGCCAACCAACAGAGGATCAGGCACCGCCGCGCTGAAGTTGAGCATGGTGGCGGCCCAGCCGAAGTTCTCCATCAACAGGTTGCCGCCCTTGTAATGGATGTCGTCGGCGAAGCGGTCATCGGTGGAGCAGAGGGTAATGATTGCCTTCAGCGCCTCGGGCTGGCGCGCCGCGACTTGCAGGCCGTTGAAACCGCCCCAGGAGATACCCATCATGCCGACGTTGCCGTCGCACCAAGGCTGGCGGCACAGCCAATCGATCACCTCGAGGGCGTCCTCCTGCTCCTGCAGCAGGTACTCATCGGCCATCAGCCCTTGGGACTCGCCATTGCCGCGCATATCGACGCGCACGCACACATAGCCCTGCCCCGCCATCCACGGGTGGGTCAGCGCATCGCGCACGGCGGTGCCATCGCGTTTGCGGTACGGCAGGTACTCCAGAATCGCCGGGAAGGTTTGCGGGCCGGCGACTTCCGGCAGCCAGATGCGTGCGGCCAATTGCGTGCCGTCCTTCAAGGGGATCAGGCAGTGCTCGATTTCACGAATCTTGTAGGCAAACTCGGTAACGATTTCCATCGGTAACTCCAAACGCGTTTATTGCAAACAAACGGCTCCCCCGCGCCCGGAGGGGAGCGTACGGGGGAGACACACAGGTTGTCGGGCTTAGCGGGCGAATGCCGCGACGGGGCTGGCGCCACGCAGCTCGGGCTCGGTGGTCGGCCTGAGGTTTTTCACATCGAGCAGCGCCGGGTTCTTCAGCCAGAAGATCAGCGAGGTACTGGCCAGCAACACCAGGATCATCCCGGGCAAGCCACCGAGGTTGGAAAGCATCTTCACGCCATCGACACCGACAAACGCGACCATCACCCACGATACCGAGCCGATGATCAGGCCCCAGATGATCTTCAGCAGCGGGTTGCCGTCCAGGTCGGAATCGGCGGTCACGCCTTTGCTGCACAGGTTGGCGATCACATCGGTGCTGGAGTCTGCCGCGGTGACGAACGAGATAAACGCCACGAACAGCAGGAACGCGATCATCAAGCCGCTGGCCGGCAATTGCTGGAACATCTGGTACAGCACGTGCTCCACGCCCTGCTCGTTCAACACACGGTTGAGGCTGCCATCACCCAGCGCGTCGAAGTAGAGGCTGGTGCCGGAGAAGATGCAGATCCACACCGCCGTGAACAACGCCGGGTAGAGCATGTTGATGTGGATGAATTCGCGCACGGTGTAGCCGCGGCCGATCTTGCCGAGGAACAGCGCACTCACCGGGGCCCAGGCAAACCACACCGACCAATAGAACACGGTCCAGCTGTGCGGCCAGGTGTCGCCACTGGCGGCGCCGGTGAACAGGCTGCGGCTGAAGAAGGTGTCGAGGTACACGCCGAGGGACTCGACGCCCAAGCTGAACATGTAAAGGGTCGGCCCGCACAGCAGCACGAACAGCCCCAAGGCGAGCATGATCCAGGTGTTGAACGACGACAACATCACAATACCGCGCTGCAAGCCGCTGGCGGCCGAGGCGACAAAGGTGATGACGATGATCGTGATGATGATGGCCAGGCGCAATGGGGTGGTTTCACCGCCGATGTATTGGGCCATGCCACCGGCCAAGGTCAGCGCGCCGGTGCCCAGGGACGAGGCCATGCCGGCCACCAGCGCGAACATCGCCAGGGTGTCGATCAGCCCGGCATAGCGCTTGACTCGCGCTGCGCCCAGCAGCGGCTCGAGCATGGCGCCGATGGAGAAGTTACTGCGGCGGTTATAGAACACCAGCGCAAACACCAGCGACGGCACCAGGTAGATGGCGTACGGAGTGATGGTCCAGTGCAGGAACATCGTCGACATGGCAAAGCTCTTGGCCGCCGAGCTGCCCGCTTCGATCGGCAGGCTGGTGGGTGGGCCGTACAGGTGGTAGAGCGGTTCGGCGGTGGTCCAGAACAGCACGCCCACTGCCAGCGTGGTGCAGAGCGCCACCATGAACCAGCGCCATTTGCTCAGCAAAGGCTGGGCGTCTTCACCGCCGATACGCACTTTGCCCAGCGCGGAGAAGTAGACGATAGCGGTCAGCACCACCATGGCAAACGAGCCGGCGCTGAACAGCCATGAGAAGTTTTTCAGGATCAGGTTGTTGAGCTGTTTGCTGACCGCAAGGAATGCATTCAGGTCGACGTAGCTGGCGATCACCGCCGCCAGCAGGATCAGGAAAGTTGGCCAGAACACCAACGGACGCAGTGGATATTTCATGTAGAGCCATTCCCCTTGCAGACTATTTTTTGTGTTAGAGAGCGGGCACCGCAGCATCCTGCTGCAGTGAGTCGCCTGGAAGTCTTTCGCGTGGCTATAGATAAACGTTTAACCGGCCAAGGGCGCAATCAACCAATGTGCATAGGGGTATTCCCCCACGTCATGACGCACCCGCACAGTTCAGGGCGAATAGGCAGTGCACAATGGCAAGGCACTAGGAGGATAAATCGCAGACGAAAAAAAGCCCGCTCAATGAGCGGGCTTCTTGTGGTGACCTGGCGTTCAGCGTTCCAAGTAACCGAATATGGCGCAGCGGACGGGACTCGAACCCGCGACCCCCGGCGTGACAGGCCGGTATTCTAACCGACTGAACTACCGCTGCGCGTAACACGTGAAGCGAATGGTGGGTGATGACGGGATCGAACCGCCGACCCTCTGCTTGTAAGGCAGATGCTCTCCCAGCTGAGCTAATCACCCTTCGTTTCGGTGTGGGCGCATCATACACCAAAAAATCGTAATGTCTTGATTTAAATGTACTTTATTTAAAAAAAGTTTACCGCGCGATTTTTTCCATATCCCGGACAGCAAAAAGCCCGCTCATTGAGCGGGCTTTCTGTGGTGACCTGGCGTTCAGCGTTCCAGGTAACCGAATATGGCGCAGCGGACGGGACTCGAACCCGCGACCCCCGGCGTGACAGGCCGGTATTCTAACCGACTGAACTACCGCTGCGCGTAACACATGAAGCGAATGGTGGGTGATGACGGGATCGAACCGCCGACCCTCTGCTTGTAAGGCAGATGCTCTCCCAGCTGAGCTAATCACCCTTCGTTTCGGTGTGGCGCGCATTCTACGGAGCGACCCAGGGTCTGGCAAGCACTTTCTTAAATCTTTTTTTTGATAGCTTCCAATGGCTTAGGCAGGGTTGGCCTGGGGCGTGATCAAGAGAATAATGCCCCCCTTTGTATAAAGGAGAGACTCACCCCATGTGGTTCAAGAACCTGCTTATCTATCGCCTGACCCAAGATCTGCCTGTTGATGCCGAGGCGTTGGAAGCGGCCATGGCCACCAAACTGGCGCGCCCTTGTGCAAGCCAGGAGTTGACCACTTACGGTTTCGTCGCACCTTTTGGTAAAGGTGAAGACGCTCCCCTGGTTCACGTCAGCGGTGACTTCCTGCTGATCGCCGCGCGCAAGGAAGAACGCATCCTGCCGGGCAGCGTGGTGCGTGACGCACTCAAAGAGAAAGTCGAAGAGATCGAGGCCGAGCAAATGCGCAAGGTCTATAAGAAGGAACGCGACCAGATCAAGGATGAAATCATCCAGGCCTTCCTGCCGCGCGCCTTTATCCGTCGTTCGTCGACCTTCGCCGCCATCGCGCCGAAACAAGGCCTGATCCTGGTCAACTCCGCCAGCCCGAAACGCGCCGAAGACCTGCTGTCGACCCTGCGTGAAGTGATCGGCACCCTGCCGGTTCGCCCACTGACGGTGAAAACCGCACCGACAGCGATCATGACCGACTGGGTCACCACCCAGAAACCGGCCGATGACTTCTTCGTCCTCGACGAATGCGAACTGCGCGACACCCACGAAGACGGCGGCATCGTGCGTTGCAAGCGCCAGGACCTGACCAGCGAAGAAATCCAGCTGCACCTGACCACCGGCAAAGTCGTGACCCAACTGTCCCTGGCCTGGCAGGACAAGCTGTCCTTCATGCTCGACGACAAGATGACCGTCAAGCGCCTGAAGTTCGAAGACCTGCTGCAAGACCAGGCGGAACAGGACGGCGGTGAAGAAGCCCTGGGCCAACTGGACGCGAGCTTTACCCTGATGATGCTGACGTTCGGCGACTTCCTGCCGGCGTTGCTTGAAGCGCTGGGCGGTGAAGAGACGCCGCAGGGCATCTAAACCATGTGAAAATCAAAATGTGAGAGGGGGCTTGCTCCCGATAGCGTTCTGTCAGTTAAAACACCTATGACTGACAGACTGCAATCGGGGGCAAGCCCCCTCCCACATTTGATTCAATCCAACAACAAAGGACACCCCCATGCGTGCACTCGCCGCCTTGAGCCGCTTCGTCGGCAACACCTTCGCCTACTGGGTGTTGATTTTCGCCGTCGTCGCCTTCCTCGAACCCGGTTGGTTCATCGGCCTCAAAAGCGCCATCGTCCCGTTGCTGGGCCTGGTGATGTTCGGCATGGGGCTGACGCTCAAACTCGATGACTTCGCCGAAGTCGCCCGCCATCCATGGCGCGTGGCGCTGGGCGTGGTCGCACATTTTGTGATCATGCCGGGCGTGGCCTGGTTGCTGTGCCAGGCCTTTCACTTGCCGCCGGAAGTTGCCGTCGGTGTGATCCTGGTCGGTTGCTGCCCAAGCGGCACCTCGTCCAACGTGATGACCTGGCTGGCCCGGGGCGACCTGGCGCTGTCGGTGGCCATCGCCGCCGTCACCACCCTCCTCGCCCCGCTGCTCACCCCGGCGTTGATCTGGCTGCTGGCCTCGGCCTGGCTGCCGGTGTCGTTCATGGAGTTGTTCTGGTCGATCCTGCAAGTGGTGCTGCTGCCGATCGTGCTCGGCGTAATGGCGCAACGCGTGCTCGGTGATCGGGTTCGCCACGCGGTAGACGTGCTGCCACTGGTGTCGGTGGTGAGCATCGTGATCATCGTCGCGGCGGTAGTCGCCGCCAGCCAGGCGAAGATCGCCGAGTCGGGCCTGTTGATCATGGCCGTGGTGATGCTGCACAACAGCTTCGGTTACCTGCTGGGTTACTTCACCGGCCGCGTGTTCAAGCTGCCGTTGGCGCAGCGCAAGTCGCTGGCACTGGAAGTGGGCATGCAGAACTCCGGGCTGGGCGCCGCGCTGGCCAGTGCGCACTTTTCACCGCTGGCGGCGGTGCCGAGTGCGTTGTTCAGCGTCTGGCACAATATTTCCGGGGCGTTGCTGTCGACTTACTTCCGTCGCATGAGCGAAAAGGAAGACCGTCGGGCCCTGGAGAACACGCCGCAAACTTGATCAGCCGAGCACTTTTCGGCACTCTACCGGGCTTCGCGGGGACGACCCCGCGACGCTCTCAAGCGCCTAATCCGGGGACGACCCCACCTAATATTAGGAGGTCATCATGTCCTGGATCATTCTGTTTTTTGCGGGTCTGTTTGAAGTCGGCTGGGCCGTCGGCCTGAAGTACACCGACGGTTTCAGCAAGCCGCTGCCCACCGCCCTGACGATTGCCGCCATGGCCGTCAGCCTCGGCCTGCTCGGGCTGGCCATGAAGGAACTGCCACTCGGCACCGCCTATGCCATCTGGACCGGCGTGGGCGCGGTAGGCACCGTGATTGCCGGGATTATCCTGTTTGGCGAGTCTATGGCGTTGTTTCGACTGGCCAGTGTGGCGTTGATCATTTGTGGGCTGATTGGGCTCAAGATCAGCACCTGAGCCACTACCGCCATCGGGGGCAAGCCCTCTCCCACCGTTTGAATGTATTCACAGATCAAAATATGGGAGGGGGCTTGCCCCCGATGAGGCCGGTATAGCCAAAACCAACACTACCTGACACTCCCCCGCAACCCACCGACCAACTCCTGCAACCTGGCAGGTGTCGGCCCATCCACCGGCTCACCCGCCACCAACACCACCCGCGACCAGATGCGATGGAAGAAGCCCTTCTTCGGATCGCGACTGAAGAAACTTCCCCACAACCCCTGCAACGCCATCGGAATCACCGGCACCGCCGTCTCTTCCAGAATCCGCGTTACGCCACCGCGAAACTCGTTGATCTCGCCATCGGCGGTCAATTTGCCCTCCGGGAAGATGCACACCAACTCCCCTTCCTTCAGATACTGCGCGATACGCGTGAAGGCTTTTTCGTAGATCTGGATGTCTTCGTTGCGCCCCGCAATCGGAATCGCCCCAGCGGTGCGGAAGATGAAGTTAAGCACCGGCAAACGATAGATCTTGTAGTACGTCACAAAGCGAATCGGCCGACGCACCGCGCCGCCAATCAGCAATGCATCGACAAACGACACATGGTTGCACACCAGCAACGCCGCGCCTTCGTCCGGGATCGCCTGCAGGTTGCGATGCTCCACGCGGTACATGGAGTGGCTGAGCAGCCAGATCATGAAACGCATGGTGAACTCGGGGACGATCTTGAAGATGTAGGTGTTGACCGCGATGTTGAGCAGCGACACCACCAGGAACAATTCCGGGATCGACAGCTTGGCCACGCTCAGCAACAGGATCGACACGATGGCCGAGACCACCATGAACAGCGCATTGAGAATGTTGTTGGCGGCGATCACGCGCGCGCGTTCGTTCTCGGCGGTACGCGACTGGATCAGCGCATACAGCGGCACAATATAGAAACCGCCGAACACACCGAGGCCGAGGATATCGAACAACACCCACCAGGCCTGACCGTAGCTGAGCACGGCGAGCCAGTCGTTGGCCTGCACGTTCTGCGGGAAACCGCCGGAGTGCCACCACAGCAACAGACCGAACACGGTCAGGCCGAATGAACCGAACGGTACCAGGCCGATTTCGACCTTACGGCCGGAGAGTTTTTCGCAGAGCATCGAACCCAGCGCGATACCCACCGAGAACACGGTAAGGATCAGCGTCACCACCGTCTCGTCGCCGTACAACCACTCTTTGGCGTACGCCGGGATCTGCGTCAGGTAGATCGCGCCGACAAACCAGAACCACGAGTTGCCGACGATGGAGCGCGAAACGGCTGGCGTCTGCCCCAGGCCCAGACGCAGGGTGGCCCAGGATTCGCTGAAGATATTCCAGTTCAGGCGCAGTTGCGGGGTCGACGCCGCCGCGCGCGGAATGCTGCGACTGGCCAGGTAACCCAACACCGCCACGCCGACAATCGCCACGGACACCACCGGTGCGTAATGAGTGGACGACATCATGATCCCGGCGCCGATGGTGCCGGCCAGGATCGCCAGGAACGTGCCCATTTCCACCAGGCCGTTGCCACCGACCAGCTCATCGTCGTGCAACGCCTGGGGCATGATCGAGTACTTCACCGGGCCGAACAGTGCCGAGTGCGTGCCCATGGCAAACAGCGCCAGCAGCATCAGTTCCAGGTGGTTGGTCAGGAAGCCCGTCGCGCCGACGGCCATGATCACGATCTCGCCGATCTTGATCGCGCGGATCAACGCATCCTTGTTGAACTTCTCGCCAAACTGCCCGGCCAGGGCCGAGAACAGGAAGAACGGCAGGATGAACAGCAACGCACAGAGGTTGACCCAGATCGAGCGGTCACCGTCGAGGGTGAGCTTGTAGAGAATGGCGAGGATCAGCGATTGCTTGAAGATGTTGTCGTTGAAAGCCCCCAGCAACTGGGTGATGAAGAACGGCAGGAAACGCCGTGTGCGCAGCAAAGTGAATTGCGAGGGGTGGCTCATCGTCCGTGTTCCTGCGTGGCCTATTTTTTTGTAAAAGCATTCAGGCCACGACTTTACCTAATCCTGCTTACTTATTCGCTAGTCCCGCAATGCACGGTGAAACAAAAAGCTCACCTTTATAGGCGCCCTGCACGGTGCGCTTGGCGACGATCAGCCACATCAGCGTCAACGCCACCACCAGCACGCTACCGAACACACTGAAAAACGCCAGGTGCAACAGGCTCGCCAGTTTGAGCGTAGCCAGGGCATACACCCCGAGTGGGAAGGTAAACCCCCACCAGCCGAGGTTGAACGGGATACCGGCGCGCAGGTAACGCAGGGTGATCAATACCGCGATCAGCATCCACCACAGGCCAAAGCCCCACAGCGCAATGCCCGCCACCAGCCCGAGGCCGTTGGCTATTTCACCGACACCCGGCAGGCCATTGGCCGCGAAGATCGCCGGCGCATCGCCCCCCAGCAGCAACATGCCCAGCGCCCCCGTGCCGATGGGACCCAGCGCCAACCAGCTCGACGCGGCCATATTGGCGTGAGGCAGTTTATGCAAGGCCATGCGCAGCATCAGGATGGTCAGGATGCTGAACGCCACCGGCAGGGAAAACGCCCACAGCACGTAGCTGGTCACCAGCATCACCAGCTGCGAATGCGCGTCCGCCAAGTGCGGTGCCAGCAGCCCACCGCTGGCGGCGGCGACTTCGGCGGCGACCACGGGCAGCAGCCAGACGGCGGTCATCTGGTCGATGCTGTGTTCCTGGCGGGTGAACATCATGAACGGGATGAGCACGCCGCAGGCCACGGCCATGGCCACGTCCAACCACCATAGCGCCTCGGCCAGCGGTATCACATCGGTACCCCAGCGCGGCAGGCCGAATAACAGCAAGCCGTTGAGGATCGTCGCGAGCCCCATGGGGATAGTGCCGAAGAACATCGACACCGTGGAGTGCCCGAAAATCCGCCGCGCCTCGTGGAAAAACATCACCCAACGGGCTGCGTACAACCCGCTGAACAGCACAAACAGGCCTAGGGTGAAAAACCACAGCGCTTCGGCGATGGCGTGCACGCCTGGCAGAGGGACCGGCAGTTGCGCCAGGGCCAGCGCCAGCACGCCGGTGCCCATGGTGGCGGCAAACCAGTTCGGTGTGAACTGGCGGATCACTTCCCGTGGACGGGTGAGGTGACTGAAAGGCTTATAGCTGAGGGTATTCGAGCAGGTCATGATGGCAATCCTCTTCCTCGCATGAGGTTGAGACCATGGTAGAACCGTATCGAATATCTATATAACGGGTAATATCTCTATCTGTTATCTACTTTGCCAATATAGCGTCAAACACTGCCTTCGCATTCGATCACCAGAATGCGCGCCTGCCCTTGGGGATGGGCCACATGCTCGGTGCCGACACTGGCATAGAAGATGTCTCCGACTTCTAACTCCGCCACCCGTTCGAAGCCATTATCGCGGTAATGCATGTGCACCCGGCCATCCAGCACCACAAACACTTCTTCGCCGTCATTGATATGCCAGCGATAGGGCTGGTCGGTCCAGTGCAGGCGCGTGGTGATGCCATTCATAGTGGCGATGTCCAGCGCTTCCCAGGCACGGCTGCCGGTGAAGTCCTTGCTGCGGATGATCTTCATGCTTGAATCTCGATCAGGCCAATACGGAGCACCGATTATTACCCATCAGCCGCCTGTCGTCGCCCTGACCCGCGCCGAATCCTGCAGCAGCAATGCGATCAACGCACCGAGGGACAACAGGATCAGGACTGCGCCGTAGCCGTCGGTGGTCGCGATCAGGCCAAAGCTGCGAATCAGGTTCCCCGCCAACAATGAGGGCAGGCAGAACGCCAGGTAGCTCAGCACATAGAACGCCGACATCAAGCCTGCCCGCTCACGGGGTAACGCCAGCGGCACCACACTGCGCAAGGCGCCGAGGAAACCCGCGCCAAAGCCACTGCCGGCGATCAGGGTGGCGATGAAGAACAATGGCAGGCTGGCGCTGTGCACCGCCGTGAGGATCAGCGTTACCCCGATGGCCAGCAACCCGGCGCCGAGCCGTAATACCTTATCGGCCGGGCGATTGCGCAGGGTAAAAATCATCAGTGCGCCGCTCAGGGTCAACACCGCCACCAGGCCGCCACCGATCAGGTTGGAGGTCGACCCGGTGGCCGCCCGCACCAGCGACGGCGCGAGGGACAGGTAGAACCCGCCCATCGCCCACACCGCCACATCCACCGGCAACGACAACCACAACGCCCGGCGCGCCTGGGGCGGTACATGCAAGGTCGGACGCAGCGACGCCAGAGCACCGGGGATACGGCCCACGGTTTCCGGCAGGCGCCATACATAGAGGGCCTGCAACAGCATCAAGGCCAGCAACGTCCAATAGATCAACTGGGTCGGCAATGGCGCGAACTCCACCAACAAACTGCTGCCCATCGCCCCGCACGCCATACCCAGAAGCGGTGCCACGCTGTTGACCAGCGGGCCTTGCTGGCGATCGGTGTCGAGCAGTGCCGCGCCCAACACGGCGGTGGCCATGCCGGTGGCAAACCCTTGCAAGGTCCGCGCGGCAATCAGCCAGGCCACGCTGTCTTCGTGGATAAACAGCAGCATCGCCAGCATATCCAGGACCAGTGCGGCAAAAATCACCGGCTTGCGCCCCAGGTGGTCCGACAATGAACCGACGGTCAACAGCGCCGCCAGCAGGCTCAAGGCGTAGACACCGAAAATCAGCGTGAGCATGCCCGCCGAAAAATGCAGGCCTTCCTGATACAGGTGGTACAACGGCGTCGGCGCGCTGGAAGCGGCCAGGAAGGTCAGCAAGGTGATCGCGAGGAACACCAGGCTGGAACGATGGGAAACAGGACTGGACATGCACACGCTCCGCTAAAGCTAAGATTTTGCTTTTGCAGAGTGTGCTACCCGTCAGCGCTTAAAGCAAATTCTTTGTGTTAAGGTCACAAACATGGCGATAAAAGAAGGCCTTCGCCCGGGGGGCCGCAGTGCCCGGGTACAAGAATCCGTCCATTCGGCGGTGCGTGAACTGCTGGAAACCCATGAGCGTTCCAGCGTCACCGTGCCGATGATTGCCGCGCGCGCAGGCGTCACACCGTCGACCATCTACCGACGCTGGGGCGACCTCTCGGTGCTGCTCGCGGACGTGGCCCTGGCACGCATGCGACCCGACAGCGAGCCGGCCAACACCGGCAGCCTGCGCGGCGATTTGCAGGCCTGGGCCGAGCAATACCTGGATGAAATGAGTTCGGAGCCGGGGCGCAACATGATGCGCGACCTGCAGTGCATGATCACGCCGGGGTACTGCGTGAGCATCTTGAGTGGGCAGTTGCAGGCGATTGTCGATCGCTATCCGGACCCGGCGCCACCGAGCGTGGACCATTTGATCAACCTGATCGCAGCGCCCACAGTGTTTCGCATTCTGTTCTCGACCGAGCCGCTGACAGTGGAAGCGCTGCATGGGCTGATCGAACTGGCACTCAATTCCTGACGTTACGCCAATACAAATGTGGGAGGGGGCTTGCCCCCGATAGCGATCTGTCAGTCACTCATGCACTGACTGATCCACTGCTATCGGGAGCGAGCCCCCTCCCACATTTTTGACCACGTACATCCGTTGAGTCAGGTACGCATCCCGCGCCCGCTCACCAGCAGCTTCGCACAGCCGATGTACAGCACCACGGTCGCCACCAACATGAACGTGATCGCCACGCTGATCTTGATGTCCGACACGCCCAGGATGCCGTAGCGGAAGGCGTTGACCATGTGCAACACCGGGTTGGCCAACGACACGGTCTGCCAGAACGGTGGCAGCAGGGTGATGGAGTAGAACACCCCGCCCAGGTAGGTCAGCGGCGTCAGCACGAACGTCGGGATGATCGAAATATCATCGAAGTTGCGTGCAAACACGGCGTTGATGAAGCCCAGCAACGAGAAGATCGTCGCCGTCAGCACCACCACCAGAATGGTGACCCCGAGGTGATGCACCTGCAGGTGCGTGAAGAACAGCGACAGCAGGGTCACGATCACGCCGACCATCAAACCACGCAGCACGCCACCCAAGGTGTAGCCGATCAGGATGGTGTGAGGCGAGACCGGCGACACCATCAGTTCTTCGATGGAGCGCTGGAACTTGCTGCCGAAGAAGCTGGAGACCACGTTGCCGTAGGAGTTGGTGATCACCGACATCATGATCAGGCCCGGCACGATGTACTCCATGTAGGTGAAGCCACCCATGTCGCCGATCTGCCGGCCGATCAGGTTACCGAAGATTACGAAGTACAAGACCATGGTGATCGCGGGCGGCAGCAGGGTCTGCGGCCAGATCCGGGTAAAGCGTTTCACTTCGCGATAAACGATGGTTTGCAGCGCGACGAGGTTGGGTTGCAGTTCGGAACTCATACCGCCACCTTCGCCAGATTTTTCTCCACCAGGGACACGAACAACTCCTCAAGGCGATTGGTTTTATTGCGCAGGCTCAGCACTTCGATGTTCTGGGTCGCCAACTGCGTGAACAACGCGGTGATGCCCATGGCTTTGTCCACCTGCACTTCCAGGGTGTGGCTGTCGACAAGACGGCTCGGGTAGCCGAGCAATTGCGGCGGCACCGACAGGTTGTTCTTCAGGTCGAGCAAAAAGGTTTCCACATGCAACTGGCCCAGCAGGTTACGCATGCTGGTGTTCTCGACGATGGTGCCGTGGTCGATGATGCCGATGTTGCGGCACAGCTGCTCAGCCTCTTCCAGGTAATGGGTGGTGAGGATGATGGTGATGCCCTTCTCGTTCAACTCGGTGAGAAAGGTCCACATCGAACGGCGCAGTTCGATGTCCACGCCGGCGGTGGGCTCATCGAGAATCAGCAGGCGTGGCTCGTGCACCAGTGCGCGGGCGATCATCAGGCGGCGTTTCATGCCGCCGGACAACGAACGCGAAGGCACATCGCGCTTGTCCCACAGGCCCAACTGGGTCAGGTACTGCTCGGCGCGTTCCTTGGCGACTTTCGCCGGAATGCCGTAGTAGCCCGCCTGGGTCACAACAATATCGAAGGTCTTTTCAAACTGGTTGAAGTTGAATTCCTGGGGCACCACGCCGATCGAACGCTTGAGCGCCGCCGGGGATTTGTCCAGGTCATGGCCGAAGATATTCACCGTGCCGCTGGTCTTGTTGACCAGCGTGGAGAGGATACCGATGGTGGTGGACTTGCCGGCGCCGTTAGGGCCGAGCAAGGCGAAGAAGTCACCTTCGGCAACGTCCAGATCGATACCACTCAGGGCCTGGAAACCGTTGCCGTAGGTTTTGGTTAGCTGCCGGATGGACAGAGCGGAACTCATATCGGATTACGCACCAAAAGAAGGGAATAGAAAGAGTAGATGAGGGCGCAGCCCAGGTAGTTCAACGGCGGCGCATGACGGGCATGGTGCTTGCCCGCGCCGCACAAGTACAGTCACCCGTATTAATAGTGGGTATTAAGTCAACGCAGTCATCACCGCTTTGCGGTAGGCCGGCCGTTGTTGCAGGCGCTGGTACCAGGCCTCTAGATGGGGCATTGCAGGCCGTTCGATAGGCATTTCAAACCAGGCGTAGATGAAGCTGCCCAAGGGGATATCGCCCATGCCGATCTCTTCACCCGACAGATACGGCTGTGTGGCGAGTGCCTGATCAACCGTCTTGAGCACATCGATACAGGCCTGGCGACCGGCGCGGATGCTGTCCCAGTTCTGTTTTTCCGCAGGGGTGCGCAGCACGCCCCAGAACACGATCTTGAACGGTTCAGCGAAGGTCGAGGTGGTCCAGTCCATCCACTTTTCCGCGCTGGCGCGGGCCTTCAGGTCACCGGGATACCAGCTCGAAGCCTGCTTGGCGCAGAGGTAGCGCACGATGGTGTTGGACTCCCACAGCACAAAGTCGCCGTCCTCGATCATCGGCACCCGACCGTTGGGGTTCAACGCCCGGTAATGCGGCGTGTCGACCACACCAAAAGCCCCGCCCGCATCAATTGCTTCATAGTCCAGGCCGAGTTCCTCGGCGCACCACAGTGCTTTCCTGACGTTTGATGAATTTTTACGACCCCAGATTTTCAGCATGACCGCGCCTTTATTGTTGATGAACATGGCTGGATGAACGCAGCAGCATACGCCGGTTCACGCGCGGCTTAAATCGCTCTGCAGATCACCCAGCAGGGTCGGCATGTCCTCGGCAAACAGGTGCGGGTAACACTGCCGGATATGGGCGAAGAAAAACGCCTCGGGCACGTCAGGAAATTGCCCGTGGTCGATGATGTATTCCATCGAACGCTGGCCCTGGCGGTTGAACGCGTGGAAGACACTGTCGTTGATCCCGTCGAACGCCAGCGGCGGTACATCGAACACATCGCACAGTTGCTGGTTGAACGCGGGCGTGGCCTTGACCCAACGATCATGCAGGTACAGTTCGGTGTAGCCGTGCATGGCGAACACATCACTCTTGAGCAAGGCGAGCAGGCGCGGCGTCGATAAATGATTGCGCACGTCCGCCAGGCCGATGCGCGCCGGGATACCGCAGTGGCGGGCGCATGCGGCAAGCAAGGTGGCCTTGGGCACACAATAGCTTTCGCCGGTGGCCAGGGCGAAGCTGGCGTTCAAGGTGTCGGGATCACGGCTGAAGGTGTAGGGGTTGTAGCGAATCGCCTCACGCACGGCATAGTAAAGGCTGACTGCCTGGTCACTTGCAGCCGCGCGGGTTCCGCGATGTTTTTCGGCGAACTCCACCACCGCAGGGTGGTCACTATCGATGAAGCGGCTGGGACTCAGGTACGTATCCATGAGCGTGATCTCCGGGGGAAGCCTGGAGTTTAACGACAGGTCTGCCACAGAGATAACGACGATTCGGCCAAATGTCGGCGCCTGCTGCCAGGTGCTCCCAGTACAACTTGTAACACCCTGATCACCCCGCTTGCTCGGATGCCGACTAAGCTCCCTGGTGGTTTCGCCCCTGGTTTCACGGAGGATTGAATATGCTGTTGTTGTGGATACTGGTTCTGGTGGTCGGCATTGCCTACCTCGCGCACCGCCGCGTCGCCCCCCTGCCCGCCCTGGGTGTGGTGGCTGTCTATCTGCTGGCGATGGGTGCCTGGAGCCACGCACCGGGTTGGCTGCTGCTGATCTTCTGGGTGTTGATTGCCGTTGTCCCCGCGCCGCTGCTGCTCCCCGACCTGCGCCGCCAATACTTCACCAAGCCGCTGTTCAGTTGGTTCCAGAAAGTCCTGCCGCCGATGTCCGAGACCGAGCGCGACGCCATCGACGCCGGCACCGTGTGGTGGGACGGCGAGCTGTTCAGTGGTCGCCCCGATTGGGACAAGTTGCTGGCCTACCCCAAGGTCCAACTGACCGAAGAAGAACAGGCGTTTATCGACGGCCCGACCGAAGAACTCTGTGCCATGGTCAGCGACTGGGAAATCGGCCAGGCCATGGACCTGCCGCCCGCTGCCTGGGAACACATCAAGACTCACGGTTTCTTCGCCCTGATCATTCCCAAGGAATATGGCGGCAAGGGCTTCTCCGCCTATGCCCACTCCCAGGTCGCAATGAAGCTCGCCACCCGCAGCGGCGACCTGGCCTCGACCGTGATGGTGCCCAACTCCCTCGGCCCGGCCGAGCTGCTGCTGCACTACGGCACCGACGAACAGCGTAACCATTACCTGCCGCGCCTGGCCCGTGGCGATGACATCCCCTGCTTTGCCCTCACCGGCCCGCTGGCCGGCTCCGATGCCGGCGCCATGCCCGACACCGGCGTGATCTGCAAAGGTGAATGGGAAGGCAAGGAAACCCTCGGCCTGCGCCTGAACTGGGAAAAACGCTACATCACTCTCGGCCCGGTCGCGACGCTGCTGGGCCTGGCCTTCAAGGCCCATGACCCGGACCACCTGCTGGGCGAAGAGGAAGACCTGGGCATCAGCCTGGCGCTCATCCCGACCGACACCCCGGGTGTAGAAATCGGCCGTCGCCACCTGCCCCTGGGCGCCGCGTTCATGAACGGTCCCAATTCCGGCAAGGATGTGTTCATTCCCCTGGAGTTCCTGATCGGCGGCCAGGAAATGCTCGGCAAGGGCTGGATGATGCTGATGAACTGCCTCTCCGTGGGCCGTTCGATTTCCCTGCCTGCGGTCGGCACCGGCGCGGCCAAGTTCACCAGCCTGGTGACCGGCCAATACGCCCAGGTGCGCGAGCAATTCAATGTGCCTCTGTCGGCCTTCGAGGGTATCCAGGAAGCGCTTGCGCGTATTGGCGGCAACGCCTGGCTGATGGACAGTGCGCGCATGCTCACCGCCAATGCCGTGGACCTGGGGGAAAAACCCTCGGTGCTGTCTGCGATCCTCAAGTACCACCTGACCGAGCGCGGTCGCGAGTGCATCAGCCACGCCATGGACGTGCACGGCGGCAAGGGCATCATCATGGGCCCGAACAACTACCTGGGTCGCAGCTGGCAAGGCGCGCCGATCTTCATCACCGTTGAAGGCGCGAATATCCTCTCGCGCAACCTGATGATCTTCGGCCAGGGCGCGATCCGTTGCCATCCGTTCGTGCTCAAGGAAATGGCCCTGGCCGGTCGCGAAGACCATGATCAGGCGCTGAAGGAATTCGATGGTCTGTTGATGCAACACATCGGCTTCGCCGTGAGCAACGCCGCCAGCACCTTGGTGCTGAACCTCGGCGTGGGTCATTTCGAGAAGGCGCCGGGCAACCGTTTGAGCCAGGGTTATTTCCGCGCACTCAACCGTCAGGCTGCCGCGTTCGCGCTGCTGGCCGACTTGAGCATGATGCTGCTGGGTGGCGAGTTGAAGCGCCGCGAACGCCTGTCGGCACGCTTGGGTGATGTGCTGAGCCATATGTACCTGGCCTCGGCGGCACTCAAGCGTTATCACGACCTGGACTCACCGGACCACCTGGAACCGCTGTTCGCCTGGGCCATGGAAGAAAGCCTCGGCGAATCGGAACGTGCCCTGGATGAACTGCTCAGCAACTTCCCGAACAAGGTACTGGGCTGCCTGCTGCGGGTCATCGTGTTCCCGTTCGGGCGTCGCCATACCGGGCCGTCCGATGCGCTGGATGCCGAAGTGGCGGCGGTGATCGGCCGCGCCAAAGGCGATCCGACCCTGGAAGAGTTGCTGGCCGGCTGCTACCGCCCGCAGTCCGTGGAAGACCCGGTGGGCGCCCTGCAACATGCCTACGACCTGCTCGGCGCCAGCCATCCGCTGCAGAAGAAACTGCACAGCGCGCTCAAAAGCGGCCAGGTCAAACCGACGGCCGGGGAACACGCCATCGATGCGGCCCTGCACGCCGGCGTGCTGCAACCCGCCGAAGCGCAAACCCTGCGTGACGCTGAAGCAGCGCGGCGCAAGGTGATCGACGTGGATGATTTCAGCAAGGAAGAGCTGACCCAGGCTGAGGGTAAAGTCCGCTGATACAGGCGGTCATATAAATACGGGCGCGAGAGGCATATACTCTCGCGCCCGTTTTTGCTTTAGAGGACTTATCTCGTGTCCAACGTCGTTGCCGATCATCTCGTCTTGCTCGACCATTTGCGCAGCATCCTGGTTGCCGTCGGCGAAGCCGAACAGGTGCCCGAGGAAAGCCATTCGCTGTTCCTGGAGCGCTTCGACGAATTGCGCGCCCTGCTGCCGATCGACCCGATCGAAAGCCAGTACCTGGGCCAGGACCTGATGAGCCAGGTCATCCTGCGCTACCCGCAAATTGCCCACCTGGTGCCGCGCGACCTGCTGTGGTTCTTTGGTGGTGACTGCCTGCACTTCATGCCCGATGAAGAACTGGACCTGTACCAGGCCCTGGAAGAACGTCGCTTCGAAGCCGAACAGAACGACGAACCGTTCGACTGGAACCAGGAAAAACAGCTGCTGGCCATGCCGGACGACCAGAGCAAGCACTGATCAGCAGAACATCACGTCGCGGCTTACTGCCGTGAGCGGGCTTGCCCCGCGCTGGGCTGCGTAGCAGCCCCATTGCCAACACCTAGTCAGATCTCAGTTGCCTGTTCTAGGGCCGCTTCGAACCCAAGCGCGGGCCGTGCGACGATTCCACAAGCCCGCTCACCCCACGCAGTGTCGGTTCGCGCGCCATACACGCCACCAGATAATCGATAAACACCCGCAACTTCGGCGGCAAATACCGCGTGGGTGAATGCAGCAACCACGCCTCGCCATGGTAAGACGCAATAAAGTCCCACGCCGGCAACACCTGCACCAACCGCCCCTCCTCCAATGCATGCCGCGCCGTAAAGTACGGCAAGCTGCCAATCCCCACATGCTGCAACACCGCATCCAGCCGCACACCGGTGTGGTTCGCCGCATACCGCCCGCGCACTGAGACCGTCACAGCCTTGCCGGCCTGGCGAAATTTCCAGCGGGAATCCCCCGGCGTTTCTCCCAGATAGATGCAACTGTGTTCCAGCAAATCATGGGGGTGGCTCGGCGTACCGTGCTCCGCCAAATACTGCGGCGTCGCACACAACAGATGCTCGATGGGTAACAACTGCCGACCGACCAAACCCGGCGGCGGGCTGTCAGTGATGCGGATGCTGAGGTCGACATTGTCATCAATCATGTCCACCTGCCGATCCTCCAGAATCAGCTGCACGTCCACCTTGGGATAACGCCGCAGGAACTCCGGCATATGCGGGTGCACCACGAATCGCCCCACCGCCTTGGGCACGCTGACCCGCACCAGCCCTTCGGCTTCATGATTGAACTGGCCGCTGATCTCCATCACCGAATGCGCGGCGTTGACCATCTCCTGGCAACGCTTGAACACCTCTTCCCCGCCCTCGCTCAGGCGCAACTTGCGCGTGGTGCGCTGCAGCAACCGTGTCGCCAGGGCCTTCTCCAATCGCGAGATACTGCGACTCACCGATGAAGGCGACGCGCCCATCTGCCGAGCGGCCTCGGAGAAGCTGCCGGCTTCCACCACGTTGACGAAAATCGCCATTTCGCCCAACAGCGACAACGGTAGATTGATGCTCATGGTGCACAGGTCCATTGATAGTTGAGTGGATTATCACCGATGTACGCACTATTTATACTGCCGGCAGAACCCTGATGCGGATGTAGATCATGACCGAGCGCCTGTTTTTCACCCACGACCACCTGACTGCCGAGCTGGAAGTGCTGAGTTGCACACCCCATGAGGGCCAGTTTGCGGTCATCCTGCAGTCGACGATTTTTCACCCACAGGGCGGTGGGCAACCTTTCGATACGGGTTGGCTCGGTGAGAGTTCAGTGCTGCGCGTGACCCAGGAAGCCGATCGCGTGGTGCACTACGTCGACCGCCCGCTGGAGCTTGGCCCAGTCACAGCTAGGGTCGATGAACAGCGCCGTGCGTTGCACAGCCGATTGCATTCCGCCGGGCATTTGATCGGTAACGTGGGTGAAACCTTGGGCTGGATGCCGATCAAAGCCCATCACTGGCCCGGCGAAGGCAAGATCACCTTCATCCGTGGCGAAGCCGCGCAGGCGATGGAGGCCGAGACGATCCAGCAGCAGGTCAACCAATGGATCGCCGCAGACTACCCGCGCCACATGAACTTGGAAGACGGCACCCGCCAAGTAGCCTTCGGCGAACTCCCCGCGTACGCCTGCGGCGGAACTCATGTGCACACGTTGGGCGAGCTGGGCCGCGTCAGCATCCTCGCGATGTCGGAGAAAAAGGGCGCGCTGTCGGTGCGCTACGAGATCGACTGAGACGACACCTTATCTGTGTGTGATGAGCGAGCCCTCCCAGGGAAAGGCTGATGCGCTACCAGGCGTGTGGCTCCCTTGTCGTCGGTAACTTCCGAGCCACGACCCGATGGAACATTCAAGCAGACCTTGTATCGGGTGCCACAGTAAGTGGTAAACACGCCGTTCGTAATGAACGGCGCTTTCGCATGAAAAGCAGGACATTTCCTTCATTCAGATCTCCCCCCCCTTTCCTTCAGAGTGGTAGTGTGTGGAAATATTTCTGACAGTTCGATCAGAAACACCCTACTCACCACCTGCAAAGGAATGCCTCCAGCAATGCACTTTCCACTCAAGCAACTGGCCGCGGCCACCCTGTTCGCGGCGAGCCTCTCAGCCATCACCAGCCCCGCTTTCGCCAACATCACCGCAGAGCAAAGCACGGCAATCATCAAGCGTTTCAACGAAACGTCCGTCACCGACTTTCGGGGTTTCCTCGGTACCCTGGCCAAGGGCGATCTGGGCAAAACCAGCGATGTGGGCCCGGCGATCAGTGCCTTCCTTGATAACAAATCCTTGAGCGCCGACCAGCAGAACGAAATCAATCGCCTGCTGGGCATCTATACCCGAGTGAAATACGGCAAGGCCGCCACTGAGACGCTGCGCGAGCTGGTGGAAATCCCGACCTTTAACGTGGACGGTCTACCACAGTACAAAAACCCGGAATTCATCAAGATCGCCGGCAAGATCCAGGACTTGGCCAAGGCCTTTAACCTGAACTTCCGCAATATCGATAACCGCGTGTACGAAATCTCCTTGGAAGGCAGCGGCGACGAAGTCGTCGGCATCCACGCCCACGCCGATGTGGTGCCGGTGACACCGGAGAATTGGGTGCTGAAGGACGGCACCCAACTCGACCCGTTCAAAGTCACGCTGATCGGCGACCGCATGTACGGCCGGGGCACCGAGGATGACAAGAACGGCATCGTGGTGGCCATGTATGCCATGAAGGTGATCAAGGAAGAGAAGCTGCCGCTGGCGCGCAACTTCAAGCTGCTGGTGGACACCACAGAGGAAACCTCCGGCGACGCCATTCCCTATTACTTCGAAAAGAACCCGACACCGCAGTACAACCTGGCACTGGACGGCGGCTACCCGGTGGTGATTGCCGAGAAAGGCTACGGCACGGTGATGGCGACGTTCCCGCGGCGCAAGGGTGAAGGCAAAGGCGCGGAAATCATCTCGATGACCGGTGGCATGGCGACCAACCAGATTCCGTCGGCATCCGTTGCCACGTTCGTAAGCGACAAGCCTGCGGAATTGGCCGCCAGCCTGCAAAAGGCCGGGACTGAATATGCCAAAGGCAACGGCGGTGATTTTGAAGTCGCCGCCAAGGTCGACGGCAAGCACGTCAAACTGACGGTCACCGGCGTGTCCGCTCACTCGTCCGAGCCGGAATCCGGAGTCAACCCGGTATCGCGCATGCTGGAGCTGATCCACAGCCTCGACGGCAAGATCGCCCTCAAGCACAACCACATCACCGATGCCGCACGGTATGCGTCCGACAACTGGGGGCTGGATTACTTGGGCGGTAAATTGGGCGTGGGCTTTTCCGATGCGTTCATGGGCCCGCTGACCACCTCGCTGACGTTTGTCGGCCTGGATGACAAAGCGTTCAAGCTGGCGGTGAACCTGCGCGTGCCGAAGGGAAAATCCCCGGAAAAGCTCAAGGCCGAGATTGCCGACAAACTGAGCGCCTGGGACAAGAAAACCAAGGTCAACGTGGACTTCACCTACTCGATCGCCGAGCCGATGTACCGCAACCCGGAAGGTGAATGGGTCAAAGCCCTATTGGCGGTGGCCAGCGAAAACCTGGGCATGGAACACAAGTTCGGCACTTCGGCCGGTGCGACCTCCGTGCATGAATTGCCCAACGGCGTGCAATTCGGCCTGGCGCGCCCGGAAGTGAAATACACCGGGCACACCGACAACGAGTTCAAGACCGTCGACCAGTTCTTGCTGGACCTGCAGATCGTTACCGAAATGATGGGCCGCATCGGGCAATTGCCGAAGCTCTGAGCCCCCTCGGATCCGCCGTCCTGGCGGGTCCATCGCGTTGGCTGCCTGGCTGCGCACACACAAAAACGCCGCCCGTGACCGAGCGGCGTTTTTGCATGGGTAAGACGCTCGTAGGAAATATCTCATTTTGTTTTGAGCAGCTCTCCTTCTACCTCACGGTGTTAGCTTCGGCAGGCAACCTCAACTGCCTACGAAGATAGGAGTGCCACAACAATGAAGTCATCACTTAAGCACCTGCTCATCGCTGCCCTGCTAGCCCCCCTTGCAGCATTCACCCTGCCCGTACAGGCCAATATTTCCCCGCAACAAAGCCGCGCCATCCTCACGCACTTCAGTGAGACATCGCCCACTGACTTCCGTGAGTTCCTGAGACAGCTGGGCGTGAGTGCCCCCCCCATGAGCAGCGACCTCGGCGCGGCAATCAGCGGTTTCCTTGACGGCAAGGCACTTTCCACCGCGCAGCAAAACCAGATTCATCGCCTGCTTGGCCTCTATGCCCGATTGAAGTACGGCGACGCCGCCATGGGCACCCTGCGCGAACTGGTGGCCATTCCGACCTTTCGTGTGGAGGGTGTTGCCCAGCACGATAACCCCGAATTCATCAAGATGGGCAACACACTCAAGACGTTGGCAGAATCATTCAACCTCTCCTTTCGCAACATCGACAACCGTGTTTTCGAGGTCTCGCTCAACGGCACCGGCGATGAAATCGTGGGCATTCACGCGCATGCCGACGTCGTGCCTGCCAATCCGCAGGACTGGGTATTGGAAGACGGCACCCGGCTTGACCCCTTCAAGGTCTCCCAGGTCGGCAACCGCTTGTATGGCCGAGGCACGGAAGATGACAAGAACGGCATCGTGGTGGCGCTCTACGCCATGAAGGTCATCCAGGAGGAGCGGCTACCGCTGGCGAGAAACTTCAAGCTGCTGGTCGATACCACTGAGGAAATCGCCGGCGATGCAATCGCCTACTACTTTGAACGCAACCCGACGCCCCACTACAACGTGGCTCTGGATGGCGGTTATCCGGTGGTCATTGCCGAGAAAGGCTATGGCACTGTCACCGCGAACTTTGCCCGACGTACTGCACAGGGCGACGGCGCCGAAATCATCTCCATGACCGGAGGCCTCGCCGCCAACCAGATCCCGCTGACCTCGGTTGCCATACTGGTGGGGGAAAATCCGATTGAATTGGCAGCCCGCCTGCAAAAGGCGGGTAACGAATATGCGAGGCGCAATGGCGATAATTTCAACGTAATCGCCCAAGTCATCGGCAAGGAAGTCCAACTGACCGTTACCGGCGTGTCTGCGCATTCATCAGAACCCGAATCCGGTGTGAACCCCGTCGCCAGGATGTTGGGCTTCATCCACAGCCTGGACGGGAACATCGCACTCAAGCAAAACCCTATTTCCGATGCCGCGCGCTACGCTGCCGACAACTGGGGGCTGGATTACCTGGGAGGCAAACTGGGTATTGGCTTTTCGGATGCATTCATGGGGCCTCTGACTACATCACTGACCTTTATCGGCATGGATGAAAAGACCTTCACGCTGACGGTCAACCTACGCGTACCAAAGGGAAAACGCTTGGACGTGCTGAAAGCCGAGATTGCCGACAAGTTGGGCGCCTGGAGCACGAAGAACGCCATTGCAATGGACGTGGACTACTTGATGACCGAACCGATGCTCCGCGACCCTGAGGGTGAGTGGGTCAAGGCGTTGCTGGACGTCGCCAGCGAAAACCTCGACATGCCGCGAAAATTCGGCGCCTCTGCCGGCTCAACCTCCGTGCATGACCTGCCCAATGGCGTGCAGTTCGGCCTGGCCAGGCTCGACGTTAAGTACACCGGCCACACCAATAAAGAGTTCAAGACCGTCGACCAGTTCTTGCTGGACCTGCAGATCGTTACTGAAATGATGGGGCGTATCGGGCAGTTGCCGAAGCTCTGATAGCCGAATGAGCCCGTCGCGATGGCGTTTTTTTTCGTCCGGCATAAATCCAACGCAAACAAAAACGCCGATCATCACTGATCGGCGTTTTCGTTGAATATGGAGCGGGAAACGAGACTCGAACTCGCGACCCCGACCTTGGCAAGGTCGTGCTCTACCAACTGAGCTATTCCCGCAAATGGCGTCCCCTAGGGGACTCGAACCCCTGTTACCGCCGTGAAAGGGCGGTGTCCTAGGCCACTAGACGAAGGGGACACACAACTGAAACACATGGTGTGTATTTCAGTGTCCAGAGATTAAATCCGAAGATTATGCCCTGGTTTCACTCAGTACCACCCGAAGGCAATACCGCTTAAATTTGGAGCGGGAAACGAGACTCGAACTCGCGACCCCGACCTTGGCAAGGTCGTGCTCTACCAACTGAGCTATTCCCGCATATTGGCGTCCCCTAGGGGACTCGAACCCCTGTTACCGCCGTGAAAGGGCGGTGTCCTAGGCCACTAGACGAAGGGGACACACGTACAACATTCACTCCCTACCGCGTTTCGCTGTGTGCTTTACGCTGTAAGTGGCGCGCATTCTATGGATGGATTGAAAGGTCGTCAACCCCCAAGGATAAATTTATTTAAATCAATGACTTCGCCCTGCTTTCCGGGCTTATGGGAGGATTGTGCCCGCCCAGGCTTTGGCGCCTATATTCTGGCGTCCGACAAGGCGCTATAGTTCGCTCCGACAAATGATGGCAATGTGCATCCATTTAACGGACGCCTATCTATAGAGAAGCAAACTACCTGGGCAACTGGTCGATCAGCCCTATCCGCCGGATGGCCCAGTCACTACACTCCACTGTAAACCCTATAAAGAGGTCACACCGGTGACACCACTCATGATCACCCTGCTGGTAATAGCCGGGATCGTAATACTGATCGCCATTGGCTATATGAACCACGTGGTGGAAAACAACAAGCTGGAAAAGAAGCGCACCGAGATCGAGCTTAACGATCGCCTGCGCCGTTGCGGTGAAATCACCGAGACCTTCCCCGGCCAGTTGATGTCCCCGGCGCTCAAGTTGTTGCTTACCCGACTGGAACTCAACGTCAACCAGCGCCTGTTGAACCTCAACAAGACCAGCGCCCCCATCAAGGCCCGCATCGCCGAACTCAATACGCTGGTGGCTCAGGGCGAATCGATCCCGGTGAACAACCCACCCGCGCCGATCCAGACCGAAGCCAAGGCCAAGGACGTGCGCTTCCTGCTCGAAGCCCTACATGGTCAGGTCACCCGCGCCGCACAAGACGGTTTCCTGCCGGCCAACGAAGCCAAGCACTGGATCAAGGAAATCCGCCATATCCTGGTGTTGCTGCATATCGAGTTCTTCAACAACCTCGGCCAGCACGCCCTGCAACAAGGCCAGCCAGGCCAGGCGCGCCTGGCCTTCGAACGTGGCGTGCAGTACCTGCGCAAACAGCCTGAACCGGTCATCTACAGCGCACAGCTGCAACAGCTGGAAGGCCAACTGGCCCGCGCCAACTCCACGGTGCTGACCAACAGCAAGCCGGCCGAAGACGAAGTCAACGAACTGACCGAAGGCCTCAAAGTGGTCGACGCCGACGCCGAGTGGAAGAAGAAAGTCATCTACGACTGATGCCCCTCTCCTTATACATAGGTATCTACACAACGCTGTAGCAACCAGCCTAACCACGATGCGAAGCGAGCCGCTCTTGATCTTGATCTCGCTTTTGATCTCGCTTTTGATCTCAGGCGCCCCGTCAAACACGCTGGCCGGAATTCGACAGGGATTTGGGGGGTAAACCGGCAGGGATGCCGGTTTAGCCGCCCCGCGCCATGGATGGCGCGTGGCGGCGGCCCCCCAAATACCTGTCGGATTACGGGCACACCGAGCGTGAGCGAGGTGCCGAGTGTTGGGGCGAAGGCTTTTTGCTTACTTTTGGGCCTCTCCAAAAGTGAGTCGCTGTAAGAGCGAAACCATAAACAGCCGTTACCGCAGCAACGGATATGTACTCATTCCACTCCAGCATCCTGGTCGGCTGTCAGGCCGCCGGCGGGAGCAAGCTCCCTCGCCACAGGTCCTGCGCCATACCCAGAATTGTGTAGATACCGATGTCCCGATGGCGCTGAATCAGTCACCTGATGAATCGACTGACACACCGCTATCGGGGGCAAGCCCCCTCCCACATTTGGATCGCGGTCTAACCGTTA
>NZ_FPCE01000016.1:0-164393 GCF_900116845.1 Pseudomonas sp. OV546 | reverse complement strand
GCGCTGAATCAGTCACCTGATGAATCGACTGACACACCGCTATCGGGGGCAAGCCCCCTCCCACATTTGGATCGCGGTCTAACCGTTAGATGGCGCTCGGCTGTCAGGCCGCCGGCGGGAGCAAGCTCCCTCGCCACAGGTCCTGCGCCATACCCAGAATTGTGTAGATACCGATGCACCGATGGCGCTGAATCAGTCACCTGATGAATCGACTGACAGACCGCTATCGGGGGCAAGCCCCCTCCCACATTTGGATCGCGGCCTAACAGTTAGATGGTGGTCGGCTGTCAGGCAGCCGGCGGGAGCAAGCTCCCTCGCCACAGGTCCAGCGCCATAGCCAGAATTGTGTAGATACCGAGGCCCCGATGGCGCTGAATCAGTCACCTGATGAATCGACTGGCACACCGCTATCGGGGGCAAGCCCCCTCCCACATTTGGATCGCGGTCTAACCGTTAGATGGCGGTGGGCTGTCAGGCAGCCAGCGGGAGCAAGCTCCCTCGCCACAGGTCCAGCGCCATAGCCAGAATTGTGTAGATACCGACGCCTCGATGGCGCTGAATCAGTCACCTGATGAATCGACTGACACACCGCTATCGGGGGCAAGCCCCCTCCCACATTTGGATCGCGGTCTAACCGTTAGATAGCGGTCGTCGGTAAGGCCGCCAGCGGGAGCAAGCTCCCTCGCCGCCCATCTGGCGAACACAGTTCACCACATGCCATCACTTTGCACCTATCCCCCCGCCCCCGACTAGCGTAAAAAAGTGCCCCTCACTCCATGAAGTCAGAGGCCTGCTATGCCTGTCGCCGTCATTGATGGACAACCGCTGCACTACGTCGACCAGGGTTCCGGCCCGGTCGTCCTATTGGGCTCAAGTTACCTGTGGGACCGCGACATGTGGGCGCCGCAGATCGAAGCCCTTTCGCAACAGTACCGTGTGATCGTGCCCGAGCTATGGGGGCATGGCGAATCAGGCCCGTTGCCGACGCAAACTCACTCCCTCGATGACCTTGCGCGCCAGACCCTGGCCCTGCTGGACCATCTGGACATCGCACAGATCAACCTGGTGGGGCTCTCGGTCGGCGGCATGTGGGGCGCACGCCTGGCACTGCTGGCACCCGAGCGGATCAACAGCCTGGTGCTGATGGACACATACCTGGGCGCCGAGCCCGAGGCCACGCGCCAGTACTATTTCTCACTGTTCAAGATGATTGAAGATGCCGGCGCCATCCCTGAGCCTTTATTGGACGTGATCGCACCGATCTTCTTCCGCCCGAACATCGACCGCGAATCCGCGCTGTACCAGGACTTCCGCAAACAATTGCAGGGCTACTCCAAAGAGCGCCTGCTGGAGAGCATCGTGCCCCTGGGCCGCTTGATCTTCAGCCGCGAGGCTGTGCTGGAGCAGTTGCCACGCCTGGACGCCGACACCACACTGGTGATGTGCGGCGAACAGGACAAACCGCGCCCACCCGCCGAGTCCGAGGAAATGGCCGAACTGATTGGTTGCAGCCTGATCCTGATCCCGCAAGCCGGGCATATCAGCGCCAGGGAAAACCCGGACTTCGTCAACGAAGCCCTGCTGACCTTTCTCGCCAACCACGCCTGACCACCCTCCCCTGTGATCGCTGCGCAGGCGCGGTGATCACAGGCGGAAGTGCCCCACCATCCCCTTGAGCTCGGCCCCCAACTGCGCCAGTTGAATACTCGACGCGGCGTTGCCCTGCATGCTCAGCGCCGACTGATCGGCACTGGCGCGGATACTGGTGACACTGCGGTTGATCTCTTCGGCCACCGAGCTTTGCTGCTCGGCCGCCGCCGCAATCTGCTGGTTCATCTGCTGGATCAACGACACCGCCACCGCGATGCTGCCCAGGGCACTTTCGGTTTCCAGCGCATCACTCACCGCCAGTTTCACCAGCTCACCGCTTTGCTGGATCTGCTGCACCGATGACTGTGCCGCGCTGCGCAAGGTGCTGACCAGCCGCTCGATCTCTTCGGTGGATTGCTGGGTGCGCTTGGCCAAGGCCCGCACCTCATCGGCCACCACCGCAAAACCGCGCCCCTGCTCGCCGGCACGCGCGGCTTCGATAGCGGCGTTGAGGGCCAGCAGGTTGGTCTGTTCGGCCACGCTTTTGATCACACTCAACACGGTGCCGATATGCTGGATCTCGGTGCTCAGGCTCTCGATGCTCGCGCTGGCGCGTGTGCTGGAGGTGGCCAGCAACTCGATGCGCTGCAAACTCTGGCGCACCACCTGTTGGCCACTGTCGACTTTGTCGTCCGCCGTCTGTGCGGCCTGCGCAGCCTCCTCGGCGTTGCGCGCCACATCGTGCACGGTGGCGGTCATCTGGTTCATCGCCGTGGCGACCTGCTCGGTTTCTTCTTTCTGGCTGCTGACTTCGACGTTGGTCTGCTCTGTCACACTGGACAAGGAATGCGCCGAGCTGGCCAGTTGCTCGATACCGGCTTGCAGGCCGCTGACCATCTGGCTCAGGCCGTTGCCCATCTGTTGCATTGCCTGCATCAACTGGCCGATTTCATCGCGGCGGCTGACCTCCATGCGCCCGCTCAAGTCACCGGCGGCAATCTGCTGGGCCACGGCGATCACACTGCGCAGCGGCGCGACGATCAACCGGGTAATCACCCACGCTGCAATCAACCCCACCAGCAAGGCCAGGGCCGAAGAGCCGATGATCAGCATCGCGCTTTTCTTCAACTGCGCCTGCATCGACAGGTCTTCGGCGGCATAGGCCTGGTTGACCCGGCCGACCACTTGCTCCGCCCGATCATGCAATTGCGTGTAGACCACCTTCTCCTGCGCCAGCAGGCCGGTGTACTCACCGAGCTTCTCGCTGAACGCGGCGATATGCCCAGCCACTTCGTTAAGCACAGTCTGGTAGCCGGGGTCCTTGACCGAGGTCTTCAGTTGCTCAACCTGAGCCAGCGCCTGGTCAGCCTGCTCAATCTTGCCTTGCTCGGCGTCGTCCTGGTCCGCCTTGCGGCTCTGGTCCAGGCGTACGTGAGCTTCGTTCATGGCTTGCAGCATCAGCCGCGACACCTGGCTGACCTGCCCCGCCTGCTCGATAAACTCGGCACCTTCCTTGCCCTGGCTTTCCTTAAGGCCATAAGCGCCGTCGTCTGCCAGCCCGGCCTGCAATACGTCGAGGTTATTGGCCACGCTGGACACCGACCAACTGGCCATTTCCAACGCAAGGTCCTTGGTCTGGGTCAATTCGACAAACTCATCGAACGCCTTGCGGTAAGCGGCCAGGGCCTGTTCGACCTCGGCCATGACCGGCACGTTGGCGGCCGATTCGGCTTTGAGGCTGGCGGCGAGGGCCGCCAAGGCATCGACACTTTCATGCAGCGCGTCGACGTCCTTGGGGTCGGCATGCAACGCATAGTTCTGCTCGATCAGGCGCACCTTGAGCAAGCCGCTGTTGAGCGACGACATGACCTTGAGGCCTTCGAAACGCTGGCCAACGGTTTGCAAGGACCACACGCCGATCGCCGCGACCAAGGCCGTCAACAGCAGCACGAGGGTGAAGCCCAAGCCCAGTTTTTTTGCCATACCGAGGTTGGCGAATTGTCGTTGCACGGCCGAAATCATTGCACTTGAATCCTCTTGCAATGGCAATTGCCATCGAGCCCGGTTTACATCGGCGAGATTGGCAACCACAAGGCCCTGAGCACAAGTCGTTGGCGCCACAATAATGGCAAAAAGCTACAGGTTCGTCGTTTTCAGAATGCTTGAGGTCGATCTGGCGGGTCCCATGGCGCGGAACAATGCCAAAGCCCGTTGATCAGCAGCATAGGCCACATTGATGCGTAGCCACTCACTGGGTTCGCTGGTCGGGCTGAACAACGCCCCCGGCGATAACAAAACCCCGAGACGCCGGGCACACGCCTGCAGCCGTGAGTGATCCGCCTGCCCCGGTCGCGCCCACAAGAACATACCGCCGGCGGGAGTGGCAAACACCTCCCACTCCTCGTCTTCCAGCACTTGCAAGGTCGCCGCCATTTCCATACTCAAGCGCTTGCGCAAGCGTTGCACCCACTTACGATAGGTGCCATTAGCCAGCAGCGTGGCCACCACCGCCTCAGCAAACCGCGAGGTGCCGAAGCCGGTCAACGTCTTGAGGCTCGTCAATTGAGTGATGATCGCCGTGCTGGCACTGAGATAGCCCACGCGCAAGGCGCTGCTCAGGGTCTTGGAAAAGCTCGCGACGTAGATCACCCGGTCATCATGGGGCATTGCCGACAGCCGCGTGCAGCTGGCGTGTTGCAGGTCGCCGAACACGTCCTCTTCGATAATCAGGAAGTTCTCGCGGTGCGCCAGCGCCAATAAACGCTCCGCCACCTCGCGACACAGGCTGGAGCCGGTCGGGTTGTGATACAGGCTGTTGATAAACAGGCATTTGGGCCGATGCCGCTGCAGCAGGGTTTCCAGTGCAGGAATGTCCGGGCCACCCCGCGTGCGCGGCACTTCCAGCAACTGCACTCCGTGGAATGACAATTGCCGATAGAGGTTGCCGTACCCCGGCGTTTCGACCACCACGCAATCACCGGCCTTGAGCAGTGTGCGTATCAGCAAGTCCTGGGCATGGCTGGCGCCTGCGGTGGTGAGGATACGGTCAACGCTGCTGGCAATATGCGCCTGGGCCAGGCGCTTGAGCAGTTGCTCACGCAACGCCGGCAGACCCAATGGGGGGCTGTAGTTGAACAGCCCGGCGGTGTCGGTACGGGTGACTTCACGAATCGCGTAACTGATGTCATCGCTTTCGCGCCAGGCATCCGGCAACCAGCCGCAACCCAGCTTGAGCTCGCCCAATGGGTTATCGGCGAAAGCCCCCCATTCCCGCTCAGCACCTTCGTACCACTGGCCTTCGTGCGCCTGCGGCGGCTGGGCCACCCTGAAACCTGCCCCCTGCTTGGACACCAGCAAGCCCTGGGCGACCATCCGCTCGAACGCCTCAATGACGCTGGACTGGCTGAGCAGGTTATCAAGGGCCACCTGGCGGATGGACGGTAAGCGTGTGCCAGGGCTCGCCCCACTCGTGCGAATCCATTGCGCCACTGCGCTGATGATCTGCTGCACCACCGGTACAAGGGCTTGTCGATCGATCCCTAAATCCATACGCCACTCACTTCAACTGTCTGTTATTCAACCCGGAACAGTTAAGCACAGAAGCCCTTGTCGACCCGTCGCCAAGTTTTATTAAAGTATTGATTCTATTGGATTATTTACCTAATGATACACATTCTGACAGGGCACACTGCCAGCTATGGAAAAGCCCCACAGCCCCCCAAACGTTTTCGAATGGAGAGCGAGGTGAGGTCCTAGATCGCCGTCGCGCCACCGTCCACCGCCAACGCTTGGCCAGTGGTAAATGCCGCACCGTCGCTGCACAGATACAGCACCGCACTGGCGATTTCCTCGACCTTGCCAATGCGCCCGACCGGGTGCATGGCGGCGGCGAATTCGGCTTTGCGTGGGTCGGCTTCATAGGCACGCCGGAACATATCGGTATCGATCACCGCCGGGCACACCGCGTTGACGCGGATTTTCTTCTTCGCATACTCAATGGCCGCCGATTTCGTCAGGCCGATCACCGCATGTTTGGACGCGGCATAAATGCTCATCTTCGGCGCAGCGCCCAGCCCCGCGACCGACGCGGTGTTGACAATCGCGCCGCCGCCCTGGGCCAGCAAGAGCGGCAATTGGTGCTTCATGCACAACCACACGCCTTTGACGTTGACGCCCATGATCGCGTCGAACTCATCCAGGCTGCCGTCAGCCAGCTTACCCTTCTCGATCTCGATCCCGGCATTATTGAAGGCATAGTCCAGGCGGCCATAGGCGGCGAGGGTCTGGGCCATCAATTGCTGCACCTCCCCCTCCAGCGTGACGTTGCAGCGCACAAACAGCGCTTCGCCGCCGGCCTGGTGAATCAAGGCAACGGTGCCCTCGCCGCCCGCCGCATCCAGGTCGGCGACCACGACCTTCAAGCCTTCGGCGGCGAACGCCAACGCGGTAGCGCGGCCGATACCGGCGGCGGCACCCGTTACCAGAGCGACCTGGCCGGAAAACGTCATGCTCATAAGAAGATGTCCTGTTGGGGGAATAGCAGTGGGTCGAGTCTAGCCAACGCCGCGCCGGGCGCGTCAGCACTATTAAAAGGCCGGTTGGCGCTGCATGAATCGCAGTGATAAGAGGCACCACCCGACTATCAGCACTGTCTATCGAACGGCATTCGCGCCCTCGGTGAACCTTGCCCTCTACCCGTTCAAGGTCTATCACTTCAGGTTCATTTCCAGAAGAGTCGCTGCCATGACCGCCCAGACCAACCGCCAATTCCTGCTCGCCAAGCGCCCGGTCGGCGCGGCCACCCGGGAGACGTTCACCTACCAGGAAGTACCGGTGGGTACCCCCCAGGACGGCCAAGTGCTGGTGCGCAATGAATACCTGTCCCTCGACCCGGCCATGCGGGGCTGGATGAATGAAGGCAAGTCGTATATTCCGCCGGTCGGCATCGGTGAAGTGATGCGTGCGCTGGGCGTGGGCAAGGTGATTGCCTCGAACAACCCGAAATTCGCGGTCGGCGACTACGTCAACGGCGCCTTGGGCGTGCAGGATTACTTCCTCGGCGAGCCACGCGGCTTCTATAAGGTGGACCCGACACTCGCGCCCCTGCCCCGTTATCTGTCTGCCCTGGGCATGACCGGCATGACCGCTTACTTCGCACTGCTGGACACCGGCGCGCCCAAGGCCGGTGAAACCGTAGTGATTTCCGGCGCAGCCGGCGCCGTGGGCAGCATTGCCGGCCAGATCGCCAAGATCAAAGGCTGCCGCGTGGTGGGCATTGCCGGCGGCGCCGACAAGTGCAAGTTCCTGGTGGACGAACTGGGCTTCGACGCCGCCATCGACTACAAAAGCGAAAACGTGCCCGCCGCACTCAAACGCGAGTGCCCCAAAGGGGTGGACGTGTATTTCGATAACGTCGGTGGCGATATCCTCGACGCGGTGCTCAGCCGCCTGGCGTTGAAGGCCCGCGTGGTGATTTGCGGTGCCATCAGCCAATACAACAATAAGGAAGCCGTGAAGGGCCCGGCCAACTACTTGTCACTGCTGGTCAATCGCGCACGCATGGAAGGTTTTGTGGTGATGGATCACGCCGCAAATTTCGCCGCCGCCGGCCAGGAAATGGCCGCCTGGATGGCGCAGGGCAAGCTCAAGAGCAAGGAGGACATCGTGGAGGGACTGGAAACGTTCCCGGAGACGCTGATGAAGTTGTTCAACGGCGAGAACTTCGGAAAGCTGGTGCTCAAGGTCAGCTGACAAGCGATAGATCTAGAGGGTGGATATCTGAATGTGGGAGGGGCTTGCCCCCTCCCACCTTTGACAATCAGGCGATTTCGGCGACCACGTCAGCCAACGCCTTGGCCGGATCCGCCGCCTGGCTGATCGGACGCCCAATCACCAGGTAATCCGAACCAGCGTCCAGCGCCTGACGCGGGGTCAAGATACGGCGCTGATCATCCTGGACGCTCCCCGCCGGACGAATCCCCGGAGTCACCAGTTGCAGCGATGGATGCGCAGTTTTCAACGCCTGGGCTTCCAGCGCCGAACACACCAAGCCATCAAGGCCGGCTTTCTGCGCCAGGGCGGCCAAACGCAGCACCTGCTCCTGAGGCTCGATATCCAGGCCGATACCGGCCAGATCCTCGCGCTCCATGCTGGTCAGCACGGTCACACCGATCAGCAAAGGTTTAGGGCCGCTGCGCTGTTCCAGCACTTCACGGCAGGCCGTCATCATGCGCAGGCCACCGGAGCAGTGCACGTTGACCATCCACACGCCCATTTCGGCGGCGGCCTTGACCGCCATGGCGGTGGTATTCGGGATGTCGTGGAATTTCAGGTCGAGGAACACCTCGAAACCTTTGTCACGCAGGGTGCCGACGATTTCCGCGGCGCAACTGGTGAACAGTTCCTTGCCGACCTTGACCCGACACAGTTTCGGGTCCAACTGGTCAGCCAGCTTCAGTGCGGCGTCACGGGTGGGGTAATCCAGGGCGACGATGATAGGCGTCTGGCAGACGGACATTGGAATGGGCTCTCAGGCAAGTCGAAATCGGCGCGGATTGTAGCGCACGCAGCGCCGTTGCGGGATCCGATGATCGGTAAATACTGCCCAACCGCCCTTGAGCGAGCATTTTTTGGGCAATTGTTTCAAAACAGATACATTCACGACATGCCCCCAACACGCCCCACCGCTAGCCTCGCTCGCACGACCCACCGACCAGCACTTCCAGCCATGTGGCTGGGCGCCTATGCTGACCGCAACAACCAGGCAGATGATCACACTATGCAGACCCCTTCCGCCCCTGTGAACGACGAGCAAAAAGGCGCGGTGATCGCCGATGACAAGCGCTGGAACACCCGTGCGCTGATTGTTGACGACGATGTGCCGATCCGCGAGCTGCTGATCGACTACCTGGCGCGCTTCGGTATTCTCGCCACCGGCGTGACCGACGGCACGACCATGCGCCAGGCCATGCAAGCCGAAACCTTTGACGTGGTGGTGCTCGACCTGATGCTGCCTGGCGAGGACGGCCTGTCGCTGTGCCGCTGGCTGCGCTCGGAGTCGGATATCCCGATCCTGATGCTCACCGCCCGCTGCGAACCCACCGACCGCATCATCGGCCTGGAGCTGGGCGCCGACGACTACATGTCCAAGCCGTTCGAACCCCGTGAGCTGGTGGCGCGTATCCAGACCATCTTGCGCCGGGTGCGCGATGACCGCACCGAACAGCGTGCCAATATCCGCTTCGACAACTGGCGCCTCAACAGCGTATTGCGCCAGCTGGTGGCGGATGATGGCCTGGTAGTGCCGCTGTCCAACGCCGAATTCCGCCTGCTGTGGGTGTTTATCGAGCGCCCGCGCCGGGTACTCAGCCGCGAGCAATTGCTGGATGCCGCCCGTGGTCGCTCGATCGAAGCCTTTGACCGCAGCATCGACCTGCTGGTCTCGCGCCTGCGGCAAAAACTCGGCGATGATCCCAAGGCGCCGCAACTGATCAAGACCGTGCGGGGCGAAGGCTACCTGTTCGATGCGCGGGATATCGGTTGATGCGTGCCCCCTTCAACACGCTGTTCGGTCGGCTGTTCGGCGTGTTGCTGGTGGCGATCGTGCTGGCCCATGCGCTGGCGTTCTTCTGGTTCCACCATTACGGCCAACCGCCCCCCCCACCGCCTGAACAGTTTATCGAGCAGCCGGACGGCAGGCTGGTGCCGCTGCGCAAGGAGCACCATCGCCCCTGGTTTGGCGGCCCGGTGGTGCCCCTGACGTTTCAATTCGTCTCGCTGATTATCGCCGCCTGGTACGGTGCCAAACTGTTGAGCCGACCGATCCAGCGCCTCAGCGACGCCGCCGAGCGCTTGAGCCTGGACCTCGACAGCCCGCCCCTCGACGAATCGGGACCGCGGGAGGCTCAGCAAGCGGCGTCGACCTTCAACCTGATGCAACGGCGTATCCGCGAACAGGTCAGCCAGCGTGCGCGCATGCTCGGTGCCGTGTCCCATGACCTGCGCACGCCGCTGTCACGCCTCAAGCTGCGCCTGGAACAGATCGAAGACACCAAGCTGCAGGGCCAGATGCGCCAGGACTTGGACGACATGATCGGCATGCTCGACGCCACCCTGAGCTACCTGCACGAACAACGCACCAGCGAAACCCGGCATTGGCTGGATGTGCAGGCGTTGGTGGAGTCGATGAGCGAGAACGCCCAGGACCAAGGCTGCGATGTGCAATTCGCCGGCAGCTGCGTGCCCTTGCAGGTGCAGCCGATGGCCCTGCGTTCCTGCCTCAACAACCTGATCGACAATGCCTTGCGTTATGCCGGTACTGCGCGCATCGAACTGCAAGACAGCCGTGAAGCCTTGGTCATTCGCGTTATCGACCACGGGCCGGGAATTGCGGCAGACAAACGCGAGGCGGTGTTCGAGCCGTTCTATCGGCTGGAAGGCTCACGCAATCGCAATTCCGGCGGGGTCGGCCTGGGCATGACGATTTCCAAGGAGGCGGCGGAACGCCTCGGCGGTCGACTGGAGCTTGAGGAAACCCCAGGCGGTGGGTTGACTGCAGTGATGTGGTTACCGAGGACCTGAGATCCAACCCCTCACCACAGACAGCCCACACCCCCATGAGCCCTCACACCACCGTTACAGCGGCTTGTCTTCACGACGCCCCTGGGCCTGGGTCGCGCTCCAATCCATCAACAAGCTGTAGGCCACCGCCAGCAAGGTCGGGCCGATGAACAGGCCGATAAAACCAAAGGCAATCAAGCCGCCGAACACCCCGAGCAGCACGATCACCAGCGGCAGGTTGCCGCCACGGCTGATCAGGTAGGGTTTGAGCACGTTGTCCACGCCGCTGATGATGAAGGTGCCCCACACGCCAAGGAACACCGCGTAGGTGTAGTCGCCCTTCCAGGCCAGCCAGGCGGTGGCCGGGATCCACACCAGCGGCGGGCCCATGGGGATCAGGCTGAGCAGGAAGGTGACGATACCCAGCACCAACGCACCTGGGACGCCGGCGATCAGGAAACCAATCAGCGCCAGCACGGCCTGGGCGGCGGCGGTGCCGATCACGCCGTTGACCACCCGTTGGACCGTCCCCGCCACCAGTTCGATGTAGTAGCCGGCGCGGTCGCCGATCAAGCGCTCCAGCAAGCGATGGACGAACATGGCCAGGCGCGGCCCGTCCCGATAGAAAAAGAACACGAAGACCAGGCTCAGGGTGAGTTCCAGGATGCCACCACCGATCTGTGCACTGCGCGCCAGCAGCCAATTGCCGACCTGCCCCAGGTACGGCTTGATGCTGACCATCAAGGCCGCGCCCTGCTGGTCGATGCTGTCCCACATTGCCACCAGCCGTTCGCCGACAAACGGGATCGAGCCGAGCCAGGTCGGTGCCGCCGGCAGGCCATCGACCTGGATATCCTTGATCAATGCCGTGGCATCGCGCACATGGTCCGCGAGGTTAAAACCCAGCCACACCAGCGGCAATGCCACCAGCAACATCCAGCACAACGTGAGGATACCGGCGGCCAGGGATTCACGCCCACCCAGCCAGCGGGTGAGCAGGACCATCAACGGCCAACTGGCAAACGCCAGCACCGCGCCCCAGAACAGCGCCGACCAGAACGGCGCCATCACCCAGAAGCTGGCACCGAACAGCACCAGCAGCAGGATTTGCACCAGCAGGCGATCGTTATTGAGCATGGAGTATCTCTAGAGGAAGGCTGTAGGAAGAGAGCTTAGGCGAACGGCGCGGGTCCGTTCGCCTTGTAACGGTCAGCGTATCAGATGCAGGTGCAGGCCTTTGGTTTCAGCAGTACCGGTTTCCATGCGCGCGGCGCGCACGCCTTTGTCGACCAGGGCCTGGCGCCAGGCTTCGGCATTCGGGCCGGTCAGGCTGACGCGCAAGGTGGCGTCAAGGTTCAACCCACGGGAAATCAGGGTCAGCCAGGTGTCGTCAGGGTCGCCGCCGAGCGCTGGAAAATCCAACTCGCCGGTGCTTTTCAACTCGCGCAGCAGGGTCGCCGAGGTGGGCAACAGGTTGCCCAGCGGCGCGTTGGCGTCCAGTTGTTCCACATGCAGATAGGCGCGGCGATTGCCACGGGTGATGCCGTACAGCGCCACCAGGGAGTTGTCCTGCGGGGCGGCCAGGCGCAGCAGCAGGTATTCCTGTTGGCCATCGGCACCGACCAGCTTGGCGTTGCCGAATACTTCATTGGCCCACAGGCTGCTTTCGCCGCAATCGCGGGCCTGGCACCAGAACAACAGCTGCGCGCCCTTCGCCTGCAACGCTTCACGCGTAGCGGTAAACGCGGCACTGGAGGTGTGCTCGGCAGGCAGTTCATAGGTAATCGCCGTGGCGTGCCCACGGGCGGTGGCCTGCCCTTCGTAACGCAGTTGGCCGCTGATCTTGCGGATCGCGCCCATCGGGTAGATGCGTTCCTTCTCTTCGGCGGGGCGGTAGTCGACGATCTGTGAGTCGACCTGACGTGACACTGCCGGTAAATCCTGGCTTCCTGGCACATCGGCGGCGAATACCAGGGGACTGAAACAGCACAGCCCGAGGGCACGGATAGATCCTTTACGTAGGCTCATCGGATCAATGAGCCCTGGCCATCGGAGCGCACAGCGGTGTTGAGATGGTTCATGGTTGACTCCCTTTCAATCCGCCCAGCCTCGGCAGTTGACCGCGCCAAGTCAAGGCGTGGTGAAGAACCGATTGAAACAGTCTGCAACAAGGACCGCGCCGGGCTCATCATTCAGGTGTAAATGATGGCCACCCGGCAGCGTGGTGACCGTAAAGGGTAGTTGAGAAAGCAATTCTGAATGTTTCGCCAGCATGCCGTCGGCAGCCACCACCAACTGCGTAGGGCAACTGACGCGCCGTACGAAAGCCATGGCTTGTTCGTCGGTCAGGCGCATCGGCGAAGCGAGGGTCAAGCGACTGTCGGTACGCCAGGTGTAGCCGCCCGGCACCGGCATCAAACCGCGCTGGGCCAGCAGTTGCGCGGCTTCGCGACTGACCGCCACCACGCCTTTCATGCGCGCCTCGACCGCTCGGTCCAGGGTGTTATAGACCGGCTTGCGCTTGTCCTGCAGGTTCAATTGCGCCTGCAAGGCCATGCCCAGCCGCTCGGCGGCGTTCTCACCGCTGGCGGTCGGCGGGATCACCCCGTCGATCAATCCCAGGTGCGTCACGCGCTCCGGCAACGCACCCGCCAGCACCAGGGACACGATGGCGCCGAGGGAGTGGCCAAGTAATGCAAAACGTTTCCAACCCAACTGCTCGGCGACTTGCAGCACGTCATACACGTAATCCCACAAGGCATAACCGGCGCCGCTAGGACGATGCGCCGAATGCCCGTGCCCGGCCATGTCCAGGGCAACGATGCGCAGGCCCTGAAGTTTGGGCGCCAGTCGCGCAAAACTGTTGGCGTTGTCCAGCCAGCCATGCAGGGCGATCACCGGCAAACCGTCCTCGGGGCCGAACAGATGGGCCGCCAGTTCGATATGCGGCAGGCTCAGGCGCACCTCTTCAACCGGTGTGCTCATGCGCAACTCTGCTCGCGGGCTTCCCAGCGGGAGAACAGCTGCTTGATCAAGGCCGCGGTGTCCTGGGGGCGTTCAAGGGGGAACATATGGCCGCCGGGCATGGTGAGCATTTCACCCATGGGCAGGCGCCCGACACCGCTGGCGTGGTGACGCATCACCACCCGGCTCTGCCGGCCGCGCACGACGGCCAGCGGCACTTTCAATTGGCGCACCTGGCCGGGGCTGGTATGGGGCACGCCACGGTAGATGCTGATTTCGGTGGCCGGGTCGAAGCGCAGGCGCAGGCGATCGCCCACCTGATGCAGGCCATGTTGCAGGTAAGCGTCGAAGCATTCCGGGTCAAAGCCACGGAACAGGGTCTTGCCGGCGAAATAGCTGCGTGCGGCGTCCAGGTCGCTGAACTCTTCGCGCCGCCCCAGGGTACGCCCGGCCGGGGTCAGGCGGTCGATAAACCCGAAGCGCTTGGCCGCGCGGATCACCCAGCGGTCGGCACGGGTCAGCACCGGCGAATCCAGCATCACCACGCCGCGATACAGCTGCGGGCAACGCATGGCCGCGTGCAAGTGCAAGACGCCCCCGAGGGAATGGCCCACGCCCCACACCGGTGCCGGTTGCTGCTCCAGATGATGGATCAGTTCGTCCACCAGGTTCTGCCAGTTATCGTCCACCGGAAACCTGGGGTCGTGACCGTGTTGCGGCAGGTGAGCCACTGCGTATTCCGGCGCCAGGGCGGCAAACAACTTGCCGTAGGTGGCCGAAGGGAAACCATTGGCGTGGGCAAAAAACACATGCTGCGACATACCGGATCCATCTACTAAAACAGAGATTGATTGTCACCATGCCCGACGTACACAGCAATGACTGTAACTGCCAGGAATGATGACACTCACGCCACGCCTATCGCGCCGGTGGGGTCTCGCCCAGCGGCACCACGGCCATGGTCAGGCGCGACACGCAGCTGGTTTTGCCATCATCACTGGTCAAGCGGATGTCCCAGACCTGGGTGGTGCGGCCAATGTGGATCGCCTTGGCCACCGCCGTTACGCGCCCGCTGCGCACACCGCGCAGGTGGTTGGCGTTGACCTCCAGCCCCACGCAATAGAACTTGCTGGCGTCGATGCACAGGTAGGCCGCCATGGAGCCGACGCTCTCGGCCAACACCACCGACGCGCCGCCGTGCAGCAGGCCGTAGGGCTGGTGGGTGCGATGATCGACCACCATGCTGGCGGTCAGGGAGTCGTCGTCGAAGCTTTCAAAGCGGATATCCAACAGTTCACCGATGGTGTTTTTCTGGGCCGCATTGAGTTGGTCGATATTCGGTTGGGTACGCCAGAGGCTCATGCCGTTATCCTTGTTGGTTTTATGATGACCCTAATCCTGCCACAGAACGGTTTCGGAACGCTCGCTCCATGCCTGGAATTGTGCACCGTAAGTCAATTCGATCACGTTGCGCTTGATCTTCAAGGTCGGGGTCAGGAAGCCGTTCTCCACCGCCCAGTTGTCTTTCACCACCACCAGTTGGCGCAGGCGTTCATGCTTATCCAGCGCCTGGTTGACCTGTGCCAGCCAACGCTCAAGGCTGCTGCGCAGTGCGTGCGGGTCCTCGCTCACCGCCGATAACACGCACAACCCTATCGGCGCGGGCAGCCCATCCCCCACTACGCACACCTGCTCGATACGCGCATGTTCAGCCAAGCGGTTTTCAATCGGCGCCGGCGCCACGTATTTGCCTTTGCTGGTCTTGAAGATTTCCTTGAGCCGCCCGGTCAGGCGCAGGCGGCCATCGGCATCCTGTTCGCCCTTGTCGCCGGTGCGCAGGAAACCATCGGCGGTAATCGTCTCGGCGGTTTTCTGCGGGTCTTTGTAGTAACCGAGCATAGTCGCACCGCTGCGCACCTGGACTTCGCCTTCGGGGTCGATACGTACTTCCACGCCGGGGCACGGCAGGCCGATCCAGCCGAGGGTCTGCTGGCCGGGGCGGCACACGTGGGAGTAGCCGCAACTTTCGGTCATGCCGTACACCTCCAGCACATCCAAGCCCAGGCGTTGATACCAGCGCAGCAGCGCCTCGGGCACCGGCGCCGCACCCGACAGGGCAATGCGCAACGCGTCCAGGCCCAGGCCGGCGAGCACCTTGTGGCCCACCCGCTTGCCGATGAAAGGCAGGCGCAGCAGGGTGTCCAGGCGCTTCTCGGGGATTTTGGCGTAGACGCCCATCTGGAATTTGGTCCAGATACGCGGCACACCAAACAGGGCGGTCGGACGCGCCCTACGCAGATCGGTCAGAAACGTGTCCAGGCTTTCGGCGAAAAACACCGTTTGCCCGGTGTAGATCGCCGCCATTTCTACAAACATGCGCTCCGCCACATGACACAGCGGCAAGTACGACAGTAGCCGGTCGCCCTCCCCCAACCCGAACAGCTCGGTGCCACGGGTGGCGGCAAACCCCAGCGCGCCGAAGCTGTGCATCACGCCCTTGGGCAGGCCGGTCGTGCCGGAGGTGTAGATGATGGTGGCCAGGTCCGTAGCGGCCAGCAGCGGCTCGTCCTGGATCGGCGAACAGGCTTGCAGGTCAGCCCAGCTGAAATCGAACGTGCCGGTCGGGCACAGCGGCAAGCTGATGGTCGGGACATTGGACGGCACGCCAGGCGCCATCGCGGGCCAGTCGTCGAGTTTGCCGATAAACACCAGCGCCGCCTCGGAATGGGTCAGCACATGGGCAACGGAGTCGGCGGTGAGGTTAGGGTACAGCGGCACTGAGACGTGCCCGGCCATCCAGATGGCCAGGTCGGCGATGATCCAGTGGGCACAGTTTTTCGAGATCAGGGCAATGTGCGAGCCCTGGGGCAACTCGCGGGCCCGTAGCCAGTGCGCGGCGCAACGGGCCTGGTGGCCGACCTCACCCCAGGTGAGGGGCTGCACCTCGCCGCCGCCAGAGGGCTGGACCAGGAAGGTTTGGCGCGGATGACGCGCTTCACGTTCGAAGAAGACCTGCAACGGCAAACGAAAAGCGACGGGCATGGGACGCGCTCCTTTGTGGTCCGACAATAGCCAACCAAGCACTTGCTTGGTTGACTATATAGCACACACAAAGCCGCGATCCAGCCTAAGGGTTTTTTACGCTCACCAGGCTCATCAGCCCCGCCAGCGGGAAATCCCCCTCCAGTTCCGCCAGGCTGGCGGTGTGCATCGGCTGTGGCTGACGCTGATGGCCATGCTGCAAAAAGCTGATCAGGTTGCCCACCAGCGGCTGGTGGCTGACCAGCAGCACGTTGTCATCGGTGTCGAGCTTGTCCAGCACCTGCAGCGGGTTGCCCTCGGGGGTGAGCCACGGCACCGTGCGAACCTCCGGTTCGAACCCCAGCACCTCGCGCACCAGTTGCGCGGTCTGCTGCGCCCGCACATAGGGGCTGGCGATGATCGCGCTGAGGGGCTGGCCCATCAGCTGCGCAGCACTGCGCAATACTTCGGCGCGGCCATGCTCGGTGAGGTTGCGCTCGGCATCGGTGCGCGCATGCCCTTCGGCCTCACCGTGGCGCAGTATCCACACCTTCATAGCTTCGGCTCTTCGTCACGGACCGGGTGCGGCGCCGGCGGCACGCTGTGGGCAGCTTCGCCCTCCGGCGCGCGCGGGGTCGGCCAGTCGGCGAACGGCCACGGTTTCTGTTCGGAGTGGAAGCTGCCGAAACGGCCGATCTGTGCGAGGAACTGGCTGAGGCTGTCGCCGAAGTTCATCAGCCCCAGGTTCGGTGCGCCATAGATCAATCTGTAAACCAACTGCACCACCACCAGCGCGCCGAGCAGGAACTGCGCCACCTGCCACACTAGGGCAAACACCAGCATCCAAAGGATGCGCAGGGCAATGGACTCGTACTTGGGGGCTGCTTTCGGATCGTTCATGACGCGTTCCTCAGTTGAAACCACTGGTGGAAATAAAGTCGACATCGGTTTTCGGCTCGGCGCGCATCAGCAGCTCGATGACTTGGTTCAAGGTGCGCCCTTCAAACAGGATCGCGTGCAACCCGGCGACCAGCGGCATGTACACCCCGACTTCCTGGGCCTTGGCCTTGAGCACCTTGAGGGTGTTGACGCCTTCGGCCACTTCGCCCAGGCGCGTGACCGCGTCTTCCAGGCTCAGGCCCTGGCCGAGGGCAAAGCCGACCTGATAGTTGCGGCTTTTCGGCGAGGAGCAGGTGACGATCAAGTCGCCCACGCCCGCCAGACCCAGGAAGGTCATCGGGTTGGCGCCCTGGTTCACCGCAAAGCGGGTCATCTCCGCCAAGGCGCGGGTGATCAGCATGCTTTTGGTGTTTTCGCCCATGCCCAGCGCCACGGCCATGCCGGCAATGATCGCGTAGACGTTTTTCAGCGCACCGCCCAACTCGACGCCAAAGCGGTCGCTGCTGGCGTAGACGCGGAAGGTACGGCCATGCAGCACGGCCTGGACGCGCTCGCACAGCTCTTCGTCTTCACTGGCGACCACCGTGGCGGTCAGCGCGTGCTCGGCGACTTCGCGTGCCAGGTTGGGCCCGGACAGCACGCCAATGCGCGCCTGGGGCGCGATCTCTTCGAGGATTTCGCTCATCAGTTTGAAGGTCTGCGCCTCGATGCCCTTGGTCAGGCTGACCAGCAGCTTGCCCGCCAGGCGTTCGGCGTGGGGCGCCAGCACCGAGCGCAACGCGCTGGACGGCAGCGCGACGAAGCACAGATCACAGGCCGTAAGGGTTTCCAGCAGGTCGGTAACAGGCTCGACTGCCGGATGAATCTTGATGCCTTTGAGGTAACGCGGATTTTCCCGGTGCACCCGAATGGCCTCGGCCTGCTCGGGATCGCGCATCCATTGGCGCACAGCGTGACCGTTCTCGGCCAGCAGGTTAGCCACGGCGGTACCAAAACTTCCGCCTCCCAGGACCGCGATAGGGCGCTGTTCAGTCATATGCAATCCGTTAATCCATACCAGTGGCGATGGCGGCATTATACGGGCCGACCCGCTTGCGGCCAGCCCCCCTAGCAATTCGTGCGTTTGTCGGAAAACGCCACGCTTACATGAAGTAATTGCAAGTCGGGCGACTGGCAAAAGGCCCCACCTCAGTTAACATGGGCGGCTATCCGTAATTATCAAGGCTGCGCCGTGTATTTGGGCCCTCCTCCTCGTTCATCCCTATGGTTGATGTTGTTGTGCAGCGCACCGGTGCTGGCCGACGACCTGTTCCTCGACAGCCAACCGCTGCCGCAAGTGCTGACCGCCACGCGCCTCAAGCAATCGGCCGCCGCCGTGCCCGGCAGCATGACCGTGATCGACAGCGAGCTGATCAAGGCCAGCGGTGCGCGGGACATCAGTGAGTTGCTGCGCCTGGTACCGGGGATGATGGTCGGCTACACCACCGGCAACCAGGCGGCGGTGAACTACCACGGCACCAGTGCCAGCGACGCGCGGCGCATGCAGGTGTTGATCGACGGCCGCTCGGTGTACCGCGCAGGCCTGGCCACTGTGGACTGGAGTGACATTCCGGTGGCCATGGAAGATATCGAGCGCATCGAAGTCTTCCGCGGCCCCAACACCGTCAGCTACGGCGCCAATGCCTTGATGGCGGTGGTGAACATTCTTACGCGCTCACCGGCCAACAGCCACGGTACGCGGGTCAAGGTGGTGCGTGGCGAACGCGGCATCAATGATTTCTATGCCAGCCAGGGCGTGGGCTGGGAAACCGGCGACTTGCGCCTGTCCCTCTCCGGGCAACAGGACGACGGCTTCGACAGCGATGCCGCGGGCGCCGACCGCCGTGACGGCCGCCGCCTCAACCGCTTCAGCCTGGCGGTCAGCCAGATGCTGAACACCCAACAAAGCCTCGACTGGCAACTGGATGCGAAGGAAAGCACCAACCAGCGTCCTTATACCTACAGTCCGGTATTTGCCGGGATTACCGAAGGCGGCAACAATTCCGACGTCACGGCCAAGGACTACGCCGGCTCCCTGCGTTGGAATGTCGACTTCAACCCTGACCACAGCCTGTATATCCAGGGCTCGGCCCAGCAATGGGACCGCCGGCAAATCTGGAAGGCCTGTGATGCCAAGGTCTCGTTCAGCCCTGAGCTGACCCAGTTGTGGCAGTTGAACCCCAACTACGCCGAACTGCTCGCCCGGCATATGGACACCTACAGCCAGGGCAGCGCGCCACCGGGCAGCGCCGCCGAGCAGGCCCTGGCCAACCAGGTACTGAACCAATGGCGCAACGGCGCCAACCAGAGCGTGTGCGGTGACATCGACCAGAGCACCCGCGAAAGCCGCTACGACCTGGAGATTCAAGACACCCTCAGCCTGTCCGACAGCCTGCGTCTGGTCAGCGGCATGAACTACCGCTATGACCGCGCCGACTCCGACACCTATTTCAATGGCACCCTGGACGACACCACCTGGCGTTTGTTCGGCCAGATGGAATGGCGCGCCAGCGAACACTGGCTGCTGCAAGGCGGCGCGATGTATGAGGACACCCACCTGAGCGGCAACTCGCTGACACCGCGAGTGGCGGTCAACTACCTGATCAACCCGCGCCACGGCCTGCGCGCGGTGTATTCCGAGGCCATCCGCTCGCCGGACATGTTTGAGAACAACGTCAACTGGAGCTACCGCGTCACCAACCTCAGCTCACCCGCCTATGGGCAGACCACCGGGCAATACTTCGTAAAGACCCGTGGCCCGGGCAACCTCGATAAAGAGCTGATGAAGTCACGGGAACTGGGGTACAACGGTTTCTTTGCCGACATCGGGCTGAACATGGACGTGAAACTGTTCTACGACGAAATCACCGACATGATCAGTTCGCCGCTGCGCAATAACCAGTACATCGCCAGCAACGCCAACAGCTCGCGGTTTACCGGCGCCGAATCGCAGTTCGACTGGCGCGTCAGCAATGCCGACCGCCTGCGGCTCACCTATGCTTATGTCGACGCCACTACCAGTAACCCTTTGGACAAAGCGCAAACCGCTCGTAACAGTGGTTCCGCCGGCTGGTTGCGCGAATGGGGCCAGGGCTGGTCCAGTGCGCTGTTCTACTACGGCGATGACGCACTCAACCAATATCGCTTCGAACGGGTCGACCTGCGGGTGGCCAAGCGCATTGCCCTGGGCAAAGCCAACGTGGAGCTGGCCGGCATGTTGCAACAACGCCTCGATAACCAGCCCACTACGTGGGCCGATAACAATTATGACCATCGCCATGTGCTCTACTTCAGCGCGGAGTTAGAGTTCTGACATGGGCGACTCGTCACGGATGACCTGCTTATTTATCACTTCGCTCTGGCGCCGCGCTGTGCTGCTGGCCTGCCTGCTATGGGCCGCGCCGGCCTGGAGCGCCGACATCCTGCTGACCGCCGCCGAAGACGGCGCAGGCGTGCAGGCTTTTGCCCAGGCCCTGGCCCAGCAACGCCCCGAAGACCACGTCACCTTCACGCCCCTCAACGACTTGCCGGCGCCCAGCCGCCTGCCTGCGAGCACGCGCTTGATCCTGCTGGACCTGCCCGGCCTCGACTGGCGCCTGCAAGACACCCAAGGGCCGCCGACCCTGGTACTGCGCATCAGTCGGCTGCAGGCGCACCAACGCCTGGGCACAACGCAGCACCCACGCATCAGCTTATTGTGGAGCGACCCTGCGCAGGAGCGCCAACTGCGGTTGATCGCCGCCATCCTGCCCCAAGCGCGGCGCATCGGCGTGCTCTACAGTGCCGACAGTGAATTCCTCCTGCCCGAACTGCGCCAGCACGCCAAGCCCCTCGGCCTGGAGATCGTGCCGCAGCGCTGGGACAACACCAGCGACAGCCGGCCACTGCAAACCTTGTTCAGGAACAGTGACGTGCTGCTCGGCCTCGATGACCCGCAGCTGTACAACCCGAAAACCGCGAAGAACCTGCTGCTGAGCAGCTACGCCCAGCAATTACCGCTGGTGGGGCCGAATGCCGGATTTGTACGCGCAGGCAGCCTGGCCAGCACCTACAGCGACCAGACCGACTGGCTGGCGGTACTCGACCGCCTGCTGGACCTTGCGCCGACGAACTGGCCGCACTCGCTGTACCCGGAACATTTCAAAGTCGTGGGCAACCCGCAGGTTGCGCGCTCATTGGGGATCGAACAGGTAGACGAAGCCAACGTCGCCCTGCGATTGGCCGAAGGAGAAAAACGCCCATGACCTTGCGTCGTCGTTGGGACATCAACACCCGCACCCAGCTCATCACCCTGGGACCGGCGCTGTTGCTGACGTTGCTGTTGATCAGCTTCTTCACCTTCGTGCGTATCCAGGACCTGCGCCAGGAACTGGACCACACCGGCCAACTGATCGCCAACCAACTGGCGCCCGCCACCGAGTACGGGGTGATATCCGGCAACAACGATGTGCTCGACAGCCTGTTGCGCGCCACATTGGCCACGCCCCATGTGCGCTTCCTGGAGATCCAGGACAGCAGCGAAAACATCCTGGTGTATGTCGAACAACCGTCGGAAAAGCACGACCGCTCGCTGTCGGTAAAAGTCTTCCAGGCACCGATCCGCCTGCAACACATCCAGTTGGGCAATGACTTTTTCCAGGACAACCTCAACGAATCCAAGGCACCGCGTGCGGACTACCTGGGCCGGGTGATCGTCGGCATGTCCAACGATGCGTTCAGCCAGCGTCAGCAGGAGATCCTGTTCAAGGCCGGCATCCTGGCGCTGTTCGCCCTGTTGTTCACCTTCCTGCTCGCCCGGCGCCTGGCCGCCAGCCTGTCACAGCCGATCAGTGCCATGGGCAACGCGGTCAAGGCCATCCAGCAGGGCGACTACAAGACGCCACTGCCCATCGTGGATGACTCGGAGCTGGGCGACCTGTCGCGGCATATCAACAACCTCGCCGAAGGCCTCAACCAGGCCAGTCGCGAGCAGCAACAGGCCATGGCCCAGTTGATCCAGACCCGCGAAGAGGCCGAGCGCGCCAACAACGCCAAGTCGGATTTCCTGGCGATGATGAGTCATGAGCTGCGCACGCCCATGAACGGCGTGCTCGGCATGTTGCAGTTAATGGAAACCACCGAGATGACCGAGGAGCAGAGCGAATACGCGGCGCTCGCCTCCGAATCCACCGAACACTTGCTCAAGGTCATCAACGACATCCTCGACTTCTCGCGTATCGAGCGCGCCGCGCTGGAACTGGAGCATATTCCGTTCAACCTGGCAGACCTGATCAACAGCTGCGCCCAGGCGTTCCAGCACAGCGCCCAGCAGCGTGGGCTGGCGCTGCAGCTGTCGATTCCGCAAGGAATGGACGCCTTGCGGGTGCAGGGTGACCCGACGCGGATCCGCCAGATCCTGGTGAACCTGATCGGCAATGCATTGAAGTTCACCGAGAACGGCAGCGTCAGCGTCGAGCCGCACTGGCAAACCCTCGACCATGACCTGGTGTGGTTCACCTGCACCGTGCGTGACAGCGGCATCGGGATTTCCGCCGACCGCCTGGAATTGATGTTCGATGCGTTCCAGCAGGCCGACAGTTCCATTTCAAGACGTTACGGCGGCACCGGGCTGGGCCTGCCCATCGCCCGTACCCTGGCTGAACGCATGGGCGGCACGCTGCGCGCCCAAAGCGAGGAAAGCCGCGGCTCGGTGTTCACCCTGGAAATCCCCCTGGCCATCGACCAGCACAGCGTCCCCGCCGTCGCTGCCGATACCGACGGCAAAGCCAGCGCCGGCAATGGCCGCCATGTGCTGCTGGTGGAAGACAACCCCGTCAACCGTACGGTGGTCGAAGCCATGCTGCGCAGCCTGGGCTTTGAAGTGAGCCTGGCCACCGACGGTGCCGAGGCGATCCGCAGCGCCGAGAGCCTGATTTTCACGGCGATCCTGATGGATTGCCGGCTGCCGTTGATCGATGGTTACGAGGCCACCCGACAGATTCGTCAGCTGCCGGGTTGCGCCGACCTGCCCATCATCGCCCTGACGGCCAACGCCTTGCAGGGTGACCGCGAAGCCTGTCTGGCGGCGGGAATGAACGATTACCTGGCCAAGCCGTTCAAACGCACGGATTTGCAGCAAATCCTACAGCGCTGGGTGCAATAGCGCCGCGCCATCAGCCAACTCCGACTGGCGTGAAAGACGAAAGTGCGGCAGTCTTAGGCACCCGAACGGGCCCATAAACAGGCCCGGTTTAAAATTTCAGTGAACAAGTGTACATTCAGTACCTTGCCGCTGTGACTTTCACTACAACGCAATAGTCTATGTGTAGGCTGCCGACATGAGGCATGAACGCTTCATTCGGTTCGGGAAGATTTGCCCTACCCTGCCGCATGGGATTATTGAGGAGCTCGCATGACCAAACAAAACGCCTTTACTCGGGAAGACCTGCTGCGCTGCAGTCGCGGTGAGCTGTTCGGCCCAGGTAACGCGCAACTGCCCGCCCCCAACATGCTGATGGTGGATCGCATCACCCATATCAGTGAAGAGGGTGGCAAGTACGGCAAAGGTGAATTGGTCGCCGAGCTGGATATCACCCCGGACCTGTGGTTCTTCGCTTGCCATTTCGAAGGCGACCCTGTGATGCCAGGCTGCCTGGGCCTTGACGCCATGTGGCAGCTGGTCGGTTTCTTCCTCGGCTGGCAAGGCCTGCCGGGCCGCGGCCGTGCCCTGGGTTCGGGCGAAGTGAAGTTCTTTGGCCAGGTCCTGCCGACCGCCAAGAAAGTCACCTATAACATTCAAATCAAGCGCGTCCTCAAGGGCAAGCTGAACCTGGCCATCGCCGATGGTTCGGTGAGCGTCGACGGTCGCGAGATCTATACTGCCGAAGGCCTTCGGGTCGGCGTATTCACTTCCACTGACAACTTTTAAGGGTTATCCGCATGCGCCGCGTCGTTATCACTGGTCTGGGCATCGTTTCTTGCCTGGGCAATGACAAAGAGACCGTCACCGCTAACCTGCGTGCAAGTCGCCCTGGCATCCGCTTCAACCCGGAATATGCCGAAATGGGTCTGCGTAGCCAGGTTTCCGGCTCCATCGACCTGCCCCTCGAAGAGCTGATCGATCGCAAGATCTATCGCTTCGTCGGCCACGCTGCCGCCTACGCCTACCTGGCGATGAAAGACGCAATCGCCGACTCCGGCCTGAGCGAAGACCAGGTATCGAACGTACGCACCGGCCTCATCGCCGGTTCCGGCGGCGCATCCACCCTGAACCAGATGGAAGCGCTGGACATCCTGCGCGAAAAAGGCGTGAAGCGCGTTGGCCCGTACCGTGTAACGCGGACCATGGGCAGCACCGTTTCCGCCTGCCTGGCCACGCCGTTTGCAATCAAGGGCGTGAACTACTCGATCTCCTCCGCGTGCGCCACCAGTGCTCACTGCATCGGGACTGCCGTTGAGCAGATCCAGCTGGGCAAGCAGGACATCGTGTTCGCCGGCGGCGGTGAAGAAGAGCATTGGAGCCAGTCGTTCCTGTTCGACGCCATGGGCGCACTGTCTACCCAATACAACGAAACCCCGGAAAAAGCCTCCCGCGCCTACGACGCCAAGCGTGACGGTTTCGTCATCGCCGGCGGTGGCGGCATGGTGGTCGTCGAGGAGCTGGAACACGCTCTGGCCCGTGGTGCCAAGATCTACGCGGAAATCGTCGGCTACGGCGCGACCTCCGATGGCTACGACATGGTTGCCCCAAGCGGTGAAGGCGCCATCCGTTGCATGCAGATGGCCATGTCCACCGTGGACACCCCAATCGACTACCTGAACACCCACGGCACCTCGACTCCGGTCGGCGATGCCAAGGAAATGGAAGGCGTGCGTGCGGTGTTCGGCGACAAGGCTCCGGCCATCAGCTCCACCAAGAGCCTGTCCGGTCACTCCCTGGGCGCCGCTGGCGTTCACGAAGCGATCTACTGCCTGCTGATGATGGAAGGCAACTTCATGGCCGGTTCGGCCAACATCGACGAGATTGATCCGGTTGTGGCTGATATGCCGATCCTGACCAAAACCGTTGAAAACGCAAAAATCGACACCGTGATGAGCAACAGCTTCGGCTTTGGTGGCACTAACGCTACCTTGGTGCTGAAACGCTGGCAGGGTAAATAAACCCCGCAGGTTGATCACATGAAAAGCCCCGACTGGTTCGGGGCTTTTTTATGCGTGTTGATGTCGATGAGTTTCTGTTCGTTCTGCGCCAACGCCTGGGGTCACGATGGACCAACAGGCGCAAGGTTAATGCGCTTTTGCGCAAGACCAAAACGCGATATCAACGTGCCACACCCTCGCGCGCCGCTTTAGGCAGGATGGCCAAGAAGTTGTCCCGCGCGACTTTTTGCGCAACGTCCTCGGGTAAGGCATCCAGAAAAGGGTCAAAGCGGCGCATTTCCTTACCCAGCTTGTTGAAGCGCCCTACTACGTCAGAGCCCAGCATGAAGCGCTCTGGAAAGCGCTCTACCAGCTTTACCCACTCCGGGCGCGGCTGACCCCCATCATCCAGCAAGTACGGCGTGAGCATGCTCCAGGACAGGTCGATATACAGGTTCGGATAGGCCTCCAGCATGCGGCTCAAGGTGGGCAACAAAAAGTCCATCCGCACCTGATGGCGGTGGATCTCCTTGCTGGTGCCGGCATGCGCCCAGATGAAGCGGGTGTGGGGATGGTTGCGCAGCGGCTCCTCCACTTCCGCCAGGTACAGCGGGTTGCGCTCGCGCTTGGAGGTGATGTTGGAGTGCAGCATCACCGGCAGGTCATTCTCCGCCGCCAAGTGATAGATGCGGGTCATGGCTTCGTTATTGGCGCGTGGGGTGTCGCCCGCAGTGATAGCCGTCAGGTCATCATGGCGCGTGAAAACTTCGCCGATGCCCTGCCACAGCCCAGGGTTGAGGTCGAGCATGCGCTGGATATGGGCATCGGAGTTCTTGTCGTTGGGGTTGAAGCCCGACAGAAACGGGTGAAAACGCTGGCGCTGCTCAGGGGTCAGTTTGTTGACCGCTGCGGCCACGATCACATCGGTTGCGCTGTACCAGTAGGCATCGGCGTCGTCACCGGCGTAATAGCGTGGGCGCTTGGGTTCGTCTTCGTGCCATTTCTTCGCCACTGGAATGCCGGAAATCATCACGTGCTCGATGCGGTTGTCGGCCATGGCCTTGAGCAGCTTGTCCATGCCCGCCGTTTCCTGGAAGAAATCCACGTAATGCAGGTGCGCGTCGCTGTAGGCATAGTCGCGGGCCTGCGCGGCAAGGCTGCCGGCGGCGAGCAACAGGGCAAGAGTCAGGCGAGTCCAGGGCACGGTAAAACCTCGATAAGGGCTGATACGGGTAGACCTTTCGCGGCGTGCCGCGGTTCATCCCCCAAAAAACGTGGAACACTGAAGTGCCAGCATGCTCTATAACTGCATGACCTTCATCCTGCCCCCCTGTGAGGTTTGCCATGCCTGTTACCGTGAACACCCTGAACCAGGACAACTTTCGCCACAGCGTCAACATCAACAACCATGAGTTGTTTACCGACCTGCCCAAAAGCCTGGGCGGTGACGATTCGGCGCCCTCCCCCCATGACTACTTCGATGCCGCCCTGGCGTCGTGCAAGGCCCTGACCCTCAAGCTCTACGCCCAGAAGAAAGATATCCCGCTCACCGGTGTCACCGTGGAGGTCACCCACGACGCCGCCGAGGAGCAGAAGGGCAAATACAAACTCAACGTCAAGCTGACCCTTAAAGGTGTGCTCACCGATGAGCAACGCGATGAGCTGCACCGCGTGGCCGACCGCTGCCCCGTGCACAAGCTGATGACCACTGCCGAAATCAGCATCGACACTCAACTGTCGGAAGGCGCCTTCAGCCAATAGCGGCAACCTCCCGTCGAGCGGGTTATGCTCAGCACTCTCCAACCCGCTCAGACTGGGACGCACCATGAACACCCTCACCGTGATTCGCCCTCGCGCCGAAGACGTCGAAGGCCAACCGATCCTGCGCCCGCTGCCATCACGGGAATGCCGCAGCGTCGGGCCTTTTGTGTTTTTCGACCATATGCTGCTCACCCGCTATGCACCGAGCGATGGCATGAATATCCGCCAACATCCGCATATCGGGCTGTCCACGCTGACGTACCTGTTCGAAGGGGTATTGCAGCACAAGGACAGCTTGGGCTCGGACCAGGTGGTGCAGGCGGGCGACGTCAGCTGGATGACCGCCGGCAGCGCGATTGCCCACGTCGAGCGTACACCCGAGGCGGTCAGGACCCATGGTTTCAGCCTGCATGGGCTGCAAGTGTGGCTGGCCTCACCCAAGGACCACGAGACCGGGCCAGGCCACTACAGTCATCACCCGGCCGCGAGCCTGCCGGTGAGCGACAACCTGGGCGTGCAGATCCGCTTGATCGCGGGCGACGGTTTTTGCCTCAAATCGCCGGTGCCGGTGCTTTCGCCCACCTTGTATGCCGAGGTGCAAATGCAAACGGCCACCACGCTGCTGATCCCGGATGAGCATGAGGAACGTGCGGTGTATGTGCTGGAGGGCGAGGCTCAGTTGGACGGTGAGGCGCTAGAGGTGAACAGCCTGGTGGTGTTGCCGGCCGAACGGGAGATGACGTTGTCTGCCGATACCGATTGTCACCTGGTCTTGATTGGCGGCGCGGCGCTGGATGGGCCACGGCGGATCAATTGGAATTTTGTCGCGAGTGACCCGGCGGTGATCGAGCAGGCCAGGCAGCGCTGGGCGGCTGGGGATTGGCCGGCGGTGCCGGGTGAATCTGAAAGAATTGAGTTGCCTGTGAGATAGCTATCGCAGGCAAGCCAGCTCCCACTTTCGACTGTGTTCACAAATCAAACTGTAGGAGCTGGCTTGCCTGCGATGAGGCCCGAACAAGCGCTAGAGATTTAGCCCTTGAACACTTCATCCAACAAGTTATGCATCGACCGGAAGGCCCGCTCAGCAGTCTTCGCGTCGTACATCATCTTGCCCGGCACACTCGCGTCCGGGTCGGTGAAGGAATGCACCGCGCCGCCGTAGCTCAGCAATTGCCAATCCACACCGGCCGCGTTCATTTCATCTTCAAACGCCGGCAGTTGCTCTTTCGGCACCAAGGGGTCCGAGGCACCGTGCAGCACCAGCACTGAGCCCTTGATGTTCTTCGCATCCGCCGGGTTAGGCGTGTCGAGGGTACCGTGGAACGAGATGGCCGCCTTGAGCGGTGCACCGGTACGCGCCAGCTCCAGGGAGCAGCAACCGCCAAAGCAGAAACCAAAAGTCGCCAGCTTGGACGTATCAACCGCTGCCTCAGTCTGGCCCTGCAGCTGCTCAAAGGCCGCCTGCATGCGTTTGTTCAGCAACGCGCGATCATCCTTCAACGGCATCATCGCCGCACCGGCTTCATCGCCGTTCGACGGACGCACAGTCTGCCCGTACAGGTCGGCGATCAACACCACATAGCCGTTGCTCGCCACGCGCTTGGCGATCTCTTCGGCACCCGCACTCACCCCCATCCAATTCGGCGCCATTAACAGGCCCGGCAGCGGACCCTTGTGGCTGGCATCGAACGCCAGGCGGCTTTCATAGGACTGGCCATCAATCTGATAGACCACGGAACGCACAGTGACTTGGCTCATCATTTTCTCCAGTTGAGGTGCAGTAGAACGAAAAAACCCGCCGAAGCGGGTTTTTCTACAACGGTGTTAAACCGACAGTTCAACCAACAGCTTGTTCAGTCGGCGCACATACGCGGCCGGATCTTTGAGGCTGTCACCAGCGGCCAGGGCCGCCTGGTCGAAGAGGATGTGCGACAGGTCGCCAAAACGCTCTTCGCTCTGCTCGCCGTCGAGTTTCTCGATCAACGGGTGAGCCGGGTTGAATTCGAAGATCGGCTTGGAATCCGGCACCTTCTGACCGCTGGCTTCAAGGATCTGGCGCATCTGCATGCCCAGGTCCTGCTCGCCGATGGCCAAAATCGCCGGGGAATCGGTCAGGCGGTGGGAAACCCGCACTTCGCTGACGGCATCGCCCAGGGAAGCCTTGATCCGCTCGACCAGACCTTCTTTGGACTTGGCGACTTCTTCGGCTTCTTTCTTCTCTTCTTCGGAATCCAGGTTGCCCAGGTCCAAGTCACCACGGGCCACGTCGACGAAGGACTTGCCGTCGAACTCGTTGAGATAGCTCATCAGCCACTCATCGATACGGTCGGTCAGCAGCAGCACTTCGATGCCTTTCTTGCGGAAGACTTCCAGGTGCGGGCTGTTCTTGACCTGTGCGTAGGTTTCGCCGGTGAGGTAGTAGATCTTGTCCTGACCTTCCTTGGCGCGCGCCAGGTACTCGGCCAGGGACACCACCTGCTCGCCATCGTCACCCTGGGTGGAGGCAAAACGCAGCAGGCCGGCGATTTTTTCCTTGTTGGCAAAATCTTCCGCCGGGCCTTCTTTCATGACCTGGCCGAAGTTTTTCCAGAAGCCTTTGTATTGCTCAGGCTCGTTCTTCGCCAGTTTTTCCAGCATGTCGAGCACGCGCTTGGTCAGCGCCGACTTCATGGAGTCGATGATCGGGTCTTTCTGCAGGATTTCCCGCGATACGTTCAGCGACAAATCATTGGAGTCGACGACGCCTTTGATAAAGCGCAGGTACAGCGGCAGGAAGGATTCGGCCTGGTCCATCACGAACACGCGTTGTACGTAGAGCTTGAGGCCTTTTGGCGCTTCACGCTGATACAGGTCGAACGGAGCACGGGCCGGTACATAGAGCAGCGAACTGTATTCCAGCTTGCCTTCGACCTTGTTGTGGCTCCAGCTCAGCGGGTTTTCGTAGTCATGACCGATGTGCTTGTAGAACTCCTGGTATTCCTCGTCCTTGATCTCGGTACGCGGACGGGTCCACAGGGCGCTGGCACGGTTGACCACTTCCCATTCCTGGGCAGGCGTCTCTTCGCCTTCGGCGGCCGCTTGTTCTTTCGGCAGTTCGATCGGCAGGGCGATGTGGTCGGAGTACTTCTTGACGATGTTGCGCAGGCGCCAGCCATCGGCGAACTCGTCTTCACCGTCTTTAAGGTGCAGCACGATACGGGTACCCCGATCGGCCTTGTCGACGGTGGCGATTTCGAACTCGCCCTCGCCTTTGGACGACCAGTGCACGCCTTCGCTGGCGTCGAGGCCGGCACGGCGGCTGAATACCTCAACCTTGTCAGCGACGATAAAGGCCGAATAGAAGCCCACGCCGAATTGGCCGATCAGGTGCGAATCTTTTTTCTGGTCGCCCGACAGGTTCTTCATGAAATCGGCGGTGCCGGATTTGGCGATGGTACCCAGGTGGGTGATCGCGTCTTCGCGGCTCATGCCGATGCCGTTGTCTTCGAGGGTGACGGTCTTGGCGTCTTTGTCGAAGCTCACACGGATTTTCAGTTCCGCGCCACCTTCCAGCAACTCAGGCTTGGACAGGGCTTCGAAACGTAATTTGTCGACAGCGTCAGAGGCGTTCGAGATCAATTCGCGAAGGAAGATTTCCTTGTTGGAATACAGCGAATGGATCATGAGGTGCAGCAGTTGCTTCACCTCGGTCTGGAAGCCCAGGGTTTCCTTTTGAGTTTCCACACTCATGGTCATCAAACTCCAATTGGATGGCAATGGCCGCGCCCTGAAGGGTTGGCGGCGGGTTGTCATCAAAGTTGGGGGCTAAGACCAGGATTTCAAGGGCGGCTTGGTTCCTCGATCTTGAAATGCGCGCGAGCGGTGGCGATGGGCTCCGCCGCCGTGCTTTGCCAGGCGGTAATCGCCACATTGGCCACCCGTCGGCCTTGGCGCCACACCTGGCATTTGGCGTAAGTGTCGCGAAATTGGCCGGCGCGGAGGTAATCCAGGGAAAAATCGATGATTTTCGGGATACCCGGTGTGCCAGTAAACACCAGCAGGTGCAGCGCCGCCGACAGTTCCATAAAACCCGCGATCACCCCGCCGTGCAGCGCCGGCAATATAGGGTTACCAATATTGTCCTTGCTGGCCGGCAGGCGAAACAGCAGCTCATCCCCCAGCCGGGTGCATTCGATGCCAATCAGTTTGGCGTAGGGAATCAGCTCGAGCAGCGCCGCGTAGTCGCCGCGCTCATGGGCTTGTTCCAGACGGGTCTTGAAGCGGTGCGTCATGCCTGCTCTCCTTTGATCGTGCTGCTCAACCCTTGTGTGCCCTTGAGGCGCTTACCCATGCGCATGAAGGTACCGACCACATGGGCAATGGGCTGCTGCGGGTCATCCTGATAGGCGAATCCACGGGTAAAAATCACGTCGGCAGTCACTCGGTAGCATTGAGCAAAGCCGTATACAGGCTTGCGCGGCTCGGCGGGATGCATGTAGTCGATGCGCAGGTCCAGGGTCGGGCACACCTCAAACTCCGGCAACACACACAGGGTGGCCATGCCGCAGGCGGTGTCCATCAGCGAGGTCAGCGCGCCGCCATGGATCACTCCGGTCCGCGGGTCACCGACCAAATGCAGCGCATAAGGCATGACCAGCGTGATGCCCTCCTCGCTGGCCTGATAAGCGGCAATACCCAGTACCTGACAGTGGCGCAAGGCCGATACAAAACGCTTCGCACGCTCTAACAAAGGATTTTCGGTCATGGGCTCCAGACTCTTATGGGTGGGGATATGCCGTGCAGGTGGTACGCGTGAAAGTTCCTTGGCGACCGTGGTTTATATATCTGCGCAATAAAAGGAACTAATGCTGAACGGCCATGCTCGAAAGGCCAGTAGATATCTTCAATAAGGAGAAACACCCCATGCGCAAGACTTTAGCTATTTCCATGATGTTGGCCGCTGCCCTCGGTCTCGCTGCCTGCGATAAAAAATCCGAAGACAAAGCCCAAGATGCCGCCGCGCATTCTGAGCAAGCTCAGAAAGATATGGCGAAAGCTCAGGATAAAGTGAACGACGCTGCGAAAGAAAACGCCGATGCTGCCAAAGCTCAGGCTGAATCGAACGCAGCCGCCGCAAAAGAAGCAGCACCTGCTACACCTGCCACCGGTTCTTGAGACCGCGGCTTGAAATAGCTTCGCTGCAAAAAGAAAGCCCGCTTAAATAGCGGGCTTTTCTTTGTCTGCTGTTTTTAGTTGAAGCGTTAATTAAACAGCCTCTTTCACCGCCTCCGGCGGCGACGTATCCGTCTGTGTATACACCATCACTTGCAGTACGTCGGAATGGAATTCCCGACGGTACAGTACCAACACTACCCCACTGCTCATCAACATGAATAACCAAGGGCTGACAAACCACGCCAGCATGGTCATGCCGAAGTAATAAGCGCGCAGGCCGAAGTTGAACTGGTTGGCGGCCATGGAGATCACCCGCGCCGCGCGCAGTGCAAACGCCTTGCGCTCCTGCTCCGACACATGCCGCTCACCAATCATCGGTGCCGAGCCGACCAGCACCGCCGCGAAGTTGTATTGGCGCATGCACCAACTGAACGTGAAGAACGCATAGACGAACACCAGCGCCAGGCACAACAGCTTGATCTCCGACATGCCTTGGGAAGCCTGCTGCACCATGGGAATGTCGGCCAACAGCGACACCGCGCGTTCCGAGGCACCCAGCACGGTGAGAATACCGGCCAGGATGATCAAGGTACTGGAGGCGAAGAACGAGGCGTTGCGCTCCAGGTTGCCGATCACGCTGGCGTCGGCGATGCGGTTGTCACGCAGCAGCATGCGGCGCATCCAGTCTTCGCGATACAGGTGCAGCACACTGGCCAGGCAGGCCGTGTCGCGGGCCTTCCAGGTGGCGTAGCGGGTGTAGCCGCCCCAGCAGAGGATGAACCAGAGGGCGGCCAGCAGATGGATCTGATTGGTTTCGACGAACGACATGCGGGTCCTGTTACACAGTGGCGGGTGGCGGAACACGGTCTGAAGGTGGGAGCCCGCTCCCACACTGATCGCATTCCAATGTTTAGATTCTGTAGCCTGTTCGACGCTAGCTCAGGCCAAAAGACACTGCCTGATGCCCATAAAAAATGCCCCGTATCGATTGATACGGGGCATTTCAGCACTGCGCGAACGTGGGTTATGCGATCGCTTCGCTACGCTTGCCGAGCATACGGTCAATCACCACCGCCACGACCAACGTCATCACCGACGGCACCAACCACGCCAGGCCTTGTTCGCTCAGCGGCAGGTTCGCCAGTTGCGACGGCATCCAGCCCGCCAGGCCCGCGCCCTTGAGCGCGTCGATGCAACCGAAGATGAACGACACCAGCATCACCGGGCCAACGATGCGGCCCTGCTCCTGCCAGAAGTCTTTGCAGAAGCTCAGCGCCACCAGCACGATGCACGGCGGGTAGATCGCGGTGAGTACCGGGATCGAGAACGCAATCAGCTTGGTCAGGCCCAGGTTCGACACGAACAGCGAGAACAAAGCCAGGATCACGACCAGCGTCTTGTAGGACAGCGGCAGGATTTTGCTGAAGTACTCAGCGCAAGCGCAGGTGAGGCCCACGGCGGTAACCAGGCACGCGAGCGAGATCAACACCGCCAGGAAACCGCTGCCCAGGGAACCGAAGGTGTGCTGCACGTAGGCATGCAACACGGCGGCACCGTTAGCCGCACCCGAGGCGACTGCATGGCTGCCCGAGCCGAGGCGGAACAGGCTGATATACACCAGCGCCAGTCCCACACCGGCAATCAGCCCGGCAATGATCGCGTAGCGGGTGATCAGCTTCGGCGACTCGACGCCACGGGAGCGAATGGCATTGACGATCACGATGCCGAATACCAGGGCGCCCAGGGTGTCCATGGTCAGGTAACCATTGATAAAGCCCTGGGAGAACGGCGCAGCCACGTATTCCGGGGTAGCAACGCCCACGTCACCGGCCGGCAAGGCGAACGCCGCGATACCGAGGATGGCCAGCGCGATGATCTTCAGCGGCGCCAGGAAGCGGCCAACAGTGTCCAACAGACGACCTGGGTACAGGGAGACAAAGAACACCACCAGGAAGTACACCGAGCTATAGAGGAACAGCGCCAGCGGGCTTTCGCCGGTCAGCGGCGCCAGACCCACTTCGAAGGAGACGGTCGCGGTACGCGGGGTGGCGAACAGCGGCCCTACCGCCAGATACGCCGCCGCCGCGAGCAGGCCACCGGCGATCTTGCCGATCGGGCTGCTCAACGCGTCCATACCGCCACCGACCTTGGCCAGGGCGATCACCGTGACCACCGGCAAACCCACTGCGGTGATCAGGAAGCCCAGCGCTGCCATCCAGACATGAGGCCCGGACTGCAAACCCACGATAGGCGGGAAGATGATGTTGCCGGCGCCCACGAACAGGGCAAACGTCATAAAGCCCAGCGCCAGGATGTCCTGGCTTTTCAACACTTTCATTTGAGGAAATACCACACTACTGAATCGGAATTTAGAGGGGGATTCCCTGTGGATGAGGGAAATACTGCCGGCCCTTATGGGCGCCGAACGGTCTAGCGCGCGGCTTCCTTTTGGGATGCGGGCGCATAAAGAGGCGGCAAGGGTACAGAATTGGGCTGACAAACGCACTGTTGCGGGGCGCACTGTCCGATAAGCGACATCTCTATGTCGCATTTTCATACTTAATCTGGCAATGCAGATAAATGTGGGAGGGGGCTTGCCCCCGATGGCGAAGTGTCAGTCACTGTATTTGTTAACTGACCCACTGCAATCGGGGGCAAGCCCCCTCCCACATTTTGATCTTTATTAAACCTCAGAAAGCACAAAGGCCACCCGAAGGTGGCCTTTGCTGGTGAAGCGTCAGTAAAGCGCGAGGCTTACTTGACAGCCCAACCGGTCAGCTCGGACAAGGCCTTGCCGATGTCTGCCAGCGAACGCACGGTTTTAACGCCTGCGTCTTCCAGGGCAGCAAACTTCTCGTCTGCAGTACCCTTGCCGCCAGAGATGATTGCGCCCGCATGGCCCATGCGCTTGCCCGCAGGGGCAGTCACACCAGCGATGTAGGAAACAACCGGCTTGGTCACGTGTGCCTTGATGTAGGCAGCCGCTTCTTCTTCAGCCGAACCGCCGATCTCACCGATCATCACGATCGCTTCGGTCTTCGGGTCTTCCTGGAACAGCTTCAGGATGTCGATGAAGTTGGAGCCTGGGATCGGGTCACCGCCGATGCCGACGCAAGTCGACTGACCGAAACCGGCGTCAGTGGTCTGCTTAACAGCTTCGTAGGTCAGGGTGCCGGAACGGGAAACGATACCGACTTTACCTGGCAAGTGAATGTGACCTGGCATGATGCCGATCTTGCATTCGCCTGGCGTGATCACGCCTGGGCAGTTAGGGCCGATCAGGACTACGCCCAGCTCGTCGCACTTAACTTTAGCGTCCAGCATGTCCAGGGTAGGAATGCCTTCGGTGATGCAGACGATCAGCTTGATGCCGCCGAAGGCCGCTTCCAGGATCGAGTCCTTGCAGAAAGGAGCTGGAACGTAGATCACGCTGGCGGTGGCGCCAGTGGCCGCTACAGCGTCTTTCACGGTGTTGAACACAGGCAGGCCCAGGTGCTCGGTGCCGCCTTTGCCCGGCGTTACGCCGCCAACCATCTTGGTGCCGTATTCGATGGCTTGCTGGGTGTGGAAACTACCTTGCGAACCGGTAATACCCTGGCAGATAACTTTGGTGTCTTTATTGATCAGGACGCTCATTATTTGCCCTCCGCAGCTTTGACAACTTGTTGAGCAGCGTCGGTCAGGCTGGTAGCCGCGATGATGTTCAAACCGCTTTCTGCCAGTACTTTAGCGCCCAGTTCAGCGTTGTTACCTTCAAGGCGAACAACAACCGGGATTTTAACGCCAACTTCTTTCACTGCACCGATGATGCCTTCGGCAATCATGTCGCAACGAACGATGCCGCCGAAGATGTTGACCAGTACTGCAGCGACGTTGGAGTCGGACAGGATGATCTTGAAGGCTTCGGTTACGCGTTCTTTGGTAGCACCACCGCCCACGTCGAGGAAGTTGGCTGGTTTGCCGCCATGCAGGTTGACGATGTCCATGGTACCCATGGCCAGGCCAGCACCGTTGACCATGCAACCGATGTTACCTTCCAGGGCTACGTAGTTCAGTTCGAACTTGGCAGCGTGCGCTTCGCGCGGATCGTCTTGCGACGGATCGTGGAAAGTCTTCAGCTTAGGCTGACGGTACATGGCGTTGGCGTCGATGTTGATCTTGGCGTCGAGGCAATGCAGATCGCCGTCAGCCTTGATCACCAGCGGGTTCACTTCCAGCAGGGCCAGATCGTGATCCTGGAACAGTTTGGCCAGACCTACGAAGATCTTGGCGAACTGGGCAACTTGCTTGCCTTCCAGACCCAGCTGGAAAGCCAGCTCGCGACCCTGGAATGGCTGAGCGCCAACCAGTGGATCGATAGTGGCTTTCAGAATTTTTTCTGGGGTTTCTTCGGCGATCTTCTCAATGTCCACGCCACCTTCGGTGGAAGCCATGAACACGATGCGACGGCTCGAACGGTCAACGACAGCGCCCAGGTACAGCTCTTTAGCGATATCAGTGCACGATTCAACCAGGATCTTGGTGACTGGCTGGCCATTGGCATCAGTCTGGTAAGTCACCAGACGCTTGCCCAGCCACTGCTGTGCGAAGGCCTTGGCGTCTTCTTTGCTGCGAACCAGCTTAACGCCGCCCGCTTTACCGCGACCACCAGCGTGGACCTGGGCTTTGACAACCCACTCAGTGCCGCCGATTTTGTCGCAAGCTTCTGCTGCTGCTTCCGGGGTGTCTACTGCGTAGCCCTTGGAAACTGGCAGGCCGTATTCAGCGAACAGCTGCTTACCCTGATACTCGTGAAGATTCATGCTTTTTACCGTCTTCGTTAGGTACTGCGCATTCGGCGCTGCGCTCATTATGAGTGCCGCGCCACCTGTGACTGCTGCTTGCGCAGCTTGCGGGGCTCAAGGCCCGTAAAGCTGCGCAAGACTGCGTCCAGCGGATATTCCGCGGTGAGTCTTGCGCGCAAGGCTCACGACGGGCAACTCCGCCGTGGTTTCTTATTATCTCGCTTAACGCTTCTTCTTGTTGGCGATGTGGATGGCGCCGCCATTCACTGCCAATGCTGCTTCGTGCAACGCTTCGGACAGGGTCGGATGGGAGAAGACCATCATGCCCAGGTCTTCGGCACTGGTGCCGAACTCCATACCGATTGCGCCTTGCTGAACCAGTTCTGCAGCGCTTGGGCCAATCACGTGGACGCCCAATACGCGGTCAGTCTTGGCATCAGCGATGACTTTGACAAAACCACCGGTGTCGTTGGCTGCCATGGCACGGCCAGAAGCGGCAAACGGGAAGGTGCCGACGTTAACTTCAACGCCTTCAGCTTTCAACTGCTGTTCGTTCTTGCCGACCCATGCAATTTCCGGGTGGGTGTAGATAACCGACGGGATCAGGTCGTAGTTCATCTGGGTTTTGTGGCCCTTGATGCGCTCGACCACCATGATGCCTTCTTCGGACGCTTTGTGCGCCAGCATCATGCCGCGAACCACGTCGCCGATGGCGTAGACGCCAGGCACGGTGGTAGCGCAGTGATCGTCAACGTGGATGAAGCCACGCTCGTCGATGTTCACGCCGCTGTCCGACGCCAGCAGGTCGGTGGTCACTGGACGGCGACCCACGGCTACGATCAGCTTGTCGAAAGTGATGGTCTTTTCGCCATCCTTGTCGGTGTAGTTGACGACAACTTCTTCACCGTTGACTTTCGAACCGGTCACGCGAGCGCCCAGCTTGATGTCCAGACCTTGTTTGGTCAGGGTCTTCAGCGCTTCTTTGGACACGGCGGTGTCGGCAGCCAGCAGGAACGTGTCCAAGGCTTCCAGCACGGTGACTTCGGAACCCAGGCGGGACCAGACCGAACCCAGTTCCAGGCCGATCACGCCAGCGCCGATCACGCCCAGACGCTTAGGTACCGCTTGGAATTCCAGGGCGCCGGTCGAATCGACGATCACGTTCTGGTCAACCGGAGCCGGTGGAATGTCGATTGGACGCGAGCCTGGTGCCAGGATCACGTTTTCGGCTTCGATGATTTCGGTCGAACCGTCTGGCTTGGTGATTTCAACTTTCTTGCCGGCCAGCAGCTTGCCGTGGCCTTGCAGGGAAGTGACGCCGTTGGCCTTGAACAAGGTGGCAACGCCGGAGGTCAGGCCTTTAACGATGTTGGCTTTACGGCCGACCATTGCTGGCACGTCCATGGTCACGCCAGCATGGTTGATACCGTGGATCGCGAAACCGTCTTGGGCTTCGTGGAATTTCCAGGAGCTGTCCAGCAGCGCCTTGGAAGGAATGCAACCAACGTTCAGGCAAGTACCGCCCAGTGCCAGTTTGCCTTCCTTGTCGGTGTATTTTTCGATGCAAGCAGTCGAGAGGCCCAGTTGTGCGGCCTTGATGGCGGCAACATAGCCGCCAGGACCTGCACCAATCACTACAACGTCAAATTTCTGCGACATGAAAATAGTTCCTCTATTCAGCGACAAGCTTCAAGCGACAAGCCGCAAGCCAAGCTGCTTTTTCCTACAGCTTGTAGCTCGCAACTTGCCGCTGCGTCTTTAGATGTCCAGCAGCAGACGAGCCGGGTCTTCCAGCAGGTTCTTGATGGTCACCAGGAAAGTCACGGCTTCTTTACCATCGATCAGGCGGTGATCGTAAGACAGTGCCAGGTACATCATTGGGCGGATCACGACTTGGCCGTTGATGGCCATCGGACGCTGGATGATGTTGTGCATGCCCAGGATCGCGGCTTGTGGCGGGTTGACGATCGGGGTCGACATCATCGAACCGAAGGTACCACCGTTAGTGATCGTGAAGGTACCGCCGGTCATCTCGTCGATGGTCAGCTTGCCGTCACGGGCTTTCTTGCCGAAGCCGGCGATGCCGCCTTCGATTTCAGCCAGGCTCATCAGTTCGGCGTTACGCAGGACCGGAACCACCAGGCCACGGTCGCTGGAGACGGCAACGCCGACGTCTGCGTAGCCATGGTAAACGATGTCGCCGCCGTCGATGGAAGCGTTGACCGCCGGGAAGCGTTTCAGCGCTTCGGTGGCCGCTTTCACGAAGAACGACATGAAGCCCAGGCGTACGCCGTTGTGGGACTTCTCGAACAGGTCCTTGTACTTCGAACGCAGGGCCATGACTTCAGTCATGTCGACTTCGTTGAACGTGGTCAGCATCGCCATGTTCGACTGTGCTTCAACCAGGCGCTTGGCCACGGTGGCACGTACGCGGGTCATCGGAACGCGCTTCTCGGTGCGGTCGCCGGCAGCGAACACAGGTGCAGCGGCAGCCGGGGCAGCAGCCTTGGCAGGTGCGGCAGCGGGAGCGTTTTTCTTGGCTTCAACAGCGGCAACCACGTCTTCCTTGGTCACGCGGCCGTCTTTGCCGGTGCCCTTGATGGACGCCAGGTTGATGCCGTTCTCGTCAGCCAGTTGACGGGCAGCCGGTGCAGCGATTGGGTCTTCAGCGCCAGCAGCCGGAGCGGCAGCAGGCGCCGAAGCAGCAGCCGGTGCAGCGGCGGCGGCAGGAGCGGCAGCAGCAGCGCCGCCCTCTTCGATCGAACCCAGTACCTGGTTCGACAGAACGGTAGCGCCTTCTTCGGCAACGATTGCGCCCAGCACGCCGTCAGCCTCAGCCAGCACTTCCAGCACGACCTTGTCAGTCTCGATGTCAACGATCAGGTCGTCACGCTTGACGGCCTCACCTGGTTTCTTGTGCCAGGTGGCAACGGTGCCATCGGCAACCGATTCCGGGAATGACGGGGCTTTGATTTCGATAGCCATTATCTGTGGGTCCTTAAAATTCGGTTTCAGTCAGCGCGAAGGCGTTAAACAGTGAAAGCATCTTGCAGCAGTTTTTCCTGCTGCTCGGCGTGCATCGACGCATAACCACACGCAGGTGCAGCGGAAGCATCACGGCCGGCATATTCCAGGCCCAGGGCCTTGTTATGGTTGCCGATGCTGCGACGCAGGTGATGCTGGCTGCTGTACCACGCGCCCTGGTTCATCGGCTCTTCCTGGCACCACACCACGTGAGTGAGGTTGGTGTAAGGCGCGATGGCCTCCATCAGGTCGTCTTCCGGGAACGGGTAAAGCTGCTCGATACGCACGATAGCGATGTCTTCGCGGCCTTCGGCACGGCGTTTTTCCAGCAAGTCGTAGTAGACCTTGCCGCTGCACAGGACCAGGCGAGTCACCTTGGCCGCGTCCAGCGTGTCGATTTCTGGAATAACGGTCTGGAACGAACCATCAGCCAGATCTTCCAGGGTCGAGATGGCCAATTTATGACGCAGCAGCGACTTCGGTGTCAGCACAACCAGCGGCTTGCGCAGCGGGCGGATCACCTGGCGACGCAGCAAGTGGTAGATCTGGGCCGGGGTAGTCGGCACGCACACCTGGATGTTGTGCTCGGCGCACAGCTGCAGGTAACGCTCCAGACGGGCCGAGGAGTGCTCAGGACCCTGACCTTCATAACCGTGTGGCAGCAGCATGGTCAGACCGCACAGGCGACCCCATTTGTGCTCGCCGCTGGTGATGAACTGGTCGATAACCACCTGTGCACCGTTAGCAAAGTCGCCGAACTGGGCTTCCCAGATCACCAGCGCCTGAGGCGTGGTGGTCGAGTAACCGTATTCGAACGCCAGAACGGCTTCTTCGGACAGGAACGAATCGTACAGGTCGAAACGTGGCTGGCCTTCGTACAGGTTCTGCAACGGGATGTAGGTGCCCGCGTCTTTCTGGTTGTGCAACACCGCATGACGGTGCGAGAACGTACCACGGCCGATGTCCTGGCCGGTCATGCGGATCGGGTGACCTTCGAACGCCAGGGTCGCGTACGCCATGGTTTCGGCGTAACCCCAGTTGATCGGCAGGCCGCCGGCTTGCATCTTCTGACGGTCTTCGTAGATCTTCGAGACCTGACGCTGCACCACGAAACCGTCCGGAATTTCCAGCAGTTTGGCGGACAATTCCTGCAAGGTCTTCAGATCGAACGACGTATCGTGACGCGCAGTCCAGGCGTGGCCCAGGTACGGACGCCAGTCCACGAACAACTCTTTGTTCGGCTCTTTAACCAGGCTTTTTACAACATGCAGGCCATTGTCCAGCGCGTTGCGGTATTCATCGATTTTCGCCTGAACACGCGCGTCATCCAGTACACCGGCCTTGGTCAGGCTTTCGGCGTACAGCTCACGGGTGGTGCGCTGCTTGCTGATCTGCTGGTACATCAACGGTTGGGTGCCGCTTGGCTCGTCCGCTTCGTTGTGACCGCGACGGCGGTAGCAAACCAGGTCGATCACCACGTCACGCTTGAACTGCATGCGATAGTCGATGGCGAGCTGGGTCACGAACAGCACGGCTTCCGGATCATCGCCATTCACATGGAGGATCGGTGCCTGGATCATCTTGGCAACGTCGGTGGCGTACTCGGTGGAGCGCGCATCCAGCGGGTTGCTGATGGTGAAGCCAACCTGGTTGTTGATGACGATGTGAACCGTACCGCCGGTCTTGAAGCCGCGGGTCTGCGACATCTGGAAGGTTTCCAGGACCACGCCTTGACCGGCAAATGCCGCGTCGCCGTGGATGGAAATCGGCAAGACCTTCTCACCGGTGGTGTCGTTACGACGATCCTGGCGAGCCCGCACCGAACCCTCGACCACTGGAGAAACGATTTCCAGGTGGGATGGGTTGAAGGCCATGGCCAGGTGAACTTCACCGCCGGTGGTCATCACGTTGGACGAGAAGCCCTGGTGGTATTTAACGTCACCGGAACCCAGCTCGACCTTCTTCTTACCTTCGAACTCGTCGAACAGCTCACGCGGGTTCTTGCCGAAGGTGTTGACCAACACGTTCAGGCGACCACGGTGGGCCATGCCGATCACGACTTCCTTGGTACCGTAGGAACCGGAACGCTGGATCAGCTCGTCGAGCATCGGGATCAGGCTTTCGCCGCCTTCCAGGCCGAAACGCTTGGTGCCCGGGTATTTGGTGCCCAGGTATTTTTCCAGGCCTTCGGCAGCGGTAACGCGCTCGAGCAGGTGGCTGCGTACGTCGGCGGACAACACCGGACGGCCACGCACACCTTCCAGGCGATGCTGGAACCAGTGACGTTGCTCGGAATCGGTGATGTGCGTGAACTCAGCGCCAATGGTGCGGCAATATGTCTGCTGCAACGCTTCGTGAATTTCGCGTAGGCTCGCTTCCTCTTTGCCGATGAACAGGTCGCCGGCACGGAAGGTCGTATCAAGATCGGCATTGGTCAAGCCGTAATGATTGATCGACAGGTCAGCAGGTGCAGGACGCTGCCAGAGCCCCAGCGGGTCAAGCTGGGCCGCCTGGTGGCCACGCATCCGATAGGCCTGGATCAGTCGCAGTACTTCAACTTGCTTCTTCTCGTGCTCACTGCTCACGCTGCCGGCGGAAACCGGTTGAGCGCGGCGCTGGTTCTTTGCCAGCAGCACGAATTGATCGCGAATCGTTGCATGCGATACATCGGTGGCAGCGTTGCCGTCTGAAGACAACGTCTGAAATTTGGTGCGCCATTCTTCTGGCACAGCGTTAGGGTCGTGCAGGTAGAGCTCATAAAGCTCTTCCACATAGGCAGCGTTACCACCTGAAAGATAGCCGCTGTTCCACATGCGCTGCATCACGCTTTCTTGCATGCTTGGTCACCCTCGATTTGGGGACACCACCGGCGAAAACACCGAGTTTGCTTGCAAAAGGCCAAGTGCAGCGACCAAAACAAGCCACTTAGGATCACGCTGATAGTTCGGGTACCAACCCGAATGCCCCTGCTTGTCTCATTTCTTCAAAATAAGAGCCGCGGCTTTGTAAGTCGCTGCTCAAGTTAAAACTACGGCGCCGGTTGAAGCCTGCGCCGTAGCATTTACGGGCACAACGGTCCTGCCTTGTTACAACGTCAGTTACACGCCGCTCTGCAGCAGCATATTACGAATGTGACCAATGGCCTTAGTCGGGTTCAGGCCTTTGGGACATACGTTGACGCAGTTCATGATCCCGCGGCAGCGGAATACGCTGAACGGGTCATCCAGCGAAGCCAGACGCTCGGACGTCTTGGTGTCACGGCTGTCTGCCAGGAAGCGGTACGCTTGCAGCAGGGCAGCTGGGCCCAGGAACTTGTCCGGGTTCCACCAGAAGGACGGGCACGAAGTCGAGCAGCAAGCGCACAGGATGCACTCGTACAGACCGTCGAGCTTCTCGCGCTCTTCCGGGGACTGCAGACGCTCGATGGCCGGGGCCGGCGTGTCGTTCTGCAGGAACGGCTTAACTTTCTCGTATTGCTTGTAGAAGATGCTCATATCGACGACCAGGTCACGGATAACCGGCAAACCTGGCAGAGGACGAACGATCAGCTTGTTGCCTTTAACCACGGCGGACAGCGGCGTGATGCACGCCAGGCCGTTTTTGCCGTTGATGTTCATGCCGTCGGAACCGCACACACCTTCACGGCAAGAGCGACGATAGGAGAAACCTTCGTCCTGCTCTTTGATCAGTGCCAATACATCCAGCACCATCAGGTCTTTACCACCGGTATCGACCTGGAACTCCTGCATGAACGGCGCAGCGTCCTGATCAGGGTTGTAGCGATAAACACTGACTTTCAACATGGCAGCCACCCTTAGTAAGTCCGAATCTTCGGTTCAAACGTCGGAACCGTCTTCGGCGAGAAGTTCACGGCACGCTTGGTCACGCGCTTGTCACCCGGGAAGTACAGGGTGTGGCACAACCAGTTTTCGTCGTCGCGGTCTTCAAAGTCTTCACGAGCGTGGGCACCACGGGATTCTTTACGAACCTCGGCGGCGATCGCGGTCGCTTCGGCCACTTCCAGCAGGTTTTGCAGCTCAAGGGCCTCGATACGAGCCGTGTTGAACGCCTGGCTCTTATCGTTGATCTTGACGTTGGCGATGCGCGTGCGCAGGTCAGCCAGCTGGGCGATGCCCTTCTGCATGTATTCGCCGGTACGGAACACACCGAAGTAGTTCTGCATGCAGCTTTGCAGCTCGCGACGCAGGGTTGCCACGTCTTCGCCATCGGTGCGCTCGTTCAGAGCGTTCAGGCGCGCCAGGGCAGCTTCGATGTTGGCGTCGGTTGCGTCATCGTATTCGATGCCGTCGGTCAGCGCTTTTTCCAGGTGCAGGCCGGCCGCGCGGCCGAAGACCACCAGGTCGAGCAGCGAGTTGCCGCCCAGGCGGTTGGCGCCGTGTACCGATACGCAAGCCACTTCGCCTACCGCGAACAGACCATGAATGATCTCGTCCACGCCGTCGGCGTTCTGGGTGATCGCCTGGCCATGGATGTTGGTCGGCACGCCGCCCATCATATAGTGGCAAGTTGGAACAACCGGAACCGGAGCAACCACCGGGTCAACGTGTGCGAAGGTCTTGGACAGTTCGCAGATACCCGGCAGACGGCTGTGCAGCACTTCTTCGCCGAGGTGATCGAGCTTCAGCAGTACGTGATCGCCATTCGGGCCACAGCCGTTGCCAGCGATGATTTCCTTAACCATCGAACGGGCCACAACGTCACGACCGGCAAGGTCCTTGGCGTTCGGAGCATAACGCTCCATGAAACGCTCGCCGTGCTTGTTGATCAGGTAACCACCTTCACCACGGCAACCTTCGGTCACCAGTACACCGGCGCCGGCGATGCCGGTCGGGTGGAACTGCCACATTTCGATATCTTGTACCGGCACGCCTGCACGCAGTGCCATGCCGACGCCGTCACCGGTGTTGATCAGGGCATTGGTGGTGGACGCGTAGATACGGCCTGCACCGCCCGTCGCCAGCACGGTAGCCTTGGCGCGGATGTAGGTGGTTTCACCGGTTTCGATGCAGATGGCGATCACACCGACGAACTCGCCTTGTGCGTTCTTCACCAGGTCAACAGCGTAGTACTCGTTCAGGAACGTGGTACCGGCTTTCAGGTTGCCCTGATAAAGGGTGTGCAACAGCGCGTGACCGGTACGGTCGGACGCGGCGCAGGTACGGGCAGCCTGCCCGCCTTTGCCGTAATCCTTCGACTGGCCGCCGAATGGACGCTGGTAGATACGGCCTTGTTCGGTACGGGAGAACGGCAGACCCATGTGGTCCAGCTCGAACACCGCGGCCGGGCCTTCCTGACACATGTATTCGATAGCGTCCTGGTCACCGATGTAGTCGGAACCCTTGACGGTATCGTACATGTGCCAGCGCCAGTCATCGTTCGGGTCGGCGGAGGCGATGGCGCAGGTGATGCCACCCTGGGCCGATACGGTGTGGGAACGGGTCGGGAACACCTTGGTGATCACGGCGGTCTTGTGACCGCCCTGGGCCAGCTGCAGCGCAGCGCGCATGCCAGCACCGCCGCCACCAATAATGATGGCGTCGAATGAAATAGTTGGAATGTTAGCCATGAATCAGATACCCCAAAGAATCTGCACACCCCAGACGAAGTAAGCGAACATCGCGACGCCGCAGACTGCCTGGAAGAGAAAACGTACTGCAGTCGCGGACTTGCCCAGCGCCATCGGCGTCAGGTAGTCGGTCGCAATGGTCCACATGCCAACCCAGGCGTGTGCGCCCAGGGCAACAAGGGCCAGCAGACTGAAGATTCGCATCGCATTGTGGGAAAACAGGCCGTGCCATTGCTCATAGCCGATGCCCGGGTTTGCGACGAGGTATCCGATCAGGAAAATGAAATAAGCCGCGAGAACGACCGCAGACACACGCTGTGCCATCCAGTCATAGAGGCCCGAACGCGAAAGGTTCGTAACGCTGGTTACCATATCCAAACTCCTGCCAGAACGATCAGCACCACGGAAATGGCGATGATGATTTTCGAGCCCAGGCGGCCGCCTTCCAGCGTCTCACCGATGCCCATGTCCATGATCAAATGGCGCACACCGGCTACCAGGTGATACAGAAGAGAAGACAGGAGGCCCCATGCTACGAACTTGGCCAGCGGGCTGGTCAAGCATGCCTTCACCTCGGCGTATCCTTCCTCGGAACCCAGGGATTTGCTCAATGCATAAAGCATGATGCCCAAGCCCAGGAACAGGATGATGCCGGAAACACGGTGCAGGAACGACGTAACGCCGGTGATGGGGAGTTTGATGGTCCTTAGGTCTAGGTTTACAGGTCGTTGGCTATTCACGGCTTTTTTTCACACTGAAGAGCCCCTAACAATCAGGGCAAAGTTGTTGGGGAGTGCGACTGGTCAGGTAAGCACCACCCAGGGAGTGCGACCCCCAATGAAAGCAAGCCCAAAAGCCCTTGGCGGTCGGTGGCCGAGTATAGACAGTTAGGTTACTAATGACAACGCGCACTCCTCACCCTAATAGCTGATTGCGCTGGCGGGATAAAAGGCGTAAATGGCGCTCAATTTCGAGGAAAAAGTACGGTTAAAGCCTTCTGGGGCAAGACTTTAGGCAAATTGACATCTGAATTTATCTCACTATAGTGGTGCGGGCCCTGCGTGGGGGGTCTGTCTGATGATTTGAAGCATAAATAGGAGGCCACATGGCTGACAAAAAAGCGCAGTTGATCATCGAGGGCGCAGCCCCCGTCGAGCTGCCCATTTTAACCGGCACCGTTGGTCCCGATGTTATCGACGTACGGGGCCTGACGGCCACGGGCCGTTTCACTTTCGACCCAGGCTTCATGTCGACCGCCTCTTGCGAGTCGAAGATCACCTATATCGATGGCGACAATGGCATTCTGCTTCACCGCGGCTACCCGATCGAGCAACTCGCCGAACAGTCGGACTACCTGGAAACCTGCTACCTGCTGCTAAATGGCGAATTGCCAACAGCCGAGCAGAAGGCCCAGTTCGTCAGCACCGTCAAGAACCACACCATGGTTCACGAGCAATTGAAGACCTTCTTCAACGGCTTCCGTCGCGACGCCCACCCAATGGCCGTCATGTGCGGCGTGGTTGGCGCCCTGTCGGCCTTCTATCACGACTCCCTCGACATCAACAACCCGCAGCATCGCGAAATTTCCGCGATCCGCCTGGTTGCCAAGATGCCGACCCTGGCCGCAATGGTTTACAAGTACTCCATGGGCCAACCCATGATGTACCCGCGCAACGACCTGACGTACGCGGAAAACTTCCTGCACATGATGTTCAACACCCCGTGCGAGATCAAACCGATCAGCCCGGTGCTGGCCAAGGCAATGGACCGGATCTTCATCCTCCACGCCGACCACGAGCAGAACGCCTCCACGTCCACCGTGCGCCTGGCCGGCTCTTCGGGTGCCAACCCGTTCGCCTGTATCGCCGCCGGTATCGCCGCACTCTGGGGCCCTGCCCACGGCGGTGCGAACGAAGCCGTATTGACCATGCTCGATGAAATCGGCGATGTGTCGAACATCGACAAATTCATCGCCAAGGCCAAGGACAAGAACGATCCGTTCAAGTTGATGGGCTTCGGTCACCGGGTCTACAAGAACCGCGACCCACGCGCCACCGTGATGAAGCAGACCTGCGACGAAGTGTTGAAGGAACTGGGGATCAAGAACGATCCGCAACTCGAACTGGCCATGCGCCTGGAAGAGATCGCCCTGACCGACCCGTACTTCATCGAACGCTCGCTGTACCCGAACGTCGACTTCTACTCGGGGATCATCCTCAAGGCGATCGGCATTCCAACCAGCATGTTCACCGTGATCTTCGCCCTGGCGCGGACCGTGGGCTGGATCTCCCACTGGAAAGAAATGCTCTCCAGCCCGTACAAGATTGGCCGCCCGCGCCAGCTGTACACCGGCTACGAGTCGCGTGACATCACCAAGCTGGAAGATCGCAAGTAAGCACTTGAGTTGTACCGAATAAGGCCTCCTCTGGAGGCCTTATTCATTTGTGCAACTTGTAGTGAGCGGGCTTACCCCGCGCTGGGTGGCGAAGCCGCCCCAAACCCAGGCACCTCGGTTCTAATTGGAGAACTGAGTGCCTGAGATGGGGCGGCTTCGCCACCCAGCGCGGGGCAAGCCCGCTCACTACAGACCCACCCTCACCGATATTCAGGTAAAAAAATGCCCCGGCCTTACGACCGGGGCATTTCTTTATCCAGCTGCAACCTTAGTGATTAACCGCCCCGCTCGCCCCCAGGCCAGTCTGCGAACGCACAAACTGCGGGAAGTACAGCGCACGCTCTTTCTCTGCCGCCGCCGACTTGTCGGTGATAGAGAAGAACCAGATGCCGACGAACGCAATGATCATCGAGAACAGCGCCGGGTACTCGTACGGGAAGATGGCTTTTTCGTGATGCAGGATCGAGACCCAGATGGTCGGGCCCAGCACCATCAGGCCAACGGCACTGACCAGGCCCAACCAGCCGCCGATCATCGCGCCACGGGTGGTGAGGTTCTTCCAGTACATGGAAAGCAGCAACACCGGGAAGTTACAGCTGGCAGCAATGGAGAACGCCAGACCGACCATGAACGCAATGTTCTGGCTTTCGAACAGGATACCCAGGCCGATAGCCAGCACCGCCAGGGCGATGGTGGTGATCTTCGACACGCGAATCTCATCTTTATCGTTGGCCTTGCCTTTCTTGATCACGCTGGCATACAGGTCGTGGGACACCGCCGAGGCACCCGCCAGGGTCAAACCGGCAACCACTGCCAGGATGGTGGCGAAGGCCACGGCCGAGATGAAGCCCAGGAAGATACTGCCGCCCACCGCGTTGGCCAGGTGCACCGCCGCCATGTTGTTACCGCCCAGCAAGGCGCCTGCCGCATCCTTGAACGCCGGGTTGGTGCTGACCAGCAAGATCGCGCCGAAGCCGATGATAAAGGTCAGGATGTAGAAGTAGCCGATGAAGCCGGTTGCATACAACACGCTCTTACGCGCTTCCTTGGCGTCGCTCACGGTAAAGAAGCGCATCAGGATGTGCGGCAGGCCGGCGGTACCGAACATCAGTGCCAGGCCCAGGGAGAATGCCGAGATCGGGTCTTTCACCAGACCGCCAGGGCTCATGATCGCCTCACCTTTAGGGTGAACCTTGATCGCCTCGGCAAACAGCATGTTGAAGTCAAAGTTGACGTGCTTCATCACCATCAGCGCCATGAACGAGGCACCGGACAGCAACAGCACGGCCTTGATGATCTGCACCCACGTGGTCGCCAGCATGCCGCCGAACAGCACATACAGGCACATCAGGATGCCCACCAGGATCACCGCTACGTGGTAGTCCAGGCCGAACAGCAGTTGGATCAACTTGCCCGCGCCCACCATCTGCGCGATCAGGTAGAACGCCACCACCACCAGCGAGCCACAGGCCGACAGGCTGCGGATCTGGGTTTGCCCGAGGCGATAGGACGCCACGTCGGCAAAGGTGTACTTGCCCAGGTTACGCAGGCGCTCTGCGATCAGGAACAGAATGATCGGCCAGCCCACCAGGAAGCCGATCGAGTAGATCAGGCCGTCGTAGCCGGAGGTAAACACCAGCGCGGAAATACCCAGGAAAGACGCCGCCGACATGTAGTCGCCGGCAATCGCCAGGCCGTTCTGGAAGCCGGTGATCTTGCCGCCGGCCGCATAGTAGTCGGCCGCCGACTTGTTACGTTTGGAAGCCCAGTAGGTGATGCACAGAGTGGCACCGACAAACGCGACGAACATCAAGATGGCGGAGACGTTCAGCGGTTGTTTGTGTACTTCACCGGTCAATGCGTCCGCCGCCCAAAGGGCTGGAGCAAAAAGCGAAGCGCCGAGTACTGCCAGTAGACGCCGGATCATTGCGCAGCCTCCTTGAGAATCGCATTGTTCAGGTCGTCAAATTCGCCGTTAGCCCGACGCACATAGATGCCGGTCAGGACAAACGCAGACACAATCAGCCCGACGCCCAGGGGAATGCCCCAGGTAATCGACGAACCGGGGCTGATCTTGGCCCCCAGCACTTGTGGCCCGTAGGCGATTAACAGGATGAATCCGGAGTAGAGCCCTAGCATGATCGCCGAGAGAATCCAGGCGAACCGTTCCCTTTTTCTCACCAGCTCCTTGAAACGCGGGCTGTTTTGAATCGAGAGGTAAATGCTGTCGTTCATTGTTTTTATCCTCGCAGCACAGCTTTTTTATTATTGGAACGTATCCACTGTATGCGGCTGCGGAACAGGTTCCAGACGACCTTAGTATTAGAGGGAGTGTAGCGAGGGATTGGGAGGGCGAAGAAAGATTTGCGGGTCACGAAAATAATGTGGGAGGAGGCTTGCCCCCGATGGCAGTGGGTCAGCTACAGATGAGCTGACTGAAACACTGCCATCGGGTGCAAGCCCCCTCCCACAGGGGTGTATCAAGGCATTGGGGAGTTACTTACCGATCCACTCGGCCACACGCTCAGGGTGCTTGGCCACCCAATCCTTGGCCGCGGCATCCGGCTTGGCGCCCTCTTGGATAGCGAGCATGACTTCGCCGATTTCGTCCTTGGAGGCCCACTGGAATTTCTTCAGGAAGGCCGCGACTTCCGGCGCTTTCTTCTCCAGGCCCTTGCTGCCGATGCTGTTGACGGTTTCAGCAGCACCATAAATCCCTTTTGGATCGTCCAGGAAGCGCAGCTTCCATTTGGCGAACATCCAGTGTGGCACCCAACCGGTGACCGCAATGGATTCCTGTTTGTCTTCGGCACGGGTCAACTCGGCGATCATCGCCGCGCCCGAGCTGGCTTGCAGCTTGTAATCAAGGCCGTATTGCTTGATGGCTTCGTCGGTCTTGAGCATCACGCCTGAACCGGCGTCGATGCCGACGATCTTGTTCTTGAAGGTGGTATCGGTCTTGAGGTCTTCGATGGACTTGGCCTTGACGTACTCCGGCACGATCAGGCCGATCTTCGCGTCCTTGAAGTTAGGGCCGTAGTCGACCACCTTGTCCTTGTTCTTCGCCCAATACTCACCGTGCGTCACGGGCAGCCAGGCGGAGAGCATGGCATCGAGTTTGCCGGTGGCGACACCCTGCCACATGATCCCGGTGGCAACCGCTTGCAGTTTCACGTCATAACCGAGCTTTTGCTTGATCACCTCAGCCGCCACGTGCGTGGTGGCAACGCTGTCAGACCAGCCATCCACATAGCCGATGCTCAGGGTTTTGCTGTCGGCGCTGGCCAGTGTGGAGCTCATCGCAACTACCAGAGTGGCAGCTGCGCCCAAGAGTCGTCGCATCTTCATCGTACTTCCCCGAAAGTGCTGCGCCCGGCGGATGCCGAGCGACGTCAACCTGTTGTTATGTGGTGCACCGCGCCCCCTTCACGCGCATCGATCACGGTAGTGCGCCGTCAGCGGAGTACTGACGCTTCGATCATCAACCTGCCGAGACCTTCGACCTGCTCTGTCAGCGACCTTGTGCAAGCAGGAAACGACATCACATAGCCAGTAGGACGCTTTGTAGGATTTGACGCCAGAATCCCGCCCGAACTTTGCATGTCAAAATTATGCTGCCCCACTGGGAAGGGCTAAATCCGGGTAAGATGCGCGCCTTTGCTCCTCCAGATAAGCCAACCATGCCCGCGACCGCCCGCTTCCCTGCCCTCCCCTATTGCTTCGCCTTGATCCTTGGCCTGCTGGCCATGATCGGCTACTGGTATGGCCTCGGCCGGCCGGTGGTACTGCCCGACGTCGCCAGCGCAACGCACAAGATGCAGTGCGCGTCCTACACGCCGTTCGATAAGGACCAATCGCCGTTTGACCAGCCGTTCACCCTGCGTCCGGAGCGCATGGACGCTGACCTGGCCCTGCTGGCGACCCGCTTCGAGTGCATTCGCACCTACTCCATGACCGGCCTGGAAGCCTTGCCGGAAATGGCACGCAAGCATGGCCTTAAGGTGATGGCCGGCGCCTGGGTCAGCAGCGACCCGGTGGCGACCGCCAAGGAAGTCAACGAATTGATCGCCGCGGCCAACGCCAACCCTGACGTCGTGACCTCAGTGATCGTCGGCAACGAAGCGCTGCTGCGCAAGGAAGTCACCGCCAAACAGCTGGTGGCGCTGATCCACACCGTCAAAAGCCAGATCAAGCAGCCGGTGACGTACGCGGATGTCTGGGAATTCTGGCTGCAACACCCGGAAATCGCGCCGGCGGTGGACTTCCTCACGATCCACCTGTTGCCGTACTGGGAAGATGAGCCGTCCGGCATCGACCAGGCCCTCAAGCACGTAGGTGACGTGCGCCAGACCTTTGGCAACAAGTTTGCGCCCAAGGACATCCTGATCGGTGAAACCGGCTGGCCCAGCGAAGGCCGCCAGCGCGAAACCGCCGTGCCAAGCCGGGTCAACGAAGCCAAGTTCATGCGCGGCTTCGTGGCCATGGCCGAGGCCAATGGCTGGCGTTACAACCTGATCGAAGCCTTTGACCAGCCGTGGAAGCGCGCCAGCGAAGGCGCCGTGGGCGGTTACTGGGGCCTGTTCGATGCCGACCGCCAGGACAAGGGCATTCTCGCCGGGCCCGTGACCAATGTGCCTTACTGGCCACTGTGGCTGGGGGTGGGCGGGATCATCCTGCTGGGCGCCTTGGTGCTGGGTGGTCGTGTACGCAGTGTGCGTGCCGCTATCGCCCTGCCGCTGCTGGGCGCCGTTGCCGCATGCGCCATCGGCACCTGGGCTGAACTGACCCGCGTTACCGCGCGTTTCAATGATGAATGGGTGTGGGCAGGCTTGCTGGTGGTGTTGAACCTGCTGGTGCTGGCTCACGCGGCACTGGCCCTGAGCGCCCGGGAAGGTTGGCGCGCACGGGCCTTCAACTGGCTGGAACAGCGCGCGGGCTGGCTGGTGGCGATTGCCGGATTCGCTGGCGCGGTGATGATGCTGGCGTTGGTGTTTGACCCGCGCTATCGCAGCTTCCCGACGGCGGCGCTGGTAGTGCCGGCCTTGGTGTACCTGGTGCGGCCGGTGACCGGACCGCGTCGGGAGATTGCGCTGCTGACCTTTATCATCGGTGCGGGCATTGCGCCGCAGTTGTACCGTGAAGGGTTGTTGAACCAGCAGGCGTGGGGTTGGGCGATGGTTAGCCTGCTCATGGTTGCAGCCTTGTGGCGCTGCTTGCGGGTGCGCAAGCTCTAAAACCGCTATCGGGGGCAAGCCCCCTCCCACAGGGGAATGCATTCCAAATGTGGGAGGGGGCTTGCCCCCGATGAGGCCCTACCAGGCGACGCGGGGCTTCCTGACCAACCGCAACCCCGCAATCACCACCGCAAACACCGCAAACGTGGTGTTGTACAACGCCAGCGCCGGCAAACCGAAGACCATCCCCAGCACCGCCAAACCCCACCCGGCACGACCCGGCACGAAAAACCCCAGCACCGACGTGATCAGCGCCGCCCAGCCCAGCACCTTGAAGTGGATCATCAACCCCAGGTTCGAACGCAACTGGCATTCCCAACGGCTGGCTTCGTCCGCACAGATGCCGACCCACTGGCCATCTTCCATAAAGCCATAGCGCGCACCGTAACTGGCGGCCAGCCATAGCGGCAGTGCAACAAGCAGCAAAATCAGCGGCAAACGACGGGACATGAGGCACTCCGATAGGCAAAAACGGCGCTCAGCTTAATGCCCCGCCGGCCATTAGCAAGGCGCATATACACAATTAGTGTTCACCTACACGTGTCAAAGTGTATCGTCTGGCTACTATTACCCCGATTCCGACGTTTTTTTCCGACATTTCGTGCCGAGTGATGGCACTTCGGCGATAGGACGGCGGTCATAGCCTGCGAACTTCATTAAGCACGTTTCCTCCTAGGGATTAAGTCATGCTCCGTTCCTTGCGCTGTGCTGCCTTACTGGGCAGCCTTTTTCTGAGTGCGTCAGCACTGGCCGTCGATATCGACCAAGCCAGCTATGGCTACCCTTTGACCAACCCATTTGAAGCGACTATCGCCACCACACCGCCCGACCTTCGGCCCAAATTGCCGAACGATGACGAGATCAACCAATCCGACTACACCTTGAACATGCGCCCCGAGCGCGAGTTCAGCCTGCCGGACAACTTCTGGGCGGTGAAGAAGCTCACCTACCGCATCGCCAAGCAGGATCGCGCCGCGCCGCTGATCTTTCTGATCGCGGGCACCGGGGCAAGATTTGACAGCAGCATCAACGAATACCTGAAAAAGCTCTATTACCAGGCCGGCTACCACGTGGTGCAACTGTCGTCGCCCACCAGCTTCGACTTCATCAGCGCCGCCTCGCGCTTCGCGACTCCGGGGATCACCCAGGAAGACGCCGAAGACATGTACCGCGTGATGCAGGCCGTGCGGGCGCAGAACGCCTCGCTGCCGGTGACCGACTTCTACCTCACCGGCTACAGCCTCGGCGCCCTGGATGCGGCGTTTGTCAGCAAGCTCGACGAGACCCGTCGCAGCTTCAACTTCAAGAAAGTGCTGCTGCTGAACCCGCCGGTCAACCTCTACACCTCGATCACCAACCTCGACAAGCTTGTTCAAACCGAAGTGAAGGGCATCAACAACACCACCACCTTCTACGAGCTGGTGCTGAACAAGCTGACCCGTTACTTCCAGCAAAAGGGCTACATTGACCTCAATGACGCCCTGCTCTACGACTTCCAGCAATCCAAGCAGCACCTGACCAACGAACAGATGGCCATGCTGATCGGCACCTCGTTCCGCTTCTCGGCGGCCGACATCGCCTTTACCTCGGACTTGATCAACCGCCGTGGCTTGATCATCCCGCCGAAGTACCCGATCACCGAAGGCACCAGCCTCACGCCGTTCCTCAAGCGTGCGCTGCAATGTGATTTCGATTGCTACCTCACCGAACAGGTGATCCCGATGTGGCGAGCCCGTTCCGACGGCGGCAGCCTCTTGCAACTGGTCGACCAGGTCAGCCTGTACGCCCTTAAGGACTACCTGCACACCAACCCGAAGATCGCCGTCATGCACAACGCCGACGACGTAATCCTCGGCCCTGGCGACCTCGGTTTCCTGCGTAAAACCTTCGGCGATCGCTTGACCGTCTACCCGCTGGGCGGCCACTGCGGCAACCTTAATTACCGCGTCAACGCCGACGCCATGCTGGAGTTCTTCCGTGGCTAAATATCTTCTGCTGCTTGCCGCCTTGATGTGCGCAGGTGTGGCCAATGCCGACAACAGCAAGGCCCATGAGCCGGTCAACGTGGGTGCCGACGGGTTCAAGGAACCGCTGACCAAGCTCAAGTTCAACCCGGGCCTGGACCAGCGCGAGTTCGAGCGTTCGTCGCTGACCGCACTCAACGTGTACGACCCACTGGAATCGTGGAACCGTCGCGTGTACCACTTCAACTACCGCTTCGACCAGTGGGTGTTCCTGCCGGTGGTCAACGGTTACACCTATGTGACGCCCAGCTTCCTGCGCACCGGCGTGAGCAACTTCTTCAACAACCTGGGCGATGTGCCCAACCTGTTGAACAGCCTGCTTCAGCTCAAGGGCCACCGCTCCCTGGAAACCACCGGGCGCCTGCTGGTCAACACCACTATCGGCATCGCCGGCCTGTGGGACCCAGCCACCGCCATGGGCCTGCCGCGCCAGAGCGAAGACTTCGGCCAGACCCTGGGCTTCTACGGCGTGCCCGGCGGCGCCTACCTGGTGCTGCCGATCTTCGGCCCATCGAACCTGCGCGACACCGGCGGTTTGCTGGTCGATTACACCGCCGAAACCCAGATCAACTTCCTCAACGTGGCCGAAGTCAGCTCCAACCACCCGGAAGTCTGGGCCCTGCGCGCGGTCGACAAGCGCTACCAGACCAGCTTCCGATATGGTCAGATGAACTCGCCGTTCGAGTATGAGAAGGTGCGGTACATCTACACGGAATCACGCAAGTTGCAGATTGCGGAGTAAACGCTCACAAAAAAGGCCATTCAATTGAATGGCCTTTTTTATTGCCGCCCGTATCAGGCCTTCAGCGCTTTCCACGCCTTGCCGACCACGCTGACCACCGCCAGCACCACCGCGCCGGCAATGATCCCCGCTACACCGTTCAGCAACGTCGGCACCAGCCACGCCGCCCCGCCCGCGCCCTGGCTGACCGTCTCGATCCAGTGATGCACCACCGGCACGCCATGGGTGAGAATGCCGCCGCCCACCAGGAACATCGCCGCTGTACCGATCACGGAGAGGCTCTTCATCATGTAAGGCGCCGCCCGCAGGATCGCGCCGCCGATACTGCGGGCCACTTGGCCAGGCTTCTGGGTGAGCCACAGGCCCAGGTCATCCAGCTTGACGATGCCAGCCACCAGCCCGTAGACACCGATGGTCATGACAATGGCAATGCCGGATAACACGACCACCTGCTGCATCAACGGCGCGTCAGCCACAGTGCCGAGGGTGATGGCGATGATTTCGGCCGAGAGGATGAAGTCGGTGCGGATGGCGCCCTTGATCTTGTCCTTTTCAAAGGCCACCAGATCGGTGCCCAGGTCGGCCACGGCCTCGACCAACTGCGCACGTTCAGCCTGGTCTTCGGTCTTGCTGTGCAGGAATTTATGCGCGAGCTTCTCGAAACCTTCAAAACACAGGTAGGCACCCCCGAGCATCAGCAACGGCGTCACCGCCCACGGCGCGAATGCACTGATCAGCAAAGCGGCCGGCACCAGGATCAACTTGTTGACGAACGACCCTTTCGCCACCGCCCACACCACAGGAATTTCCCGCTCTGCGCGCACCCCGGAGACCTGCTGGGCATTGAGCGCCAAGTCATCGCCGAGCACGCCGGCGGTCTTCTTCGCCGCCACTTTTGTCATCAGGGCAACGTCATCGAGTACCGCGGCGATATCGTCGATCAACACCAACAAACTGCTTCCTGCCATGAATCGGGCTTCCATTAGAGAGGGAGGGGCCGAGCATAGCGCGGTGCAACGCTTTACGGGCACATTGTTGAGGCTCGCGGATGGCCGGTGCTACCATGCGCAACCGCCTGTCCTGGCAAGGAAACCTCTGGTTTATGAGCACCATTCGCGAGCGCAACAAAGAAAAAATCCTGCGGGCGGCCAGCGAGGAGTTTGCCGACAAAGGCTTCGCCGCGACTAAAACCAGCGACATCGCCGCCAAGGCCGGGCTGCCCAAGCCCAACGTCTATTACTACTTCAAGTCCAAGGACAACCTCTACCGCGAGGTGCTCGAGAGCATTATCGAGCCGATCCTGGCCGCTTCCACGCCGTTCAATCCGGACGGTGAGCCTTCGGTGGTGCTGAGCAACTACATCCGCTCAAAAATCCGCATCTCCCGCGACCTGCCGTTTGCCTCCAAGGTATTCGCCAGCGAAATCATGCACGGCGCCCCGCACCTCAGTGCCGACCAGGTCGAACAGTTGAACGCCCAAGCCAAGCACAACATCGCGTGCATCCAGCATTGGGTCGATCGCGGCCTGATCGCGGCGATTGACCCCAATCACTTGATGTTCAGCATCTGGGCGGCCACGCAGACGTATGCGGACTTCGACTGGCAGATCTCGGCGGTGACCGGCAAGGCCAAGTTGGATGAAGCGGATTACGAAGCGGCGGCGCAGACAATTATCCGGTTGGTGCTCAAGGGATGTGAGCCGGACTGATAGACCGTGGCGTCTGTGCCAATCGGGGGCAAGTCGAATCGTCGCACCGCCCCTCCCACATTTGACGGTGTTCACAATTCAAGTGTGGGAGGGGCGGTGCGACGATTCGACTTGCTCCCGATGAGGCCCTAACAGTCAACGAAAAATCAAGCAGACACCCCCGCATCCGCCATCAACCCCACCCCCTCGATCGCCGTGATCGCACACTGCTCATCAATATCCGACGTATCCCCGCTGATCCCGATCGCGCCCAGCACCACGCCTGCCTGATTCCGAATCAACACCCCACCCGGCGCCGGCACCACGCTGCCCTGCCCCAGGCTGTTCAGCGCGGCGATAAACGCCGGGCGTTGCTGTGCGTCCAGTGCCAGCAGGCGTGAGCCCTTGCCCAGGGCAATCGCGCCCCAGGCCTTGCCAATGGCGATCTGCGGGCGCAGCAGGCTGGCGCCGTCTTCGCGCTGCAGGGTGATCAGGTGCCCGCCGCTGTCGAGCACCGCAATGGTCAGCGGCGCTGCCGACAGGGTGCGCCCTGCAGTGAGGGCCTGGCTGGCCAGTTGGGTGGCGAGTTTCAAGGTTAAAGCGCTCATGGTGCCGTCCTTCTTTTGTTATTGGGAATGCCGTGGCGGTCTGAATGATCAGATGCTTGATCAAACAAATAGAACACGATGGCTTTTAATTTTGTATACAATATTTTCGCACAAAGGCTCCATACGTCGAAAAAAGCCGTTCCGACGAACGCAAAGGCCAGTCTATAAAATGCATTGACCTATGCCGCTCGCCGTGAATACACTTTGGCCAGACACCACTTGTATACAATTACAAAACGCAAGAGGCACCAAAATCATGAGCAAAATGAGAGCAATCGAAGCCGCCGTCCTGGTGATGCGCCGTGAAGGCGTGGACACCGCCTTCGGTATCCCAGGCGCCGCGATCAACCCGCTGTACTCGGCCTTGCAGAAGGTGGGTGGCATCGATCACGTCCTTGCTCGCCACGTTGAAGGCGCCTCCCACATGGCCGAGGGTTACACCCGGACCAAGGCCGGCAATATCGGCGTGTGCATCGGCACCTCGGGCCCGGCGGGCACCGACATGGTCACCGGCCTGTACAGCGCCTCGGCCGACTCGATCCCGATCCTGTGCATTACCGGCCAGGCCCCCCGCGCCCGTATGCACAAGGAAGACTTCCAGGCCGTGGACATCACCAGCATCGTCAAACCGGTGACCAAGTGGGCGACCACTGTCCTGGAGCCGGGCCAAGTGCCGTACGCCTTTCAGAAAGCCTTCTACGAAATGCGCTCCGGCCGCCCCGGCCCGGTGTTGATCGACCTGCCGTTCGACGTGCAAATGGCCGAGATCGAATTCGACATCGACGCCTACCAGCCACTGCCCCTGGCCAAGCCGTTGGCAACCCGCATCCAGGTCGAGAAAGCCCTGGCCCTGCTGGACCAGGCCGAGCGACCACTGCTGGTCAGCGGTGGCGGCGTGATCAACGCCGACGCCAGCGACTTGCTGGTTGAATTCGCTGAACTCACCGGTATCCCGGTGATCCCGACGCTGATGGGCTGGGGCACCATCCCGGACGATCACCCACAGATGGTGGGCATGGTCGGCCTGCAAACCTCTCACCGCTACGGCAACGCGACCCTGCTCAAGTCGGACGTGGTGCTGGGCATCGGTAACCGCTGGGCCAACCGCCACACCGGTTCGGTCGAGGTCTACACCGAGGGCCGCACGTTCATTCACGTCGACATCGAGCCGACGCAGATTGGCCGCGTCTTCACCCCGGACCTGGGCATAGTGTCCGACGCCGGTTCCGCACTGACGATGTTTATCGAAGTCGCCCGCGAGTGGAAAGCCGCCGGCAAGCTCAAGGACCGCAGTGCCTGGCTGCACGACTGTCAGCAACGCAAAGCCACCCTGCACCGCAAGACTCACTTCGACAACGTGCCGGTCAAGCCACAGCGTGTGTATGAAGAAATGAACCAGGTGTTCGGCAAAGACACCTGCTACGTCAGCACCATCGGCCTGTCGCAGATTGCCGGCGCGCAATTCCTGCACGTGTACAAGCCACGCCACTGGATCAACTGCGGCCAGGCCGGACCGCTGGGTTGGACCATCCCTGCCGCTCTCGGCGTGGTCAAGGCCGACCCGAGCCGCAAGGTGGTGGCACTGTCAGGCGACTATGACTTCCAGTTCATGATCGAAGAACTGGCCGTGGGCGCGCAGTTCAAGCTGCCGTACATCCACGTGGTGGTGAACAACTCCTACCTGGGCTTGATCCGCCAGGCCCAGCGCGGGTTTGAAATGGACTACTGCGTGCAGCTGTCCTTTGACAACCTCAACGCTCCGGAACTCAACGGCTATGGCGTGGACCACGTCGCCGTCGCCGAAGGCCTGGGTTGCAAGGCCCTGCGCGTGTTCGAACCCGGCCAGATCGCACCGGCACTGCGCCGTGCCGAGGCAATGATCGAAGAATTCAAGGTACCGGTGATCGTTGAAATTATTCTGGAACGCGTGACCAACATTTCCATGGGCACCGAGATCAACGCCGTCAACGAATTCGAAGACCTGGCACTGGTCGGCAACGATGCGCCGACTGCCATTTCCCTGCTCGATTAAGGAGAACCTTATGCCGCGTTTCGCCGCCAACCTGTCCATGCTGTTTACCGAACAGGACTTCCTTGCCCGTTTCAAAGCGGCCGCCGATGCCGGCTTCGAAGGTGTCGAGTACCTGTTCCCGTATGAATTCAGCTCCGCCGAAATCAAGGCGCAACTGGACGCTCACGGCCTGACCCAGGTGCTGTTCAACCTGCCGGCCGGCGACTGGGCCAAGGGCGAACGCGGCCTGGCGTGCCACCCTGACCGGACCGAGGAATTCCGTGCTGGGGTCAAGCTGGCGATTGCCTACGCCGAGGTGTTGGGCAACACCCAGATCAACTGCCTGGCGGGCATTCGACCACAAGGCATTGATGACAAGACCCTGGAAAAAACCTTCGTCGCCAACCTCAAGTACGCCGCCGAAAAGCTGCAAGCGGTGGGCATCAAGCTGGTGATGGAAGCGATCAACACCCGCGACATTCCAGGCTTCTACTTGAACAACACGGCGCAGGCCCTGTCGATTCGCGAGCAGGTCGGCAGCGACAATCTATTCCTGCAATACGACATCTATCACATGCAAATCATGGAAGGCGACCTGGCCCGCACCATGGCCGCCCACTTGGAAGAGATCAACCACATCCAGTTGGCGGATAACCCAGGGCGCAACGAGCCGGGGACCGGGGAGATCAACTACCGCTTCCTGTTCGAACACCTGGACCGCATCGGGTACCCGGGTTGGGTCGGCTGCGAGTACAAGCCGTTGACCACCACCGAAGCGGGGCTGGGTTGGCTCAAGACCCATAACGCCATCTAACCAACACGACGCAACACCAATGTGGGAGGGGGCTTGCCCCCGATAGCGGCGGGTCTGTCAGTACTGTTTTACCTGACACACCGTCATCGGGGGCAAGCCCCCTCCCACAGGGGACCTGCGGTGTAATAACAAGAGGATTTTCGTCATGGCTAAAATCGGATTCATCGGCACCGGCATCATGGGCCAACCCATGGCCGCCAACCTGCAGAAAGCAGGTCACCAACTGTTCCTCTCCGAGCATCACGGCAAGGCCCCGCAAGCGTTGCTCGACGCGGGTGCCGTGGCCCTGGCCAACCCGCAGCAAGTGGCGCAGGAAGCCGAGTTCATCATCGTCATGGTGCCGGACACCCCGCAGGTCGATGACGTGTTGTTCCGCAAAGACGGCGTGGCTGCAGGCCTGTCGCCGAACAAGGTGGTGATCGACATGAGCTCGATCTCCCCCACCGCCACCAAGGCGTTCGCGGCGAAGATCAACGAGACCGGCGCGCAGTACCTGGATGCACCGGTGTCCGGTGGTGAAGTCGGCGCCAAGGCCGGCACCCTGAGCATCATGATCGGTGGTGAGCCGCAGACCTTCGAACGCGCCTTGCCGCTGTTCCAGGCCATGGGCAAGAACATCACGCTGGTAGGCGGCAATGGCGATGGCCAGACCGCCAAGGTTGCCAACCAGATCATCGTCGCGCTGAACATCCAGGCGGTGGCCGAAGCGTTGTTGTTCGCCGCCAAGAACGGCGCCGACCCGGCCAAGGTGCGTGAAGCGCTGATGGGCGGCTTTGCTTCGTCGAAAATCCTCGAAGTGCATGGCGAGCGCATGATCAAGGGCACCTTCGATCCGGGCTTCCGTATCAACCTGCACCAGAAGGACCTCAACCTGGCCCTGGCCGGCGCCAAGGAGCTGGGGATCAACCTGCCGAACACCGCCGGCACCCAACAGGTGTTCAGCACGTGCACGGCGATTGGCGGCGGTAACTGGGACCATTCGGCGCTGATCAAGGGGCTGGAGCATATGGCGAATTTTTCGATTCGCGATAAATAGCCCCTGATGAAATGCAATCAAAGTGTGGGAGGGGGCTTGCCCCCTCCCACACTTTGATCGCATTCCAAGCCTCACCTCTAATAACAAGAATCCCCCGGGAGCCCGCTTATGTCGGTCGATCCGCAACACCTGCTTCGCGAGCTGTTTGCCACAGCCATCGACGCCGCCCACCCCCGGCAAGTCCTCGAACCCTACCTGCCCGCCGACCGCAGCGGCCGTGTGATCGTGATCGGCGCCGGCAAGGCCGCCGCCGCCATGGCCTTGGTCGTGGAGAACGTCTGGCAGGGCGAAGTCACCGGCTTGGTGGTCACCCGTTACGGCCACGGCGCGCCCTGCCAGAAAATCGAAGTGGTCGAAGCCGCCCACCCCGTGCCCGACGCCGCCGGACTGGCCGTGGCCCAGCGCGTGCTGGCATTGATCAGCAACCTCGGCGAAGACGACCGTGTGATCTTCCTGCTGTCCGGCGGCGGCTCTGCCCTGCTGGCCCTGCCCGCCGAAGGCATCACCCTGGCCGACAAACAGGCGATCAACAAAGCCCTGCTCAAATCCGGGGCGACCATTGGCGAGATGAATTGCGTGCGCAAGCACCTCTCGGCGATCAAGGGTGGCCGCCTGGCGAAAGCGGCCTGGCCGGCGACGGTGTACACCTATGCGATTTCCGATGTGCCGGGCGACCAGGCCACGGTGATCGCCTCCGGCCCCACGGTCGGCGACCCGAGCACCTCGCAACAGGCCTTGGCGATTCTCAAGCGCTACCACATCGACGCCCCGGCTTCAGTGCGCAGCTGGTTGCAGAACCCGGCCTCGGAAACCGTCAAGCCCGGCGACCCGGTGCTTGCCCGCAGCCACTTCCAATTGATCGCCCGCCCCCAGCAATCCCTGGAAGCGGTGGCGGTAAAAGTGCGCCAGGCCGGGTTCAGCCCGTTGATCCTGGGCGACCTTGAAGGCGAAGCACGGGACGTGGCCAAGGTGCACGCCGGCATCGCCCGGCAGATCGTCCAGCACGGCCAGCCGCTGGCGGCGCCGTGCGTGATCCTCTCCGGCGGCGAAACCACCGTGACCGTGCGCGGCGATGGCCGTGGCGGGCGCAATGCGGAATTCCTGCTGAGCCTCACCGACAGCCTCAAAGGTCTGCCCGGCGTCTACGCCCTGGCCGGTGATACCGACGGCATCGACGGCTCGGAAGACAACGCCGGCGCGATCATGACGCCGTGCAGTTACCGCCGCGCCGAAGCGCTCGGCCTGTCGGCCAGCGACGCGTTGGATAACAACGACGGCTACGGCTATTTCGCCGCCCTCGACGGCTTGATCGTCACCGAGCCGACGCGCACCAACGTCAACGACTTCCGCGCCATCCTGATCCTTGAGACTGCCAAACATGACGCCTGACAAGAAGGTCAAAATCCTCGCCACCCTGGGCCCGGCCACCGACGGTATCGATGACATCCGCGAGCTGGTGGAAGCCGGCGTGAATATCTTCCGGCTCAATTTCAGCCACGGCGACCACGCCGACCACGCCCAGCGCTACCAGTGGATTCGCCAGGTGGAGCGCCAGCTGAATTACCCGCTGGGCATCCTCATGGACCTGCAAGGGCCGAAGCTGCGGGTCGGGCGGTTTGCCGAGGGCAAGGTGCAGTTGGTACGCGGCCAGGCCCTGCGCCTGGACCTCGACGAAACACCCGGTGACCAGCGCCGGGTCAACCTGCCTCACCCGGAAATCATCCAGGCCCTTGAGCCCGGCATGGACCTGCTGCTGGACGACGGTAAGGTGCGCCTGCGGGTGATCACCAAACACGCCGACGCCATCGACACCACGGTGCTGAACGGCGGCGAATTGTCTGACCGCAAAGGCGTGAACGTCCCACAAGCTTTGCTGGAACTCAGCCCACTGACCGCCAAGGACCGACGCGACCTGAGCTTCGGCCTGGAACTGGGTGTGGACTGGGTGGCGCTGTCGTTCGTGCAGCGCCCGGAGGATATCCGCGAAGCCCGTGAGCTGATCGGCGACAGAGCCTTCCTGATGGCCAAGATCGAGAAACCCTCGGCCGTGCAGCGCCTGCGGGAAATCGCCGAACTGAGCGACGCAATCATGGTAGCCAGAGGTGACCTGGGCGTGGAAGTGCCGGCCGAGAGTGTGCCGCAGATCCAGAAAGACATCATCAGCACCTGCCGCCAACTGGGCAAACCGGTGGTGGTGGCCACGCAGATGCTGGAGTCCATGCGTTTCTCCCCGGCGCCGACCCGTGCCGAAGTTACCGATGTCGCCAATGCCGTGGCCGAAGGCGCGGACGCGGTGATGCTGTCGGCGGAAACCGCCTCCGGTGAGTACCCGCTGGAGGCCGTGCAGATGATGAGCAAGATCATCCGCCAAGTGGAAAACGGCCCGGACTACCAGGCCCAGCTGGATGTCAGCCGGCCCAAGGCGGATGCCACAGTGTCGGACGCCATCAGCTGCGCGATCCGCCGCATCAGCAGCATCCTGCCGGTGGCGGTATTGGTGAACTACAGCGAGTCGGGCAGCTCCAGCCTGCGCGCGGCGCGGGAACGGCCGGTGGCGCCGATCCTCAACCTCACGCCGAACCTGTCCACGGCACGGCGCTTGAGCGTGGCCTGGGGCGTGCATTCGGTGGTCAACGACCGCCTGCGCCAAGTGGATGAAGTGTGTTCCACCGCGCTGGAGATCGCGCAGGCGCAGGGCATGGCGCAGCGTGGGGACACGTTGGTGATTACGGCGGGGGTGCCGTTCGGGCAGCCGGGGTCGACCAATTCACTGCGGATCGAAACCCTACTCTAATCCTCTGTGGCGATCCCCCTTAGAAACTCGACCCATGCACAACCAAACCTGCCCCGACTGGGCCGAAGCCCTGCTCAACGGCTTCAGCCAGATCTTCCTGCAACGCCATCCCCTGTGTGGCCTGCTGTGCCTGCTCGCCATCCTGATCGGCGCACCGGCCCTGCTGGGCGGGGCGCTGCTCGGTGGCGTGGCGGGCTTGCTCACGGCCCAGCGCCGGGGCTATCCCAAGGTTGAACGCCAGGCCGGGCTTTATAGCTATAACGGTGTGCTGCTGGGTGTGTTGATCAGCCAGCACTTCGCCTGGTCGGCGTTGTTGCCGCCGCTGATCCTGGCGTGCGGCGGCTTGAGTGCGATCCTGACGCGGCACTGGTTGAAACACGCCAGCCAGCCCGATGACTTGCCGGCCTATACCGCACCTTTTGTCGGCCTGGGCTGGTTACTGCTGGGCACGGTACCGCCGAGCACGTTTGCCGTGACCGAGTCGGACACCCTGGCCGTGCTCACCGCGCCCTTCACCGGCCTGGCGCAAATCATGCTGCTGGATCAGCCGGTGGCCGGTGCCTCGATTGCACTGGGCCTGTGGCTGGCCAACCGCCGCGCCTGCGTATGGGCCCTGATCGGCGCCAGTGCCGGCACGCTGCTCGCGCTGTGGCTGCAGGAACCCGCCAGCGCCCTCCTCGGCCTGCACGGCTATAACCCGGCGTTGGCCGCCGTGGCACTGAGCCAAGTGCGTCGCCAACCCTGGCTGCCGCTGCTCGGTCTCCTGCTGGCGATCCTCCTCACGCCAGGCTTTGCCGCCCTGCACCTGCCCGCGCTGACCGCACCGTTCATCCTCGCCTGCTGGCTGGTGCACGCAGGCGCCCGAGTGCTGCGCAAACCCCGCATGGACAGGCCCTTCGAATCCCCCTAGGCTTGCTCGATATTCGATTCGGGCGGGATTTATGGACAGCAACAACGACTGGCGCCAGCGGCTCTACGTCATGGTTTTTCAAAGTGACACGGTCGCCGGGCGGCGCTTTGACGGCATCCTGCTGTTGATCATCCTCGCCAGCCTGGTGATCGTGATGCTCGACAGCATCGACCAGATACACCAGAACTATGCCGATGTGCTGGCCTACATCGAGTGGGGCTTCACGCTGATCTTCCTGATCGAGTACGGGTTGCGCCTGTATTGCTCGCCCAAGCCGTTGCGCTATGCCTTCAGCTTTTATGGGTTGGTGGATTTGCTGGCGATCGTGCCCGGCATCCTTGCGCTGTATTACAGCGACGCGCAGTACCTGCTGATCATCCGCATCATCCGCATGCTGCGGATCTTCCGCGTGCTCAAGCTCAGCCCCTACCTCAAGCAAGCCAATTACCTGATGGCGGCGCTGCGCGGCAGCAAGCAGAAGATCGTGGTGTTCCTGGTCAGCGTGTGCACCCTGGTGACGGTGTTCGGCACCTTGATGTACGTGATCGAAGGCCCGGAACACGGCTTTACCAGCATCCCGAAAGGCATCTACTGGGCCATCGTCACGCTGACCACCGTGGGCTTTGGCGATATCGTGCCGAAGACACCGCTGGGCCAGGTGATTTCGTCGCTGGTGATGATCACCGGTTATTCGATCATTGCCGTGCCCACCGGTATTTTCACCGCCGAACTGGCCAGTGCCATGCGCGGTGAACAACTGCAAACCGACTGCCCGGTGTGCAAGAAAAACAGCCATGAGCCTAATGCGGCCTTTTGCTCGCGCTGTGGCAATGCGCTTTTTAAGAAAGTGGAATAAGCAAAGTGCGTTTTAATCTTTAAACGTCTATGCGGCGCCAGCTATAGTCGCTGGCAAATTGCCCTCACTCAATCGACAACCTTCTCGAACAACAAGGAATGAGCAGTGAAAAAACTCGTTAGCGCCTCTCTCCTGGCCGCCGGCCTTGCCCTGGCGGGCGCCGTCCAGGCTGCCCCCGTCACACTGCTCAACGTCTCGTATGACGTAATGCGCGACTTCTACAAGGACTACAACGCCGCCTTCCAGAAACACTGGGAAGCCGAGCACCCGAACGACAAGCTGACCCTGCAGATGTCCTTCGGCGGCTCCAGCAAACAAGCGCGCTCGGTGATCGACGGCCTGCCGGCTGACGTGATCACCATGAACATGGCCACCGACATCAATGCCCTGGTCGACAACGGCAAACTGGTGCCGGACAACTGGGTCACCCGCCTGCCGAACAACAGCGCGCCGTTCACCTCGGCCACCGTGTTTATCGTGCGCAAAGGCAACCCCAAAGCCCTGAAAGACTGGCCGGACCTGCTCAAGGATGGCGTGCAGGTGATCGTGCCCAACCCGAAAACCTCGGGTAACGGCCGCTACACCTACCTGTCGGCCTGGGGCTATGTGCTCAAGAACGGCGGCGACGAAAACAAAGCCAAGGCGTTTGTCGGCAAACTGTTCAAACAGGCCCCTGTGCTGGACACCGGTGGCCGTGCCGCCACCACGACCTTCATGACCAACCAGATCGGCGACGTGCTGGTGACCTTCGAGAACGAAGCCGAGATGATCGCCCGTGAATTCGGGCGCGATCAGTTCGAAGTGATCTACCCAAGCGTCTCCGCCGAAGCCGAGCCGCCGGTGTCGGTGGTCGACAAAGTGGTCGAGAAGAAAGGCACCCGCGTGGCCGCCGAAGACTACCTGAAGTACCTGTGGTCGCCGGAAGGTCAGGAAATCGCCGCCAACAACTACCTGCGTCCGCGTGATCCGAAAGTACTGGCCAAGTACACCGACCGCTTCCCGAAAGTCGACTTCCTGTCGGTGGAGAAGACCTTTGGTGACTGGCGCACGGTGCAGAAGACTCACTTCAATGATGGCGGCGTTTTCGACCAGATCTACAGCGGCCAGTAATTGATAAATGTGGGAGGGGGCTTGCCCCCTCCCACATTTGGCTCCGTGTTTTGGCCTCTACATCGGTGGTGTGATGCCACCCTTGCCGGCCGAGATGGCTTGGGCCGTGATAGTCCCATCCGCCCCCTGCGCCGCAAACAACACCACCTTCACGCCCGCCTTGAGCAAACTGCGATCCCCCGGCTCCAGGTTGACGATCGGCACATCCTCCGGCACGACGATCTTCTGTTCGCCGCCTTTGTATTTCACGGTCAACGTCCGCCCGTTGCTGACCACCAGGTCGCCGACGGTGCCGTTGGTCATGCTGCTGCCTTCTTTCAGATCAAACGCGCGATGCCCGTCGCCCGTACCGGCCATGGCCGGGGGGAACACGTGCACTTCCAGCGCGGTCAGGCTGCCGTCGGCATTGGGCATGGCGGCGGAGCCGATGTAGCTGCCGGGCTTGATCTCATCGATCTTGGCCAGGGTGACCGCGCGCACCTGGGTGGCCGGGGTGAGGTGCACGATAACGTCCTCGCCGCTGTTGACCTTGACGTGCATCGCATCGCCTTCCATCGCCGTAATGGCGCCGCGCACACCCACTCGTGGTGCGTCCGCAGCCTGGGCCAGGCCAACGGCCATGGCGGCGGCAAGCGTGGAAGCCAGGAGCATCTTGTTCAACGTGATTTTCATGACAGTCAATTTCCTGTTTCGGCAGTTGTGCCTGAATGTATCATCAGGCCTCGCGCAGAAAGTTAACGATTCACTCATCATTACCGGGCATGAGTGTTATCACTGCCGACGGCCTACCCCGGCTACGGTGTTGTCTTTAGGCTCGCCCCACTTTCCTTCGCTTTTATGAGAACACCATGAACGCTACTTCCCACGCTACAACCACCATGACCCGGAGCATGGTGATGCTGTTTGCGTTTTGCTGCGGCGCGATCGTCGCCAACATCTACTACGCGCAACCGATCATCGAGCTGATCGCACCGGACATCGGCCTCACGCCCGCCATGGCCAGCCTGATCGTCTCGCTGACGCAAATCGGCTACGCCCTGGGCCTGTTTTTCCTGGTGCCGTTGGGTGATCTGCTGGAAAACCGCAAGCTGATGATCGCCACCACCGTACTCGCTATCGCCAGCCTGTTGGGGGCAGCGGTCACCGAGCAGCCGAACCTGTTCCTGCTGGTGTCGCTGTTGATCGGTTTCAGTTCGGTGTCGGTGCAAATCCTGATTCCACTGGCCGCGCACCTGGCACCCGCCGAGTCCCGTGGCCGGGTGGTCGGCAGCATCATGGGCGGCCTGTTGCTCGGTATCCTGCTGGCTCGGCCGGTGTCCAGCGTAGTGGCGGACCACTTCGGCTGGCGCGCGATGTTCATGGCGGCGGCGGCGTTGATGGCGTTTATCAGCGTGGTGCTGCTGATCACCATCCCCAAGCGCCAACCCGACCACAGCGCCAGCTACGGCCAACTGCTGCGCTCTCTCGGCACTTTGCTGCGTGAGCAACCGGTACTGCGCCAACGCGCGTTTTACCAGGGTTGCATGTTCGCCACCTTCAGCCTGTTCTGGACCGCCGCCCCACTGGAACTGGCGCGCAATCACGGCCTGAGCCAAAGCGAGATCGCGCTGTTTGCCTTGGTCGGTGCACTGGGTGCCATCGCCGCGCCTATCGCCGGGCGCCTGGCCGATGCCGGCCATACCCACCGCGCTTCGCTGTTGGCCATGCTGTTCGCCGCGTTGAGCTTCCTGCCGGCCTTCGTGCACCCGCTGTACAGCGTGATCGGCTTGGCGGTGACCGGTGTGGTCCTGGATTTCTGCGTGCAGATGAACATGGTGCTCGGCCAGCGTGCCATCTACGCCCTCGACGCTAACAGCCGCAGCCGCCTGAATGCGCTGTACATGACCAGCATCTTCATCGGCGGCGCCTTCGGCTCAGCCATTGCCAGCAGCGTGTATGAACACGGCGGCTGGCTGGGCGTGATGCTGGTGGGCAGTGCATTTCCGTTGGTGGCGTTGCTGCGGTTCCTGAGTGCTTCGCGCCAGGGCACGGCCGCCACCGCTTGAGTGGTGGAATCAGGGCTGTTTTTTTCCAGCGGATGCCTGGCCGGACGACGACGTTAGCAGGCTCAGCAACTGCGAGAAGATCGCTAGCAATGTGACGACAAAGATGTGGATCACGCCAGCGGTACTGTCCTGCTTTTTATCCGGCAAGGGCGCGGGAGTGGGGGCAGGCGCCGGGACAGGCGCCGGTGTGGGAGCAGGCGCCGGCTTGGGCAAGGGTGAGACCTCCGGTGCCTGGCCGTCCCACCGCACATCGGCCGGCTTGATCTCGCCCTTACTCTTGACCAACAAGTCCGCAGTGCCCGTTCCTTTCAGGTCAATGGCCAGGCTTGACTGGCCCGTACTGGCATCCTGCTTAAGCACTGCTTCACCCGCTCGCCCAGTGAACCGATCGGTAAATACCAGGCCACGGACACCCGCGTCCTTCAACGCACCCGACACGTCGATTCTATCGGTACCGCTGGTGAAATCCTCGATCATGTCAGGCTGGTCCGGCGTGGAGTCACTGGCCTTGTCGTAGACAAAAGTATCCGCGCCACCCCCGCCTCTCAGGGTATCAGCCCCCCCACCACCCTTGAGCCGATTAGCGGCATCATTCCCCGAGAGCGTGTCCCGGCCGGCGCCGCCCATTGCATTTTCAATCGTGCAGCCCTTGGCAATCGACACATTGCCCTTCAACCCGCCCACATCGGAAAACGATTCGGCGTTCAGGTCGATGTTCTGGTCCTGGGCAAACCCGGAGAAATCCATCGTGTCGACACCCCCACCGTCCCACACACAGAAGACCGGTTTGTCCGTGGCGCTTTTGAGGCTAAACGCCTCCCTTTCGGTATTGGAATTGAATCCATAGGTGGTGTCGGTGTTACGGGTTTGATGGTTGGCACCGTACAGGCGTTGTGCTGCGGCGATATCGTCCATCATCGGCGCGGACGGGCTCTGGTTCTTGAAGTCATGGCCCTTCTGATTTTTCTCAGAAAAGTAACTCATGACAGTGCGCGCATGCGTATCCCCTGCGTAGGTCGCGCCAGTCTGGTAATTGGGGTTACCGCCGTTGTAGTCACCCGGATGATGCAGACCGATGGCGTGGCCTATCTCATGAATGGCAGTCAGCGAAAAGTGACTGCCCAATGCCGCTGAGCTGTTCCCGCCCTGTGTGCCAAGCGTGGCCGTGGTGTGAGGCGTGGCACGGTTCGGAGAGGTCGCGACACCACGATCGCTGCGTGGATTGTTGCGCACGTTGAGCGTGCCGTCCGAGCCGCCTGACTGCTCGCGAAAGTTGATATTGGCAACATCCTGCCAAGACTGCAGCGCCTGGCGGACGCGTTGCTGCTGCGGTTGAGTGAAACTGTTGTCTACCGTGTAATGCACATCGACGGTCGAATCATCATTACGGTCATGAAAGCGCAGGTTTTCCCGCGAGAGTTGTTTGGCTGCCTGGTCCGTTGTGTAGGCGGGCTTATTTCCAGCCCCCGCACCAAACGGGCCGGGGTCCGATACCGGCAGGTTATTAAGAGGACTCATACTGCGCAGGTCATAGTTATTCATTGTGCGGCGCCTTCAGTGTGAATAAAAAGAGCCGAATCAAGCCAATTCGGCGTTCGAGTAACCCAGAACGCCGGCCAACCGACCGTTGATCCGCCGTTCTAGAGATACGCTCGCACGCTGAAAAACTGGACACCAACGTAGATGTGGTTCTAACCGCAACACTTGCGCGGTTCGACATACGCGGCGATATAACTAAGCATTCATTTGCAATTTAAACACTCGACAACACAACAACCTGAACGGCATCACGTTGTTTTTGCAGGAAAAAAACAAGATCTAAAAAAACAGGTGTTGTTCAAGTACGCGGTTTTCCGAAGGGTGAGGACATACCTGTTCAACGTTCTTCAAGGCATCCAAAACGGCGCCGGTGGCCGCAGTGGGCGCCCCCGTCAGGACCGCACCAATTTCTCAAGCGCGGCATCGGCCAGGAATGAAGAACGGCTTTTGACCTTGTGCTCGCGCACATAACGGTCAATACGCTGGATGACATAACCGGGCAAGGTCACATTGACCTTCTCGGTCTTGCCCAAGTAGGGCGTGACGTCCAGCTCCAACATGCCCCAGCCCATTTCGGCGTAGTCTTCGTTCGCGTGATGATGGGCCACCGACGTTGGCATCGGAATCACCCCGCCCTCTGCGGCGATGGCTTGCAGCATGATGTGCGCGACTTCCACGGCGGCGTTGTAGGCCTCTTCAAAACTGTCCCCGGCGGTGACTGCGCCTGGGATATCGGGGATCTGGATACCGGTGGCGGTGAAGTCATCGCCCCATTCGATACAGATTGGGTATTGCATGAATGCTCTCCTTAAAACTGAAACAAACCGGCGCGTTTCCTGATGCTTCTGACGGTGCCCAGCGGCAGGTCCTTCTTGGGATGCGGCACCGGGAGGGTGTACGGGTTATAGCGATGGGTAAAAATGTGATGACTGCCGGTGACCCGATCCACTACCCAACCTGCCTCTTGCAGTTCCTTGATCAATAACCTGCTTTGCCCCCCAGCCTCCTTGGCTTGGCCTGAATAAAAGCAACCCTAGAGTTATCTTTACTCAAGCACAGAATACCTATCTCTGACTGACGGCTGTTTTACTGAATATTGAAAACCCGCCTGCTCAGGGCGGGAAACGCATGACAGCCGTCGTCCATCGCCTTAGGCTTGAGCGCCGCCACGCCAAGCAGGAACAGCCGATGGACCGCCTCACCGCTATGGAAACCTTCGTCCACGTGATCGAAACGGGCTCTTTCTCCGCTGCCGCCAAACGCCTGGGCATCGGTCAGCCCGCCGTCTCCAAAAGCATCGCGCAATTGGAAACGCGCCTGGCCGTGCGGTTGGTGCTGCGCTCCACGCGGGGCCTGACGCCCACCGAGGCAGGCCTGGCGTTTTTCGAGAAAGCCAAGCGCGCCATTGATGAAGCCAACGCCGCTGACGACGCTGCACGCGGCGCGGGGGCGGGGCTCTCCGGCACCTTGCGCATCAGCGCTCCGGTAACCTTCGCCCGGATGCACATCATTCCTCACCTGGGCCCCTTCCTGACGCAGTTCCCCGAGTTGAATGTGGACGTGGTGCTCGACGACCGTAGCCTCAACCTGATCGAAGAAGGCATCGACGTCGCCCTGCGCATGGGCAACCTGAATGACTCAAGCCTAACGGCGCGCAAGATCGGTGAATCGCCCTGCGTCATCCTGGGCACCCCGGCCTACTTCGAACGCTTCGGCGAGCCCGCCACGCCGGCGGATGTGCTGCAACACCAAGCCATCATCTACACCCGTGGCGAAGGCTCGCACTGGCGCTTTACCCAAGGCGACCAGGAATACCCCATCGTCGCCCATGGGCGCGTGCGCGTCACCGCGGCTGAGGGTGTACGTGCGGCGGTGTTGAGCCATTTGGGGCTGACGTTGTCGTCTACCTGGATGTTCGCGCCGGAGCTGGCCAGTGGCGAAGTGAAGACCGTGCTGGCCGATTGGAAGTTACCCGCGCGGGATTTATGGGCCGTGTACGCCACGGGCAGAATGGCGAGTGCCAAGGCACGGGCGTTTGTGGAGTATGTGGAGCAGTTGCTGGCTGAAACCCCATCGCCCTGACAATTTGGATCAGAGGTGGAAGCCAGTTCCACCTCAAAGCACGCGCCCATCCCAACCAATGGAAACATGCCGCGGCAACTCCCGGCGGTGCTCCAGCAACCACGCATCCAGCGTATGCCCCACATGGGTCAACACACCCAACTGAGCCCCTGTGTCCTCGATGCTCTGCAACGCCAGCGTCAGGTCATTGTGATTGCGCGGTGCCTGCGGTTGCGGCGGCATGGAGCAATCCAGTACCAGCACGTCCAGCGGTTCACGTTGCAGCCAGGCCTGGGTCGCCGGTGGCAGGCCGACGGTGTCGGTGAGGTAGGCGATGCGCCGCCCCTCGCCTTCCAGCAGGTAACCCAGGGTCGGCTTGGAATGCTGCAACGGCAACGCGGTGACGCTGAGTGGGCCAAACTGCCGGGTTTCGAATTCGCTGAATGGCTGGCTGAAATCCAGGATACCCGGATGCTTGTAGAGGTCGGATAAACCCTCCGGATCCGCAGGCCCGTGCACCGGGATCACCAGCCCTTGGCCCCAGCGCAGGTGCAGCAGGCCCTGGGCATGATCGGCGTGGTAGTGGGTTTGCAGAATCCCGTTGAAACTGCGCGGCGGGAAGCGTTCGGTGAGGTCGGGCAAGCCGCTGTCGATCAGCCAGCGCTGGTCGCCGCATTCGATCAGCGCACTGCAAGGTCGGCGGCGCAGGCTGGCATCGCTGCGCGCCAAACCGCACGCGGGGCACTCGCAGCCATACACCGGGACTTGCCGCGCGTCACCGGTGCCCAGCAAGGTCAGGCGCATGCCGAGTGCCCGTGGTCCAGGCAGCACAGCAGGCGTTCGACGGTATGTGCCAGCGGCCCGGAATTGTCCAGGACAAACAACCCTGCGCCATGACCGGCGATCAAGTCGGCCGTGAAGCGCGCATTGCGCGCCAGGCGCGCTTCAATGTCGGCCAACGCCTCACGGCCTCGTGCGATCAAGCGTTGGCGTAACACGGCCTGGTCAACCGTCAGCAGCAACACCAGCAACGTCGGGTAACGTTCGCGCGTCTGCGCCAGGTGCGCGCGGGAGCCGTTGACCAGCACGTCGTCACCCGCCGCCAGCCAGTCGTCGATTTCCCTGGGAATACCGTAGGACAAGCCATTCGCCTGCCAGCTGAGGGCAAACGCGCCCTCGGCCTGCATCGTGGCAAACTGCTCCGGGCTCACCCCCTGCGCCGCTTCACCCACCGCTTCCGCGGAGCGGGTGATAACGCGGCGCACGATGCGGCAACCGCGCTCGGCCAAACGGGGGCGTGCGGCATCCAGCAGGCTGTCCTTGCCCGAGCCGGAGGGCCCGATGAGATAGATCAACCTGCCTGCCATCAAAACACCCTCTTCGCTTGTCGCCATACTTGTTGCACTACAGGAAGCCCTTGGCGGCTGCGGGCTTGGACCAGGTCGGCGCGCAGGCCAATGGCAATTTCACCGCGATCCTTCAGGCCTGCCGCTTGCGCGGGCGCCAGGCTGATCATCTTGACCGCCCGCGACAGGTCGCCACCGTCCTGCTGGTCGGCCAGCACAAACGCAGCCTGCAACAGGCTCGCCGGGTAGTAGTCACTGGAAAGTATATCCAGCAACCCCTCGGCCGCCAGGCCCGCCGCGGCCACATTACCCGAGTGCGACCCACCGCGCACCACGTTCGGCGCGCCCATCAAGACTTTCATGTTCAGCGCCTGGCAGCCCTTCGCGGCTTCCAGGGTGGTGGGGAATTCGGCGATGGTCATGCCGTAGCGCGCCGACTCTTCCACGTGGGCCAGTGTCGCGTCGTCGTGGCTGGCCACCGACAGGCCACGCGCCAGGCAATGCTCGACGATGGCCGCGCGATAGCGATCGCTGTAGGCCAGGGAGTTGGCTTTTTGCAGCACGATGAACGCGTCCATGGTCTCGTCGTTCAGGTGGTACTTGCCCATGTAGTACTCACGGTATTTGGATTCGAGCACGAACTGGCGCTGGCCCGGCGAATGGTCCATCACCGACACCAGCCGCACCAACGGGTTTTCCACCAGGTCGCGGAACACGCTGAGGGTATCCGGGTGGCACAGCTCGCAACGCAGGTGCAGGTGGTGCTCGGCGCGAGTCAGGCCGGCACCTTCCGCCTGGGCAATGGCCTCGAGCATCGCCGGCAGCTTTTTCATGCGGTTGCCCTTGGGGTTCACGTCGCCGATGGACACCGCGTCGAACACCGTGGTGATGCCCGCCGCGATGATCTGCGCATCATGGCTGAGCACCGCGGAGGTCGACGGCCAGTCCACGCCGGGGCGCGGGGTCATGTGTTTTTCCAGGTTGTCGGTGTGCAACTCCACCAGGCCCGGCAACAGGCAATCACCGCCGAGGTCCTGGGCCTGGGGCAGCTGGCTGCGACCCTCGGCGAGGTCGACGATAGTGCCGTCGCGCAGCACCACCGAGCCCAGGAACATGCGATCAGCCATGACAATCTGGGCATTACTGAGGATCTGTTCAGCGGGCATGGGCGTATTCCTCTGCGGCGACGGACGTGGGGGTCATGTCGAAATGGCGGTCGGCGACCGCTTCACGGGCAGCACGGTCGTGGAAGATGCCGATCAGCGCGGCGCCCTCAGCCTTGGCTTCGTTCATCAGTTCCAGCACCACCTGGCGGTTGTTGTCGTCCAAAGACGCGGTGGGTTCGTCCAGCAGCATCACCGGCCAGGCCACCATGAAACCGCGGGCGATGTTGACGCGCTGTTGCTCGCCACCGGAGAACGTACCGGGTGCCAGTTGCCACAGACGCTGCGGGATGTTCAGGCGGGTCAGCAGGTGCTCGGCGCGGGACTGCGCATTCGCCTTGGACCAGCCGCGCGCCAGGGCCGGCTCCATCACCACATCCAGGCAAGCCACACGCGGGATCACCCGTAGGAATTGGCTGACATAGCCAAGGGTCTGTTGACGCACCTGGAGAATGTCACGCGGCTCGGCGCCGACCAGTTCCAGCCATTCACCAGCATGGCGCACGCGGATGCTGCCGCCCGCCGCTAGATAATTGCCGTACAAGGTGCGCAGCAAGGTGCTTTTACCTGCACCGGACGCGCCATGCAGCACCAGGCACTCACCGCTCTGCACGCTGAATTCCACGCCGCGCAACACGTTGAGCACCACGCCGTTCTGCTGGTGCAGGGTGAAGGTTTTCGAAAGGTCACGGACCTCGATCAAGGCATTTGTCATGGCTGCAATACCGAAGACACCAGCAGTTGAGAGTAAGGGTGCTGTGGATCGTCGAGGATCTGGTCGGTGAGCCCGGTTTCCACCACCCGCGAGCGGCGCATGACCATAAGGCGGTCGGCCAGCAGCCGCGCCACGGCCAGGTCGTGGGTGACGATCACCACCGCCAGGTCCAGCTCACGCACCAGGCCGCGCAACAGGTCGAGCAGGCGCGCTTGCACCGACACATCGAGGCCGCCGGTGGGCTCATCCATAAACACCAGGCGTGGGCTGGAGACCAGGTTGCGGGCGATTTGCAGGCGCTGCTGCATGCCGCCGGAGAAGGTGCGCGGCAAGTCGTCGATACGCTGGGGGTCGATTTCCACCTGGCTCAACCAGTCCAACCCGGCGCCGCGCAGTTGCTCATAGTTGCGCACGCCTTGGGCCATCAGACGCTCACCGATATTGGCGCCCGCCGACACGCCCATGCGCAGGCCGTCGCGAGGGTTCTGCTCGACGAAGCCCCATTCGGTCCGCAGCAAGGTGCGGCGCTCGGCTTCGCTGGCGCTGTAGAGGTCCAGCCATTCGCCGTCCTTGCTGCGATAGCCAATGCTGCCCGCTTGCGGTGGCAGACGCCCGCTCAACAACGAGAGCAAGGTGGATTTACCCGAGCCGGACTCGCCGACGATGCCCAGCACTTCGCCGGGGTACAGATCGAAGCTGACGTCCTGGCAGCCCTTCTCCGGGCCGTACAGCAGGGACAGGTCGCGCACTTGCAGTAGCGGTGCGTCGGCTTTTTGCTTCAAAAGAACCTGGCTCATTGGTTGTTCTCCAGAACCCGTTGGGCGCAATACCAGGTGTCGGAGCACACGAAACGCTGGGTCCCGGCGTCATCCAGAATCAGCTCATCGAGGAACGACTCATGGCTGCCACAGATCGCGCAGTTGTGCTCCCACTGCTGCACGGCGAACGGGTGGTCTTCAAAGTCGAGGCTGGTGACCTGCGTATACGGCGGCACCGCGTACAGGCGCTTTTCGCGACCGGCGCCGAACAACATCAGCGCCGGGCTCATGTCGAGTTTCGGGTTGTCGAATTTGGGGATCGGCGACGGGTCCATCACGTAGCGCTCGTCGACCATCACCGGGTAGGCGTAGCTGGTGGCGATATGGCCGAAGGTGGCGATGTCTTCGTAGAGCTTTACGTGCATCACCCCGTAATCATTCAGGGCGTGCATGGTGCGGGTCTCGGTTTCCGACGGTTCGATGAAGCGCAACGGCTCGGGGATCGGCACTTGGTAAACCATGATCTGCCCAGCCTGCAACGGTGTTTCCGGGATGCGGTGGCGGGTCTGGATCAGCGTGGCGTCCGGCGTGGCTTCGGTGGTGGCGATGCCCGCAGTGCGCGCGAAAAAGCGGCGGATCGACACGGCGTTGGTGGTGTCATCGGCGCCCTGGTCGATGACCTTGAGCACGTCATCCGCGCCGAGGATCGCGGCGGTCAGTTGCATGCCGCCCGTGCCCCAGCCATACGGCAATGGCATTTCGCGGCCACCGAACGGTACCTGGTAACCGGGGATCGCCACCGCCTTGAGCAACGCGCGGCGGATCATGCGTTTGGTCTGTTCGTCGAGGTAGGCGAAGTTGTAGGCCGTGTCATTCATGGCGGGAGCCCTCGGCGGATTGGCGCAGTTTGCGGATCAGCTCCAGCTCGGACTGGAAGTCCACGTAGTGCGGTAGCTTGAGGTGCGAGACAAAACCGGCGGCCTCGACGTTGTCGCAGTGCGCCAGCACGAACTCCTCGCGCTGGGCCGGCGAGACGATCTCTTCGTTGTATTCCCCGGCGCGCAACGAGCGGTCGACCAACGCCATCCCCATGGCCTTGCGCTCGGCATGCCCGAACGCCAGGCCATACCCGCGCGTGAACTGCGCCAGCTCAGTGGCCGAGCCAACGAACTGGTTGACCATCTCGCACTCGGTCACTTCGATGCTGCCCAGGCAAATGGGGAAGCCCAGCTCTTGCGGATCGATCCACACGTCCACATCGCCGATGCGAATCTCGCCGGCAAACGGGTGATTGCGGCCGTAGCCACGTTGGGTCGAGTAGCCCAGCGCCAACAGGAAGCCTTCATCGCCACGGGCCAGGGCCTGCAGGCGTTCGGCACGGCTGGCGGGGTATTCCAGCGGGTCGCGAGTGATGTCGGCGACCGTGGCGTTGTCGTCGACTTCGGGCTTGATCAGGCCTTCTTTGGCGAGCAGGCCGAGGACGCGTGGGCAGGCTTCCAACGTCGCCTCCGGCGTGGTCTGCGGCCCTGGATATTCACCTTCGGCCAGCAGCGCAAAATCCAGCAGGCGATGGGTGTAATCGAAGGTCGGGCCGAGCAATTGACCGCCCGGCACGTCCTTGAACGTGGCCGACAAACGCCGGCTCAGCGACATGTGCGCGGTGTCGATCGGCAGGCTCGGGCTGAAGCGCGGCAGCGTGGTGCGGTAGGCGCGCAGCAGGAAGATCGCTTCCACCAGATCCCCCGCCGCTTGCTTGATCGCCAGCGCGGCGAGTTCTTCGTCGAACAGCGAACCTTCCGTCATCACCCGTGCCACGGCCAACGGCAGTTGCTCGCGGATTTGCGTCACGCTCAGTTCCGGAATCGCGGTATCGCCACGGCGTTTTTTCGCCAGCAGGCGGTGGGCATTGTCGATGGCCTGTTCGCCACCTTTGACGGCTACGTACATCAGGCGTGCTCCTGTGCAATGCGGCTGCTGCGTGGCAGGCCGATCAAGTGGTGGCCGGCAGCGAACACAACGTCCAGCCCGCGGGGGAAAGCTTCGCGGCGCTGACGTTCGTGCCAGAAGTCTTGGGGCACCGGCAGGTGCACCTGGCGCTGGGCCTTGATGCCGGGGCCGCGCCACAGCAGGCCGCGACCGCCTTCCAGGTCGGTGAGCTGCACGAGCAGGGTGCAGGACTGATCGGGGTAGCGGTCATTGCCGTGGTCGAAGCCACTGAGGTCGAGCAGGTCCTGTTCGCCGAGCAGCGCGAAGACCGCGTCTTCGCGCTTCGACGTCAACGGGCAGCCGCAATGGAAGGCCAGGTTGGCGCGGATCAGCGGCGTTTCGAAGCTCGGCGCCAGCCATAGCGGCGTGTCGGTATCCAAGAGCGCCAGGCACAAGGCGTAGGTGGCGGGCGCCAGGCCGTCGAGGCGTGGCGCGCACGGCAGGTGCTGGATCAAACCGGGCTCGGCGAGGGCCTTGAGTGCGGCACGAAAACCGCGCTGGGCATCAAGGACCGGGTCAACAAACGCCGGCTGCAACAGTGGCGCACTCATCAGTTTTCTCCTCGTACGAGCGTGAAGAACTCGACCTTGGTGGCGGCGGTATCGGCTTCTTTTTGCGCACGGCGGGCGGCCTGGGCATTGGCCAGCGCGGTGATCAAATCGCTGAGCCAGCGGCTCGGTTGCGTGCCTTGCAGATGGGCATCGGCCAAGGCGGCCAACTCGGCATGGACCTTGTCGCGCCCGGCCAGGTAGCTGTAGCCGGTGCGGCCATCGGCCAGGCGCACCACACAGCGGGTCACGCTCATTTCGCCGACGTTGAACGGCGCGCCATTGCCGCCCATGCGGCCGCGCACCAGGGTCATGCCGATTTCCGGGGCGCGGATCAGTTGGTATTCGGCGTCCTTCAACGCGGCTTCGTGGGGCTGCAGTTCACTGAGCTGGGCGCGAGCAAGCACGCCGATCCAGTGTTGACGCGGGGACAGGCTCATCAAAGGCTCCATCAAGTCATCACCTGGTACTGGAAGCGATCCGAACGGCTGGTGGACTGCGCCAGCTCCACCGGGTGGCCATCGCGATCGCGGGAAAGGGTGAATACGGTGAGCGCCGGCAAGTGCCGGGGCATCATCAGCAGCGCGGCTTCGTCACGGTTGGGCAAACGCGCACCGATCAGGCTGTGGGTGCGGGTCAGCGGCAGGTCACGCTCGCGCAGGTAGTGGCGCAAAGACCCGCCGGTGTAGTCGGCCAGCAACGGCGCGCGGCTGGCGCAGTAGCGATGGCGGATCAGGCTGACGGGCTGGTGGTCGAGCTTGCGCAGGGTTTGCAGTTCGATCATTGGCGCCATCTCGGCGATGCCTAAGTGCTGCGCCTCTTCACGGCTGGCGTAGCAGTAGCGGCGCTTGAGCAACAGCGCTTCCACCCCTACGCCCTGGGCCGACAACGATTGGCTATAGGAGGTCTCGGCGCCCATCGGGTAGATGAGCGGGCGGTCGAGCACCTGGGTGCCCTTGCCCTGGCGGCGTAACAGGCTGCCTTCGAACACCAGCTCGTCGATGGCCCGGCGCAGGGTGTGGCGGTTGACGCCAAAGCGCTCGGCCATGTGCACCTCGCCGGGCAGGAAGTCGCCGGCCTGATAGCTGCTCAGTTCACGGCGCAGGATATCCGCGAGTTCGCGGTACACCGGCTCATCTTGTCTAGACAACTGCATGTTTAAAAAAAGCGCCGCGTGGGCACCCCTCCGACGTCAGATGAACTGCTTGCGCAGGCGTTGGGACAACACGTCGATAGCGCTCACCACCACGATGATCACCAGCAACACCGCGCAGGTTTGTACGAACTGGAAGGCGCGGATGTTTTCCCAGAGGATCACGCCGATCCCGCCCGCACCGACCATGCCCACCACCGTCGCCGAGCGGACATTGGCTTCGAAGCGGTACAGCGCGTAGCTCACCCACAGCGGCATCACTTGGGGGATCACGCCGTAGATCACTTCCTGCAGGGCGCTCGCGCCGGTGGCACGTACGCCTTCCACCGGGCCTGGGTCGATGGCTTCGACGGCTTCGGCAAACAGCTTGGCGAGCACGCCGGTGGTGCTGATCCACAGGGCCAATACACCGGCGAAAGGGCCGAGGCCGACGGCGACCACGAACAACATCGCGAAGACCATTTCATTGATGGAGCGGAAGGCGTCCATCACCCGGCGCAGGGGTTGGTGGACCCACCAGGGGGTGATGTTGTCGGCGCACAAGATGCCCAGCGGCACCGAGCAGACGATGGCCAACACCGTGCCCCAGAGGGCGATTTGTACGGTGACGATCATCTCCTTGAGGTAGGAGCGCCACTCGTGGAAGTCCGGCGGGAAGAAGTCGGCGGCGAAGGTCGCCATGTTTCCGGAGTCGCGGTACAGCGCCAGCGGGTTCATTTCCGCGCCGTGCCAGGCCCAGGCGAGCAAGACCAGGAACAGGCCCCAGCCGAGGTATTGCGGCCACGTGCGTTTGCCGACGGCTTCAGCGTGCAAGGTAGTCATGGGTCACTCTCGATCAATGTGTATGAGTGGGCTTTCTGTGGTGAGCCTGGCTTCTGTGGTGAGCGGGCTTGCCCCGCGCTGGGCTGCGCAGCAGCCCCAATGGCTCTGCTGTGAACCCGGAGGGGGACAAGCCCCCTCACCCCAAAAGCACTCCGCATACAGGCGGGGGATTAGCCGTTGACCGCAGTTTTCTTGTCCAGCTCGGAGATGCGCTGTTGCAGCTTCGCCAGATCGGCGTCGATGTCGGCGAGTTTCTTGGCCTTGTCGGCCGCGTCCAGCTTGCTGTCAGCGCTGATCGTGGTGCGCTGCTTAAACAGCTCCAGCTGGCGGATCGGCAACAGTTGGTCGTCGTTGGAGGCGAGGAACTTGCCCAGCTGCATGTTCTTCAGCACCGTTTTCTCTTCATCGGTGTCGCCATAGTTGGCAAAGAAATCGCGGATCTTGGTTTTCTCGCTGTCGCTCAGCGCCTTGCTCCACACCATCGGGTCGGCCGGGATCAGCGGAGATTTCCAGATCACCTTGAGCATCGCGGCTTTGTCGGGCTGGGTGACTTCCAGGCGGTCCCAGCTTTCGGTGTTGAAGGTGGCCACGTCCAACTGCCCCTTGGCCACGCTCAAGGCGTTGACCTCATGGCTGGAGTTCAGCGTGCGTTTGAACGCCGTGGCGGCGTCCACGTTGTTCTTGGCGAACACGTAGTAGCCCGGCACCAGGTAGCCCGAGGTGGAGTTCGGGTCACCGTTGCCGAAGGTCAGGTTCTTGGCATTCTTGAGCATGTCGTCGACGTTGTTGATCGGGCTGTCCTTGCGCACGATCAGCACGCTCCAGTAACCGGCGGCGCCGTTGGCGGCAGCGGTCTGGGCGAAGATCTCGCCGTTGGAACGGTCCACCGCTTCCATCGCGGCCTTGTTGCCCAGCCAGGCCACGTCGACCTTGTTGAAGCGCATGCCCTGGATCAGGCCGGCGTAGTCGGAGGCGAAGGTGGCGTTGATGGTCAGGCCGGTCTTCTTGTGCATGTCATCCAGGAACGGCTGCCAGATGCTCTTGAGGTTCTGCGAAGACTCGGTGGACATGATGCCGAAATTGATCACCTTGTCAGCGGCGTGGGCGTTGCCCAGCGCGACACTGGCCAGCAACACGGCAGACAAAAACACATGGCCGATACGGTTCAACATGGACGGGACTCCTGTGGGTCGTGAGTAGGGTTTCAAGCGCGCGCCAGGGCCAGCCGAGGGGGCGCTTCGGCACGGCGGGTTTGGTCGGAACACATCAGGCTGGTGTCGACGTCGGCACCGTATAAATCGTTGAGAAACTGGCTGCTCATCGAACTGCCCTGCCCGTCGAAATGAATGCGCCCGCCTTTCAGAGCCACGGCACGCGGGCAGTAACGCATGGCGTAATCGACTTGATGCAGGGTCACCACCACGGTCTTGCCGTCGCGGCGGTTGATGTCGGCGAGGATCTCCATGACCTTGCGCGCCGACTCCGGGTCGAGGGACGCGATCGGTTCGTCGGCCAGGATCACCTCGGCGCGCTGAGTCAACGCACGGGCAATCGCCACACGCTGCTGCTGGCCGCCAGACAAGGTCGAAACCCGTTGCGCGGCCAGATCGGCCAGGCCGACGCGCGCCAGCGACGCCATGGCAAACGCCTTCTCCTCGGCATTGAACAGCCCCAGGTTGCCACGCCAGCGCGGCATGCGGCCCAGGCACCCGAGCAGCACGTTGTCGAGCACGCTCAGGCGATTGACCAGGTTGAACTGCTGGAAGATGTAGCCGATGTCCGCCCGCAACCGCCGCACCTTGCCATTCAAGCGTCCACTGGCCTGCACCTCGCGGCCCAGCACCTTGACGCTGCCGCCGTTGCTCTTGTCGCAACAGGCCAGGCCCGCCAAATGGCGCAACAACGTGGACTTGCCGGAACCGGAAGCGCCAATCAGCGCGACCATCTCACCAGCGGCAATGGTGAATTCGAGGTCGACCAACGCGGGCTTCTTCGCAAAGGTCTTGTTCAAGTGATCGACATGGATAGCGTGCGTCATGGGCTTCTCTGTCTTGTTTGAACAGCCAGGGGATGGCTGCGGTTGAGTTCAAACGACAGTAGGCGCGGGAGGTGTCAGTGCAATTACTTGCACATGACTGGAGGGGGTCGGCTGGATGAAGGTTTTGTGAAAGGTTGGAATGTCACCGCACCCCCCCCTGTGGCGAGGGAGCTTGCTACCGCTGGGCTGCGAAGCGGCCCCAAAACCGAAGGGCGCGGTGTGTCAGGTGGATCGAACGTGACGGGATCGGGACTGCTGCGCAGTCCAGCGGGAGCAAGCTCCCTCGCCACAGGGGTCGGAGGTGTTTCAGTGAGATTCGAAGGGCGAAACAGTCGGAAGCCTCTTCAGTTCAAAACCCTCGAAAACACCCACATCGCGCTCGCGGAAGCTGTCCATCGTCACGGGTTCAAGGTTCAACGCCTGATTAAGAATCTGCGCCGTTTGCTGGGCTCGCAGGCGTGGAGAGACGATCAACACGTCGATGCCGCAGGGCAGATTCTTGCTCAGAGAGACGGCCTGTGCCCTGCCCCGCTCGGTCAATTCCGGATCGAGTGCGCCGAGGTAGCGGTGCTCGGCGTTGGCCCAGGTTTCGCCGTGGCGTATGACGTGGAGATGCATGAGGTCCGTCTCGTTGAAAGCGGCATGAGAAAATGAACAACGGCGCAAACTTCAACGCCTCCCTATATAGCTTCCCTGCAACTCAAGTGCGCGCACTCTGCGGTAATCTGCTGCGATAACTGCACGGTCCGCATGAACCAGATAGACAGTCCCTGGCTGACTGAAAACGTCATGGGTCGCGCCTATGTGCTCACCGTTCTCAACGTAAAAAGCCGCTTCATAAAAAGAATCCAGCTTGCGCAGCTCGCTCAGGAACTGGTCCTTATAGAAATAGCCTTCCAAGCGGTTGATCAGGCCAACATTATAGGTATGTTGCAACAGTTGATAATGCTCTCTTTTAACCAGCCGCTGCGTAAAACCTTCAGGTTCGACGATGGATAACACCACTGCATCAATCTGCCCAAGACCAGTGGTTTGCCTGGATACGCCCGGGCGAAGAATGCCATCGGTACGGGCTGCAATTTCCACCAATTTCGGCCCATCCTCGGTGAACATGACCTCCGCGTGGCTGGGTCCATTGTGGATACCCAAGCATCGCACTACGGCCCGAGTGTAATCCACCAATACCGAATAGACCGCCGAGTCGGGCCCGATTAACTCGTCAATGTCATAGAGGATGCCGCCCCCCTGCGTGCGCTGCTTTTGATAGCGCACGACTTCAGTGACTAGCTGTTGGCCGTCCAGGGAGACCATATTCACCACATACTCCAACCCGGCCAGGTACTCCTGAATCAAGACCTGGGTGTTTGGGATATTCAATCGGTTTGTCGTCCCCAACAGCTTTTTCACGGCGATCTCACAAGCGTCCATGTCCTCGCAAACAAACACCCCATCCGCTCCTGCACTCTCAAGGGGTTTGATTACCACAGGAAAACGCCCGTGGGTGTTGATCCAGCATTGTGCGAGGTCCCAGGTACTGGCGAGGAACTGTCGTGCGGCGGGTAATTGCGCCTGGGTAATGCACTGGATCATCTCGTACTTGTTTCGACGGGCATGGGTTTTGTCGAAGTCATTGCGATACGGCAGCTGCAGTCGCTCGTTCAACTGGTCGGCGAGCAGCACACCGGTTTCGGCACCGGCGATGATGAACTGAGGCTCGAAATGCTCGACACGCGCCATCGTCGCTGCGAGATCGATATTGACGATCATCTGGTCATACAGCGTTTGGTCGAAGCCCTTGTAATAGTAACGATCCAAACTGCCGGATGAGGCCACATGCATCAGCAAGCACCCCTCTTCGTTCAGTCGTTTCGCGACAAATTTACCGGATGAAAATCCGTCGACCACCACTACTTTAATCATGGTACCGCCCTCCTCATTGCGTACAAGGCCCGCCCCAACAGCAAAAGCACAATGATGCTGACGGCCGCAACACTTGCCACGGAAAACGCCACTCGGGCATCCAGGTACTGGAGTAACAGGACAAATACCGGAAGGGTCAGCAACACCAGAGATACGTGGATCGGAGTGAGGTAATAGATGGTTTTCTGGATCAAGTAAATCGGCAATAAATGGCCGATCACCACCAGGATCAACATGGGCAGAATTAACTCGCGATTAATGGAAAAACTTCCCCCCGCCACAGGAATTGCGATGACACAAACAGCGATCATGGCGATGTTTCTGACGGCCAGGATTTCATAAATGGCCCACTGCCGAGCAAACATTTTCTTTGAAAATACTGTGTACATGACAGTGCCCAGGGCACAGACGATAACGCTGAAGATCCCCAGTGACCGCTGGCCTACGGAGGTGGTGGATATACCGCTCTCCCCGGCAAAGGAGTTGAACAACATAACTCCAACTGAGAAGAGCACCAGGCCCGAGACCAATGCGTCCTCCAAAGCAATCCTGGCACCACGTTTGTCGAGCAGAGAAATAAGCAAAGTGAGTGCAGGGCCACAGGCGACCGATGCGACTCCGACGACTGCGGGCTCGAGATAACGGAGGGCGTAGAACAGTCCGCCCCAGTTAAGTAGCACCGAAACATTCACAACGATGATGCTCTTCCAATCAACCTTGATTTTTAAACTCAAGGACGCCGAATTTCGATGGATCGCACATGCCAGAAAAAGCACTGCTGAGGACATAAAGCAGTAGAAAATGACCACCACCGTACTGAGGGTTTGCGTGACGAATGCTACGTATACGTCGAACGCGGCGCTCAATAAGCAAAATGTTAATCCGATGAAAATGCCCTGCTTCAGCACGACGGCACACCTTTTTTTTCAGTTATTCAACCTAGCAAATCAGGTGTGGATTAAATACTGACCGAACAGCTAGGTAGGACCGGACACACACGCAAATACCGGACTATCCCTACACCTCAGCGCTCCCCAGGTAATCAATATGTGGAGCGAGCTGTACACAGGAGGCCCTGCCCTTCCAGGTTTCCACTCCCCGGTCGACCACCTGCGTACGACTCACTTTTTTCAACGCTTCCTAGGAGAGCCCCTACACAGATTTCGGGTTGCGTCCGATCAACCTCGCCGTTAACCTTCGCGGGTCGCTGCAAAATCAGCGAACGGGTGTGGTAGCCCGGTTCTTTCATAGATCCCCAAAACGCTTACGGGCGTTTTTTTGTGCGGGCTGCTTTGTGGCGGCTGTGCATGGGAGGCTTCGGCCTGCCGGGTTTCTATGACCGGTCTACCACCCCGTGTACAGTCGCCTCCTTACATCGTGTGGTAGCGAGATGGAGGTGCTCATTCATAGGAGCTTCGTCATGGAAAAAATCACGCCTGATCCCCCCATCCTCCTCGGATGACACGCCTCAAACTCCACCCAACCTCATCTTCACCGTCCGCCCCGGCCTCAGCACTGAAGCTGCCTTGAGCAATGCCAGCGAGATGTTGGAATCCGCAACCGTGTGTGCTTACGACTGTGCCGAGCATCTGGATGGCTCGGGCCGCAAGCAGGTGCTGGCAGTGGTGCAGATGATTGAGATTGCGCAGTTGTTGGTGGATCAAGCGCTGAATCGGGAGTGTCCAGTGGCCTGACAGCCGATGAGGTCTCCTGTGGGAACTGGCTTGTCGGATCGCCGCACCTCTGCGATGGCGGTTTAGCTGCAATTGATTCGGTGCCTGACACACCGCCATCGCGGGCAAGCCCGGCTCCCACAGGTGATCTTCATTGGCTTGGAGAAAGCGTTTCACTGGCAAGAAAAAGGCGACCCGAAGGTCGCCTTTTGTCATTGCGCGTACTGCTTGCTTAGCCCCGGTGGCACGCCCTGCACGTCGGTCTCTTCCCACGGCCCGTTCGGGCTGATCGACCGGCTCCAACCGTTGCTCCAGCGGTAGTAGGTGCGCTGGCGGTAGAAGGTGTCGGGCTGGTCTTCCAGCACGTACACCTGCATCTTGCCGTCCCAGTGGCTGGCCGCGCCCGGTGGTGGGGCGAAGGTCGGCGATTTGGTCGGCACGGGTTTCGGCGGCGGGGTAACCGGGCCGGAGGGTTTGGTGCTCGGCTGGGTCGATGGGCCTGACGGTGGGATGGTCGGGCCGGTGGGCCCGGGAGGTGGGCGGTGGACCGCACAGGCGCTCAGGCCCAGTACCAGGCTGAGCAAGGTGATGCGTGCAAATGCGGTCATAGGCGTTTCCTCGAGTTACTTGTCCGGACTGTCGATGGTCAGCTGCTGCAAGGCAGTGGTGGTGCTGGCCAGGGGTTGGCTGCGGCCGATCCATTCGCCAGTGGTCGGTTGACCGGCCCGGGATATGCGCGCAACCAGTTGGACTTCAGGGAAGTTGGACAGTTTCAACTGCGGCATCATCGCGTCGGCGTCGCCGAGTTCGACGGTGATGGGCAGTTCGGCGACGGTGACGCGCTTGGCGGCCAGCGGTGCCGGCGGGCCTTTCACGGCACGGGCGAAGATAAATACGCTGTCGGTGGGCAGCGCCTTGGCTTTCACGTCGGCGGACAGGTCCACGCGGACGTTCATCACGTTTTTTTGAGAAGCAACGGTGCCGCCACTCTCTTTGAGCTTCTCGGCAGCGCGGTCAATGCCACCTTGCAGCGCTGCGCGGGAGTTGTCTTGCGGCGGCAGCTGGGCCAACAGACGATTCCAGTAGTCGATAGCCTCTTGATAACGCTGGCCTTCAAAGGCAGCGATACCCAACAGGCCGAGGCTGGTGACTTCCTTTGGATCGAGCTTCAACGCCTCGTCGGTGAGCGCCTGCACCTTGGGCGACCACTGTTTGTTGTCAGCAAAATACTGCGCCTGGGCCCACTGGCCGAGTAGTTCCGGCTGGCGCCCGGCCAGCGCCACGGTGCGTTCGAACACCTTGGCGGCATCGGCGGAACGGTCCTGGGCCATGTAGGCGCGACCGAGGAAGTACAGGCCTTCCGGCGAGTCCGGTTGGGCAGCGGCGGCACGTTCCAGGCGGTGGGTCATGTCTTCCATGGACACCGGCGGCTGGGAGAATTCGCGGGTCAGTTCAACCTTGTCGCTGGCCCCGTAATGCAGGTACAGCGCAACCCCCAGGACCGGCACCAAGAACGCCGCCAGAAATGGCAGTGGCTTGCCCAAGCGCGATTCACGGGGTTTTTCCACGCCTTCCGTGTCAGCCAGTAATTCACGCGCCGCTTCGGCGCGGCCGGTGTCGAGTTGCGCGGCATTCAGTACGCCTTCGTCCTGCTGCACTTGCAACTCGGCCACGCGTTCTTGGTAGAGCGCCACGTTCAGCGCGGTGCGATCCTCTTCACGCTGGGCGCGGCGGCCGCGCAGGACAGGGATCAACAGGAAACTCAGGGCAATCAGAAGCAGCAAGCCAGCTGCGAGCCAGAAATCAATCATCAGTCTTGGTGTCCAGCAATTGGTCGAGGCGTTTGCGCTCTTCGGGGGACAGCGCGTCGGAACCATCGGTCGGCGCAGCACGGCGACGGCGCACGATCACCGCCATCACCACCACGCCCGCCAGCAGCAGCCCGGCGGGGCCGAACCACAGCAGCGCGGTCTTGCCGGTGAGGGCCGGTTTGTAGCGCACGAAATCACCGTAGCGGTCGACCATGAAGTCGATGATCTGCTGGTTGTCCTTGCCCTCCCCCAGCATGCGGAAGATCTCTTTGCGCAGGTCGGCGGCGATGGGTGCGTTGGAGTCGGCGATGTCCTGGTTCTGGCACTTGGGGCAGCGCAGTTCCTTGGTCAGTTCGCGGAAACGCTCGCGGTCCCCGTCCTTGGCGAATTCATAGGTGTCGATGGCGGCGTGGGCCACGCCGGCCAGTCCCAGCGCCAGCACCGCAGCGGCTAACAGACGCTTCATGGCTTGGCCTCATCGACCAGTGCCTGGTACTTGGCGGCCAGTTGCTCGCGCCACACCACTTCGTCGATCACGCCGACGTACTTGTCGCGGATCACGCCCTTGGCGTCGATGAAGAAGGTTTCCGGGGCGCCGTAGACGCCCAGGTTCAGACCGAGGTTGCCGTCTTCATCGCGGATATCCAGTTGGTACGGGTTGTGGAACTCAGCCAACCACTTCAAGGCCGCGGCATTGTCGTCCTTGTAGTTGATGCCGTAGATCACCACGCCCTTCTCGGCCAGCGTGTTCAGCACCGGGTGCTCGACGCGGCAGGAAATGCACCAGGTGCCCCACACGTTGACCAGTGCCGGTTTGCCCAGCAGGTCGGCCTGGGTCAGGGTCTTGTCGCCCTGCACCGTTGGCAGGCTGAACGCCGGGAACGGCTTGCCGATCATGGCCGACGGCAGCTCGGCCGGGTCCAGATAAAGGCCGCGATACAGGAACACCGCCACCACCAGAAACATCGCCAGCGGTACGACCATCAACCAACGCTTCATACCGCCGCTCCTTGCAGGCCGAGCGCTTCACGCACCCGGCTCTTGACCTTGACCCGATACCGTCGGTCCAGCGCGGCCAGCAAACCACCAAAGCCGGTAAGCAAGCCGCCGAACCAGATCCAGCGCACAAACGGTTTCACATGCACCCGCACCGCCCAGGCGCCCTCGCCCAACGGTTCACCCAGCGCCACATACAGGTCACGGGTGAAACCGGCGTCGATGCCGGCTTCGGTCATCATCGAACTCTGCACGGTGTACAGGCGTTTTTCCGGGTGCAACACGGCGATTTCCTTGCCATTGCGCACGACACGCACCGTGCCTTTGTCTGACGTAAAGTTCGGCCCTTCGAAGTGCTTGGCGCCTTCGAAGATGAAGTGGTAACCGGCCAGGTCCATGGACTCGCCCGGCGCCAGGCGCAAGTCGCGCTCGGCGCTGTTCTGGCTGGAGAGCACCACGCCAAGGGCGCACACGGCGATGCCAATGTGGGCGATCTGCATGCCCCAGTAGCTGCGGGTCAGGGTCGGGAGGCCTTTGACCAGGCCTTTGTGACGGGTCTTGTCGAAGATGTCGCGTACGCCGGCCAGCAACACCCAGGCGGCGAGCAGGAAGGTCGCGAGCACCGCCCAGTTGAAGTCGCCATAGGCAAACCCGGCGATCACCGCCAAGGCCACGCTGCCGAGCAACACCGGCATCAGCATGCCGGCCAGCCATTTCACCGGGGTGTCTTTCCAGCGCACCAGCATGCCCACCGCCATCACCACCATCAACAGGCCCATCAACGGGATAAACAACGCGTTGAAATACGGCGGGCCGACGGACAGCTTGGCGCCGCTCAAGGCGTCCAGCACCAACGGGTACAGGGTGCCGAGCAGGATCATCGAAGCGGCTACCACCAGCACCAGGTTATTGCCCAGCAACAGGGTTTCCCGCGACCACAGGTTAAAGCCGACCTGGCTCTTGACCACTGGCGCGCGCAACGCAAACAACGTCAGGGAGCCGCCGACCACAAACAGCAGGAAGATCAGGATGAACACGCCGCGCTCCGGGTCGGACGCGAACGCATGCACCGAGGTCAGCACGCCCGAACGCACGAGGAAGGTGCCGAGCAGGCTGAGGGAAAATGCCGCGATGGCCAGCAGCACGGTCCAGCTCTTGAACACACCGCGCTTTTCGGTGACCGCCAACGAGTGAATCAACGCAGTGCCGACCAGCCAAGGCATGAACGAGGCGTTTTCCACCGGGTCCCAGAACCACCAGCCGCCCCAGCCGAGTTCGTAATAGGCCCACCAGGAGCCGAGGGTGATACCAATCCCGAGGAAGGCCCAGGCGACAATGGTCCACGGCCGCGACCAGCGCGCCCAGGCCGCATCGAGGCGCCCGCCGAGCAAGGCGGCGATGGCGAAGGCGAAGGCCACGGAGAAACCGACATAGCCCATATAGAGCATCGGCGGGTGCACGATCAGGCCGATGTCCTGCAGCAGCGGGTTGAGGTCGTGCCCGTCCACCGGGATCTGCGGCAGGATGCGGGTGAACGGGTTGGAGGTCATGATCAGGAACAGCAGGAAGCCGATGCTGATCATGCCCATCACTGCCAGTACGCGGGCCAGCATCACTTGCGGCAGCTGGCGCGAGAACACCGACACCGCGAAGGTCCAGCCGCCGAGGATCAGCGCCCACAGCAGCAACGAACCTTCGTGGGCGCCCCACACAGCGCTGAACTTGTAGTACCAAGGCAACGCGCTGTTGGAGTTATTCGCCACATAGGCGACGGAAAAGTCGTCGGTCATGAAGGCGTAGGTCAGGCAACCGAACGCGAACACCAGGAAGGCACATTGGCCCCAGGCGGCCGGCTGCGCCAGGCTCATCCACAAGCGGTCGCCGCGCCAGGCACCGAGCAACGGCACCACGGCCTGAACGATGGCAAAGCACAGGGCGAGGATCATCGCCAACTGGCCCAGCTCTGGAATAAACAGTGCGGACGTCATGGCTTAGCCCTCCTTGGCAGGCGTTGGCGCGGATTGGCCGCTGTCTTTCAGGGCCTTGGTCACTTCCGGTGGCATGTACTTTTCATCGTGCTTGGCCAGCACTTCGTCGGCCACCACCACACCGTCAGCGTTGAGCTTGCCCAGGGCGACGATGCCCTGGCCTTCGCGGAACAGGTCCGGGAGGATGCCGCGATAAGTAATGGTCACGGCTTTGTTGAAGTCGGTGACGACGAAGGTCACGTCGAGGGAGTCGCCGGAGCGTTTGAGCGAGCCCTTCTCCACCATGCCGCCGGCACGGATGCGCGTGTCGATCGGCGCTTCGCCATTAGCGATCTGCGTGGGCGTGTAAAACAGGTTGATGTTCTGCTGCAAGGCGCTCAAGGCCAGGCCGACGGCAATGCCGACGCCCACCAGAATCGCAAGGATGATCAACAGACGCTTTCTACGCAGCGGATTCACTTTTCGGTCTCCCGGCGCAGACGTCGCGCCTCTTGTTGCAGGTAACGCTTGCGGGCCAGGATCGGCGCGGCGACGTTGAGGGCCAGCACCGCCAGGCAGATGCCATAGGCCGTCCACACATACAGGCCGTGGTGGCCCATGGCGAGAAAATCACTGAAAGAAGCAAAACTCATCCGCGCGCTCCCAGGCTGTTTTGCACTTCGGCCTTGACCCAACTGGTGCGGGCTTCACGTTTGAGCACTTCGAGGCGCATGCGCAGCAGCAACACAGCGCCGAAGAAACAGTAGAAACCCAGCACCATCAGCAGCAGCGGCGCCCACATTTCCACGGGCATCGCCGGTTTTTCAGTGAGGGTGAAGGTGGCGCCCTGGTGCAGGGTGTTCCACCACTCCACCGAGTATTTGATGATCGGGATGTTGATGACGCCGACGATGGCCAGCACCGCGCAGGCCTTGGCGGCACTGTCACGGTTGCTGATCGCGTTGCCCAGGGCAATCAGACCGAAGTACAGGAACAGCAGGATCAACATGGACGTCAGTCGTGCATCCCACACCCACCACGAGCCCCAGGTCGGCTTGCCCCAGATCGCGCCGGTGACCAGCGCCACGGCGGTCATCCACGCACCGATGGGCGCAGCGCATTGCAGGGCCACATCGGCGAGTTTCATCTTCCACACCAGGCCGACGATGCCGCACACCGCCAGCATCACGTAGCAGGACTGCGCCAGCATCGCGGTAGGAACATGGATATAAATGATGCGAAAACTGTTGCCTTGCTGGTAGTCCGGCGGCGCGAAGGCCAGGCCCCAGACCAGGCCGATGCCGATCAGCAACACGGCGGCGATGCTCAACCACGGCAGCAGTTTGCCACTGATGCCATAGAACCATTTGGGCGAGCCGAGCTTGTGAAACCAGGTCCAGTTCATTGCTGTTTCCATCACGGTTGCTTCTTGTCGTTGCAAGAAGCGTAGGGTCTTTACTGACTAAAACATAACGTCTTGGTCAGACCTCATTATTCGCCGACGCTGATCTTCAGGCCGGCCGCTATAGCAAAGGGTGTCAGGGTTACCGCCAGGGCGGTCAGGCTACCCAGCCACAAGAGGTAACCGGTCGCCGGCATGCCCATGAGCGCGGCTTGCAAGGCGCCGCTGCCCAGGATCAACACCGGGATGTACAACGGCAGAATCAGCAGGGCCAGCAATAGGCCGCCGCGCTTCAAACCCACGGTCAACGCCGCGCCCACCGCGCCCAACAGGCTGAGGGTTGGCGTGCCGAGCAACAAAGACAGGAGCAACACCGGCAGGCACTCGGTGGGCAACCCTAGCATCATCGCCAGCAACGGTGAGAGCAGCACCAGCGCCAGGCCGGAAAAAGCCCAGTGTGCCAGCACCTTGGCCAGTACCAGAAGTGGCAAAGGGTGCGGCGAAAGGACCCACTGTTCGAGGGAACCGTCTTCGAAATCACTGCGAAACAGCCCGTCCAGCGAGAGCAACACTGATAAAAGCGCGGCCACCCACACCAGTCCTGGGGACAAGGTTTGCAACAGTTTAGTCTCTGGGCCCACCGCCAACGGGAACAGCGCGATCACAATCGCGAAGAACACCAGCGGGTTGGCCAATTCGGCCGGACGACGGCACAACAACCGTGCTTCGCGGGCGACCAGCAGGGCAAACACGCTCATGCTGACCACCGCCCCAGGTCCAGATCACGGTAACCGATGGGCTTGCGATTGAGCGTGTGATGGGTGGTGAGGACAACCAGGCCACCCTGTTCGCAATGCTGGGCCAGGTGTTCTTCCAATTGGGCGACGCCTTGCTTGTCGAGGGCGGTGAAGGGTTCGTCAAGAATCCACAGCGGCGGGCCCGGCAGGTACAGACGCGCCAGCGCCACGCGGCGCTGTTGGCCGGCGGACAGGGTATGGCAGGGAATGTCTTCAAAACCCTTGAGGCCGACGGCGGCCAGGGCCTGCCAGATAGCGTCGCGGGAAGCAGGATGATGCAGGGCGGTGAGCCAGCTGAGGTTTTCTTCAGCGGTGAGCACGTCCTTGATGCCGGCGGCGTGGCCGATCCAGACCAGGTTGCGCGCCAGTTCAGTGCGTTGTGCGTTGAGGGGCTTGCCGTTTAACCGAACTTCACCCGCCGTCGGCTGCATCAACCCGGCCAGCAGGCGCAGCAAACTGGTCTTGCCGCTGCCGTTGGGGCCGCTGACCTGCACCATGTCGCCGTCGGCCAGGCGCAGTTCGAGGTGCTCGAACAGCAGGCGCAGGTCGCGTTCACAGGCAAGCGCTATGGCTTCAAGAAGAGGGCTGGTCAAAAGATCGCGGGCCTTTACGGTTCAAGTCGGCGGTGCAGCGGCCGTTAAAGAGAAATGCACAATAACGGCTTTGGCGACCGATTTTAGAGAGCTGGATCAAATAGTTGTGAGGTTTTTAGCGCTCTCTTTGCAGACGGGCGGCATTATACATGTGATGCCCTACTCTAAAGAGGGCAATTTCCCCAGAGACGACGCGCGCGATGACCGGTGAGATCAACCTTCCTACGCTTCCACCCGCCCCGGCAGCCGGGCCCGGCCCTGCGCCTGCAACCGGCGAGTTGCTGAAACTGCTGGAGCCGCAGATCGGCCTGATCGACCCTGGAAAAACCGCGAACGCCGAAGTCATCGCCCTTAAACAAGGCGGTGAAGCCTTCCAGTTGCTGCTCAAACTGACCCTTGAAGGCGGCCGCCAGACCCTGGTGCAGGCGACCAGCCCCCAGCCGCTGCCGTTGGGCAGCAATGTGGCGGTGAGCCAGACGTCTACTGGCAACCTGACCCTCAGCCTGCAGCAGGCCTTGAGCGCCAATGTCGCTGCCCTCACCCGTATCGACACTAACCAGATGCCGGTGGGCACGCTGTTGCAGGCCAAGGTGCTGACCACCCAGATGCTGCCCCAGGGCACGGCGCAACCGGCGATCTACCGCTCGCTGGTCACCGTGCTCAACAACGCCCTGGCGGGCGCGACCTTGACCGTGGAAAGCCCGCAACCCCTGCGCGTCGGCAGCTTGCTCAGCGCCGTGGTGCAGAACGCACAGACCCTGAGTTTTGTGCCGCTGAGCGGGCTCAAGGATCAATTGGCCGTCACCCAGCAATTGTCGACCCAGCAAAGCCGCCAAGGCTCGCTGGATGCGGTATTCACCGCGCTGCAGAACCTGCCCCGTGGCGACAGCACCTCCGCCGACCTGCGCGCCGCCGCCGACCGTCTGTTGGCCGCTTTGCCGGACTTGGCGCAAGTGAGCAATCCCAAGGTACTGGCGCAAGTCATCCAGAACAGCGGCGCGTTTCTTGAAGCCAAACTGCTTGCCGGGCAAAACCCACAGATCCCACCGCTGGACATGAAAGGCGCGCTGCTGCGCCTGGTCGCCGACTTACTGCCCGCCCTGCCCGCCAGCACCAATATGAATGCCATCCTCGCCGCCAACACCCTGGCCCAGGTGCTGCCCAACTTCGTGCGCAGCCCCCTGAACACCCTCGGCCAGGTCAGCGCCCGGCAGATACCCGCCGGTTTCCCGTTGCCCGAGCGGTTGATGGCGAAACTGGAAGGCGAAGGTGACCTGGAAAACCTGCTGCGCCTGGCCGCCGGGGCGATCTCACGGTTGCAGAGCCATCAGCTGTCGAGCCTGGAGCAGACCGGCACCACCGCCGACGGCCGCCTGCAAAGCACCTGGCAGTTGGAAATCCCGATGCGCACGTTGCAAGACATCGTGCCGCTGCAAGTCAAGTTCCAGCGCGAGGAACCGCCGCCGGATAAGGACCAACCCGAACGCAAGGACAAGAAGGACGCCAAGCAGATGCTCTGGCGCGTCGAACTGGCCTTCGACATGGAGCCGCTGGGGCCGTTGCAGGTCCAGGCGCAACTGACGCAGGGCAAACTGTCCAGCCAGCTGTGGGCGACGCGGCCGTTTACCGCCAGCCTGATCGAAAGCCACCTGGGCGCCCTACGCGAGCGCCTGGTGACGTCGGGCCTTAACGTCGGCGACCTCGACTGCCACCTCGGCACCCCGCCACGCGGGCCAAAAACCGGATTGGAGCAACGCTGGGTGGATGAGACCGCATGAAGAACGCCACCCCACCGCGCCAGGCGATTGCCCTCAAGTACGACGGCCAGCAGGCGCCGACCCTGACGGCCAAGGGCGACGATGCCCTGGCCGAAGCCATCCTGAAGCTGGCGCGGGAAAATGAAGTGCCCATCTATGAAAACGCCGAGCTGGTGAAGCTGCTGGCGCGGATGGAACTGGGGGACAGCATTCCGGAGGAGTTGTACCGCACGATTGCCGAGATCATTGCGTTTGCATGGACGCTGAAGGGCAAGTTTCCGGTGGGGTATGACCCGGATGCAGGGCCGGTGGAGCGCGACATCACCGAGCGCGGCGAAGATTACTGAGGCCTATGAAGACCTCAATGTGGGAGGGGGCAAGCCCTAATGCCAGTCAGCTGAGGGTGAGCACCGTACCTGTGGCGAGGGAGCTTGCTCCCGCTGGGTCGCGAAGCGGCCCCAGCTCTTTGTTTCAAAAGACTGGGACTGCCGCGCAGTCCAGCGGGAGCAAGCTCCCTCGCCACGGGTTACTTTTCGCTCTTGCTGCTTCTTAACTGACTGGCATTAGGGCTTGCTGCCTCCCACATTGGGATCAGCGGTCAGTTCAGGACTTCGCTTAGCGGGATGAAATTGACCCGGTCACCCCTCTCCAGCGTCGTGCCCTCCAACACCTCCACAAACCCCTCCGCCCACGCCGCACTGCGCAGTACGCCGGAGCTCTGGTTGCGGTAGATGATCGCCTTGCCTTGCTCGATACGGCCGCGCAGGTATTCGCGGCGGTTGCCGGGTTTGGGCCAAGTGAACCCCACCGGTACTTCAAAGCGCAGCGGCTCGACGTCTTGCACACCTTGACGGCGCAACAGGTACGGGCGCGCCAGCAGCGCGAACGTCACCAGCGTCGAGGCCGGGTTGCCCGGCAGACCGATCACCGGCACGCCACGGAAGTGGCCGAACGTCAGCGGCTTGCCCGGTTTGATCGCCAGTTTCCACAACGCCAGCTCACCCTCTTCACGCAGGGCGATGCCAAGGAAATCCGCCTCGCCCACCGACACACCGCCCGTGGACAGGATCAGGTCGACCGCGCCCAGGCTCGCCAGGCGGGTGCGGGTCTGTTCCAGGTCGTCAGGCAGGATGCCGGCGTCGATCACTTCACAGCCCAGGCGCGTAAGCCAGGAACACAGCACCCGTCGGTTGCTGTTGTAGATCTGGCCCGGCCCCAGCGGCAAACCGGGTTCGATCAACTCGTCACCGGTGGACAGCACGGCCACGCGCGGCCGGCGAATAACGTCAAGACGGTCATGCCCGAGGGACGCCGCCAGGCCGAGTTCAATCGGGCCCAGGCGCGTGCCGGCGGTCAAGACCAACTCGCCTGCGGTGGTTTCCTGCCCTCGGGGGCGGATGTTCTGGTCGACGTGCAGGGGCTCGGTGAAGCTCACGCGCTCGTCGGCGTGGACCACCGCGTTTTCCTGCATTTCCACACAGTCAGCCCCTTCAGGTACCGGTGCGCCGGTGAAGATGCGCGCGCAGGTACCGGCGGCCAGAGGTTCCGGCGCCTGGCCCGCAAAAATGCGCTGGCTGACCACCAAGGGCTCACCGGTCCAGTCCGACAGGCGCACGGCGTAACCGTCCATGGCACTGTTCGGCCACGGCGGCAGGTCAAGGGTGGAGACCAGGTCTTGGGCCAATACGCGACCGTCGCAGTCGGCCAGGGGCAAGGTATTGCGCTCGCGGATCGGCGCGGCCTCGGCCATCGCCAGCAGCTGTTGCAGTGCTTGTTCTACCGGCATCAGGGTGCCGGTCTTGCCAGGCTTACCCACGGGATTCACAAGGCTCGGCCTGTTTCAGGTGCGGCACGAAATTGCACGGGCGGTGGCGGTTGTCCAACTGCTCGGCGAGGATGCCGTCCCAACCGGTGCGCACCGCATTGGTGGAACCCGGCAGGCAGCACACCAACGTGCCATTGGCCAGGCCGGCCAGGGCGCGGGACTGCACGGTGGAGGTGCCGATGTCGGCGACGGAGATCTGCCGGAACAGCTCGCCAAAGCCATCGACCTGTTTGTCGAGCAGGCAACTGACGGCCTCGGGGGTGCTGTCACGGCCGGTGAAGCCGGTGCCGCCGGTGATCAGCACGACTTGCACCACGTCTTCGGCGATCCAGTGAGCGACCTGGGCGCGGATCTTGTAGAGGTCGTCCTTGAGCAGCACGCGCTCGGCCAGGGCGTGGCCGGCGGCGGTGAGGCGGTCGACGAAGACCTGGCCGGAGGTATCGGTTTCGAGGGTGCGGGTGTCGCTGACGGTCAATACAGCGATGTTCAGGGGTACGAAGGGCGCATCTGCCTTGGCGTTCATGGCACGGTCCGGTTGTCGAAGGAACAGCCCGATGTTATATCACAGGCCCCCCTTTTGCTGCCGCTGCGGAACCGCCATGCCTATCGATTCATCCCCTCTGCCCTGTTCGGTGTTGCTGCTGTCCGGAGGGCGCGGCCAACGCATGGGCGGCCAAGACAAGGGCCTGCTGGAATGGCGTGGCCAACCGTTGATCGCGCATTTACAGATGCTGGCGCGGCCGCTCACGGATGACCTGATCATCTCGTGCAACCGCAACCCGGAGCGCTACGCCGACTATGCCGACCAGTTGGTGAACGACGACAGCCCGGACTTCCCCGGCCCGCTCGCGGGTATCCGGGCGGGACTCGCCGCCGCACGTCATGAGCACTTGCTGATATTGCCGTGCGATGTGCCGCATATCGACGCCCCATTGCTCGCCGACCTGCGTGAGACGGCACGGCGCAACCCGCTGCTGCCGGTGATGGTGCGCCATGGAGAGTTCTGGGAACCGCTGATCTGCATCATCCCGACCCGCCTGCGGGCTGCGGTGGAAGACGCCTGGCATGCCGGTGAGCGCAGCCCGCGCAAGATCTTCCTGCAACTGGGCGGTGTGGGCCTGGAATGCCCGGCGGATGACCCACGCCTGGCCAACCTTAATACGCCGCAGCTGTTACAGACGCCGTCGGGCGTGTCAGAATGAACCTCGCTTAAGGAACTTTGTCGGCGCCCCGCGCGTCACAAGGTCAGCTATTAAAAAGTATTCTCTCGGAGACAATCTCATGACTCAACGGACCATCGCCGCTCTCATGCTTGCACTGGGCCTCGCCACCCTCGCCGGTTGCGCTTCGCCGACAGTGATCACCCTGAATGACGGTCGCGAAATCCAGGCCGTCGACACCCCGAAATACAACGAAGATTCGGGTTTCTACGAATTCGAACAACTTGACGGCAAGCGCACCCGCATCAACAAAGATCAGGTTCGCACCGTTAAAGACCTGTAAGTCTTAGCGTTTGCCAACAAGGCCCGCCTCGCGCGGGCCTTGTCGTTTCTGGCGGTTACCAGTCGAGGGTGATCCGGCTGCGAAAATGGCGCTCCTCGCCCGTCACAGGGTCGATAAACCGTACGCCCTGGGCCAGCAGCTTGAGCGGGTTGGCGTAGTCGTCCACAGCATCCTTGATGACGTCAGGGTAGAACGGATCGTTGCAAATACTCGCGCCGAGGGCAGTCATGTGCACGCGCAGTTGATGCTTCTTGCCGGTCACGGGGAACAGGCCGTAGCGCCATAGATCAGCCTTTTTTTCGCGCACTTCCACGGCCGTCTCGGTGTTGCTTGCACCAGGGCCTTCTTGCATGCGAAAGAACGGCTCGCCCTCTACAAGGCGGCTTTTATGCACCCTGGGGAACGTCAGGTTCGGCAGGGCTGGCGCGATGGCTTCGTAAAATTTATCGATCTGGCGTGTGGGAAACAGTTGCTGATAGGCCGAGCGGCTGGCCGGGTTGGCCGAGAACAGCACCAAGCCGGCCGTATGCCGGTCGATACGGTGCAAGGGCACCAGCGCCGGGTTGTCGAGGCGGCGAATCAGACGGCGCAACAGGGTTTGCTCGACGTATTCACCGGCCGGGGTCACCGGCAAAAAATGCGGTTTGTCGGCGACCACCAAGTGCTCGTCGGCATACAGGATGGTTTCCTGCACCGGGATCACCTTCTCGTTGGGCACTTCCCGGAAGTAGTAGATGCACAGGCCTTCCTTGTAGGCCAGGTCCAGGCTGATCGGGCTGCCGTTGATGTCCAGCACCCGGCCCCTGGCGATGCGGTCCAGCCAGTGTTCACGGGCGATCGCCGGGAAGTGCTCGCACAGGCAATCGAGCACTGTCGCCCAGGGGCCGGGCGGGAGGTACAAGGTGCTGGCTTGGTGCTGGGACGCGGAAAAACCGGATGTGGACATGAAATGCTCAAAGCCTGGGAAAACACGCGGGCATTATCCCGCATCGAGCGGGATTGAGCCTAGGGCCGATCTCAGGCCTTGACCAACTCCGCGCGCAGGAGCGGTGAGGCACTCGCGGCGTCGGTGAATTCCTTGAGCCAGCGCAGCACGTCCACCGCCTCCCAGCGGCCGGGGTCATACAGCGCGTATAACAAGCCTTGGTAACCCACCACGTCCAGCTGCTTGTGGTAACCGGCACGCTGGAACAGCGCTTCGATCTCGGCAAAACAGGTATTGAAATGCACTTTGTTGAACGGCGTCTTGCCTTCCGTGACCAGGCCATCGAGGCGCAGCTCGTTCACCGCATCGCGCACGACGTCGGCGGACATGCGATTGACGCTGCTTTTCAGTTGTTCGACATTCACCACGGGCGTTCCCTCTATTTCAATCGCTGTACAAACATACAGTAACGCAATATTTAGAAACCCGCCATCGGATAACACTCAGCGAAGGAAGGCCACCACCTGTTGTGAGTCAAAAGGCCAATCCAGTTCCGCCCCGGTGTCCACCCGGCGAAGCACCGGAATCCGCAGGCCATAGACGTCGGTCAGGTCGTCGGGATCGGTGATATCCACCAGTTCCACCAGCAACCCGTGTTCGACCAACGGCATGATTTCGGCCTCGGCAATTTCACAAAGATGGCAACCCAGGGTGCCGAACAACTGGCATTCAGGAAGCATGACGAAGGGTCCTGATCAGGAAGTAGGCCAACATTCTAAGCCCGCTGACGGCATGAAGCCCACCACCACAAAAACCCTGACCCAGGTCACCATGGCCTATAACTGATTCAGCGATTCTCGCGGCTTTTTGCCTGCCCCCTTGCAACGGAGATGCGTGTGTTTGCCAACCTGCTGATCATTCTGGCCTCATCCCTGGTGGTGATTGCGCTGTTTCGCCGACTGCAATTGCCGCCCGTGCTGGGCTACCTGTGCGTCGGCCTGGCCGTGGGGCCCACTGCGCTGGACTGGGTGAATGACAGCGAAGAATTGCCCGATCTCGCCGAACTGGGCGTGGTGTTCCTGCTGTTTTCCCTGGGCCTGGAGTTCTCCCTGACCAAGATGCTCGCCCTGCGCCGCGTGGTGTTTGGCCTGGGCAGTTTGCAGGTGCTGGGTTGCGGGATGCTGCTGGCGGTCTTGTTGATGAGCTTTGGTGTAGCGCCGGGTATCGCCTTGTTGCTCGGTGCAGGGCTGGCGTTGTCCTCCACCGCCATTGTCAGCAAGGAGCTGACCAGCCTCGGTGAAATCTTCAGCAGCCATGGCCAGAACGCGATTGGCGTGCTGCTGTTCCAAGATGTGGTGGCGGTGTTGCTGTTGACCCTGGTCCCGGTGTTTGCCGGCACCGGCGAGCAAGCCTGGTATTGGGCGCTGCCGTTGACCCTGGGCAAGACCGTGGTGTTGTTTGTCGGCCTGTTGCTTGCCAGTCGTTGGTTACTGCCGCGTTTGTTTCATGAAGTCGCCGCCTCCCATTCGGCGGAGCTGTTTGTGCTGCTGGCGCTGGTGATCGTTTTGCTGACCGCCTGGCTCACCCACCTGCTGGGGCTCTCCCCTGCTCTCGGGGCTTTCCTGGCCGGCATGTTGCTGGGAGAAAGCCACTACCGCCATCAAATCGAAGCGGATATCCGCCCGTTTCGCGACATTCTGCTGGGGCTGTTTTTCGTCAGCATCGGCATGCTCATCGACCTGCAACTGTTCGTCAGCCATAGCCTGCTGATCCTCGGCCTCACCCTCGCCCTGATGCTGATCAAAGGCTGCGTGGTCGCTGCGCTGGTCAAGCTGCGCGGCAGCGACGGTGAGACCGCCTGGCGCAGTGGCCTGGCCCTGGCCCAAGGCGGCGAGTTCTGTTTTGCCTTGATGGCGCAGATGCAGCAAAGCCGATTAATCCCCGATGAGTTCAACGGCTTGCTGCTCGCCGCCACGTTCTGCTCGATGCTGCTGACCCCGCTGCTGCTGCGCGCGGCACCGAGCATTGCCCTGCGCTTGCACCGCAAGCCCAATCAGCAAGTGCAACTGGAGGCAATCACTGCACTTAATGCTCAGTTGCATGGGCATGCGGTGATCTGCGGTTATGGCCGCGTCGGCCAGTCCATCGGGCGTTTCCTGCGCAAGGAGCAACAGGCGTTTATCGCCTTGGATGACGACCCGGAACGGGTACAGGAAACCGCCACTGAGGACAGCAGCGTCCACTATGGGGATTGCCGGCGTGGCGCCCTGCTCAGTGCCGTGGGCCTGGAGCGCGCGCGGCTGGTGGTGATCGCCGTGGACAACAGCGACGTCGCCTTGGTGGTGCTGAAGGAAGCACGTCGGATCAACCCGGACGTGCCGATCCTGGTGCGCACCCGCGACGACAGCCAGCTCGCCGAACTGAAAGCCGCAGGCGCCAGCGAAGTGGTGCCCGAGCTATTGGAGTCGAGCCTGATGCTCGCCTCCCACGCCTTGATCCTGCTGGGCCTGCCGGACCAACAGGTGCAGGCGCGGGTCGATGAGGTGCGGCAGAACCGCTACCGCCTGCTGCACGGTTTTTATGCGCAGCCGAACAACGAAGACGAGGCGCCGATCAATCCTGACTGACCGCGCCGATCTTGTGGATCGACAGGTCCGCGCCGTAATACTCCTCTTCCTGGCTCAGGCGCAGCCCGGTGACGCGCTTGATCACGCCGTACACCAGCAAGCCGCCGACCAGCGCCACGATCACACCGAGGGCGGTGCCGATCAACTGGCTGACCAGGCTGACGCCGCCCAGGCCACCCAGCGCCGTCTGGCCAAAGATGCCGCAAGCGATGCCGCCCCACACACCGCACAAACCGTGCAGCGGCCACACACCCAATACGTCGTCGATCTTCCAGCGATCCTGGGCGGCGATGAAACACCACACAAACAGGCCACCGGCGACGGCACCCGTGACCAGCGCGCCGACCGGATGCATCAGGTCGGAACCGGCGCAGATCGCTACCAGCCCGGCCAGCGGGCCGTTGTGCAGGAAGCCTGGGTCGTTGCGGCCAATGATCAACGCCGCGACCGTGCCGCCGACCATCGCCATCAACGAATTGACCGCCACCAGCCCACTCACGCCATTGAGGGTTTGCGCGCTCATCACGTTAAAGCCGAACCAGCCGACGATCAGGATCCACGAGCCCAGCGCCAGGAACGGAATACTCGACGGCGCGAACGCCACCAGGCGTCCCTCGCGGTAGCGCCCGTTGCGCGGCCCGAGCAACAACACTGCCGCCAGCGCCAGCCAGCCGCCCATGGCATGCACCACCACGGAACCGGCGAAGTCATGGAAGCTGGCGCCAAAGCGCGCGAGCAGCCAGGCCTGCAGGCCGAAATTGCCGTTCCACACCATGCCTTCAAAGAACGGGTAGATAAACGCCACGATCAACGCCGTGGCACACAATTGCGGGGCAAACCGCGCACGCTCGGCGATGCCGCCGGAAATGATTGCCGGGATTGCTGCCGCGAAGGTCAGCAGGAAGAAGAACTTCACCAAGCCATAACCGTGGTCGGCACTGATCACCGCCGCCGGTTGCATGAAGCTCACACCGTAGGAGATCCAATAGCCTATAAAGAAATAGGCCAGGGTCGAGATGGCGAAGTCGCTGAGGATCTTCGACAGCGCGTTGACTTGGTTCTTTTGGCGCACGGTGCCGACTTCCAGGAACGCGAAGCCCGCGTGCATGGCCAGGACCATGACCGCACCGATCAGGATAAACAGGGTGTTGGAGCTGTGGACGAGCGTGTCCACTGCACTTTGCAAATTTTCCATGGAGGTTGGCAGGCCTGCAATAAAGGCAAAAAGCACCAAAGCGGTTCAAGCCAGGGATGCGCGCACTAAATTGGCACCACCGGTCCCACCCCTCTTCAGAGGGTGTGAACCGCTTTAGCGCAGCGATCAACACAACAGGCCGTTGCCGACAGGGTTTTTCCGCGAGTTTCAGTTATTTAGGGTAAGGTTTTTCAAGGCATTGCCTGGGACCGCCCGGATTCAGCGCAGGCCTTGAGGCCTGCGCACCAAGGCAAAGCAAAAGCTGTACCACACAATTGCACTGAACCTTCACCGACGCCGGTGACTCGAAACCACTACGTACAGATCAGCCAATCACGGAGATAACCATGGCCAGAAGAACTGCAAAGACTGCTCAAGAAATACTGATGGCGGATTTTCAAACCCTGGTGACTGACACCGAAAGGTTGCTGGACGACACCAAAGTGCTCGCCGGTGACCAGGCCGATGAGCTGCGGGCCAAGATCCACGACACGCTGCTCCAGGCCCGCGAAACCCTGAAGCAAACCGAAGATTCGCTGCGCGAACGCGGCCAGGCGGCCGTCACCGCGACCGAAGATTACGTGCAGGCCAACCCTTGGCAGTCGGTGGGCATTGCCGCCGGTGTGGGCTTTCTGATCGGCCTGCTGGCCACAAGGCGCTAAATCATGTCTATCGGCGAAACTGGCTCGTCCACAGGGACTACCTCAAGACGTCTGGGCGCGGCCGTTCTGGGCTTGCTGCACAGCCACGTCGAATTATTTGGCATCGAATTGCAGGAACAGAAGGCCCGCACCGTCAGCCTGCTGCTGTTCGCCGGCTTGGCGCTGGTATTTGCGCTGCTGTTGCTGGTGGGGTTGTCGACGTTGGTGATGATCCTGGTGTGGGACACCGGTTACCGCCTGACCGGGATCATCTGCCTCTGCGTGTTCTACAGCCTGGCCGCGGCGTTCTGCGGGGTGCGCTTGAAGGCGGCGGTGTTCGATGAATCCACGCCGTTCCACGCCACCCTCGAAGAGCTGGCCAATGACCGGGAGCGCTTGTTGCCATGAGCCTGACTGAAATGCCTAAAAACACGTCGCGACGGGAAATGCGCAAGGCGTTGATTCGCCTGCGCATGGAAATGCACCGCCAGGAAATCCGCCACGAGTCCCAGCAATTGATGCTGCCTTTGAATAAGGTGCGCAACATGGGCCAGAACTGGCAGGGCAGCCTGGGCATCAAGCACGCGCCGCTGTGGGGCGTGGCGGCGGTGACGCTGATGGGCTTCTTGACCGGCAAAGGTGCCAAGGGCGGCGGTATCAGCGGCATGACCCGCCTGGTACGCCTCGGTGCCGGCTTGATCCCGCTGATCAAACTGGCCATGCAAGGCACTTCGCGTAAAAGTTGAAGCAGGCGGGCTGGCGCACGTTAAAGGTGAAGGCTGTACCTCTGGCTTAAAGGTGAATGCTGTACCTTTCTACGGCTTATCAGCCCTGCTGGCTGCATTCTTGCTAACAGAATCGGCCCGATCCTCGTTTTTGAGGGCCGGGCCTTTTTTTCGCCACCTCTCTTAAGGAGGCCCCGTGATCGACGGGCAACCGCTTGCCTGCTTCCAGCCGTTTATCGACACCGCCACCGGCCGCATCGCCGGCGTCGAGGCCCTGGGCCGTCTGCGCCAGGTCGACGGCCGCTTGCAGTCCGTGGGCCCGCTGTTCGCCGACCCGCGCACGCCAGGCGTGAGCTTGCGTCGGCTTGACCGACAGATCCGCGATAACGCGTTGAGCCGCTTGCATGAAGCGCCTGAAGACTGGTTCCTGAGCTTGAATATCTCGCCGCGCTGGATCAACCGTCTGCGCCCGGGCCAAGCGCTGCCGAGCCTTAAACAGATCCACAGTCATGGTGTCGACCCACGGCGGATCGTGTTCGAGATCACCGAACTGGGCGGTGACATCCAGCGCCTGGCCAACGTGGTCGCACGTTATCGCGAGGCCGGCGCGCGCATCGCCATCGATGACTTCGGCGCCGGCTACTCGCAGCTTGACCGGGTACTGGCGTTGCAGCCGGATATTCTCAAGCTGGACATGCGCCTGTTCCAGGAGGCTGCCCGCGGCGGGCCGAGCAGTGAAGTGGTGCGGGCACTCGCGCAAATGGCCGAGAAGACTGGCTGCTGGATCATTGCCGAAGGCGTGGAAACCGAGGCGCAGTTGAGCTTTGCCCTGGAGTGTGGCTCGCGCTATGTGCAGGGTTATCTGTTCGCCCAGGCGCAGTTGGACTGGTTCGCCGCCGACGCCTTCGTGCCGCGTTTCGCCCAGTTGCGCACGGCCTACGTCCAGCAAAAACTGGCTGAGCGCGGGCGCATCATGCAACTGCGCCAGCAACTGGCAGAGCTGATGAAGATCCTGCAGAACTGGGCCCTGGCACAGGCGCCGCTGAGCCAGTTGCCGCAACTGCCGGCTTTCCCCTGGCTGCTGCGGTTTTACCAGTGCGACCGACATGGCACCCAGCTGACGCCGAACTTTGAATGGCGCCAGGACGCCTGGCAGGCCGACAGCCGCTACCTGGGCCACAATTGGTCATGGCGCCCGTACTTCTACCACTTGCTGGCCGAAGGGTGGGAGGAGCGACGCCTGACCTTGTCCTCGACCTACCGCGACGCGACCACCAACCAGTATTGCCTCACGGCCGGACAATTCTTCGATAACGGTCAGCGTTTGCTGTTAATCGATATCGATGCGGTCGGGCTGTAGTTTTTCGCTTGCCCCGCCCACGCGGAACCGGGAAGCTGGCAGGGTCATTCACCGCACGGAGAGTAACCGCCTTGGATTGGCCCACCCTGCTTACCCGCGAACGTCTTGGAAAGCCCCTGCACAGCCCGGAAGAACTGGGCCGTAGCCCGTTTCACAAAGACCATGACCGTATTATTTTCTCTGGCGCGTTTCGCCGCCTCGGTCGCAAGACCCAAGTGCACCCGGTGTCCAGCAACGACCATATCCACACCCGCCTGACCCATTCACTGGAAGTCAGCTGCGTCGGCCGCTCGCTCGGCATGCGCGTGGGTGAAACCCTGCGTGGCGCCCTGCCCGACTGGTGCGACCCGAGCGACCTGGGCATGGTGGTGCAATCGGCCTGCCTGGCCCACGACATCGGCAACCCTCCGTTCGGGCACTCCGGCGAAGACGCCATCCGCCACTGGTTCCAGCAGGCGGCAGGCCGCGGCTGGCTGGATGACATGAGCAGTGCCGAGCGCAATGACTTCCTCAACTTCGAAGGCAACGCCCAAGGCTTCCGCGTGCTCACCCAGCTGGAATACCACCAGTTCGACGGCGGCACGCGGTTGACCTACGCGACCTTGGGCACTTACCTGAAATACCCCTGGACGGCGCGCCACGCGGATTCGCTGGGCTACAAGAAACACAAGTTCGGCTGCTACCAAAGCGAACTGCCGATCCTGGAACAGATCGCCCACAAACTCGGCCTGCCGCAGCTCGAAGAACAACGCTGGGCCCGCCACCCGCTGGTGTACCTGATGGAGGCAGCGGATGATATCTGCTACGCCTTGATCGACCTGGAAGACGGCCTGGAAATGGAGCTGCTGGAATACGCCGAGGTCGAGTCGCTGCTGCTCAACCTGGTGGGCGATGACCTGCCCCAGACCTATCGCCAACTCGGCGCCCAGGATTCGCGCCGACGCAAGCTGGCAATCCTGCGCGGCAAAGCCATCGAACATTTGACCAACGCGGCGGCGAGTGCCTTCGTCGAACAACAGGATGCCTTGCTCGCCGGCACCCTGCCCGGCGACCTGGTGGAGCACATGCATGGCCCCGCCAAACGCTGCGTGCTGGATGCCAAGGACATGGCGCGCAAGAAGATTTTCCAGGACAAGCGCAAGACCCTGCATGAGATCGGCGCCTACACCACCCTGGAAATCCTCTTGAACGCCTTTTGCGGTGCAGCCTTGGAACAACATGGTGGACGCACGCCGTCATTCAAGAACCGGCGCATTCTCGACTTACTGGGCAACAATGCGCCGAACCCACAGTGGCCTTTGCACACTTCGTTCCTGCGCATGATCGACTTTATCGCCGGCATGACCGACAGCTATGCCACCGAGATGGCGCGGGAAATGACCGGGCGTTCCAGCCCTCAATAACGAGCACGATCAAGCTGCCTGTTGCCTGAAAGGAATCTACCTACGAAGGGAACAGAGCGGCCTGATCGAATTCGCACAAGCACCCGATGAATAATCACGCACGCTCCGGGCGATCCAGGCGAACTGTTCCTACGCGCCCCCCATCGACGCTTGACTCACCGTGTGCCCCCCAAAATGCCCAGTTATCCGCTCCGTATCCTGTTGGTGGAGGATCATCCATTCCAACTCCTCGCCACCCAGTGCCTGCTCAGGAGCTTCGGCTTCGCACGGCTGACCCCGGCCGAAAACGCCGAGCAGGCAATCTGCTTGATGTCGCGGGCCGAGGTGCCCTTCGACATCATCCTGTGTGACCAATGCCTGCCCGATTTGCCGGGGCTTGAGCTGATTGAAATCGCCAGTCGCCGGCGCTTTACCACGACCGCCATCCTGCTGAGCGGATTGCCCGTGGTAGAGCTAGCCACCCTGATCGCCCAAGCCATGGATCGTGGCCTGCCACTGCTCGGCTATTTATCAAAGCCATTAAACAAAGATGAACTTGCACGCTTGATCTGCCCATTGCTCAGGTTACAAATGTAGGATTTTAAACATCATGATCCGATGAAATATGCCTGTACGATGCCCGTTAAATCCACGATAACAACCTTTAGCTCATTCACTTCCGAAGCCTTGTGATATCGCTTCACAAAGCCTTAGCAGATGGTAGGTATTTACCTTTTTTAGTGTAGGAATTTTCCTGTTTTGTACCTACTTGCCCCTGAGCTCATGCCCCCCTGTGCTCTTCTGAGCTAATGTGCCCGCTTTATTTGCACTTACACGGACTATGATCATGAACTCAGTTTTTATTATCGACGACCATCCGGTTATACGGCTTGCCATCCGGATGTTGTTGGAGCATGAAGGTTACAAAGTGGTGGGTGAAACGGACAACGGATGCGACGCCATTCAAATGGTCCGGGAATGCCTGCCTGACCTGATTATCCTCGATATCAGTATTCCCAAGCTGGATGGGCTTGAAGTGCTCTGCCGATTCAACGCAATGAATACACCGATGAAAACCCTGATCCTGACAGCCCAATCCCCTACCCTGTTCGCCACCCGCTGCATGCGCTCGGGCGCCGATGGCTACGTGTGCAAGGAGGGCGACCTGAGTGAGTTGCTGAGCGCCATCCGCGCGGTGCTGTCCGGCTATAACTACTTCCCCAGCCAGGCATTGACCACCAACGGTATAGACGGTGTGGAAACCCAGGAACTTGAATTATTCAAAACCGTCAACGATCGGGAACTAATGGTATTGCAATTATTTGCACAAGGTCGTACCAACAAGGAAATTGCCAAAGGCATGTTTCTGAGCAACAAAACAGTAAGCACTTATAAAAAGAGGCTGATGCAGAAACTTCAAGCCAAATCCTTGGTAGAACTTATCGAGATGGCAAAACGAAACGCGCTAGTGTGAGAAAGCGGATGCCCAGGCGTATAAAGGACTATCTGATTACATTGAGTGCCGGCTTGTGCTTCAGCACCGCCGTGCTCGCGAACCATCAAACGGGCCCGGAACACTTCACCTTGCTGAGCCGTGCAGGCTCCGTTCAACTGGAAACCCACCTGAACAAGGCCCAACGCCAATGGCTGCAAAACAAACGCGAGTTGGTGCTGGGCACCGCATCGCCTGACTATCCTCCCTTCGACCTTACGTCCAGTGGTCGCGACTATGAGGGGCTCACCGCCGATTACGCCGGCCTGCTCGCCAAGACGCTGGCCTTGCCGGTAAAGGTATTGCGCTACCCCTCCCGAGAGGCCGCCATCCGCGCCCTTGAAACAGGCGATATTGACTTATTGGGCACCTCGAACGGCTTTGAGGCGGCAAACCCGAACCTCACGCTCTCCGAACCCTATGCCGTTGACCAGCCGGTGTTGGTCACCCGCGAAGGTGAGACCCGCAGCCTGAATGATGGGCTGGCCGGAATGCGCCTGGCCCTGGTCTACCACTACCTGCCCCTGAGCGAGGTGGAAAAACTGTATCCGCAGGCGATCATTCGCGCTTACCCCTCCTATCAAAATGCGTTGAATGCGGTGGCATTCGACCAGGCTGACGTATTCCTCGGCGATACCATTTCCACCCATTACATGATCAATAAGGGCTACCTGAAAAACATCCACATGGCCAACTTCGGCAAACACGAGGCCTATGGGTTCAGCTTTGCCATGCCCCAGCACCAGCGCACGCTCTTGAGTATTGTCGACGCGGTGCTGACGGCCGTCCCTACCAATGAACGGGAAACCATCGCCAAGCGCTGGAGCGCCGGCAGCGACATCCTGTTGACCGACCAGAAGCTGCAACTGACTCAGCGTGAGGAGCGTTGGTTGAAGGACCACCCGGTGGTCAAAGTGATAGTGAACGAAACCTTCGCTCCGCTGACGTTCTTCGACGCCGAAGGCAATTTCCGCGGCATCACCGCTGACCTGCTGGAGTTGATCCGCTTGCGCACCGGGCTGCGCTTCGAGATCCATCGCGGGCGTGACCTGAGCGCGATGATCGAACAGGTGGACGCCGGTAAAGTCGACATGATTGGCGCAATCGTGCCCAGCGCTGAACGGGAAGCGCAACTGAACTTCAGTCGACCTTACCTGGAAAACTCCTATGTGCTGCTGACTCGCAAAGCAGCTGACGCCCCCTCGAACCTGGAGCAGATGGCCGGCAAGCGCCTGGCAATCACCCCGGGCAATCCTCTGGAATCCCTCCTGCGCCGCGACTTTCCAGAGGTCCAACTGGTCAAGGCCAGCGACACCTTCAGGGCCTCGGAACTGCTGGCCCAAGGGCAGGTGGAAGGCGCGGTGAACTCCCTGGTCGTCGCCAACTACTTGCTGTCGTCCTCGATGTTCCAGGACAAATTGCAGATCAGCACCAGTATCGGCACGGTTCCGGCCACCTTTGCCCTGGCGACGGCGCGCAGTGCCACCGAACTCAGCTCGATTCTCGACAAGGCCCTGCTGAGCATCGCCCCGGACGAGCTGGGCGTGATCAACAGTCGCTGGCGTGGTTACACCGCCGCCTCCGACAGCTACTGGCGCAACTATCACCAACTGATCACCCGCATCATCATCGGCACCGGGCTTTTGCTGCTGCTGTCCCTGGCCTGGAACGCCTACATGCGCCGCCAGATCAAACATCGCAAGATGGCTGAGCGAGCCCTCAATGATCAGTTCGAGTTCATGCGCGCGCTGGTCAACGAAACCCCGCACCCCATCTACGTACGTGACCGTAAAGGCCTGCTGCAGACCTGCAACGACAGCTACCTGCAGGTGTTCGACGTCAAGCGCGAGGACGTGATCGGCAAAAGTGCCCTCCAGATGAGCGAGGCGCTTGAAACGGACGCCGAGCAATACCATGCCGATTATCAGCGGGTGATGACCGAAGGCAACCCGCTGATCCTGGATCGCACCCTGTATATCCGTGGGCATAAACTGACGATCTACCACTGGATCCTGCCGTACCGCGACTCTACCGGGGAAGTACAGGGGATCATCGGGGGCTGGATTGACATCAGCGAGCGACGCCAACTGTTCGATGAGATCCGCGCCGCCAAAGAACGCGCCGACGAGGCGAATCGGGCCAAGAGCACGTTCCTCGCCACCATGAGCCATGAAATACGTACGCCGATGAACGCAGTGATCGGCATGCTGGAGTTGACCCTCAAGCGAGCCGACCAGGGCCATCTTGATCGCCCGGCCATCGAAGTGGCGTACAACTCGGCCAAGGATCTGCTGGAGCTGATCGGCGATATCCTCGACATCGCGCGCATCGAATCCGGCCGCCTGAGCCTGGCCCCGGAGCGCGTCAACCTACGCGAAGTGATCGAGTCGGTGGTGCGTGTCTTCGACGGCCTGGCGCGCCAGAAGACCCTCAGCCTGTCCCTTGAGTTCAAGCCCGACCGCGATGACACCGAAGTGCTGATCGACCCGCTGCGCTTCAAGCAAGTGCTGTCGAACCTGGTCAGCAATGCCATCAAGTTCACCGAGCGTGGCCAGGTAAACATCAAGGTGGAGGTATTGCCCACCGATGTGGCGCAACAGGTCGAGATGAAGCTGGTGGTCGAGGATACGGGGATCGGTATCAGCCGGGATGATCAGTTGCGCCTGTTCGAACCCTTTGCCCAGGCTGACAATTCCGGGCAGCTCGCCAGGAGTGGCGCCGGCCTGGGGTTGGTTATCTGCCGCAGCCTGTGCGCAATGATGGGCGGGCAACTGAGCTTGAGCAGCGTGCCTATGGTGGGCACCCAAGTGCATGTGAACCTGAAAATGGCGCGCCTGCAGCCGCTGCAGACAACGCATGAACCCAAGCCCGAGGCGCCGGCAACCGCGCGCGTACTCAATGTGCTGGTGGTGGATGATCACCCCGCCAACCGCTTGCTGATGTGCCAGCAACTGGGTTACCTGGGTCATCAGTTCACCGCTGCGCAGAACGGCGCCGCCGGCTTCCAGGCCTGGCGCCAGGAGCGCTTCGACCTGGTCATCGCCGACTGCAACATGCCCATCATGAATGGCTACGAGTTGAGTCGCTCGATCCGCGAATATGAACAGCGTGAGCAACGGGTGCCTTGCGTGGTGCTGGGTTTTACCGCCAATGCCCAGCCCGAGGAGAAACAACGCTGCGCTGAAGCCGGCATGAACGATTGCCTGTTCAAACCCATCAGCCTCACGGCACTGGAGCGGCAACTGGCGCAGATCGCCCCACAACCGGCCGCCCTGCACCTGGACCTCGGCAACTTCGAGGCCCTGACCGGCGGCGATCCTCAGTTGAGCTGGCGTTTGCTGGAGGAACTGCTCAGCAGCAGTCGACATGATCGCCAGGAACTGACTGCGCTGATTGGTGCCCACGCACCGCTCCAGGACATCATCGAGCAGGCCCACAAAATCAAGGGGGCTGCCCGCATCGTTCAGGCGACGCCACTGGCCGGACAGTGCGAAACCCTGGAACAGGCGTGCGTGCGCGGCGATGACTGGGCGCTAATCGAAACCGGTGCGAAAGCCTTGGAGAGGCTCATGCTGGAGCTGGAGAGGTTACTGCAAGGGCAGCTTCACGGCCTGGATGGCCGGTAAGGGGCGGATGCCGCCCCTTGCGTGATCAGCAGTCGGTCAAGCGCAGGAAAATCGCCGCCAGCTGTTCAATGCCCGCTTGATCCTGGAGGGTAAAACGCGCCAGCGACGGGCTGTCGAGGTCGAGGACGCCAACCAGTTTGCCGTCCTTGACCAAGGGCACCACCAGTTCGCTGTTGGAGGCGCTGTCACAGGCAATGTGCCCGGGAAACGCATGCACATCCTCGACCCGCTGGGTTTGCCGCGACGCCGCCGCCGCACCGCACACCCCGCGGCCAAACGGGATGCGCACACAGGCGATCTGGCCCTGGAACGGCCCAAGCACCAACTCTTCGTTGCGGTTGAGGTAGAAGCCGGCCCAGTTCAGGTCGTCCAGCTGGTTGAACAGGAATGCAGAAAACTGCGCACTGTTGGCGATAAAGTCGCGCTCATCGGCCAGCAGCGACTCCAGTTGCGCGCAGAGCATGGCGTAGCCATCCAGGCCAGTGCCGGCGCTGTGTAGATCGATCATGGTTGAAGCTCCAGCAATTTGAGACCCACCCAGTAACGGGCGAATTGGTAGGCGCAACGGCCGTTGCGATTGCCGCGACCGGTGGCCCAGCGCACGGCGAGGATGTCGAGGGCTTCATCGCGCTGCCACTGCAAACCGGCCTTGCTCGCCAGCTCGCCGATCCAATGCTCCACCACCTCCAGGAAGTGCTCCTGGGTGAAGGGGTAGAACGACAGCCACAAGCCAAAACGGTCGGACAGGGCAATCTTGTCTTCCACCGCCTCGCTGGGGTGCAGTTCGCCATCCACGCGTTTCCAGTTGTCGTTGTCACTCTGGTTTTCCGGCACCAAGTGGCGGCGGTTGGAGGTGGCGTACAACAGCACGTTTTCCGGCGCTTGCTCCAGGGAGCCATCCAGCACGCTTTTAAGCACGCGGTAATCGCCTTCACCGGCCTCGAACGACAGGTCATCGCAGAACAGGATAAAACGCTGCGGTAGCTTGAGCAGTTGCTCGACCACACGCGGCAGGTCGGCCAAATGATCGCGCTCGATCTCGATCAGACGCAAGCCAGCCTCGGCGTGGTGGGCCAGCAAGGCGCGGACCATGGATGATTTGCCGGTGCCACGCGAGCCCCACAGCAGCGCGTGGTTGGCGGGCAGGCCGTCGATGAATTGTTGGGTGTTGCGCGCCAGTGTTTCACGTTGCTTGTCCACGCCGATCAGGTCGGACAGGCGCATGTCGAGGCTCACGTCCAGTGGCAGCAGGAAACCACTACGGCCTTCACGCTGCCAGCGGGCAGCCAGGCACTGGTTCCAATCGATGGTTTGGCGGGGCGCGGGCAACAGCGGTTCCAGGCGGGCAAGTACTGCATCGGCCCGCTCAAGAAAGGCATTCAATCGAGAGTCCACGATTATTCCTCTGGCAAGTTCTTGCAAAAGATGGCGTATTGGCAGCCCTGCGGCAGACCGCACGAGGCTGCGTAAAAAAACGATTCATGCCGGGCAGGCCAGAGCGTATGGATGTTCAGCTATGCTTGCCGGGCGAAGGGAAACGTGAAGTGGTTCAACACTCGATGGATATCAAGTTCGCCCACCGCTTGTCTTATAAACAAGCCAGATTGACTGTGCTGGTCGGTTTCGTCTTGGGAACCTTGCTCAGCCTGATCCAAATCGGCATTGATTATGCCAGCGAAGACGCATCCATCAACCGTGAAATTCGCTCACTGATCGAAATCAGCCACAACCCCGCGTCACGCATCGCCTACAACATTGACGCCGAACTGGCCCAGGAACTGACCCTGGGCCTGCTGCACTCCCCTGCCATCATTCACGCCCAGTTGATCGACAACAATGGCGTGGTACTCGCCGATGTCGACCGGCCGCACAAGGAAAGCACCTACCGGCCCATCAGCGATTTCCTGTTTGGCGCCAACCGCCGGTTCGAAGACCGGCTGTTCCTCAGCCATATGCCCAACGAATCCCTCGGTGTACTGCGCCTGGACGTGGACACCTATGCGTTTGGCAGCCGCTTCCTGCACCGTGCCGAGATCACCCTGCTCAACGGCTTCGCCCGCAGCCTGTTGCTGACCGGCATCCTGCTGGCCTTGTTCTACGTGATGTTGACCCAACCGCTGGTGCGCATTATCCGCGAGTTGAGTCACCGCAGACAGGCACGCCTGGATTGTCCGCCCGGCCATGAACACGACGAAATCGGCGTGTTGGTGAACGTTGCCAACCAGCAATTCGAAAACATGGAGACGGAGATCCAGCAGCGCCGTCACGCCGAGGATCGCCTGACCGAATACCTGGGGCAACTGGAGGACATCGTCTCCGCCCGGACCCTGGAGCTCAAGGCCAGCAACCAGCAGTTGAGCCAGTCCAATGCCGAACTGGAAGCGGCGAAGATGCATGCACTGGGCATGGCGCAGGCGCGGGCGGCGTTCCTGGCCAACATGAGCCACGAGATCCGCACCCCGCTCAACGGCCTGTTGGGGATGATCGCACTGTCACTGGACAGCCCGCTCAATGCTGAACAACGTCAGCAACTGTCCATCGCCCATGACTCGGGCAAGGTGCTGGTGGAATTGCTCAACGATATCCTCGACCTGTCCAAGTTCGACGCCGGCCAGCTGGAGCTGGAGCGCATCCCGTTTGACCTGGGCTCACTGGTGGAAGACACCGCCAACCTGTTGTCGCAGAACGCGGCGCCAAGCGTCGAACTGACCTGCCTGATCGACCCGCAGTTTCCCGCCCAGGTCTTGGGTGACCCGACCCGTGTGCGCCAGATCGTCAGTAACCTGCTGTCCAATGCCTTGAAGTTCACCCGCTTCGGCCGAGTCGATGTACGCCTCAGCGCGCTGGAAGGCCGGGTGCGCATTGAAGTGTGTGATACCGGCATCGGCATTGCCCAGGAAGCCCAGGTGAAGATATTCCAACCGTTCACCCAGGCGGGCGCCGGCATCACCCGCCAGTTTGGCGGCACGGGCCTGGGCCTGGCGCTGACGCACAACCTGTGTGAAGCCATGAAGGGCCGCTTGAGCATCAGCTCGGAGGTGGGCTTCGGCAGCCAGTTCTGCGCCGACCTGCCGTTGCCGATCCATTTGCCCGCCGTGCAACCGACACCGCTCAAAGGTGAAGTGATCGCCATCACCAGCGCCGGCAGCGGCCTGACCGAACTGCTCACCACCCTGCTGCCCCACTGGGGGCTGACACCGCGCTGCTACCCGCGTGATGAAGACGTGAGCGGGCAAACCCCGGACCTGCTGATCACCGATTGCCCCGAATGCCTGTTCCGCCTGCGCCCTTCCATCAGCGCGCCGATCCTGCTGGTAACCGCCTATGGCAATTTCATGCCGGGCGAAGAAGTCGCGGCACTGGCCCCCTTGCAGCAACAGGCGCGCCCCTTGAGCCGCAACGCGCTGTATCAGATTTTGCAACGTAACCTGCGCAGCGATAACCCGCTGATCATCGACCCCATCCAGATGGAAGCCGCGCCCCTGGCGCACCGGGCGCGCATCCTGCTGGTGGAGGACAACGCGGTCAACCAACTGGTGGCCAAAGGCATGCTGAGCAAACTGGGGTGTGAGGTGATCGTGGCCGCCCATGGCGGCGAGGCCCTTAAGTTTCTTGAGGACCAGCGCTTCGACATGGTGTTGATGGACTGCAATATGCCGGTGATGGACGGTTACGAGGCCAGTCGGCAGATCCGTCGCAGCGGGCGCTGGCCAGACCTGCCCATCGTCGCCTTAACCGCCAACGCCTTGTCCGAAGAGCGCGAGCGGTGCCGCGCCGCGGGCATGAATGACTACCTGGCCAAGCCGTTCCGCCGCGAGGAACTCAGCGGCTTGCTGGAGCTGTGGGTGCCGAAGACGACAAGTCTCTGATCTGGCGAAGCAACTGGTCCAGGCCATCGCGCAACGCGTCGGCCTGGTTCAGGTCGATGCCGCTGTCGCACAGCAGACGGGTCTTGAGGCCAAAGGCCTGGTCGCGCAATTGCACACCGGTTTCACTCAAGCTCAGGTGCACTTCCCGCTCATCCTTGGCGCTGCGCTGGCGCCGCACCCACTGGAGTTGCTCAAGACGCTTGAGCAGCGGCGTCAGCGTGCCCGAGTCAAGCATCAGGCGCTCACCCAGGGCCTTGACCGTGGGTTGTGCCGGCGCTGCGGCATGCCACTCCCACAACACCAGCATCACCAAGTATTGCGGGTAGGTCAGGCCAAGCTGATCAAGCATCGGCTTGTAGGCGCGGGTCACGGCCCTGGAGGCGGCGTAGAGTTTGAAACACAGTTGGTGGTCGAGCGCCAGGGACACGGTCATTTGAGCAGGGCTTCGATCTCTTGGGTCAGGTCCTGCGGCTTGGTGGTCGGGGCAAACCGCTTGACCACCTGGCCGTCACGGCCAATCAAGAACTTGGTGAAGTTCCACTTGATGCCCTTGGAACCCAGCAGGCCCGGTGCCTGTTTCTTCAACTGCACGAACAACGGGTGGGCATCGCTGCCATTCACGTCGATTTTTTTGAACAGCGGGAAGCTGACGCCGAAGTTCAGCTCGCAGAATTCGGAAATCGCGCCTTCGTTACCCGGTTCCTGCTTGCCGAACTGGTTGCAAGGGAAGCCCAACACCACCAGGCCCTGGTCCTTGTACTGCTGCCAGAGTTGCTCCAGGCCTTTGTACTGTGGGGTGAAACCGCACTTGCTGGCGGTGTTGACCACCAGGATGGCCTTGCCGGCGAAATCGGCCAAGGTCTTTTGCTCACCCTTGATGGTGGTGCAAGGGATGCTCAGCAGGTTGTCGCTCATGGCAGTGCCTCGATAAGGGGGGAAAGAGGGATAAACATAGTAGGCAATTCAATTGTGTGCAATTTAATTGACTGAGCGAATGGCACGGTATCAGGTGGGAGCGGGCCCGCTCCCCCATTTTTCGATCGGGTTACAACCCGATCGCTAGCGCGGGACGAGGTCCAGGCACACCGAGTTGATGCAATAACGCAGGCCGGTCGGCGGCGGGCCGTCCGGGAACACGTGGCCCAGGTGCGCATCGCACTTGGCGCAGGTGACTTCGGTGCGGATCATGCCGTGGCTGACGTCGCGGATCTCGACCATCGCGCTGTCGGCGATCGGCGCGTAGAAGCTCGGCCAGCCGCAGCCGGAATCAAACTTGGTGGTCGAATCGAACAGCGGCGCGTTGCAGCAGATGCAGTGATACACGCCGTCGGTCTTGGTTGCGTTGTACTTGCCGCTGAAAGGCCGCTCGGTGCCCTTGAGACGGCACACGTTGTACTGCTCTGGGTCGAGCATTGCCTTCCATTCATCAACGGTTTTCTGCAGCTTTTCCATCGGTACACCTCGGCAATTGAAAAACCCTGATCTGTATCTTTTCCATAGATCAGGCGGCACGTATGATTGCGCCTCTTCAAAACGCCAGTCTGGCACCCGCGCTACCGGCATTCAAACGTATTTATGGGTGCGGCCTGCGCAGGATTCAACGTACGGTAGTGCCCACACCGTCTGGATCGTTCATTTTCAGGATCACATCGCCATGCAGGTCAGCAAATCGAACAAGCTCGCCAACGTCTGCTACGACATTCGCGGCCCAGTGCTCAAGCACGCCAAGCGCCTGGAAGAGGAAGGCCATCGCATCCTCAAGCTGAACATCGGCAACCCGGCGCCCTTTGGTTTCGAAGCGCCGGACGAAATCCTCCAGGACGTGATCCGCAACCTGCCCACTGCCCAGGGCTACAGTGACTCCAAGGGCCTGTTCAGCGCGCGCAAGGCGGTGATGCAGTACTACCAGCAGAAGCAGGTCGAAGGTGTCGGTATCGAAGACATCTACCTGGGCAATGGTGTGTCCGAGCTGATCGTGATGTCCATGCAGGCACTGCTCAACAATGGCGACGAAGTCCTGGTACCCGCGCCGGACTACCCGCTGTGGACCGCCGCCGTGACCCTGGCCGGTGGCCACCCGGTGCACTACCTGTGTGACGAAGGCGCCGACTGGTTCCCGGACCTGGCCGACATCAAGGCCAAGATCACCCCGAATACCAAAGCCCTGGTGATCATCAACCCGAACAACCCCACAGGCGCGGTGTACTCCAAGGAAGTGTTGCTGGGCATGCTCGAGCTGGCACGCCAGCACAACCTGGTGGTGTTCTCCGACGAGATCTACGACAAGATCCTCTACGACGATGCGGTGCATATCTGCACCGGTTCCCTGGCGCCGGACCTGCTGTGCCTGACCTTCAACGGCCTGTCGAAGTCCTACCGCGTGGCGGGCTTTCGCTCCGGCTGGATCGCCATTTCCGGGCCCAAGCACAACGCCCAGAGCTACATCGAAGGCATCGACATGCTGGCCAACATGCGCCTGTGCGCCAACGTGCCGAGCCAACATGCGATCCAGACCGCCCTCGGCGGCTACCAGAGCATCAATGACCTGATCCTGCCCCAGGGCCGCCTGCTGGAACAGCGCAACCGTACGTGGGAGCTGCTCAATGCGATCCCGGGCGTGAGCTGCGTGAAGCCCATGGGGGCGCTGTATGCCTTCCCGCGGATCGACCCGAAGGTCTGCCCGATCCTCAACGACGAGAAGTTCGTGCTCGACCTGCTGCTGTCGGAAAAACTGCTGGTGGTGCAAGGCACCGCGTTCAACTGGCCGTGGCCGGACCACTTCCGCGTGGTGACCTTGCCGCGTGTGGATGACTTGGACATGGCCATTGGTCGCATCGGCAACTTCCTCAAGTCCTATCGCCAGTAATGGAAACGGCGCTGTGCGACCGACAGTCGGTCGTACAGCGAGTATCTGGCAACACTTCTCTGCCCTTTCCTCGCTTCAACACTTCGCGGGACTCGCAAAAGCCACCCGCCCCCTATAATTACAGGGCTGCAAGGCACCGAAGAACCGATCAAGGGGCCTTTTCCCTCTCGGAAAATCCCTTCAAGGCTCTACGTTCTGGCTGTAGGACACAGTTTGAAATAGTCGCTCGGTTGAATCACCCCATGCCGCACCTTATATACCCCGCAGTACGCGACATATTAAGCATGAGGAGAACTCTACAACCATGATGCGCATCCTGCTGTTCTTGGCCACTAACCTTGCGGTCGTGCTGATTGCCAGCATCACCTTGAGCCTTTTCGGCTTCAACGGGTTCATGGCGGCCAACGGGGTTGACCTGAACCTCAATCAGCTGCTGGTTTTCTGTGCGGTCTTTGGTTTCGCCGGCTCGTTGTTCTCGCTGTTCATCTCCAAGTGGATGGCGAAGATGAGCACCAGCACCCAGGTCATCACCCAGCCACGTACCCGGCATGAACAATGGTTGCTGCAAACCGTCGAGCAGTTGTCCCGCGAGGCGGGGATCAAGATGCCCGAGGTCGGGATTTTCCCGGCTTATGAAGCCAACGCCTTTGCCACCGGCTGGAACAAGAACGACGCACTCGTTGCGGTCAGCCAGGGCATGCTGGAACGCTTCTCGTACGATGAAGTGAAAGCCGTGCTGGCCCACGAAATCGGCCACGTCGCCAACGGTGACATGGTCACCTTGGCACTGGTCCAGGGCGTGGTGAACACCTTCGTGATGTTTTTCGCGCGGATCATCGGCAACTTCGTCGACAAGGTGATCTTCAAGAACGAAGGCGGCCGGGGCATTGCCTACTTCGTGGCGACCATCTTCGCCGAAGTGGTGCTGGGCTTCCTGGCCAGCGCGATCACCATGTGGTTCTCGCGCAAACGGGAATTCCGCGCAGACGAAGCCGGGGCTCGCCTGGCGGGTACCGGGGCGATGATCGCAGCACTGCAACACCTGCGCTCCGAACAGGGCCTGCCGGTGCATATGCCGGACAGCCTGACCGCCTTCGGCATCAACGGCGGCATCAAACAGGGCATGGCTCGCCTGTTCATGAGCCACCCACCGCTGGAAGAGCGTATCGACGCACTGCGCCGTCGGGGCTGATGGCAAGGTGACACAAGGAGGGGCGATCTGATCGCCCCTTTTTTGTGGGCGCTCGCAATGGCCATAGGTATCCACACAATTTTGCAGCAACCAACACTAACCACGATGCGAAGCGAGCCGCTCTTGATCCTGATCTTGATCTTGATCTCGCTTTTGATCTCAGGCGCCCCGTCAAACACGCTGGCCGGAATTCGACAGGGATTTGGGGGGTAAACCGGCAGGGATGCCGGTTTAGCCGCCCCGCGCCATGGATGGCGCGGGGCGGCGGCCCCCCAAATACCTGTCGGATTACGGGCACACCGAGCGTGAGCGAGGTGCCGAGTGTTGGGGCAAAGCGTTTTGGGTTACTTTTGGCGCTCTTCCAAAAGTGACCCGCTGTAAAAGCGGAACCCACAGTGGCCGTTACCCAAATAACGGATATGTACCTGGTCTGATCCAACATCCTGGTCGTCTGCTAGCCCGCCACGGGAGCAAGCTCCCTCGCCACAGGTCCAGCGCCATACCCAGAGTGGTGTAGATACCGAGGCCCCGATGGCGCTGAATCAGTCACCTGATGAATCGACTGACACACCGCTATCGGGGGCAAGCCCCCTCCCACATTTGGATCGCGGCCTAACCGTTAGATGGTGGTCGGCTGTCAGGCAGCCGGCGGGAGCAAGCTCCCTCGCCACAGGTTCAGCGCCATACCCAGAGTGCTGTAGATACCGAGGCCCCAATGGCGCTGAATCAGTCACCTGATGAATCGACTGACACACCGCTATCGGGGGCAAGCCCCCTCCCACATTTGGATCGCGGCCTAACCGTTAGATGGTGGTCGGCTGTCAGGCCGCCAGCGGGAGCAAGCTCCCTCGCCACAGGTTCAGCGCCATACCCAGAGTGCTGTAGATACCAAGGCCCCGATGGCGCTGAATCAGTCACCTGATGAATCGACTGACACACCGCTATCGGGGGCAAGCCCCCTCCCACATTTGGATCGCGGCCTAACCGTTAGATGGTGGTCGGCTGTCAGGCAGCCGGCGGGAGCAAGCTCCCTCGCCACAGGTCCAGCGCCATAGCCAGAATTGTGTAGATACCGATGCCCGATAGCGCTGAATCAGACACCTGATGAATCGACTGACACACCGCTATCGGGGGCAAGCCCCCTCCCACATTTGGATCGCGGCCTAACAGTTAGATGGTGGTCGGCTGCCAGGCAGCCGGCGGGAGCAAGCGCCCTCGCCACAGGTTCAGCGCCGTCCCAGCGCCGCGCACGAACTGCCCCGGTCAACGCATAACCAGCCGATAGACACGCTCATCAAGCCGCGTAACCCCATCCTGCACAAACTTCCAACTCTCGCCCAGGATGTCTCGCGCCTCCAACACCTCCAAGGTCCATTTCAAACCAAACAGCACCGCTACTTCGTCATCCGTCACCGCAAACGGCGGCCCGGCCTTTTGGGTCTGGTCATAATCAAGGGTGACCAACAGCCCCTGACACCCTGGGCGCAGCAAAGTGTTCAGATGTTCGGCGTATTGCGCACGCATCAGCGGCGGCAAGGCGATCAATGCAGCGCGATCATATAGCGCGGTGCAGTCGGCCAGATCCTCGGCGCCCAGGGCGAAGAAATCGCCGCACCACACCTCAAGCAAATCCGCCTGGTAGACCGTGAAGGCACCGCGCCGGGTGATGTGTGGCGTCAGGCTCTGCTCGCTGAAAAACGTTTCGACGGCCTGCTCCGACAGTTCCACGCCCATGACGCGCAACCCATGACTGGCCAGCCACATCAGGTCCAGGCTTTTGCCACACAGCGGCACAAGCACTTTGGCGTCATCGGCCAGGGACAGATGCGACCAATGCCGCAGCAGGTACGGATTGACCTCGGGCAAGTGAAAGCCGATCTGATTGCGCGCCCAGCGCTCTTGCCAAAATTTAGGCTCCATGGATCCCCCCGGAAATTCGATCAAAAGGCACTAAAACTTATATTAGATTTAGATCAATGATCTGATTGAAGATGGGCCCATGTTAACGCTCAGGACCCCACTTATGCTCCCCAGCCTGTTTATCTCGCACGGTTCGCCCATGCTTGCCCTGCAACCCGGCGCCAGCGGCCCGGCATTGCAGCGTCTGGCTGCCGAGCTGCCACGGCCCAAGGCGATCGTGGTGGTGTCGGCACACTGGGAGAGCCATGAACTGCTGGTCAGCGGCAGCCCCGCGCCCGAAACCTGGCATGACTTCGGCGGCTTCCCTCGCGAACTGTTTGCGGTGCAGTACCCGGCGCCGGGCGATCCGCAACTGGCCAGCGAGATTGTCCAACTGCTGCACACCGATGGCCTGAATGCACGCATAGACGAGCGCCGCCCGTTTGACCACGGCACCTGGGTGCCACTGTCGCTGATGTACCCGGCGGCTGACATTCCGGTGGTGCAGGTGTCCCTGCCCAGCCGTATGGGCCCTGCCCTGCAGACACGCGTCGGGCATGCCTTGAGCAGTCTGCGTGAGCAAGGCGTGTTGTTGATCGGCTCGGGCAGCATCACCCATAACCTGGGCGAACTGGACTGGCACGCGGGGGCCGAAAGCATTGAGCCGTGGGCACGGGACTTCCGTGACTGGGTGGTGGATAAGCTGGCCGCCAATGATGAGGCTGCATTGCATGACTATCGCCGACAGGCGCCCCATGCGGTGCGCAGTCATCCCAGCGATGAGCACCTGCTGCCGCTGTATTTTGCGCGGGGCGCCGGTGGCGATTTCAGCGTGGCGCACCAGGGCTTCACGCTGGGCGCGCTGGGGATGGACATCTACCGTTTCGGCTGATGGAAATCGAACTGTGGGGCTTGCTCCCACCGTTGACCGAGTGCTGATCCAGAAATGCCAGGCAAAAAAAATCCCCGAACCAGTCGGGGATTTTTTATGTTCGATCAATCAGCCCAAGGGCGGATCAATCTTCGCGGTAGCGACGCAGCTTCAGCTGCTTACCGGCAACGCGGGTGTCTTTCAGCTTGGTCAGCAGTTTTTCCAGACCGTCTTCCGGCAGCTCCACCAGGGAGAAGCTGTCACGCACCTGGATGCGACCGATGGCTTCACGTGCCAGGCCACCCTCGTTGAGGATAGCGCCCAGCAGGTTCTTGGCAGCGATGCCATCACGCGCGCCCAGCGCGGTACGGCAGCGAGCACGGCCTTCAGCCAGTGGCACCGGAGCGCGACGCTCACGGTCACCGCGGTCTGGACGGTCACCGGTACGCTCTGGACGATCACCGCGTGGCGCGTTGTTCGGAACCAGTGGACGTTCTTTCTCGATGGCTGCCAGGGTCAGGGCCTGACCGTTGGTGGCTTTGCGCAGCAGAGCTGCAGCCAGGGCACGCGGGGTGCAACCGATATCGGCGGTCAGGCGGTCCAGCAGGTCGCCGTGGGTCGATTCAGCGTCAGCCACCAGTGGCGCCAGGCTGTTGGTCAGTTTCTTGATGCGCGCATCCAGGACTGCCTGGGCATCCGGCAGGCGGACTTCGGCAACTTTCTGGCCGGTTACACGCTCGATCACTTGCAGCATGCGGCGCTCACGTGGAGTCACCAGCAGCAGTGCACGGCCTTCGCGACCGGCACGGCCGGTACGGCCGATACGGTGAACGTAGGACTCTGGGTCGTACGGCATGTCAACGTTGAACACGTGGGTGATACGTGGAACGTCGAGACCACGGGCGGCAACGTCGGTCGCCACAACGATGTCCAGACGGCCATCCTTGAGGGAGTCGATCACGCGCTCACGTTGGTTCTGTGCGATGTCACCGTTCAGCGCAGCGGCTTTATAGCCTTTCGCTTCCAGGGCACTGGCCAGGTCCAGGGTCGCTTGCTTGGTACGCACGAACATGATCAGGGCGTCGAAGTCTTCGACTTCCAGCAGGCTCAATACAGCCGAGGTCTTCTGGTCAGCGTGAACCAACAGGTGAGCCTGTTCGATCGCGGTAACGGTCTGAGTCTTGGTCTGGATCTTCACGTGTTGCGGATCGCGCAGGTGGCGTTCGGCAATGGCACGGATCGACTGTGGCAGGGTGGCCGAGAACAGTACGGTCTGACGGGTCGGTGGCAGTGCCTTGAAGATGACTTCCAGGTCATCCATGAAGCCCAGCTTCAACATTTCGTCAGCTTCGTCGAGAACCAGGTGGTTCACGGTCGACAAGACTTTCTCGTCACGACGCAGGTGGTCGCACAGACGGCCCGGGGTGGCGACAACGATCTGTGCGCCGTTACGGATAGCTTTGAGTTGTGGGCCCATAGGCGCGCCGCCGTAAACGGCCACAACGGTTACGCCTGGCATTTGCTTGGCGTAGGTTTCAAAAGCGGTTGCTACTTGCAGCGCCAACTCACGGGTTGGCGCCAGGATCAGGGCCTGCGGTTCGCGCTTGGCAGGATCGATGCAATGCAGGATAGGCAGGGCGAACGCGGCGGTTTTACCGGTACCGGTTTGCGCCTGGCCAATCATGTCCTGGCCGGCCATGATGATCGGGATCGATTGCTGCTGAATCGCCGAAGGTTCTTCGTAGCCGGTCGCGATGACGGCAGCGAGAATGTTCGGGTTAAGATTAAAAGCGGCGAAGCCGCCGGTTTCCTGGGTCATGGGTCTGCCTCTAAGTGCATCCGCAAAGACCCATGCTCCAAAGCTGCGCATGCCGTGTTGAGACTCAAGAGTCGCCCTGGCTGCTTTGTCGGCGGGGATTTGCGAAAACGAATGAATGAAAAAGATTCGTCAAGGGAGAGTCCGCTGTGCGGACGTGCAGCCGAAGCTGACTTCGGGGAATTGCGCTACCTAAACGCGGCCCGGTTAAAGGCCGGCGCGCACTATACCGGAAATAGCTGAAAAAGGGAGCTTTTTTTATCGCAAAGCACTGATAAACCGAGCTGCGTCACAGCCTTTGCAGAGAACACCGGCAGGGTCTATTTTTCAAAGGCCCGGCCCTGCTGGTCATAACGCTTAAACGGTTCACCCGACCTTTCAGGCCCTTTGGTCTGAAACCCTTCCCCGCGCCCGAGGGCACCCCCGATGAATCCAGCCAGCAGCAGCCGCGTCAGCCGAGAACTCCAGGGCCATGTCCTGTTGCTGGGCCTGGACCGGGTGGCCAAACGCAACGCTTTCGACTTGGACCTGCTCAATGAGCTGAGCCTGGCGTATGGCGAATTTGATCGAAATGACGACGCGCGGGTGGCGGTGGTGTTTGCCCATGGTGATCACTTCACGGCCGGGCTGGACCTGGCCAATGTCAGCGGCGTGATGGCCGGTGGCTGGCAACCGCCGCTGGGTGGGTGTGATCCCTGGGGCGTGTTTGCCGGGCCGCGCGTGAGCAAACCGGTAATCGTCGCGGCCCAAGGCTACTGCCTGACGATCGGTATCGAGTTGATGCTGGCGGCGGATATCAATCTTTGCGCAAGCAACACGCGCTTTGCGCAGATGGAAGTTCAGCGTGGCATCTTTCCGTTCGGCGGCGCGACGTTGCGCTTTCATCAGGTCGCCGGCTGGGGCAACGCGATGCGCTGGCTGCTCACCGGCGATGAGTTCGACGCCCATGACGCGCTGCGCCTGGGTTTGGTGCAGGAAGTGATGGCCAGCGAAGACCTGCTGCCGCGCGCCGTCGAATTGGCCCACCGCATCGCCCGTCAGGCGCCACTGGGTGTGCAGGCCACGTTGATGTCGGCCCGGTTGGCGCGCATGGAAGGTGAAACCGTGGCGGCAGCCGCGTTGCCGCCGATGGTGGATAAACTGCTCAACAGCGAGGATGCCAAGGAAGGCGTGCGGGCGATGGTCGAGAAGCGGCCGGGGGTGTTCAAGGGCATTTGAGTTCAGGCAGTGATGGCCTCATCGGGGGCAAGCCCCCTCCCACATTCGACCGCATTCCAAACTGTGGGAGGGGGCTTGCCCCCGATGGCGTCGGTGCAGACAACTAAGTTGCCGGCCGAATCGCCTTGATCAACGGCTGCAACGAGTACCCCAACCGCGGCGCCAACGCTTCGGCACGGTCCGAGAGCGCCCCCCTGTCCAGTTCTTGGTCCAGCTCGGACGGCACCAACAGAATCACATTGCCCTCCTTCACCGGCAGTTCCCAATAATGGCGGTGGTACAAGCCACGCAACAACGCTGCGCCCAGCGGCTTGCCATCGTCGGTCGCCCACTGGTTGATCACCAGCCAGCCGCCGGGGTTGAGTTTCTTCTGGCAGTTCTCCAGGAACGTCCACGCCAGGTGCCCGACGCCGGGGCCGACATCGGTATAAAGGTCGACGAAAATCAGGTCGGCCGATTCGGCGCTGTCGAGTAACTCCAGCGCGTCGCCGACGCGGATGTACAAACGCGGGTCATCATCCAGCCCCAGATACTCGATGGCCAGGCGCGGCACATCGGGGCGCAGTTCGATGGCTTCCACATCGTCCAGCGGCAGGAACTTCAGGCACGCCTGGGTCAGCGTGCCGGCGCCCAGGCCAAGGAACAGCGCGCTTTCCGGCTGCTCATGGCACAGCGCACCAATCAGCATCGCGCGGGTGTAGTCGTACTCCAGCCAGCTTGGGTCGGCAGTGAACACGCAGCTTTGCTCGATGGCGTCGCCAAACTCGAGAAAACGGTAATCGGCCACTTCGAGCACACGGATCATGCCGAAATCATCATGGACTTCAGCCAGCAGGCGCTCGACACGCTCCTCGGTCATCACTACTCCTAACGGGTTTGCTACACGGCAAAGGCGCGATTGTCGGCGAACCGGCGGCAACAGGTCACGCACTAATTGCTGATAACATTGGCACCCGACCGTCAACCACCCAATCGAGTTCATGATGAGCCAACCCTGGAGCCCCGACAGCTGGCGCGCCCTGCCAATCCAGCAACAACCCCAGTACCCGGACGCTGCGCACTTGCTGCACGTGGAGCAAAGCCTGGCCAGCTACCCGCCGCTGGTGTTCGCCGGGGAAGCCCGCGAGTTGCGCCGCCAGTTTGCCGAGGTCACCCAGGGTCGCGCGTTCCTGTTGCAAGGGGGTGACTGCGCCGAGAGTTTTGCCGAGTTCTCCGCCGCAAAAATCCGCGACACCTTCAAGGTGCTGCTGCAGATGGCCATTGTGATGACCTTCGCGGCCGGTTGCCCGGTGGTCAAAGTGGGACGCATGGCCGGCCAGTTCGCCAAGCCGCGTTCGGCCAACGATGAAACCATCGACGGCATCACCCTGCCCGCCTACCGTGGCGACATCGTCAACGGTATCGGCTTCGACGAAAAAAGCCGTGTGCCGGACCCGGACCGCCTATTGCAGTCCTACCACCAGTCCACCGCCACCCTGAACCTGCTGCGCGCCTTTGCCCAGGGTGGCTTCGCCGACCTGCACCAGGTGCACAAGTGGAACCTGGACTTCATCGCCAACTCCGCGCTGGCCGAAAAGTACAGCCAACTGGCCGACCGCATTGACGAAACCCTGGCGTTCATGCGCGCCTGCGGCATGGACAGTTCGCCGCAACTGCGCGAAACCAGCTTCTTCACCGCCCACGAAGCGCTGCTGCTCAACTACGAGCAAGCCTTCGTGCGCCGTGACAGCCTGACCAACGACTACTACGACTGCTCGGCCCACATGCTGTGGATCGGCGACCGCACACGCCAACTGGACGGTGCCCACGTCGAGTTCCTGCGTGGGGTGAACAACCCGATCGGGGTCAAGGTCGGCCCGAGCATGAACCCGGATGACCTGATCCGGCTGATCGACATCCTCAACCCGGACAACGACCCCGGCCGCCTGAACCTGATCGCACGCATGGGCGCAGGCAAGGTCGGCGACCACCTGCCCAACCTGATTCGCGCGGTGCAGCGCGAGGGTAAGCAAGTGCTGTGGAGCTCGGACCCGATGCACGGCAACACCATCAAGGCCAGCAGCGGCTACAAGACCCGCGACTTTGCGCAGATCCTGGGCGAGGTGAAGGAGTTCTTCCAGGTGCACCAGGCCGAAGGCAGCTATGCCGGCGGGATTCACATCGAGATGACCGGGCAGAACGTCACCGAATGCATCGGCGGCGCGCGGCCGATCACCGAGGACGGTTTGTCGGACCGCTATCACACCCACTGCGACCCACGGATGAATGCCGATCAGTCGCTGGAATTGGCGTTTTTGATTGCCGAGACGTTGAAACAGGTGAAGCGCTGAGATTTTTAGTTGCCTTCAGGGCCTCATCGGGGGCAAGCCCCCTCCCACACGTGAATGTATTCACAGATCAAAATGTGGGAGGGACGGTGCGACGATTCGACTTGCCCCCGATGAGGCCTTAAAGACCAACATCCATGCTGATCATTGCCGCCCGCAACCGGTCGGCACTCGGCCTTTGGCAATTGAGCTGCACCTGTTCCAGCCCCAGCCAGTCGGCCATTTGCCGAAGGTTCTGCGCCAGCGCCAACATGCCCTCCTCATCCAACCCCGGCTCTTCCTCATGCACCGCATGCACGGCCAGGCGCCCACTGGCGCGTTCGGCGCGTAAATCAATGCGTGCGGCGATCCGTTCATTGTGCAGAAACGGCAGCACGTAGTAGCCGTACACCCGCTTGTCTTGCGGGGTGTAGATCTCCAGGCGGTAACGGAAATCGAACAAACGCTCGGTACGCGCACGCTCCCACACCAGCGAATCGAACGGCGACAGCAAGGCGCTGGCCGACACCTTGCGCGGCACTTTGGGCTCGGGCAGGCAGTAAGCCGGTTGTTTCCAGCCTTGTACCTGGCACACCTGCAGCTGGCCATCCTCGACCAATTCGGCCAGGCGATTGCGGCTGTCGGCGGGGTCGAGACGGAAGTAATCGCGCAAGTCCTTCTCGGTCCCCACGCCCAGCGCAGTCGCACTGTGCAACAGCAAGCCGCGCAGGGCCTCAGCTTCAGTGACCGTGGTTTGCAGGATATCGCCGGGAATGACCCGCTCCGGCAAATCATAGAGCCGCTCAAACCCACGGCGACCGGCCACCGTGACCAAGCCTGCGGCAAACAGCCATTCCAGCGCATGTTTCTCGTCGCTCCAGTCCCACCACGGGCCGGCGCGTTCCTCTCGGGTCGACAAGCTGCCCGCCCCCAATGCGCCCTGCTCCTCGACGGTCTGCAACACACGCTGAATCGTGGCCTGCTGCTCACGCCCGAAGCGCGCCATTTGCGAATAAATGCCCTGGCCCTGCTTGGCCCGCTCCATGCGCCAGCGCATCAGCGGGTACAGCGCCATCGGCAACAGCGACGCCTCATGCCCCCAGTATTCGAACAGCGAGCGCCGCCGCCCCTGGCTCCAAGCGGCTTGTTCAAGTATCAGCGGGGAGTAGTTGCCCAGACGGGAAAACAGCGGCAAGTAATGGGAGCGCACCACGGCATTGACCGAATCAATCTGCAAGACGCCCAGGCGCTCGATCATGCGGTTGAGGTGCGCAGCCTTGATCAGTGCAGGCGCCTGGCGCCCGGAAAAACCCTGGGCCGCCAGCGCCATGCGTCGAGCTTGCTTGAGTGAAAACGACAGGTCGGCGGGCATGGGGTTCTCCGTGGGGGCGCGCCGACCACCCTACTGCATCCGCGATCATTTGCGCAGCGGGTCTTGCCAGAAATGCAGGTGGCGGTCCTGCTCGACGTCGCCGCGATTGAGGCCGATGTCCTTGAGTGCATCATCGCTCAAGTTCGCCAGCACCTGGCGCTCCTCATGCAGCGCCTGCCAACGAGCCACCTTCTGAAAAAGCCCGGAAAACGGACGCTTCGCCATCAATACAAACCCTCGTTGACCTTTCATCTTCTCGCCCTCCAGTGGGGATGGCGCAAGTGTGTGCCTGGGCTTAAGATCAATCCAACGAATGTTTCTTATGCAATACATCTCGGAGATTGATCAATTGTCCGGCTACCCGAGCATCGACACTGAAGTGCTGCGCACCTTCGTCGCCATCGCCGACCAGGGCGGTTTTACCCGCGCCGGCGAACTGGTCAACCGTACGCAGTCGGCGGTGAGTATGCAGATGAAGCGCCTGGAAGAAGACGTGTTGCAGCGCAAGCTGTTCGAGCGCGACGGTCGCCAGGTGCGGCTGACGCCCGAAGGCCAGGTATTACTGGGGTACGCGCGGCGCATCCTGAAACTGCACAGCGAAGTGTTCAACACCCTGCGCGAACCGCACATGGTGGGGCTGGTGCGTATCGGTACGCCGGATGACTACGTGATGCGTTTCCTGCCGGGGATTCTCAAACGGTTTTCCAAGGCGTATCCACTCATCCAGATCGAGATGCACTGCGAGGCGTCGACGGTGCTGATGCAACGTCGCGACCTGGCCCTGACGGTCATCAGCCGCGAGCCCGGCAATGAAGTCGGCGAGCTGTTGCGTACCGAACGCATGGTGTGGGTGGCCGCCCCGTGCTTCTGCGTGGACGAGCACGACGCGCTGCCACTGGCGATTTCCGGGGTCGACAGTTTCTGCACCCAGTGGACCCGGGCAGCGCTGGACGCCGCCGGGCGCGATTACCGGCTGGCCTACCACAGCTCTAACGTGGCGGCGATTCAGGCCGTGGTGAGCGCCGGACTGGCCGTGATGGTCAGCATGGAAAGCCTGGTGACGGAAGACCTGCGCGTACTCGGCAGCGAAGAAGGTTTTCCGCCGCTGCCGTCGATGAATCTGCGCTTGCTATGCAACCCGGCAATGACCTCCCCCATCACCGAATGCTTGGCGGAGTACATCCTCGAAGGCTTCAGACTTTAAAGGTCAGCATCACTGCGCACACCACCAGGAAGCCGCAGAACAGACCGCGCAATATGCGCTCCGGCAGTGCATGGGCGACCTTCACGCCCCAACTGATACTGAGCAACCCGCCGACGGCCAACGGTACGCCGATCATCCAGTCCACTTCCTGGTGCCAGGCGTAAGTCACCAGTGTCACGCCGGTGCTGGGCAATGCCAACGCCAGGGACAAGCCTTGGGCAACCACCTGGGTGGTGCCGAACAGACTGGTCAGCACTGGCGTGGCGACCACCGCACCGCCCACACCGAACAAACCGCCCATGGAGCCGGAGGCGGCACCCAGCACCCCAAGCCATGGCCAGGAGTAACGCATCTGCGCGGTCGGCGGCGCGTTGCGGGTGAACATGCGCAGCAGGTTGTAGGCTGAAAGTGTCAGCAGGAAAGCGATAAAGCCAATGCGCATGGCCCCCGCGTCCAGGCCCACCGCCCAGATCGAACCCAGCCAGGCAAAGGTGAACCCCATGACGCCCAAGGGCAGCGCATGGCGCAGCTCAATGCGGTTGCGTTGGTGATAGCGCCACAGCGCCAGCATCACGTTGGGCACCACCATCACCAGCGCTGTGCCTTGGGCCAACTGCTGATCCAGGCCGAACAGCACGCCCAGCACCGGGATTGCTATCAGCCCGCCGCCAATACCAAACAGACCGCCCACCGTGCCGAGCGCCGCGCCCAACACCAGGTACATCACTAAATCCACCACCGTTTGTTACTCCGCAATCCCAAGCCTTGCATGCTACGCAGTCGGCTCTAGCGTGGAAACGCACAGCAACGCACAATGGCTGTGCCAATCTCGCATAAGCGGCTTTTCGATGAACCCCAATACCCTCACCGATCAACTGGGCCTGTTCCTTGATGTACTGGAGACCGGCAGCTTTTCCGCCGCCGCGCGCCGCCATCCGCTGACACCCTCGGCCGTAGCGCGGCGTATCGACAGCCTGGAAAGCTCGGTGGGCAGCCGCCTGTTCCAGCGCAGCACCCACGCGGTGGTGCCGACCCCGGCAGGCTTGGCGTTTGCCGAACGGGCGCGGCGGATTGTCAGCGAGTTGCAGCTGGCGCGGGCTGAGGCGGTGTCCCTGAGCCATGCGCCGGAGGGCCTGATTCGGGTGGACGCGCCCGCAGCGTTTGGGCGGCGGCACCTGGCGCCGGTGATTGCGGACTTCCTCAACGTGTACCCAGGCCTGGATGTGCACTTGCATTTGATCGACAGCTTTGTGGACATGCAGGGCGCGCACCTGGGCAAGGTGGACCTGGTGTTGCGCGCCGGGCATATCGTCGACACCCGGTTGATCGCCACGCCCTTGGCCAGCATCGTGCGCATCGCCTGTGCCAGTCCGGCGTATCTGAAAAGCCGTGGCACGCCACTTCATCCTCGGGAGCTGAGCGAGCACGACGGGCTCGACTGGGACGGGTTGGCGCCGATGTTCGCTTGGCGCTTCGAACTGGACGGGCGCCGCGCGACTTATCGCCCGCAACGCATCCGCATGAGCGCCAATAACGCCGAAGCCTTGCTGTCCGGCGCTCTGGCCGGGCTGGGTATCGCCCACCTGCCGACGTGGCTGGCCAGTGAGTACCTGGTGCGTGGCGAACTGCTACCGCTGTTTTGCGAAAACGGCCTGCCCAGTCCGGAGACCACCGGGATCTATGCGCTGCGCCTGGAACAACAACCCAATGCGCGCAGCCGGCTGTTGCTGGAATACCTGAAAACCCGTTTCAGCCCGGTGCCGCCCTGGGACCTGGCACTGCAAAGTGGCTTGGTCTGAGCGCTCGAACAGAATTATCTGGCGCATTAAAGATTTGCCCGCTAGATTCCAGCGTAGACACGCTTTTCGAGGTACCACCATGAGCAAAAACCCTGATCCCTGCGAATCACTGATGCTGGACAACCAGCTGTGTTTTGCCCTGCACTCCACTTCGCTGCTGATGACCAAGGTCTACAAGCCACTGCTGCAAGCCCTTGGCCTCACCTACCCGCAATACCTGGCCATGATGGTGCTGTGGGAAGAGGATGGGCTGACCGTCGGTGAAATCAGCAGCCGCCTGCTGACCGATCCGGGCTCGCTCACCCCCCTGCTCAAGCGCCTGGAAGCTGAAGGCCTGCTCAGCCGTACCCGCAGTCGCGAAGATGAACGGGTGGTCGTCGTAGAGTTGACCGACGCCGGCCGGGCCCTGCAGGACAAGGCCATGGGCATTCCGCAGTGCATACTTGGCGCCAGCGGCCTGGAGCTGGAGCAACTGCGCAAGCTGCAAGCTGATTTGATTGCACTGCGCAGCAATCTGCAGAACGCAATTTAGAACAGCAAAACCATGCAATGTGGGAGGGGGCTTGCCCCCTATAGCGGAATGTCTGTCGACAGCGATGTTGACTGAGCGACCGTCATCGGGGGCAAGCCCCCTCCCACATTAGTTTCTGATGCACGAAAATATTTTATAAATTTATCTTGCGCACTAAACATTAGCGCTATACATTCACCTCACCAACTACTTAGCGCGCAAATGTTTTGCGCTGCACACAAAGAGGAAAACACTATGCAAACACTCTATACCGCAGTCGCTACCGCCACCGGCGGCCGTGACGGTCGTGCTGTTTCCAGCGACAACATCCTCGATGTCAAACTCTCCACCCCCAAAGAACTGGGTGGTGCCGGTGGCCAGGCCACCAACCCTGAACAACTGTTCGCTGCCGGCTACTCGGCGTGCTTTATCGGCGCCCTGAAATTTGTCGCCAGCCAGACCAAACGCAAAATCCCGGATGACGCCTCGATCACTGCCCACGTCGGCATTGGCCAGATCACCGGTGGTTTCGGTCTGGATATCGACCTGCACATCAGCCTGCCGGGCCTGGCCCAGGACGACGCGCAAAGCCTGGTCGACGCCGCTCACCACGTCTGCCCGTACTCCAACGCCACCCGTGGCAACGTCGATGTACGCCTGCACGTCACCGTCTAAATGACCTTGGCCGCCCCTGGAGAAGAACATGAACACCATTGGTAAAGCGCTCGCCGGCACCCTGCTCGCCCTGTCCATCACCCACGCCTTTGCTGCGACCGGTGAGGTCGAGCACACCACCCAGGCGTTCCTGGATGTGTTGAACGCAGGCACCGGCAAACCGATCGAACAGCTGACGCCCAAGGACGCTCGTGCCGTACTGACCGGCGCCCAGGCCGGCGTGAAGCTGACCTTGCCCAAGGCGGATGTGAGCCAGAAGACCATTCAGGTCGATGGCAAGCCGCTGGACCTGACCATCGTGCGTCCGGCCGGGGTCAAGGGCACATTGCCTGTGTTCATGTTTTTCCACGGCGGCGGCTGGGTGCTCGGGGACTACCCGACCCATGAACGCCTGGTACGGGATTTGGTGGTGGGTTCGGGGGCGGTGGCGGTGTTCGTCAACTACACGCCTTCGCCGGAAGCGCATTATCCGGTGGCGATCAACCAGGCCTACGGCGCGACAAAATGGGTGGCCGAGCACGGCCAAGAGATCAACGTCGACGGCAAGCGCCTGGCGGTTGCAGGCAACAGTGTCGGCGGCAACATGGCGGCGGTGGTCAGCCTGATGGCCAAGGACAAGGGCACGCCGGCGATCAAGTTCCAACTGCTGCTGTGGCCGGTGACTGACGCCAACTTCGACACCGCGTCCTACAACCAATACGCCGAAGGGCACTTCCTCACCCGTAACATGATGAAGTGGTTCTGGGACAACTACACCACCGACGCCAAGCAACGCGCCGAGCTCTACGCCTCGCCGCTGCGGGCCACCCCTGACCAGCTCAAGGGCTTGCCGCCCGCGCTGATTCAGACGGCGGGAGCCGACGTGCTGCGCGATGAAGGCGAAGCCTATGCACGCAAGCTCGACCAGGCCGGTGTACCGGTGACCGCTGTGCGCTACAACGGCATGATCCACGACTACGGTTTGCTCAACGTCGTCAGCCAGGTGCCGGCCGTACGTTCAGCCCTGCTCCTGGCCTCGGACGAGCTGAAGCAACACTTGAAGTAAAAGGTAACGCCCACAAAAAAGCCCGACTCAAGGTCGGGCTTTTTTCGTATCGGCAGGGCCAGAATTACTTCTTGGCGCGACCTTTGTACGAGCCACCTTCGCGGGTGTCGATCTCGATCAGGTCGTCGATTTCGATGAAATCGGCGACTTGCAGTTCGGTACCGTTGCTCAGCTTGGCAGGCTTCATCACCTTGCCCGAAGTGTCGCCGCGAGCGGAACCTTCGGTGTAGGCCACTTTACGCACGATGGTGGTCGGCAGCTCTACGGAAACCAGGCGCTCTTCGAAGAAAATAGCTTCGCAGACGTCTTCCATGCCTTCTTCGATGAACGGCAGAACGGCTTCGATATCTTCAGCGTTCAGCTCGTACATGGTGTAGTCGGTGGTGTCCATGAACGTGTAGGTGTCGCCGCTGATGAAGGACAGGGTCGCTTCTTTGCGGTCGAGGATCACGTCGTCCAGTTTGTCATCGGCGCTGTAGACGATCTCGGTCTTGTAACCGGTCAGCAGGTTCTTCAGCTTGGTCTTCATGATTGCGCTGTTACGACCAGACTTGGTGAACTCAGCTTTCTGAACCAGCCAAGGGTCGTTTTCGAGACGGATCACTGTACCGGGTTTCAGTTCTTTACCAGTTTTCATTGCATATATCCGAAATTTGGATGGGATTTACAAAATTCAAGGTGGCGTATCATATCCAACTTTCATAAAACTGCACCAGCGCCGTCGCAAGATCGGCCTGCAAGCCCTGTTCCAGACACCATGTTTCAGCGTGCAGGCTCACCTCCGGCCAGTGTTCCAGCAGCCTTTTCCACGCTTGGGCCATATCGGCCTCGGTGTTCCAGGCTTGCCAGAGCCCGATCAGCGCCGCCCTTGCGTCCGGTGATAAGTCGGCGGTGTACAGCTCGAGGAACGCGTCGAGCTTGTCGAGATGGATGTCTTCGTCCTGTCGATAGATGTGCCACAGCAGCGGCCGACCGGCCCATTGGGCGCGCACGAACGAGTCTTCGCCGCGCACGGCGTTGAAGTCGCAGCACCACAACAGCCGGTCATATTGCTCTTGGCGGACGAACGCAATCACCTGCACCGTCAGTGCTCCGCGCTGGTGGATATCCCCCGCTGCCAGCCGGTCCAGGCCCAGCCAGCGCTGCACATCGCTGAGAATGCGCCCCTCGGGAACCAACAGATGAGTGGCACGCCCGTCCGTCGATAACATCTCCAGCCAACTGGCCAGCCCAGCATTTTCGTAGGCAAACAGTGAGATCAGCCGCGCTCCGGCTGTAGGAGACACGCCCAAGGCTTGCAGGAAATGTTGCTGCGCGCTGGCATCCTGCTGAAACGCCTGACGCTGCTCCAGCAATCCCGCCTCGCGCAGCAGGCCACCGGTGCCAGGCCTGAACCCAGGGAAGAAGAAGAACTTCTGCACCCCCTTGAATTTCACCGACGGCAGCTTGTGGCAGCCCACCACCCATTCTTCGGCACTGAGGTAATCCAGGTTCATCCACAACGGCACGCGCTCGTGGGCCGACATGGCTTCCATGTACTCAGGTGGCAACTGGCAGGCAAACGCGGCGATCACCACATCCGCCGCGGGCGCCGCCACCCATTCGGCCGGCCAATGGCGCACTTGCACGCCTTCCTGCCATTGCAGGTCTTGCCGCACATCAATGTCCGGGCACATGCGTTCGAAGGCGCGCAGGTCGTCGACCCACAAGCACACATCACAGGCATGCTCCACCACCAATTGCCGGGCCAGGCGCCAGGTCACGCCGATGTCGCCGTAGTTGTCGACGACGCTGCAAAAAATATCCCAGCGGGCTCTCATTCCGGGCTCCAACGTTCAAAGGCTCGATTGTCCGCATAAATGCACGGATGCAGAAGGCTTGATCGCGATTATTCTGCACAGTGGCTGTGCGACAATCGCCGCCACGCCGCAAATGCCCGCCAGGAGGCAATCATGTCCGATCGTTCGTTGTCGCTGTTCAAGCTCAGTGTCTCTATCGCGTTCGGCGTATGGCTGGGGTTTATCGCCATCGTGCTGACCACTTGGCTGGCCTCGCGCTACCTGTTCCCGCAGAGCCTGGCGCCGGTGGCCCAGGCGGTGCAGCAATTGGGCAAGCCTGCGGTGGTGGCACCGGAACCGCCGAATCGTATGTTCGAGCAATACCAGCAGAACCTGCAGAAGCAGGAACAGCAACAAAGCCTGGACCAGGCGCGCAACAATGCGCGCAACCTGTCCAACCCCAAATGCCAGTTCTGGCTGCAACAGGACCAGAACGCGCCCAACGAAAAGACACGTGCCAATGTCCTGCAATTCTGTGATTGATGACCATGAATAAACACGCCGTCCACCAGCTGATCCTGGAAAAGCTCAGCGTCGATCTCGACATTGCCCAACGTGCCGCGCAGACCGCCTACGAAACCGCGACCCACGAAGAAAATATCGCCGAAAACAAGTACGACACCTTGGGTCTGGAGGCCTCTTACCTGGCGGCCGGGCAAGCCAAGCGTGTCGAGGAGATCAAGCAGGCGTTGACGCTGTGCCAGGCCATGGCACTGCGCCCCTACGATGATCAGCGGGGCATAGCGGTCGGCGCGCTACTGGGTCTGGAAGACGAGAATGGCCGCCAGCAATGGCTGTTCCTGGCGCCGGATGCGGCGGGCTTGAAAGTGGACGTGGTCGGGCAACCGGTGACCGTCATCACCCCGCGCTCACCGCTGGGCAAAAGCCTGCTGGGCAAGTTCGAAGGGGATGAGGTGGAGATTCTGGTAGCAGGCGCTCGGCAACATTTCACGGTTACCGAGGCTAAATAACCCTAGGGCCGGGCTTACTGTGGGGAGGGCGTTTGCGCCCTCCCCAGAGTGTCAGTGAACCGGTAGTTCTACGCCGTCGAACAGCGCTTCCAGCTCCTGCTTGTTGTGGCACTGGATCGCCTTGGCCATGACCTCACGGGTGAGGTGCGGCGCAAACTTCTCAATGAAATCGCACATGAAGCCACGCAGGAACGTGCCACGACGGAAGCCGATCTTGGTCACACTGGACTCGAACAGCTCGCTGGCATCGAGCACCACCAGGTCTTTGTCGAGTGCGGTGTCGACCGCCATCTTCGCGACGATCCCGACGCCCAGGCCCAGGCGCACGTAAGTCTTGATCACGTCGGCGTCGGCGGCGGTGAACACCACTTTCGGCGTCAGGCCGCGATGGCTGAAGGCTTCGTCGAGTTTGGAGCGGCCGGTGAAGCCGAACACGTAAGTCACGATCGGGTATTCAGCCAGGGCTTCCAGGGTCAGCTTCGGCAGCTTGGCCAGCGGGTGCCCCTGAGGCACGACGACGCAACGGTTCCAGCGGTAGCACGGCATCATCACCAGGTCACCGAACAGCTCCAGGGCTTCGGTGGCAATGGCGAAATCGACGGTGCCATCAGCGGCCATCTCGGCGATCTGCATCGGCGAACCCTGGTGCATGTGCAGGGCCACGTCAGGGTACTGCTTGATGAAATCGCGAATCACCGGCGGCAACGCATAACGCGCCTGGGTGTGAGTGGTGGCGATGGACAGCGTGCCCTTCTTCTCGTTGGAGAATTCCTGGGCGATCTGCTTGATGCTTTCGACTTTGCGCAGGATCTCGCCAGCGGTGGTGATGATGCGCTCACCGGCCGGCGTGACACGGGTGAGGTGCTTGCCGCTGCGCGCGAACACTTCGACGCCCAACTCGTCTTCGAGCAGGCGGATCTGCTTGCTGATACCGGGTTGCGAGGTGTAAAGGCTTTGAGCGGTAGCGGAAACGTTGAGGTCGTGGTGCGCCACTTCCCAGATGTAGCGCAGTTGTTGGAGCTTCATATGTGTCCCTCAAAGCAGATAGACGCCACGGGTATCAGCGACGGTATATAACTATATTAAAGGTTTGATGGATAAATCTAGAACTTTTTATCGTTTTCACCCATCAGACGTCATCACTGCGTCGACGTTGCAACGAAGGCACCAGGTAAACCGGCACCGTAGACAACTGCAGCACCCGTGCAGCGGTGCGCCCCAACGGAGTAGCCGCTGCGGTTGCATGGCTATGACTGCCTACGATCAACAGATCCACGGAAAGTTTACGCAGTTGGTCGAGTATCACCTCGCACGGGTCGCCCTGGATCACCCGTACCGAACGAATCAACTTCAGGTCCTGCTCCCCATCCCCCAACTCTTCGCGAAAACTGTCCAGCATCCGCTGTTCGATCGTCGCCATCACCGTGGTCAGCCCCTGGCTCTGCCATTCACTCAGGGCCTGCTCATCAAGGTAGCTCTGCAGCACCGATTCGGCGAACAGCCCGATGGGCTCGACCACATGAATCACATACAAGTCCGCCTTGAACGTCCGCGCCAACGCCAGCGCATGCTGCATCACATAAGGCGCATACAGGCCGAGGTCCGTGGCGTACAGCATCGAACGAATCATAGAACCTCCTGGGCTGCCAGGATGGCGGAGATGAACTGAGCTTAGCAGCGCCCGGACGACTTGGATTGAGTTACATCTTCACCTCATTACTGATGCCATGGGGTACATGCCCGGTGGCCACAAACTCCCTGGCTTTCTCGCAATGACCGGCCTGATCATCGAAAAACACGTCGGCGGCGAACGCTTCCAGGAACGCGGATTTTTCCAGGCCGCCGAGGAACAAGGACTCGTCCAGACGTATATCCCATTCACGCAAGGTGCGGATCACACGCTCGTGGGACGGCGCCGAGCGGGCGGTGACCAGCGCGGTGCGGATGGGGCACGCGTCATCTGGAAACTCGCGCTGCAACAAGTTGAGTGCCGCCAAAAAACCTTTGAACGGACCGCCGTGCAACGGCTGGCGTGCCGACTCCCGCTCATTGGCCTGGAACGCTTCCAGGCCGCCGGCCTGGTACACCCGCTCCGACTCATCGGAAAACAGCACGGCGTCACCGTCAAAGGCAATGCGCAATTCTTCGCTGGAAGCGCGGTTCGGGCCGCCGGACAAAATCGTCGCCGCCGCGAACCCGGCATCGAGGGCACTGCGTACATCTTCAGCATGGGTCGAAAGAAACAGATGGCAACCAAAGGCGGCCAAATAAGGATAAGGACTACGCCCTCCTACGAAAGCGGCGCGGGAAATATCCAGACCGTAATGCTGAATAGAGTTGAACACGCGCAGGCCGGTGTCAGCACTGTTGCGCGACACCAGTACCACTTCGACCCGGGCACGGCCAAGGCTGGCATTCAGGCTCAGCAGCTTTTTGACCAACGGGAAGGCGTCGCCGGGCTCAAGGAATTCTTCTTCGTGTTCGATCTGGTACTGGCGGTAAGCCTCGACGCCTTGCGCGAGGTAGACCTTGTGGCTGTCGCTCAGGTCGAACAGTGCCCGCGACGAAATCGCCAGCACCAGTTTGTCGCCCAATCCTTTTGCCATGGTGTGTCCCTCGACTCAGCGGTTGTGCCGATCAATAAAACTCAAGGCCTGGTAAAGCGCCTGCATCCGCGGCAGTTCGCAACCGGCGGCTTTGGCGGCGGCGAGTGGCCGGGCATAGATCGCCGCCAGTTCCAGCGGGCGTTTATGCACGTGGTCGTGGTACATGCTCGGCAGGTAGTCGGCCATGGTTTCGGTCATGGTGAACATCTGCTCGGCGTAGCTTTGGGGAATGTCATGGCCACAAGCGTGGGCGCCCTGCACCACTTCGGCCATCAGCGCCTGGATCAGCTCACGACTGGACTCGTCCGCCATCATGGCCGTGGTGCCGGTGCCCAATAACACGGAGAGGCCGTTGTAGGGCACGTTCCACACCAACTTGTGCCAACGGGCCTGATGCACATTGGCCATGGCCTGGGACTCGATGCCGGCCTGATGAAACAGCGCCGCACCGGCTTCGACAATCGCCTTTTGCCCGGCGTCATCATTGGCCGCCGAGCCACTGTGGTAACCCAGGTTGACCCGGCCCAACGCCTGATGCTCGACAACGCCGGGGGCAGAACGGTGCACGCCGATGTAGCACAGGCCTCCCAGCAGGTGCAGCGATGCCGGCAAGTGTTCACGCAGGCTGTCTTCGACATCGAGGCCGTTTTGCAGCAATACCACCTTGGCATCCGGGGCCGCCACCTGGGCGAGGGTCGGGGCCAGCTCGACGTTGCCGGTCGACTTGGTGCCCACCAGCAGCCAGTCGCACGGCGGCATATCGGCAGCACGGGCGTACGCCTGCACCGGGTGCAGGTGCAGGGTTCCATGCACCGTGCTGTTCACGTGCAGGCCGTGCTCGCTGACGGCCGTGTATTCACTGCGCAACAGGAAGTGCACATCGAAACCGGCGCGCGCCAGCATCAAGCCGTAGAAACCACCGATGGCGCCGGTGCCGATGATGCCGATCCGTGGCGATTGGGGTGTAGCTGCTGTCATGGCAAATCCTCAGGTGGACGGGTGAGTGCCTGTTTTACGGCATCGAAAACGTCGTCACGCGTAAGACGTGTCTGTATCTGCCCGAGGAATTGACCCTCGCACACCACGAACAACGCCGGCAAATGAAAGATCTGGTAGCGTTCGACCGCACCGCCGTTGTGCCCGGCGTCCACCCAGCACAGCCGGTCCACCGGCAGCGGCCAGCCCGGTAATTGCTGGCGCGCCCAACGGCAACTGGAACACCCATGGCTTGTGAACACGACGAGCGAAATACCTGGCAATCCCAGCAATTGCTGGTCAATATCCAGGTCGGTCAATTCCAGTTCCTTCACTATACTGCTGCCACTGCCGTCAATTGGACGGTGCTCGGAGTCCGTGTACATGGGTCGTTTTTTACCTCACCCTGATGATGTCGCTGTCGAGTTAATCCAACGCCCCTCTCCCGCTGTCCCCCGCCAACGCCTGCACACTATCGGCCTGGGCGGTGTCGCCTGCAATTGGCCGCGTGCCTGGCGCGAGGGCACGGCGGTTGACCTGCATATCCCGTCCTTGGGCCCCAGTGCGCGTTATCCGGGTTATGTGGCGTGGTGCCGCAAGGTGGAAACCGGCTACCGCGTCGGCATTTCGTTTACCGATGAACATGCCTTGTTCGGTGCACGCATGGGTGAGCAAGCATGCCGGATAGAGCGTTACTGCCGCCAGCACGAAGATGCCGAGCCGACACCCCAGCAACTCGAAACCCTGGCCCGCGAGTGGGTATCGCGTCATGCCAGCGAGTTCTCCCATGAGGCATTTGTGGCGCCAGCGCTGGATTAAAGCGGGCTTTGCCCATTGTCGCGGGCCCGTGTTACGCGCTAAGGTTCCTCCCCCCTGCATCCAAATCATGCTGTGCTCCGCCGCACGGGGATGGCTGGCGGCCGGCACCCGTGACCCTGACGAGTAACACGATGGCTGATTTACCGATCAATGACCTAAACGTCGAATCCAACGAGACGCTGATCACACCCGACCAGCTCAAGCGCGAAATCCCCCTGAGCGACGCTGCCCTGCAGACCGTCACCAAGGGCCGCGAAGTCATCCGTGACATTCTCGACGGCACCGACCATCGCCTCTTCGTCGTCATCGGGCCTTGCTCGATCCACGACCTCAAGGCTGCCCACGAGTACGCCGAGCGCCTGAAAGTGCTGGCGGCGGAAGTGTCGGACACCCTGTACCTGGTGATGCGCGTCTATTTCGAAAAACCGCGCACCACCGTCGGCTGGAAAGGCTTGATCAACGACCCGTACCTGGACGACTCGTTCAAGATCCAGGACGGCTTGCACATCGGCCGTCAACTGCTGCTGGACCTGGCCGAGATGGGCCTGCCCACCGCGACCGAAGCCCTGGACCCGATTTCCCCGCAGTACCTGCAGGACCTGATCAGCTGGTCGGCCATCGGCGCACGCACCACCGAATCCCAGACTCACCGAGAAATGGCGTCCGGCCTGTCCTCGGCCGTGGGCTTCAAGAACGGCACCGACGGCGGCCTGACCGTGGCGATCAACGCGCTGCAATCGGTCTCCAGCCCACACCGTTTCCTGGGCATCAACCAGGAAGGTGGCGTGTCCATCGTCACCACCAAGGGCAACGCCTACGGTCACGTGGTGCTGCGCGGCGGCAATGGCAAGCCCAACTATGATTCGGTCAGCGTTGCCCTGTGCGAGCAGGCGTTGAACAAGGCTAAGATCAAGCCGAACATCATGGTCGACTGCAGCCACGCCAACTCCAACAAGGACCCGGCCCTGCAGCCGCTGGTGATGGAAAACGTCGCCAACCAGATCCTGGAAGGCAACCAGTCGATCATCGGCCTGATGGTCGAGAGCCACCTGAACTGGGGTTGCCAGGCGATTCCAAAAGACCTGGCCGACTTGCAGTACGGCGTGTCGATCACCGATGCCTGCATCGACTGGTCCGCCACCGAAAACACCCTGCGCAGCATGCATGCCAAGCTCAAGGACGTCTTGCCGAAACGCAAACGCACCTGACTTAACGCTGCGCACACAAAAACGCCGGGCTTAGCCCGGCGTTTTTCATGGTGCGGTGTATGGCTTACAGCTTCGCGGCATGGCGCTGGTGGCGCTCCATGTAGCGTTCAACATAGGAGCAGGACGGGATCACCGTATAGCCGGCCTCTTCGGCGAACTTCAAGGCCTCCTCGGTCAGTGCCGCCGCAATACCACGACCCCGCAGTGCATTGGGCACGAAGGTCCGATAGATATCCAGGGTCTGTTTCCCGAGGTCCATATAGGTCAGATAGGCACGATGACCGTCCACATTGGTCTCGAACTGATGACCAGCCTGGTCATGGTGGATGGACAACGCCTCGCTCATCACTACTCCTCGCGGGTCTTGGTTTCTGACCCCTACCTTACCGATGTTTTTCCGGCGAAGGAACATCTACGCCACCCCGTGCCGGTTTCGACAACGAGAAAACCTTGAGCGCTTACAACCAGCACGTAGGGAATAGTAGGCGCCAATCCCGGGATTGCTCAAGGCGCACTCGTCATCCCCTGCCGCTGGTGGATATAGAAAGGGCCCCCGATCAACCAACGATCGAAAGCCTGAACATTGCCGGCAGTTGAACCTTGAGACGAACAGGCGCTCTTAAAGTCACCTCTACATGCACAAAAGATGCAGAGCAACACAACGCCGTGCTGAACGGAAGTGTCAGCGCGGATATATAAAATTTCATCTGTTTACAGGGCTTAACACATGCGGGCCGGCCCTTTCAGCCTGGATCCAGTGTTCGCCTGAATGAAAAAATTTGGACAGTTTTTATACAAACCTCCAAAAGATTAGCCAAAATAGATTCGGCGCATGAATTTTTTTTGCTTCTTGCGCTACGTCAGTTTACTTACTACAAGTAATGGGTAGTATGTACGCCGGCTATTAGCTCACTCTGAGAAACTAGCCATCTAATAGAAAGTCCTTGAAGGGGAACACGATGAACAACGTTCTGAAATTCTCTGCACTGGCCCTGGCCGCAGTTCTGGCTACCGGTTGCAGCAGCGTCTCCAAAGAAACCGAAGCACGTCTGACTGCAACTGAAGACGCTGCAGCTCGCTCCCAGGCTCGTGCAGACGAAGCCTACCGTAAAGCTGATGAAGCGCTGGCTGCTGCTCAAAAAGCACAACAGACTGCTGACGAAGCTAACGAGCGCGCTCTGCGTATGCTTGAAAAAGCTAGCCGCAAGTAATAATCCCTCGGGATTGTTATCAAGCCGATCCATTTATGGGTCGGCTTTTTTATTGCCTGGGGTTTGATCACAAGCCCCAGTAGCAGGCTTTTTGTGGCGAGGGCGCTTGCTCCCGTTGACTGCGCAGCAGTCCCCGCTTTTGAGGACCCTTTAAGCAAGCCTGCTCGCCACAGTGATCTCGCGCCTATTGCAGCTCGATCGGAGCGCTTGCCGCGACCGAGGCTGCGCCAGGCACGCCGATTTCCGTCGGCAACCCATCTTCCGCCGCGACCACGTCACGCACCTGATCCCAGTTGACCCGCAGGTTGTTGGCCAGGTCTTCACGCTTGAGCAAGGCGTTGATCACCGCGGTGTGTTTGTCGACCACCGACGGCGTACCGTCATCGTTCAACGGCGTATGCGCTTCCAGGTACACCTTGCCGCCACTGCTGCCGAACTTGTAGGCATCGTTGATGATGCGCACCGATGTGCCCACCGGCACCATGCCCGCCATCTCCAGCACGTTGTTGTTGAACATACGGAAGCAACCGTGGCTTGTACGCGTGCCGATACCAAATTTCATGTTGGAGCCGTGGATCAGGTAACCCGGCGTGCCCAGGGTGAACTTGAACGGGCCCAACGGGTTGTCGGGGCCGGCCGGCACCACGTTTGGCAGCGGGTCGCCGTTGGCGGCGTGCTCGGCCTTGATCGACGCGGGCGGAGTCCAGGTCGGGTTGGGTGTCTTGGCAATGATGCTGGTGTGGGCGATGGGCGAACCCCAGCCTTCACGACCGATCCCCAACGGGAACGTGTAGACCACGTTCTGGCCCTTGGGGAAATAATAGAGCCGGTATTCCGCCAGGTTGATCACGATCCCTTCCCGAGGACCGGGCGGCAGGATGAAGCGAGTCGGCAACACGATCTCGGTGCCCGCCCCCGGCAACCACGCATCCACGCCGGGGTTGGCGGCGACCATCTCCGAATAACCCAGGTCATAGGTGGTGCCCAGGTCGGCAAAGGTGTCTTCGTACTTGGCCTTGATCACCTGGACCTGGCCGACGATGTCTTCACCCGGTGGAGGCAAAGGCAACTGCAAGGCTGAAGCGGAGCCAACCGCACAAAGTGCAGCGAGGGACAGGCAGCAGGTGACGACGGAAAGGCGCGACAACATCCGGAAAATCCTTCGCAGAACGACGGGTAGGTAAACATCGATTGTATACGTGAAGCGCGCTTCTAGCTGCCCCCTACAACTCGAAACGCAACTCCGGCCAGATCGGCGGCGTCCCGCGCTTCTGGGACTCCAGGATGGCGCGGCACAAAGGGCACAGGCGCTGGTCCTGGAAGATCGAACGATCCACCAGCGACCAACGCGGTTGCGCCGGCAATAGCGTGCCGCACAAGGTGCGATCGATGGTGCCGCCCAGTTCCAATTGACGCGTCACCAGATGCACCCGCACTTCCTGGCAGGCGAACAGATCCAGCTGCTCGTCCGGCTCGATCAGTTGATAGTTAAACAGGGACCAGGCAGGACGCGACATCGAGGGCTCCAAATCGGGGGGGCGCCACCTTAGCCGAAAGCCTGCCGGTAGAAAAGCGTCATAACAGTGGTTTTAGCGTCGGCCAGACATTTTCCAGCAACTTGCCCTGGGCGCCGACCGCCGGGTGCAGTTGATCCGCCTGCATCAGCTCCGGATGACCGCCCACGCCATCGAGGAAAAACGGTACCAGCGGGACGTTTTTTTCCTTGGCCAACACACCATAGACTTCGGCAAATGCGGTGGTGTATCGCGGGCCATAGTTGGGCGGCAGCTGCATACCCAGCAACAACACCTTGGCACCGCCGGCCTTGGACTGGTCAATCATCGATGCAAGATTTTGTTTCAATTGCGCCGGCGGTTGCCCGCGCAAGCCATCATTGCCGCCCAACTCGATCACCACCACGTCAGGCTTATGCTCTGCAAGCGCCGCCGGCAGCCGCGCAAGGCCTCCGGCACTGGTGTCGCCACTGATGGAGGCGTTGACCACTTTATCGTCGAAACCCTCCTGCTTGAGCCGTTGCTCCAGCAGTGCCACCCACCCTTTGCGGGTATCCAGGCCGAAACCGGCACTGATACTATCGCCAACGATCAGGACTGTACCCGCCGCTGCGTTCTGGGCCATGCACATCAAGGCCAGGCCAGCACTCAAAAACCACATTCGCATCGGATTCTCCATGGGCGCAAGCATTCTCACCGCGCGGAACCTTAGCAAAGTGGTTCCCAGCGCGGAAGGTGAACTGACTATCCTGCACGAACTGAGCCTGGAACTGAACAAGGGCGATAGCCTGGCTATCGTCGGCAGCTCCGGTTCCGGCAAATCCACTCTCCTGGGCCTGCTGGCCGGCCTCGACCTGCCCAGCAGCGGCGAAGTCACCCTCGCCGGCCAAGCCCTCAGCACCCTGGACGAAGACCAGCGCGCGCGCATCCGTGCCGAGCACGTGGGCTTCGTGTTCCAGTCGTTCCAACTGCTCGACAGCCTCAACGCGCTGGAAAACGTCATGCTGCCGCTGGAGCTGGACGGCCGCAAAGACGCCCGCGAACGCGCCCGGCACCTGCTGGAACGTGTAGGCCTGGGCCAGCGCCTGACCCACTCGCCACGCCAACTCTCCGGTGGCGAGCAGCAACGGGTGGCGATTGCCCGTGCCTTTGCCGCAGAACCGGACGTGCTGTTTGCCGATGAACCCACCGGCAACCTCGACAGCCACACCGGCGAGCGCATCAGCGACCTGCTGTTCGAACTCAACAAAGAGAGCGGCACGACCCTGGTGCTGGTCACCCACGACGAGCGCCTGGCCCACCGCTGCCGACGCCTGATCCGCCTTGAAGCCGGCCTGATGGTCGCGCCCCTGGAGCCTTGATGGCACGTTTGCCGCTGTTGCGTCTGTTCAGCCTTGCCATGCGCCAATTGCTGCGCGATGCCCGCGCCGGTGAATTGCGCGTGCTGTTCTTCGCCCTGTTGGTGGCCGTGGCCGCCAGCACCGCCATCGGCTACTTCGGTGCGCGCCTCAACGGCGCGATGCTGCTGCGCGCCACCGAATTCCTCGGCGCCGACCTGGTGCTGGAAGGCAGCTCGCCGGCCCGCACCGAGCAAATCCAGTCCGGCACCGAGCTGGGCCTGGATCACGCCCGCGTCGTGGAATTCTCCAGCGTCATCGCCACCGATAACGGCATCCAGCTCTCCAGCATCAAGGCCGTCAACGAGCAGTATCCCCTGCGGGGCCAGCTGAAAAGCGCCGCTGCGCCCTTTGGTGACGAGACGCCAGGCGGCGGCCCCAAACCCGGTGAAGCCTGGGTGGAGGCGCGGCTGCTGACGGCACTCGACCTCAAGGTCGGCGACAGCATCGATGTGGGCATGAAGACATTGCGCCTCGCCCGCGTGCTCACCTACGAGCCGGACCGCGCCGGCAACTTCTACAGCCTCACGCCCAGGGTAATGATCAACCTGGCGGACCTGGACGCCACCGGCGTCGTGCAGCCCGGCAGCCGCGTCAGTTACCGCGAATTATGGCGCGGGCCACAGGGCAGCACGGTGCTGCAAACCTACCGTGACCTGGTCAAGCCGGGGCTCGCCGCCAACCAGCGTCTGCAGGATTCACGGGACGGCAACCAGCAGATCGGCGGCGCGCTGGGCAAGGCCGAACGCTACCTGAACATGGCCAGCCTGGTGGCCGTGTTGCTGGCCGGCGTGGCCGTGGCCTTGTCGGCCAACCGCTTTGCCACCCGACGTTTCGACGCCAGCGCGTTGCTGCGCTGCCTGGGGTTGTCACGTCGGGAAGCCATGTTGCTGTTCAGCCTGCAACTGAGCGTCCTCGGCCTGCTGGCCAGCCTGACCGGCGCCCTGCTCGGCTGGCTGGCGCAGTTTGGCCTGTTCTACTTCCTCCACGACTTGCTGCCGGCGGACGTTCCACCCGGCGGGCTATTACCGGCGATTGCCGGGATCGGCACCGGGCTGGTTGCCCTCGCCGGTTTCGCCCTGCCGCCCTTGGCCGCCTTGGGTCGCGTACCACCGCTACGGGTGTTGCGCCGCGACCTGCTGCCGATCCCCTCCAGTACCTGGATGGTCTACGGCGCGGCGCTGTTTGCATTGGGCCTGATCATGTGGCGCTTGAGCCTCGACCTGGTGCTGACGTTCGCCCTGCTCGGCGGTGGCGTGGTCGCTGCGTTGGTGCTTGGCGGCCTGCTGCTGCTCCTGCTGCAAAGCCTGCGCCGCCTGCTGGCACGTGCCTCCCTGCCTTGGCGCCTGGGCCTGGGCCAATTGCTGCGTCACCCGCTGGCAGCCGCCGGTCAATCCCTGGCGTTTGGCTTGATCCTGCTGTCCATGGGCTTGATCGCCCTGCTGCGTGGCGAACTGCTCGACACCTGGCAAAACCAACTGCCCAAGGACGCGCCCAACTATTTCGCCTTGAATATCCTGCCGGCCGACAAGGAAGCCTTCGGCGCACGCTTGCTGGAAGTGCAGGCACAATCGGCGCCGCTGTACCCCGTGGTGCCGGGCCGCCTGATCAGTATCAATGGCGAACCGGTCCAGGAAATCGTCAGCAAGGACTCCAGCGGCGATCGTGCGGTACAACGTGACCTGAGCCTGACCTGGGCCGCCGACCTGCCGCCGGGCAACGCACTCACCGCAGGGTCGTGGTGGTCACAGCAACCCGCCGACGAAATCCCTGGCGTTTCTGTTGAGACCAAGGTGGCGGAAAGCCTCAAGCTCAAGCTCAATGACCACCTGGTGTTCACGGTGGGCGGCGAAAATCGTGAAGCGCGGGTGACCAGCCTGCGGACCATCAATTGGGATAACTTCCAGCCCAACTTCTTCATGATTTTCCAGCCGGGCACCTTGAAGGACCTGCCGACCACCTACCTGACCAGCTTCTACCTTGCGCCAGGCCATGACCAACAAATCGTCGACCTGTCCAGGGCGTTCCCGGCGGTGACCATCCTGCAAGTCGAAGCGCTGCTGGAGCAGCTACGCAGCATCCTCGCCCAAGTGACCCTGGCGGTGGAGTACGTGTTGCTGTTCGTCCTCGCAGCAGGCATGGCGGTGTTGTTCTCCGGCCTGCAAGCCACCCTGGATGAGCGCATCCGCCAAGGCGCGCTGCTGCGCGCACTGGGCGCCGAGCGCAAGCTGTTGGTCAAGGCCAGGCGTATCGAGTTCGGCTTGCTGGGTGCCGTCAGCGGGCTGCTGGCGGCGCTGGGCACCGAGCTGGTGACGTTCGTGCTGTACCGCTACGCGTTTGACCTGGCCTGGCACCCTCACCCGTGGCTGTTGCTGCTGCCGGTGATCGGTGCGGTGCTGATCGGCGGTGCCGGTGTGTTCGGCACCCGCCGCGCACTGAATGCCAGCCCGCTGACCGTGTTGCGCGAAGGTTAAAACGCGATGGGCCCGCATTCCTCACAGAATGCGGGCCCATTTCGCTCACTTCACGTACTCGATCCCGGTGATCCACCAGCACACGTCACCACTGGGGGTCTGAACGATGGCCTCATCGTCCACTTCCTTGCGCAACAACGCACGGGCCATCGGCGAATCGATGGAGATGTAGTCCATGCGCTCATAAATCTCGTCATAACCGACAATGCGAAAACGCTTGGTCTCACCTTGCTCGTTTTCGATGTCCACCCAGGCACCGAAGAACACCTTGCCCTCCTGCTCGGGCATGTACTCCACCACGCGCATGTCTTCCAGACGCTTGCGCAGGTAGCGCACGCGGCGGTCGATCTCGCGTAGCAGCTTCTTGTTGTACTGGTAGTCAGCGTTTTCGCTGCGGTCGCCCAACGAGGCCGCCCATGTCACTTTGCGCGTGGTGTCCGGGCGTTTTTCACGCCACAGGTAATCCAACTCCTTTTTCAGCGCTTCATGACCTTCTTTGGTAATCAGCTTGGTACTCAAACGCGTGCATCCCCAGGCATGTCCATAGGTACCGAGATACCTGGGTTTCACACCCGGGCCTCGGCTGGCTGGCCCTGATGATAAATGAACCCGTGAAAGTAGCCAGGCCAGTCTAGCCATCCAACGCCTGATCCAGCTCCAGCAGCATGCCCCGCAGGCTCTGGCGCAAGCCCGACACCTGCGACGTCATGGCCTTCAGGGCTTCAGCCCTCTGGCTGACAGCAAGCGAATGGTCATGGAGTTGAGTGGTGCGTTGCTCCAGTTCTCGAACCTTCTGATCCAGTTGACTCTGCTCTTGCTGCAATCGCGCCTGCCATTGCTCAAGTGCCGACTCCCGTTCGAGTGCTGCGCGTTTTTGCTGGGTCAGCTCCTGAGCGACACGGGCAAGGTTGGTCAAGGTGCTGTCGACTTCGAACAACGTACTGTGCTCGCCGGATGCAGGGAGATTCGATTGCGTCGGCGCATCAGGCTCATGCGGGATAGCAGGCACGGCCGGCGTCATGATCACGGGCGCTTCGACGCGCGCCTGCCGGGGCTCCTCAACAGGTTGTTCATGCACCGGCGGCCGGGAAGACTCGGATGCGCCCGCCCCTTTGGGAGGAGAAGTCATTTGCGACGAGAACCGAATGGACGGCACGATCACTGAAGCACTTTCGATCGCCGGTAGCGTTGGCGCCGACATGCCCAGGGTGATCACTTTCATCACCAACGCCTTCTTGATGATCACCGAATGATGATCCTCGGGCCTGGCAGGCGGCAGCTTGCAACCTTTCAAATCGAGAAAATGATAGGGCACCTGCGTTTCGGTAACACCCCCCGCCTTAATGCCCGACGCGGCCAACGTCAGTATTTGCTTAAACACATGCAAGGCTACTTGCAGATCTTCCTTGGACTCAACGCCACTCAAAAAATAGCGGTCAAGTTTCTTACGCAAGGCCGCGATATAAACCCTCGAACTTCCGGGCTCTACCTCTTCATCCAAACTATAAACAAGAAAATTGGAGGCCGCCTGACCTACAGCAAACCCACAGAGCAAGGCACCGTTAACCGGAGCATCCTGACCATTGCGTTCAAGAACAAGGGTACGTAGCAGCATCATGGCAATCAGGCCTCAATATGCGGGGCAGAAAGTTTACATAAACAACAAATAAACACTCGAAATTTGGACACTCTAAAACACCACCCATTGTTTCAGTGGCCCGCCTGACTCGCACGTAGGACTTCTCTTATTAAGACTGATCGACGTTCCCAAAAACGATCATTACCCGTACCCTTTTTTTAGCCCCCCTACGTCATGCCAAACTTATTCGGTAAAAAAATGATCGAAATAAGCAATCTGACAAAACACACGGGTAACACAACAATAATCAGTGACTTTTCATTCATTGCACACCCACAAGAATGTCTGGGGCTGTTCGGGCAAGACCCTATTGTCAAGACAGCCCTGCTCAATGTAATAGCCGGTTCAACGCAACCCTCCAGCGGCTCTATAAATATCCAAGGGTTCAACACACAAACCCACGCACTTAAGGCGAGGCAACTCGTCGGCTATCAACTGTCCAAGGACCTCGGCCATCCGACGATGTCCGTCAAAGCGTTCCTTGACTTCATCGCTGCCCTCCGTGGTTTCCACGGTGCCGAAAAGCGCGCCAGGTTGGAACAGGCTATCGCGCGACTGGAGTTGTTTGCGGTGCTCAACGCGCCGCTCGACGCTCTTTCCATCGGCTGGAATCGCAAAGTCGCCATCGCCCAGGCCATCCTGCATGGTCCTTCCCTTTTACTGCTGGATGAACCCACCGAAGGACTCGCGCCTGATCAGAGGCGTACATTCCAGGCGCTGATCCATTCATTGACGCAAGAAATGACCGTGATCATCGCCTCTCGCCACTGCGATGAATTGTCCGAGCTGTGTACCCGTGCCTTGGTCATTGCAGGCGATCGCCTGGTGGCCGATACCCCCCTTCCCGATCTACAGCGCGACTCGCGCCACTTCCAGGCCGTCACGCTCAGTGCCGAGACCCCGCTGGATTTACTCGCACTGGCCGTACTGCCAGGCGTAGCAGGCATCGAAGAGCACCGGCATGCACCCGGTACGGTGACCGTTCTCGCCATGCCGGGACACACCATCTATCCCCATATCAACACGCTGATTGCCAGCCGCCGCTGGAAAATCAATTCACTGAACCTGGAGCCAGGTCGCCTGAATGATGTGGTCCACCACCTGAGCCAGGAGGCGCCCCTTTGAAACTATTGCCCGTCATTTTAAAGCGTCAGCTCACCAGCTATGCGCGCGCACCCAGTACGTACCTGAGCATCGCCATCTTTCCGATGCTGTCGGTGGCACTGGGGTTCTACATAAGCCCGTGGCTGGAACAAAATGGCAGCGACCTGCAGGTGTTTTTCCAGTTCCATCCTTGGCTCTATCTGCTCCTGATTCCCGCCCTGGCGACGCAACTATGGTCGGATGAAACCAACGCGGGGTTTTACGGCCTGATGAAAACCATGCCCATCACGCTGTTTGAATGGGTCATCGGAAAATTCATCGCCGCCTGGCTCGTGGCAGGCACCAGCCTGTTGCTGATGTTCCCTCTCGTTATTATCGCCAACTATCTGGGTAAGGCAGACAACAGCGTGATCGCCTCGCAATTCTTGGCAAGCTGGCTGCTGGCGGGGGGCTACCTGTCCGCGGGATGTTTTATTTGCGCGCTTGTATGTCAGCGCACGGTCATTTTCGTACTGACCGTGGGTTTATTGCTCACAGCCAGCGGGCTTTCTTCTCTACTGGATGCGCTTGAGCACCAAGTGCCTATAGGGTTGGCCGACAGTTTAGTGTCCCTCAGTCCTTCCTGGCGATTCAGCAGCATCGACGATGGAAAACTCACACTTCACGACTTACTTTACTTCTTCAGCATGATCCTCGCCTTTCTCACTGCGACCACGGTCACACTCAACTACAAACACAGCTGAGAAGGGAAACCCTTAATGCGGTCCATTCTGCGAATCGGTATGACACTTACCGTTATCTTGCTGCTATTCCTGGCTTTTAACTTGGTTTGGATAGGTAAAATTCCTGATGCAAGGTGGGATCTTTCTCAACAAAAAGTTCACACTTTATCGCTGCCGGCACAACAACTACTCGCGACACTGGAAAGCCCAGTGGACTTATATTATTTCAATTCAAACAACCATCCGAAAAGAAGCTACGCCGTGAAACGCTACGGCAAACGGATTGAAGATCTGCTGAAAGAGTACGAGAAAAACGCCAAGGGCATGATCAACCTGCACGTTATTGAACCTGCACCTTTTTCGGAAGACGCCTACAAAGCCCGGCTATCGGGTCTCGACGACAACGCTGGATTTCTCGGCCTTATAGCCACCCGCGCCGGTCACGGCGTGCGACGTATTGGATCCTTCAGCCTCGACCGGGAGCCGTTGCTCGAGTATGAAATCAGCCATCTGCTCTATAAGTTGCAGCACCCGCAGCGCCCAGTGATTGCGCTGCTGTCGGGTCTGGCGATGGACGAATCTGCAAGTCGACTGCTGAAGGCGCTGCAGCATGAATTCGATCTGGTGAATCTGGAACCGTCCGCCGCGCAAATACCCGAAAACATCAACACACTGATGGTTGTGCACCCTCAGACGTTTTCTGAGCGAACCCTGTACGGGATTGAACAATTTGTATTGAGAGGCGGTAGGTTGATGATGTTTATCGACCCGTTGAGCGACCAACGCGCCAACGCCGGTCCAGTCAACACTCGGCTGGACGAACTGCTTGCCGCTTGGGGCATCCAGATGCCGGCGCACACGCTGGTGTTCGACTACCTCTATACGCCTTTGGAAACCCAAAACGCCCCCAATCAGGCCAGGTTGAACCTGCCCCGGCAGGCAATGAACCCAAACGATATCAGCACATGGAACCTCAATAGGGTGACCGCCTCGAGCAGTGGCGCCCTTATCCGACTGAGTAAAAGTCGAACGACCTTCACCCCTCTCCTGCAAAGTTCCGAGCAATCGGTGCTGCTGGATGCCACCAGTTTTACCAGCGCAGCCCCATTCGACGCATTGATTGAAGAGGCGGCGAGCAAAGAGCAACGCCATGTCATTGCCGCGCGTATCGAGGGACCGACCTATTCGGTATTTCCCGATGGCATCCAGGGGCAGCCGCCAGGTTTGCAGAAAGCGACGCAGATCCACGTCGTGGTCATTGCGGACACGGACATGCTCACGGATAAGGTCAGCGACTCGGCGCCAGACAGCAACGCCCTGTTTGTCCTGAACACATTGGATAACCTGTCCGTCCCCGACAGGCTTGCTGCGATTCGTCCTCGAGTGGCGCAGCAAATGCCGCCGACGGTACTGGAGAACATGCGGGAAGCCGCAAGACACGCCTATCGCTCAAAGGCCGGTGAACTGGAACGACGCCTGCTACGAACCGAGCAGGAATGGCAGCGGCTGACCCCTTGGGCAACGACCCTCGGCACTCAGGCCGTGGACACCACCACCCAACTACAAGCACTCAACAAAGAACGCCTGCGCCTGCCCATGGAGTTGCATGCCTTGCAGCACCAAGCGTATGCCCAGGTGCGTCGCCTGGAACTGGTCATCAAGTTGGTCGTGATCTTTGCCATACCGCTGACGTTATGCCTGATCGCCTGGACGGTCTTTCTACGCCAGCGCCGTCGTCGGCTGCAAGCCGGCAACGTGATTCACTGAGCGTTCAACGACGGGCTATCAGCCCCTGCCGGGCAACGCGGGTCAATTCGCGGATGACCTCATCGGCATCACTGGCGCTGGGGGCCTGGATAACCGCGAGGTCAAAACTGTTGCTGGCAAAACGCGCCAGGGAATCGCCGTCCTCGACAAACTGGATGAGGAACGCTGACGGTCGGCCTGTGCGACGCGGCCAACCATCCAGGTAACGCAACAGCGTCGGCTGGTGCTTGCCGCCCAGGAGAATTTTCGGATTGCGTTGAGTGAGGTCCGCAGTGATCGGAGCCAGGCGTATCAGGGGGCGTAATGCATTCATCGTGTCGTGTCTCTGCCTCAAAAGTCTGCGGGCAGGTGAGAGGCAACACCGAACCAGCGCTTTAGCGGAATTTCGAAGCATGGAGCATGCTTCTGTCGGGATCGATAACGATCACCCATGGCGCCCCGCAATTAGCTGTTTAAATCGGCGCATGAGCGGCATCCTAGAGAAGCCGGTGGGGCGGTGTCAAGAATCTCGAGCAACGAAAAGGCCCGCGCATGGCGGGCCGATTCAGGGTTCTGCAGAATGATCAGTGAGTGATGGCACGGTCGGCAGACAGCTTGCCGGCACCTTCCAGCAGCACCGCAAGCGAGCCGCCCAGCAAGGCCAGTGCGAACTCATAACCGTTGTTAGCCATGAACAGACCGTTATGGATATGCACCGAGAAAATCGCCACCAGCGACAGGATAGTCAGGCCCAATGCCGCTGGGCGAGCCAGCAGGCCGATGATCAGCGCCAGGCCCGCGAAGAACTCGGTACCGCCCGACAGCAGCGCCATCAGGGTACCTGGGGCCAGGCCGATGCTTTCCATCCACTGGGCAGTGCCCGCCAGACCGTAGCCGCCAAACCAGCCAAAGAGTTTTTGCGAGCCGTGGGCGGCGAAGATGATGCCGACCACAATACGCAAGAGGGTCAGGCCGTAGCCGGCGCGGGTAGACAGAATGCTTTTGATCAGTGGGCTCATGGTGATAATCCTTTTCTAAGTAGGGGTTGGTTGGCCGCTATATTAATCAGTTTAAAGAATGATAAAAGCCGAAAAAATGCCTGATTAATATCGAAATAACCGATTACTTTCGCGAGGCGATTTTCGGCGTCGGCGGCTCCAGGGACTCCCGTTCCCGGTCGAACGCCAAATAGTATTTGTTGACGCTATTAACATAGCTGACGCCGCCCATCCCTACTTGCTCCATGGCTATGCGTTCAACCTGGAAGAACCACTGATTGGGGTTGAGCCCCCGGCGCTTGGCCTCGGTGCGCATGCCCTGCACCCGCTCGGGCCCCATGTTGTAGGCCGCCAGCACAAAGGCCATGCGCTCACGCTCATTGAGCTTGGGGCTGGCGAAGAACTTGCGACGGATCATCGCCAAGTAGCGTGCCCCCGCCTGCACATTGCTATCGAGGTTCTCGATGTTGTTGACCCCCACGCGCTGCGCCGCCGACGGCGTGATCTGCATCAGGCCGGTGGGGCCACCGCTGTTGCGTGCACCCGGGTCAAGCGCCGACTCCTTGAAGGCCAGCGCAGCGAGGTTGAGCCAGTCCATGCCCTGCTCGCGAGCATGCTTTTGCAAGACGGGGCGCAGTTTTTCCAGGCGCTGGCGGTCGACGCGGGCCAGCGGGTTGCGCACCTGATAGAGGCGACGGTAGATACGCTGGAACGCTACGTCCTGATCGGAGGGGGTTCGATAGGTCTTGAGAAATCGATCGATGCTGGCCCGCAGCATCGACGCATCCTGGCGCACAAACCAATATTCGTCACCGGGTGCACTGACCACCACCTGCTTATCGAAACGCAATTTGGGCAGGATCTTCGACCAGCGCTCGGCAATCGGCTTCTCGACAATAGTCAGGTGGAAAATCCCCGCCTGAACCATCTCAAGCACATCCTCCACGGCCAGGGTCGGGTCGACCCATTCCACCTTGATCGGTGGCTGTTTGTGCAGGGCCAGCTTCTGGTTGACCTGGCTGATGGCATCCGCCGCCGCGCTGCCGGTGGTCAACGCCAACGTACGCCCGGACAATTGCTCCAACTTGGTGAACCGTCGCTCGCCCTTCACGCCTACCAGCCACAGCGGCACATCACTGGCAATCGGGTCGCTGGTGCTGATCTTGTGCACGGCCTTCACATCCAGCAATTCACCGGGTGCGACCAGGTCACCCTCGCCACGCGCCAGCGCGCCGAGCAACTGGTCCTTGGCCTTGGGAATGATCTTGAGGTTGATTTCCTGGCCATCACGGGCGTGGCCGTTGAGGTATTGCTCGAAGGCGCGCAAGCGATGGTATTCGACACCGATGGCCTGGCCCTGGACCTCGCCGGAACTGTTGCGGCTCTGGTTGACCAATACGCGCAGGGTGCGGCTCGAGCGAATCTCCGCCAGATCGCGAACCTTGCCGGGCTTGGTCACTTCCAGCGGCCCGTCCAGACGCGCGACCGCCTCCAGGGGCAGCCATAACGTCAGGCACAACATAAGCAACGCCGAGGGTCGGATCATCCGCTCTCCGGAAAGAATACTGGCCAACGCCCTCGCGAAAAATGAAGGCGTGGGAGTCAGAAACAGAGCGCTTAATGCGCAGACTTTGCGCGCAACGGTGGCACGGGCAAGGCGTTGAGCCAAACACAATGTCACTTGCGACGTTCAAAGACAGCTATAACTCGTTGTAGTTCTTCGATTTTCTTATAAATCTACAGCTCTGATATGCTTTCCGGCCGCAGGCGGAGATAGCACCATGCAACTCATTGATATCGGCGTCAACCTGACCAACCCCAGTTTCGACGAGAAGCACCAGGCCGTGCTCGAGCGTGCCTACGCCGCCGGCGTGCAACAATTGGTACTCACCGGGACCAGCGTCGAGGGCAGCGAACAGGCCCTGGAGCTCTGCATAAAACAGGATGAAAGCGCTCAACGCCTGTTCAGCACCGCCGGCATTCACCCCCACTCCGCCAGCGACTGGAACGGCGACAGCGCCCAGCGCTTGCGTGGATTGCTCGGTGAAAGCCGCGTGCGTGCCGTGGGCGAATGCGGGTTGGATTTCAACCGCGACTTCTCGCCCCGCCCCCAGCAGGAAAAAGTCCTGGAAGAACACCTGGCCTTGGCCGTCGAGCTGAAACTGCCGGTGTTCCTCCATGAACGCGACGCCAACGTGCGCCTGCTGGAGATCCTCAAGGGCTACCGCGACCACCTCACCGCCGCCGTGGTGCATTGCTTTACCGGCGAACAGCAAGCGTTGTTCAGCTACCTCGACCTCGACTTGCACATTGGTATCACCGGCTGGATCTGCGACGAACGCCGTGGGACGCACCTGCACCCACTTGTCAGGGAAATTCCCCGAGGCCGTCTGATGCTGGAAAGCGACGCGCCCTACCTGCTGCCACGCACACTGCGCCCAAAACCGAAAAATGGTCGCAACGAGCCCGCCTATCTGCCGGAGGTACTGCGCGAAGTCGCCCTGCACCGCAACGAAAACGTGGAAGACCTGGCCCAACACAGCACCGCCAGCGCACGCGCTTTTTTCGGTTTGCCTGCCACTGTTTGATGCGGCGCATTGACCCATGTCAAAACGGTTTTCCTGAGTAGCGGCACAATAATGGCACCTTGCCAATGCTGTTTCCGCTATCAGAGAAAACCTTCCATGGGTGCCTGGCTTAGCAATATCTCGCTGAAGTACAAATTCTGGGCCGTCAATGCGGTCGCCTTCATTACCACACTGCTGCTGGTGCTCTACGCCGTGCAGCTTGAACAACAGGCCCGCAGCACGGCGTCACACGCCTCGGTGCAGGCGCAAGCGCGGTTACTCAGCGCCTGGCCGGCGGACAAAACGCTGCCCAAGGGAGAGCTTTGGCTGACGTTCGCAGGTGGCCAAGTCCCACAACTGGCCGATCAAGACCTGTCAGCCCTGAGCAACGCCAACGGCTGGGTCGAACTCAATCACATGCCCCTCTTTGGCGAAAACCCACTGATGGGTGCCGAAGTGATCGCCCGCCCCGACGGGCAACACGTCGCCGTGCTCGCCTACGCCCCCAGCTTGAGCCAGGTGTTCACCGAACGCTTCGCCAACTACGCGGTGGCGGTGTTGATCCTGATGCTGGCGATGCTCGGTGCCTCGCAATTGCTGATCCGCTTTCTGCTCAGCCAGCTCAACACGCTAAAAGACGTGATGCTGCACGTGGAAAAAACCGGCGACCTGTCCGCCCGCGTGCCCTTGGCGTGCAAGGATGAAGTTGGCCAGATGGCCAGCGCCTTCAACGCCATGCAGGCCGGTTACCAGCGCGTGGTCAACACCGTCGCGCGTACCGCCCGGCAACTGGACGAGGGTGCTGCGCGGCTGGCCAGCAGCATGAACGAGGTGCAGCACGGCATGCTCGGCCAGCAAAGCGAAACCGACCAGGCCGCCACTGCCATTAACGAGATGACCGCCACCGTCCATCACATTGCCCAACATGCCGGCGCTACCCGGGATCTGTCGCAGACCGCCGACACCCTCGCCGGCAGCGGCCAGGAAGTGGTCACCCGTGTGCAACGCTCGATTGCAGGCCTGTCCACGGGGGTGCAACAGACGGCCGAAATGATCCAGAAACTCGCCGAGGACAGCCAGAAAATCAACGGCGTGGTCAGCGTGATCCACAGCATCGCCGAACAGACCAACCTACTCGCCCTCAACGCCGCCATCGAAGCCGCCCGCGCCGGGGAAATGGGCCGTGGCTTTGCCGTGGTTGCCGACGAAGTGCGTAACCTGGCCAAACGCGTGCAAAGCTCCACCGACGAAATCACCCGCATGGTCTCGGCACTGCAAGACGGCACCCGTGACGCAGTGGACTTCATGCAGGAAAGCTCGTTCAAGGCCGACGATTGTGTACAGCAAGCCCAGGAAGCCGGCGCCGCACTCGCCGAAATCACCGGCGCCGTGGCGCAGATGCGCGAAAGCAACACCCAGATCGCCGTCGCCGCCGAACAGCAGAGCCACGTCGCCGAAGAAATGAACCGCGCCGTGGTGAGCATACGAGATGTGACCGAGAACACCGTGCAGCAAACCGTGGACTCGGCGACCACCAGCAATGAACTGGCAACCTTGGCCGGGGAGTTGAGCAAGGCAATTGGGCAACTGAAGCTGTAGGACTGTTCAACCTGTAATCTTCTGCCTACACCAAAACCACGGTTTACCCGAGGTTTTGGCGAAACTTCCTAGCTTTACCCGCGAATAACGCCGACATCTTTTCCCTTTCAACCTCTCCAAAGTCTCTCGCCTGATCAATCAGCGCGAGGGACCGCCGATGCACTTCTCTATCCGTGCCCCACTGAATGGGGCCGTCGCATGATTCCGGTTATCGCCAAGTTCGTCCTGTCCCCCATGGATGACAAGAAGCCGGACGTCGACAGCGTTTTTCGTGACTTCCGCAATTGCCTGAATACCTTTGACGAATGGGCCGAGAGCTTCTGGAGCGGTTCGGCCCTGGAAGTGGAGCAGGTGTTCAAGGTAGGGGAAGAAGTTTCCCTCATTGCTCCCGTATCGTCCAAAAAACCAAACTCCACGGTTGCCCTCTGCAAGGCCCAGGGCTCGTTGACCCTGGTGCATATGTTCGAGAGCACGCGGTTCGTGCCGATCGGCAATACCCCGGTGATGCTGCAGGCCATTGCTCCTGACGGCAGCCCAATGGGCCCGCCGATCCATCGCACCATAGGCCCCAGTGGCATTCTCGAAGTCAGCGACTGCACCCGCGATCAACGCTACCAAATCACCTTTTACCCCAATGTCTCCAAGGATCATGTCAAGGCGCTGTACGCGTCTTATCAGTCGGTGATCGCGGGGCTGGAAATGGGCCTGCGTGATGAGTGGACGAAGACCTTCAAGCCGCAATGGAAAGACTTTGCCAGCGCCACGCCGTTCGAGCGCAGCGCGATGCAAGGCCTGGCGTTCTCAACTGGGATTGCCAAGGCGCTCTACAACCTGTGGGACAACCTCACCCAGTTGTTCGAGCTGCTGGCGGATATCAAAGCCAATAGCCAGAAGTTGCTGCAGTACGTCTCACAGGCCGAACTCGACGAACTGCTGAAACTGGGCAAAGACGCCATTGCCCATGGCCTGCTCGTGCTCAGCGATGAACCGCTTTTGTTTATCTATCTGTCGGCCATGGTCGCCTGGATACGCCTGCTGCCGCCGCCTGAGATGTACGAGCTGTTAGGCGAGATGACCGGCGAGGTACTGATCAATCTTTTCTTGATCTGGGCGACGCGGGGCATGGGGGTTCAGGTTCGCCTGGGCATGCAGGTGTTGGGGCCTATCAAATCGGGTAGAGCACGCAAATGGCTGGAGCGGCTGGCTGATCAAGTGGTCGGGCCTCGGCTGGAAGCGCATGTCGAAACGGCCAAGCCGTTATTGCTGGGCAGCGCGGGGACGCCGATCAAGACGATTCCGGATGTGCCGTTGAAGGCTGGGGATCAGGTGGTTGCCAACCCGGTGCCGGTGGTTCGGGACAAGGCCAAGCAGCGGACGGTGTTGGTGCGGCAGGAGCCTGTGGATGACGTGCCGGCTGTTGCTAAGAACCCGGCTGGAGAGGCGGCCGCGTCTTCGGACAAAACAGCCACTAACGGTTGCCCGGTGTCGATGGTCACCGGCGAGGAACTGCTGACGCTGACCGATGGGGCGTTGGACGGGGTGTTGCCGTTTGAGTGGACGCGCTTGTACCGCACCAGTGCGGTGGAAGTGGATTGTGGGTTGGGGTTTGGTTGGAGTCACTCGCTGGCGCATCGGTTGAGCGTTTCCGGCGACTCGGTTGTTTGGACCGATCATGAGAATCGGTCGACTGCCCTGCCCTTGCCTACGGTTTCTCGGCCTGCGATTACCAATAGTTTGGCTGAAGCGGCGATCTACTTGGGGGCTTCGCCCGATGAGTTGGTGCTGGCTCAGTCGTCACGGTTCTACCACTTTCGCGACGGTGTGCTGACGGCGATCAGCGATGCGTATGACAACCGGTTGCGCATTTCCCGCAATTATCTGGGGCAGATTGAGCGGCTGGATAACGGTGTCGGGCGTTCGTTGTTTTTGCGTTATGCGTCGGGGCGGATCGTTGCGGTGGATTATCAGATCCATCGGGCCACGGGTCTTGAGCCTTTTGTCTGGGTGACGGAACAGAACGTTGTTTCCTACGCGTATGACGGTGCTGGGCGACTGCTTTCTGCGACCAATGCTGTCGGTGAACGCGAGGTTTATCGGTACGACGAACAGCACGTCATTCTTGAGCGTGGTTTGGCCGGTGGGGCGAGCTTCTTTTGGGAGTGGGAACGGGCTGGTAAGGCGGCGCGGTGTGTGCGGCATTGGGCCAGTTTCTCGCAGATGGACACGCGGTATGCCTGGGATGACAACGG
>NZ_FPCE01000025.1:0-46290 GCF_900116845.1 Pseudomonas sp. OV546 | reverse complement strand
TTTGGAAGTATGAGCGGAATGATCAGGGGGATGTGACGCGCAGGACCGATCCTGACGGCAACGCTATTGACTACAGCTACAACAAATATGGGCAGCTGGTTGGGGTTTGGTATCCGGATCACAGCTGTCAGACGTTGGTTTGGAATGAACGTGGGCAGTTGCTTGAAGAGCAGTTGCCGAATGGTGGGATCAAGCGTTATCGCTATGACGATCTTGGCCGAAAAATCTCCCAAGAAGATGAGCACGGTGCGCTCACACAATTTGAGTGGAACGACGTTGGGCGGTTAGTCCAAATCGTCTTGCCGAGCGGCGAAACGCGTAAATATACCTACAACCCCTACGGAAAAATCACTTCCGAACGCGATGAACTGGGGAACGTCACCCGCTACGAATACGCCGACGGCCTGCACCTGATCAGCCGCCGCATCAATGCCGATGGCAGCCAGGTCAACTACCGCTACGACAACGTACGCTTGTTACTGACTGAAATCGAAAACGAGGTTGGCGAAACCTACAAGCTTGATTACCACGCCAACGGCCTGATCCAACAGGAGATCGGCTTTGACGGTCAGCGCACCGCTTACGTTTACGACCTCAACGGCAACCTTCAGGAAAAGACGGAACACGGCGATGACGGCAGTCAGTTGGTTACCCGCTACGAGCGAGACCACGCCGGTCGGCTCGTAAGAAAAACCCTGCCTGATGGAAACTCTGTCGACTATGCCTACGACCGCCAGGGCAATCTCCTCAGCGTTGACGACGGTAATTGGTTTTTAGCCTACGAATACGACGTCCAAAACCGCCTCACCGCCGAACACCAAGGCTGGGGAACCCTGCGCTACGGCTACGACGCCTGCGGCCAACTTACAAACCTGCGCCTGCCCGACAACAACCGCCTCACCTTCAACCACGACAAAGGCGGCCACCTGGCCACCGTCGAACTGAACGGCGAGATCCTCACTTCGCATCTCTACAAAGCCGGCCAGGAACACCAACGCCAACAAGGCCAACTGATCAGCCACTACCACTACGACGACCAGCAACGCTTGCATGCCCACGCCGTCACCCAGCAGGAATACACCCTCTACCAACGCCACTACGACTACGACAAATCCGGCAACCTCACCCGCCTGCTCGACACCCGCAAAGGCGAGCACCACTACCACTACGACCCACTAAGCCGCCTCACCCGCGCCAACCACTCCCAAGAAGAGCCAGAACGCTTCGGCCACGACCCCGCCGGCAACCTGCTCATGCAAGACCGGCCGGGCCCCGACATCGTCGCCGGCAACCGCCTGATGATCCAAGGCGAACACCATTACGACTACGACGCCTTCGGCAACCTCATCCGCGAACGCCGCGGCAAAGGCCACGCACTCGTCACCGAGTACCGCTACGACTGCCAGCATCGGCTGATCGGCATCACCCAACCTAACGGCCAGACCGCCAGCTACCGCTACGACCCGTTTGGGCGGCGTATCAGCAAAACCGTCGACGACGTAACCACCGAGTTCTTCTGGCAAGGCGACACACTCATCGCCGAACACCATGCGGACCGTCACCGCAGCTACCTCTATGAACCGGACAGCTTTCGTCCACTGGCTCTACTGGAAGGATTCGGCCCAAAAGAAACCAAGGTCTACCACTACCAACTTGACCACCTCGGCACCCCACAAGAACTCACCGACACCGAAGGAGAAATTGTCTGGTCCGCGCACTACCGCGCATACGGCGAAATCACCCGGCTCGACATCGGAAAAATCGACAACCCGCTGCGCTTCCAGGGCCAATACTTCGATCCAGAAAGCGGGCTGCACTACAACCGCCATCGCTACTACCATCCGGATATTGGTCGGTACCTGACACCGGATCCAGTGAAGCTGGCGGGTGGGATCAATGCGTACCAGTACGTGCCCAACCCTACAGGATGGATAGACCCGTTGGGGTTGAATAACTGCCCTGGAGAAGACGGGTGTGGGGCGGAGGTGAGTGCTAAGGATCCGGCCAAGTCGACAAAAGTGGATCCAGGAGAAGCTGAACTACCTAAAACTGGGGGAGCTGAGCGAGCAGCTAAGTATTCCTCAAACTGGAAGGTAGCAAGCTTAGATGAAAACATCGTCAAGTTTGCCGGCACTGACCCAATCGTGACGACGACAGACAAAGGCAAGAAAATCTACAAGAACCCTGCAAATGGCGTTGAAATTGTAGAGGACCTCAATGGGGACTACTTCAGAATCCATGACCCATCACAGCCGGGAAAAAGGCGCTACTTGAGTCTTGAAGGCGTGGTCCCTAACAACAAGACATCCCCTTCAGGAAAGCAAATCGGTAGAACGCAAAGCGAATACAATGAAGCCACCCACTTTAATAAAAAGGTACACAAAAAATGAAAGTAATCTGTACCCCACTTACCTTAGAGGCCATGAGTTTATTAGACGTAGACGACTGCCCGGACTCTTTACTCGAAAGCGTTACGCTCACCCACGAAGAGTACGAACAACTTCTACAGTCAGGCGCGCTAGAAGCAATAAACACCACGCTGGGAAAAATAATTGACGACTACGAAGACGAAGTCATCTACAACCTTGAGGAGCTCAACAAAACCTTAGCGATCCTCAATAACCATCTGACGCCCGAAAACTCATCTACTATAAAAAAATTAATCGATCTAAACACCCTTGCGATCAAAAACCGAACAGGCCTCTTTTTCTTCTTCTAGCTTTTTACGTATCCCGCATTAATCCCCCTCACCCCCACGCCACCACCAACAACCCCACCCCCAACACCAAACACAATGGCGAATAAAAATACGTATCCAACCTCGCAAACCGCGACCCACCCACCTTCTTGAAAAACCCCACCAACTCCGAATCCCCAATCGCCCTTGCAAACATCACCACGGCAATCGCGCTGATCCCCCACTGCAGCGCCCCATGGGACACCGCCGAGAAGTACAGCCCAGCCCGCAGGCACACCAACAGCGCAATCGCCACCAGCCCCATCGCCACGAGGAACGTCCCCAGCGCCGAGGGCTTGAACGCTGGCTTTGGGCCACTGGCGAATTCGCCGGGCAGTTGGGGGATGGCGGCGAGGCTGCCGAGTTTGCCGCCGGCGGCCCAGTAGAGGTGGACCATGCTGATGCAGGTAAAAACGCCGACAATCCATCGTGCGACAACAAAGCTCATGGCTGGCTCTCCCTGAAAAGGTGCGAAACAGAATAGTCGCCCTGAGATTTTCTGCAGGCATTTCGTCGGCGGCTGATGGTAAAGTGCCGCCCCATGAAACTTGCCCGTGCCGATCGCTCGCTCATTGCCTGGATGCTTTACTGCTGCGTCCTGTTCAATGTGTTCGCCTGCAGCATCGGTCATGGGCAGATGGTCGGGATGCAGCTCAATGGCATCGGCGGTCAGTTTTGTACGGTGGACCCGCGCACCCAGGCGCCCACGCCGTCCAATGCCCCTGAAGAGAATTTGCCTACACTGTCCAAGGCGTTTGGTTGTCCGCTGTGTTCCACCGGCGGCATGGGCCCGGCGCTGAGTTCCAGCCTGAATGTGGCGGTGCTGCCACAGCCTCATGCCCCCCCGCCTGCCTTCGTCCTGGCTGCTGACATCCCTGCCCGCTTCACCTGGCCCACGGCCCACCCGCGCGCGCCGCCTGCCTTCGCCTGAGTCCTTCGCTTTCTGATCTGCACTGAGCGCCGTTTCCGCAAGGAAATACGGATGGCTGTGCGTTGCTTTCAAGCCAAGTTTTTCAGGATTCAACCATGAAACATCTACCCCTGTTGGCGGGCCTGTTCGGCTGCCTGCCTGTCTGCGCCTGGGCCCTTGAGTTGGCCCCGACGACCATCGATGGCGAACAAGCCGTCGAGCCCGGTTTGGCTTTGGACCAATCCAGCGGCATGGCGTCGCGGTTGGGCTTGAGCGTGCGGGAAACCCCGGCGTCAGTGGCCATCGCCACTCGCAATGACATCGAGCGCCACGGCGCCAAGACTTTCCGCGATGCGGCCAATACCTTGCCCGGCGTCAACGCCAGCGCTCCACCGGGGTTTGGCGGGTTTGTCTCCTACCGTGGTTTTACCAGCAGCCAGATCACCCAGATGTTCAACGGCATCAACGTCGCCACCGGCCTGGCACGCCCGGTGGATGCGTGGATCTATGACCGGGTGGAGCTGGTGGGCGGCCCCTCCTCGCTGATCAACGGCGCAGGCTCAGTGGGCGGTTCGCTCAACTACGTGACCAAGCTGGCCACCCGTGAGGAACAGGCTGCCGAAGGGCAACTCACTTACGGCAGTTATGACACCGCCGGCATGGCCTTCGGTGTCAATCATGCCCTGACCGACCCCGGCGCCGAGGTGCAGCACTACGCTCGCCTGGATGTAAGCCGCAGCACCAACCACAGCTACATCGACCGCGACCAGCGCGACGCCTGGAGCCTGGCGTTTTCCCTGCTCAGCGATCTCACCCCGAACCTGTCCCACACCCTGGCGCTGGAATACCAGGATGAGCATGAAGACAGCCCCTACTGGGGCACACCGGTGCTCAACCCCAAGGTCGGCGAACTGAAGATCGACAAGCGCAACCGCTTCAACAACTACAACGTCGCCGACGGCCGCTACGAACAGCGCACGCTCTGGGTGCGTTCGATCATCGACTACCGCCTCAACGACAGCACCACGCTGAAAAACACCCTCTACCATTTGGACAGCCAGCGCGATTACCGCAACCTGGAAACCTACCAGTACAACGCCGACAACAGCGCGGTAAACCGCTCGACGGCCTATCAGGTGCGCCATCAGGGCGAACAAAACGGTAACCAGTTCGAGTGGCGCCACGAGGACCACATTTTCGGCCTCTCGACCACCTGGTCCGGCGGTTTCGAGTACAAGGTCAACAGCACCACCAACACCCCACTGAATGTGCCAGGCAACAGCGTGGTAGACCCGAACAACTTCGATTCCGGCCACTTCTATGACATCCCGCGAACCCGAGAGAACGTCGGCAAGGACAAGACCAACGAAGTCACCACCCAGGCATTATTCGTGGAGAACCGTCTGGGCCTCACCGATAAACTGTCGCTGCTGACCGGCTTGCGGTATGACGCCATAGACCTGGACGTCACCAACCACCGGGCGATAACCGCCACCAACCCCCGCCACTTCAAGCGCCGCTGGGAACCGGTGACCGGCCGCGTGGGCCTGACCTATCAGTTCATCCCCTCGGCCAATGTGTATGTGCAATACAGCACCGCCGCCGAGCAACCGACGACCACCACGCAAGTGTTTGAGGTCTCGACGGGCAAACAGTGGGAAGTGGGCAGTAAGTTCGACTACCTGGACGGCCGTGGCTCGGCCACCGTGGCGGCCTACAAGATCGAGCGCAAGGACTTTGCCGTGACCGATCCGCTGGATCCCACCAACAGCATCCCGGTCGGCGCGCAGTCTTCCAGGGGCATCGAGTTGGCGAGTTCACTGCGCATCACGCCCAGGCTGCTGGCGGAAGGCAACTTCGCCTGGGTTGACGCCGAATACGAGGACTTCAATGAGAAAATCGCCAGCGGCGCGGTAGTCTCACGCAAAGGCAACACGCCCACCAACGTGCCCAAGCACGTGGGCAACCTGTGGCTGACGTATGATTTTGCCGAGGACTGGCAAGGTGGCGTGGATGCGCGGTATGTGGCCGAGGTGTTTGCGGACAATGCCAACACCCAGACGGTTCCAGCCTACACGCTGTTCGGAACGTTCCTGCGCTATAAGGTGGACTCGCACACCTCGGTGACGGGCCGGGTGCGCAACGTGACCAATGAGGTGTATGCCGAGTTTGCGCATGTGTCGCCGGCGTATTACTTGGGCTCGCCACGAACCTTTGAGTTGGCGGTACAGACCCGGTTCTAATCTTGGAATGCAACTGAATGTGGAAGGAAGCTTGCTCCCGATAGCGGTGAATCAGTCAACCATGCCGTGACTAAGACGCTGCATCGGGAGCAAGCCCCCTCCCACACTTGATCCGCATTGAACTGAAAGATCCGTGGTTATTTCAGGCTGGCTTCAACCTTCTGCGCCACATCCTCGGTCAACCATGCCTTCCACACCTCGGGATGTTCCTTGAGAAACGCCTGGGCCACCTCACGTGGCGCGGTGTGATTTTCGCTCATGGTCGCCAAGGCTTTATTCAGCGGTTCAATCGGAAACTCGACCTTTTCAAAGAACTCGGCAATCTGCGGATGTTCCTTCTGGAACGGCGTAGAAACGCCGATACTCAACTTCGACGCCAACGACCGCGTCGGCTTCGGATCAGGGTTATCTGCATCCGTCAGGGTCTTCCACGCCTCGGCATCAAACGGCGGTTCTTCCAGCTGGATCAGCTTGTAGCGTCCCATCAGCGGCGTCGGCGACCAGTAGTAGAACAGCACCGGCTTGCCACGCCGGATCGACGAGGCAATCTCGGCATCCAGTGCCGCGCCCGAACCGCTGCGGAAGTTCACGTAGCTGTCATCCAGGCCGTAGGCCTTGAGCTTCTGTTTGTTGACCACTTCCGAGGTCCAGCCGATCGGGCTGTTGAGAAAGCGCCCCTTGCCTGGGGATTCGGGGTCCTTGAACACGTCCTTGTAATGCGCCAGGTCCGTCACGCTTTTGAGGCCCGGCGCCAGGGGCTTGATGCCTTTGGCAGGGTCACCCTTGACCACGTATTCCGGCACCCACCAGCCTTCGGTTGCGCCTTTGACGGTATCGCCCAGGCCTACCACCTTGCCTTCGGCCTCAGCCTTGACCCACACCGGGCTGCGGCCGGCCCATTCTTCGCCGATCACCTGAATGTCGTTCTTCGCCAGGGCGGTTTCCAGGGTGATGGTGGTGCCCGGCAAGGTGTCGGTGGGCAGGTCGTAGCCCTTCTCGACAATCACCCGCAACACTTCAGTGATCAGACTGCCGCTTTCCCAGTTCAAGTCGGCAAAATGGATCGGTGCCTGGGCCGCTGAAACCGGCAACGTCGTCACTGACAGTGCCAGGGTCGTCAGGGATGCTGCCAACAGTGTTCTCAATCCTTTCATGCCTTCGCACCTCGCGATATCGCAGCCAATGGCGGACGGCTTTGCTGCGTATGCGCGAAGCCTCTGAACAATTAAGTCAACTCAACTGTAGTAGAGGTTCCGGGAGATAACGGGTGTTCGCTGTTTTTACTGATTATTCACTGGCCTTGAACGTCACCAGTTCACCCTTGCGCCATTTGGCGGCCTTGCCGGTCACGGCCTTCAGGGTTTTGGTCAGGCCTTCCTGCAGTTGCTCGGTGGCGGCAAATACCAGCATCACGCTGTGGCCTTCCTTGAACACAATTCCCTGGCCTTCGGCTGAAGACACAAAGGCGTATTCGCCCAAGCCATAGACGGTCAACTTGATGTCGCGGAACTTCAACTCGAACTTGCCGCCTTCACGACTCGGCAACACCGCCGCGCGGAAATGGTCACCGACTTTGAGTTCCAGGCGGGGCTTGTCATCCACCACCATCGCCGCTTCGGTATCGATTTCGGCGATGTAGATGCCTTCCGGCGTCTGCTCGGTGATGTAAACGAAACGGGATTGAAACTGTTTAACCAACTTTGCGCGCAAATCACCCAGCACGAATAACGCGTGCATATCCAGATTACTGACTGCCAAGGAAACGCCCCCACATCGAAAAGAGCGCTGTCCGCCAGAGCGGGCAGCACAAAAAAACGGCCATCACGGCACGACCACATCACTCATTCTTTGAAAAAAACTGAAGTTAATCCCGCCATCGCGCCGTAAGACGAGTGCGCACGTATGCGATAGACCTTGTGCGAGGTCATCAGGCACCACAGGAGATCACAGGTTTCACGGCACGAGAATACGCGCCGACCAACTTCAGAGAATAACCTGATTAAAAATGCAGTTTTCCGACACGCAAACACAAATAAACACACTGTCGTGGAACCGTGCGCGGGCCGGCGACAACAATACTAAAACAGCAGCAAGGATCAAAACCACTCAAAACGCTGCAATAACGTCATCCGGCTAGATCGAAAGGAGCAGGCCATGCAACGATCACCCTACAGCGCTATGTCTTCGCACACCCGTTCATCCTGTCAGGACAGCGCTCAATACTACCGTTTGAACGGCTTTGGTGGGTACTCGGATTCGGTTCTCTACCAAGTCGTACCTGCCGGCAGAAACTTTTTCCACATCCGTGAAGTGCTCAGTGGTCGAATCAAAGGCTTTCGCAGCGATCATGTCAAGGCCTGTGAGCTGGCCAAGAAACTTGAAGCCCTGTTGCAGGCCTCCCACAGCGCAATCGTTTCGTCCGCCGGGTAACTTAACTGCGCCGCCGACCCGCAACAACTGCCATACTGGCCCGTCCACTGAAGTTTGTGCCCCGCGGGCCAGGTTTCTCCAGTGCAGTTATCTCCAAGGGAAGGCTCTACGTGACGGAATTTGATATCGGCGAATTTTTCATCCATGGCGACGCAAGGGAGGTAGACGGTGAATTTCAAGCAGTGATTGTCATGCGGGCCAAGCCACCGCTGACCACTGTCACCACACACCAGGTGGAAAAAGACCGCTGGTTCAAAACCGCCGACGCCGCCGCCATCGCCGCAAAGGACGCCGCCAAGGCGTTAAAGACCGCTGTGGATGCCGGGGCCCTGAATTCCTGACATCCGATAGAACTCTACCGCGCCACAACCCTCCCATGCATAACGACCACCCTGCATGGAGAACGAAATGGACGCGCCAATCCCCACCCTTGAAACCCTGTTTGAACAATTGGGCCTGGATTCAACTCCGGAGGCCATCGATGCGTTTATCGTCGCGCACCCTTTGCCTGACGACGTGAAGTTGATCGATGCGCCTTTCTGGTCCGCACAACAGGCAAGTTTTCTCAAGGAAGAGCTGCGCGAAGACGCCGAATGGGCGATCGCGGTGGACGAACTCAACCAACGCCTGCATCAACCGCACTGACGGTAGATATCTACACAACGTTCAAAGGCTGAAAAATCTCCCTGTAGTGAGCGGGCTTGCCCCGCGCTGGGTGGCGAAGCCGCCCCAAACCAAGCGACCTAGTTCTATCTGGAACTCGGCGATGTCTTTATTGGGGCGGCTTCGCCACCCAGCGCGGGACAAGCCCGCTCACTACAATATGTGTCGATACCTATGCCCATTCCGGAAAAGCCTAATTTACGTCAGCGCCTCACAGCCTCGGGTTTATAGCCCAGGCGCAGGCCGCCCCAGTGCCGACCCTTGACCATGATCGGCACCGACAGATCGTGCATCAACTCCCCGGTGTCGCGGGTATAGGTTTGCAGCAGAACTGCCTGTTGGTGGCTGCCACAGCGGATCCCGGTGCGGTCTTCGAACTTGCGCTTGGTGCGGTTCTGCACCGCATCCACTTGCATGTCGCCGGTCAGCGCCTGGGAAAACGCTTTGTTGTGCGTCGGCACATAGCCCTGCGGCGTGCAGGCGATGGCGAACACCAACCCTTCATGCCGTGGCAACAGCGCCTCCTGGATCGCCGGCAGCACCTGGTCGGTGTAGCCGTCAAACCGGGTGTGGTACTTGCTCGGGCTGGTGTTGGCAATCGGCGTGTAGCTGCGGTCGAACAGGTCATCCAGGCTGATGCGGTTCTGTTGCACATCGGCTTCGAATTGCGCGGCAATCCGGCTCGCACCCTCGCGGGCCAGGTCGTAGATACGCTGGTGGTAGTCATCCAGCCCGACTGCCGCCAGGCGCTCGCTGATGGTTTCGGCCTGACCCTCCATCTGCACGGCGGCATCGGCCAGTTGACGGGTTTGCTGGTCACTGACGGCCAGGTCGCTGCGCATCTGTTCCACGGCATGGAACAGGCTGTCGAGCTGGGTGCGATTGGTGTCGGTGCCCTGGGCGATTTCATTCACCTGGCCTTCCACACCCGCCGCCAGCGTTGCGATACTTTGCAACTGCTCGCCAGCGTGCTCCACCTGCTCGACGCCAGTGTGCAGGTCCGCCGAAAGCTGGCGAATCTGCTCCACCACCTGGGCGGTACGTTGCTGGATATCCGCCACCATCACGCCCACTTCATCGGTGGCCGTGGCCGTGCGGCCGGCCAGCCCGCGCACTTCATCCGCGACCACCGCGAAGCCACGACCGTGTTCACCGGCCCGCGCCGCTTCAATGGCCGCATTGAGCGCCAGCAAGTTGGTCTGGCTGGCGATGGACTGGATCACCAGGGTCACCCGCTGGATTTCTTCACTGCGCTGGCTCAAGGCTTCGATCAGTTCACGGCTCGCGTTGGCGCGCTGGCTGAGTTGGTGCATGCGGGTAATTGATTGGGCCAGCACTTCGCGGCCCTCGGTGCTGCGCTGATGGGCTTGGCTCGCGGCTTCCAGAGCCTCACGACTGAGTTGGGAGGTGATCTTTTCGGTGCCAATCATCACTTCGGCACTGCTGACAATCTGCTTGGCGGCGCTCAACTGCGACTGCAACCGGGCGGCCAGTTGCTTGACCGAATAGGCCACGCCGGCAGCGGACAATGCGTTATGGCTGGTGGTGTGGGACAGGTCGCGAGTCAGCTCGCCAATGGCATCGACGGCCTCGGCAGACGCAATAACCGGCGTGCGGCGTTTCAGCTGAGGCAGCCAGATCACCAGCAAGGCCAGTGGCAGGCAGAGGTACAGCGGCAGGCTGGCAAACGCCAGGCCCAGCAGTAGCAACACCAGGGCGGCGCTCTGCATCAGCTGCGTGAACCAGCCGGGCAACCCGCGCACCACCGGTTGCGGTGGCACTGCTGCGCCCATCAGAGATCCGTCTCCAGCCATCTTCGCCACCCCACTGCTTGTCGTTATTGTCACTGCATTAAACGCCACTATCGGGCCATTATCCATGGGCCTTTAGTGGGGTAGCTTGCAGCAGATCAATAGAGGGGGTGTAACGGGGTCTTTCCCTGGGGGAACGGCGTGGCGATCCCCCAGCTTCACCGCATCAGGCTTGGCGCTGATGCTTGTCGATCTGCTCGTGGCGCTCTTGCGCTTCGATGCAGTATTTGGTGGTTGGGCTGATCAGCAGGCGCTTGAGGCCAATCGGCTCGCCGCTGTCATCGCACCAGCCAAAAGAATCTTCCTTGATGCGTTCCAGTGCACGCTCAAGTTGCGGCAGCATGCGCTGGTCGCGGTCGATGGCATTGACCAGCCAAGTGCGCTCTTCTTCCACGGAAGCGGCGTCAGCCGGGTCAGCCGGGGTGTCCAGGCTTTCAATGGCGATGCGGTTCTGTTCGATGCGCTCGTGGTGTTCCACTTTCATGTCTTGCAGCAACTTCTCGAAAAAAGCGTGCTGTTCGGCATTCATGTAGTCATCCGCCGGCATGGCCAGCAACTTTTCCTTTGTCATTGATTTCTCTATAAAAAATACGTGCATTAAGGCGAATAAGGGAGCGTTCCGGTCGACCTCTGCAGGTCTCGGAAAGGCGCCGTCCATTTCAAGCGCCACCCGGCACTCAATTTACGAGGGGCGGCAGTCTAAGGCCGACTTGAGGGCGCAGCAACTGAAATGACAGGCAATTTTTCCGAGATAACCCCAAAAGGCACCAGGACGGGCTTGGCGAATGGTTATCGGAGTGCGTTTATAGCAAGAAATTCAGTGTTGTGGAGCTATATAGAAGACAAACGGTTAGAACGGCCTGATAAAGATCAAGTGTGGGCGTCGGGCTTGCCCGCGATGCAGGCGACTCGGTCCGTCAGGGCTGCCGAGTGGATGCAATCGCAGGCAAGCCAGCGCCCACATTTGATGTGTGTTGGCCGTAAGACGATCTCAGCGTTTGAGCTTGCGCTTGTTGCGATACTGGTCAATCACCACTGCGACCACAATGATCAGGCCCTTGATGATGTCCTGGATATACGCGTCCACCCCGACAAAGGTAAACCCGCTGGCCATCACACCAAGGATCAGCGCGCCGATCACAGTACCGGTGATGCGCCCTACCCCGCCCGCCAGGCTGGTGCCGCCGATCACCGCCGCGGCAATCGCATCCAGCTCATAGGACATGCCCATGCCGGCCTGACCCGTCGCAGCGCGAGCCGACGCCACGACCCCCGCCAAACCTGCGAGCAAGCCGGCGATGCTGTAGACGATGATCAGATGACGCTTGACGTTGATCCCCGACGTCCGCGCCGCCTGCATGTTGCCGCCGATGGCGTAGGTGTACTTGCCGTACTTGGTGTAGCGCAAGGCGATGTGGAAGATCACCGCCACCACCAGGAAGATGATCACCGGCATCGCGCCATGGCCGATGGCCGTGTACGAGTCCGACAGCATACTCACCGGCTGGCCTTCGGTGTAATAGCGCGCCAGGCCGCGCGCCGAGACCATCATGCCCAAGGTGGCGATAAACGGTGGGATACCGGTAACGGCGATGATGCTTCCATTGATCGCACCCGCCAACAGCCCCACACCCAGCCCCATGGCCACCGGGATCCACACCGGCAAGTCGGTCAGGCTCGGGAATACCGCCCGGGAAAAATCGGACGTTTGCGCCAAACTGGCGGCGATCATCGCCGACAATGCCAGCACCGAGCCGGAGGACAGGTCGATACCGGTGGTGATGATCACCTGGGTCACGCCGATGGCCAGCAGCCCAATGATCGACACCTGCAGGATCATCAGCACCAGGCGCTGGGAGTTCATCAGGAAGCTCTGGTCACGCACGATCCAGCCGAACAATTCAAACACCAGGCCGATACCGATCAGCACCAGGAAGATGCTCAGCTCGGTGGGCATGCGTCGACGACTCTTGGTTGGCACCGTCGCCGGTTTGTTATCCGTTATTGCGTTCATAGCCAATCACCTTTTTTATTCTGTACGTCAGTGGACTGCCGTCATCCCGGAGGCCAACTGCATGACTTTTTCCTGGGTCGCTTCGCTGCGATCCAAGGTGCCCATCAATTCGCCTTCGTGCATCACCATGACCCGGTCGCTCATGCCCAGCACTTCGGGCAGCTCGGAGGAAATCATGATCACCGCCATGCCTTCGCTGGCCAGGAACGAGATCAAACGATAGATCTCGGCCTTGGCGCCCACGTCGATGCCCCGCGTGGGTTCATCGAGGATCAGCAGGCGCGGGTTGGTCATCAGCCAGCGCGCCAGCAACGCCTTCTGCTGGTTGCCGCCGGACAAGGTGTCGATGCACTGTTCAAGGGACGGGGTTTTCACCCGCAGCTTCTTGCACATGTCTTCGCACAGCGCACGCAGGGCTTTCTGCTGGATAAAGCCGTTACCCGAGTAATGCGGCAGCACGGCCATCTCCATGTTTTCCAGTACCGACAGGCACGGGAACAGGCCGCTGAGCTTGCGGTCCTCGGTCAGCAGCGCAAAGCCTTTCTCGATGGCCATGTGCGGGTCGCTGATACGCACCGCTTTGCCGTCCAGTTCAATCTGCCCGCCGTCGCTTGGGGTGATGCCGAAAATGGTTTCCGCCACGTTGGTGCGGCCTGAGCCCATCAACCCGGCGATGCCGAGGATCTCGCCGGCATGCAGGTCAAAGGAGACGTCCTTGAACACACCGTCCAGGCGCAGGTCGCGGACCGACAGCAGCAGGTCGCCGATCGGCGTCTCGCGCACCGGGAACAACTGGCTCAGTTCACGGCCGACCATCATCGAGATCAGGCTGTCGCTGTTCATGCTGTCGGCGCGTTGCAAGCCGATATAGTGGCCATCACGAAACACCGCCACTTCATCGGCGATGGCAAACACTTCGTTCATTTTATGCGTGATGTAGACGATGCCTTTGCCCTGGGCCTTGAGGTCGGCAATGATCGAAAAAAGGTGGGCCACTTCCTTCTCGGTAATGGCCGACGTCGGTTCATCCATGATCAGGATGTCGGAGTCGTAGGACACGGCCTTGGCAATCTCGACCATCTGCCGCTCGGCGATGCTCAGGTTGCCCACGTGTTCCTCGGGGTCCAGGTTGATGCGCAGGCGTGCCAGCAATTCTGCCGTGCAGCGGTGCATTTCGCGGTGGTTGACCATGTGCAGGCTGTTGAGCTGCTCGCGGCCGATCCAGATGTTCTCGGCGATGCTCATGTGCGGCATCAGGTTGAGTTCCTGGTGGATCATCGCGATCCCGGCCTTCTGGGCCGCCAGGGGCGTTTCAAATACGATCGGCTTGCCGCGCAGGCGAATTTCCCCGGCGTCGGGCTGGTAGATGCCGGCGATGATTTTCATCAGCGTGGATTTGCCCGCACCGTTCTCGCCCATCAGCGCCAGCACCGTGCCAGGGCGTACGCGCAATTGCACGTCGGCCAGGGCCACGACGCCGGGAAAGCCTTTGCTGATGTTGACGATTTCCAGCAGGTAGGGTTCGTCCAGCGGCAACGGCTGGAGGCCGGGGGGCTGCGAGACAGCGGCTTGAGCGAGCATAGGGAGGTACTCCATCGGCAGGGCGGGCACGACCGCCCTGCCGGTTTATTGTTGTTATGTCAGGGCTACTTGAACTGGGCGACGTTTTCCGGAGTGATCAGTTGGAACGGAATAATCACGTTCTGCTCGACCGGCTCCTTCTTGGCCATTTTGCGCGCCGCTTCCACCGATCCCACCGCCTGACCCTTGGCGTCCTGGAACGCCGACGCGGCCATGTCACCCTTGGTGATCGCGTTCAGACCGTCCGGGGTGCCGTCGACACCTGCGATCAGCACGCTGCCCGGCTTGGTACCCGCCGACTTCAGGGCCATGGACGCACCGATGGCCATCTCATCGTTGTTGGCCAACACGGCGTTGAATTCGCGACCTTGGGTCAGCCAGTCGTTGACCAGGGTCATGCCCTTGTCACGCAGCCAGATGCCGGTCTGTTCCTGTTCGATCTTGATGTCCGGGTATTTGGCCAGCACCTCCTTCACGCCCTTGGTGCGGTTGGTGGTGGAGTTGTTCGCCAGGTCACCCAGCAGGATCACAATCTTGCCCTTGCCGCCGAGTTTCTCAGCGATGTATTGCATTTGCAGGCGACCCGCCTCGATGTCATCGGAGGTCACCGCGACCACATCCTTGGGCAAGTCTTTCTGGTCGGGACGGCGGTTGACGAAGACCAGCGGGATGCCCGCCTTGGTCGCCGCATTGATGATGTTCTTGGTCGAGGCGGTATCCACCGGGTTGACGATGATCGCGTCGACTTTCTGACTGATAAAGTTCTCGACCTGGCTCAGTTGCTTGACCACATCGGCACGCGCGTCCTCGAACTGCAGCTGCACGCCATCGCCCTTGGGATAGGACTTGGCTTGCTTGTCCATGTCTTCGCGCAGGTAAGTCAGGAAGGTGTCATCGAAGGCGGACATGCTCACGCCTATCTTCAAGTCGGCAGCCGAGGCAAAACCACTGGCCAGCAGCATGGACAAGGCCAGCGCGGTAAAACGGATCGGGGTCTTCATGAACGGTCTGTCTCCACTTTCTTGTTGGTTTTTTGGACGTTGCGTTTTTCAGAGCTCGGCAGGCAGCCGGACGACCGGTGCGCCTGGAATGCAGCACACCAGCGCGCCTTTGTTTTCGACGCACAGCACATTAAGGAAGGAGAAGTAGAACGGCCGGGCGCGGGGCAGGCCGCGTGGCGTGTGGGCAGGGCGTAAAACTCGCAGTACAGCGTTGAAGATTTTCATCTGACGGTACCTGGTTGTTTTTGATCTTGTTTTTGTTGAGTCGTGCGAATCGAGTCCGAACGTACTTTATGCAACCTGGAAAAGACTTTATTGGAAAATAATTTCCATATCAACCTGTTTTAGAATTTTATTCTATTTTTGTTGAAACCACCTGCTGGCGCTCGGCGCTCAGGCGTGCGGCGTCCAATATACGGGTGGTTTCCAGCGCATCATAGGCGTCCACCGGCAACGGCCCCTGCCCTTGCACGGCCACTTGCAACTGCCGATAGAACTGCGTCCAGCAGCCCTTCTCCGACGGCACTCGCTCGCGTTCCGGGCCTTGTTCGAACCAGCCCCAACGTCGGTGTTCTTCAGCGCCCCAATGCTCGCCTTCGGTCTTCGGCGACTTGCCGGCCATCAAGGCGTCTTCCTGGCCGTCCAAACCGTCGACGGTGTAGCAGCCGGCGGTGCCACTGACCCTGAAACGCGGGGCCTGGCTGTTTTGCAAGGCATTGCCCCACAGGTGAGAGATCACCCCGTTGGCATGGGTCAGGGAGACAAAGAAGCCATGATCCACGGTGGGGTGTTCGGCGGTGTAGTGCAGTTGGGCGAACACCCGATCTACCGGCCCGAACAGTTGCAGGGCCTGATCGACCAAATGGCTGCCCAGGTCGCGCAGCCAGCCGCCACCGCTGGCGTTGCCCACGGCTTGCGGGCTGTAGCGTTCCACGCGGGATTCGAAACGGGTGATGGTGCCCAGAGCGCCGGCGTCGATGCGTTTGCGCAGGGTCAGGTAGTCCGAGTCCCAGCGCCGGTTCTGGTAGACGCTGAGCAAAGAGCCCTGGCGTTCAGCCGCAGTGATCAGGGCTTGGGCCTGTTCGGCGTTGGCGGCGAAGGGTTTGTCGCTGACCACCGCAACGCCGTGTTCGATGGCTTCCAGCACTAATGCGGGACGCCCTTTAAGCGTGGTGGAGATCACCAGCGCATCGACCCCGGCTTCGACGATCTGGCCGATGGAATCAAAGGCCTTGAGGCCGGGGTGGTCGGTTGCCAATTGCTGGCGGCGTTCCGCAGACCGGGTGACCACGCCGACAAATGTGGCACCGGCCAATGTTGCAATCAGCGGCGCATGAAAGAAGCGCCCTCCATGGCCGTAGCCGACTAGTCCGATTCGCATACCTACACTCCTTGCTTGAAGTGAAAACCCGATTCAAATGTGGGAGGGGGCTTGCCCCCGATTACAGTGTGTCAGTCAATAAATATCTATCTGATCCACCACCATCGGGGGCAAGCCCCCTCCCACATTTTTGACAGTATTTCTCCAGTGATTCAGCCGTAGAAACGCGGGCGATCCGGCAAGCTCATCTTCACAATCTGCTCACTGCCTTGCGCTTCGATACACGCATCCGCCGCCACCGCCGCCGCGAACCCGTCCCACGCCGACGGCCCGCCGACCTGCCCGGCGCGCACGCTGTCGATGAACGCCTGCAACTCCACGTCGTATGCACCGATAAACCGATCCTTCCAGTCCATCAGAATCGCATTGGACAGCTTCGCCCCGCTGCGCAGTTGCACCTGGGATGGCTCCGGCAGTTTTGCGATACCGGTCTCCCCCACTACTTCGCACTGGATGTCGTAGCCGTACTGGCAGTTCACAAACACTTCCACATCGATGCGCGTGCCCTTGACGGTTTCCAGCAGCACGATCTGCGGGTCACGCAAGTGCGCCAGGGCCTTGCTGGATTTGCGCGGGAACACCACTTGCACCGACACGTAGTCATCGTTGAGCAACCAACGCAATACATCCAGCTCGTGGATCAGGGTGTCGGTGATCGCCATGTCGGTCTTGTAGTTCTCGCCCACCGTGGGGTTGCGATGGGCGCAGTGCAGCATCAACGGCTCGCCGATCTGGCCACTGTCGATCACCGCTTTGAGGGCGCGATAGCCTTCGTCGTACGGGCGCATGAAGCCGACCTGCACCAGGCGCTTGCCGTAGGCCACCTCGGCGTCGACGATCCGGCGACACCCCTCGGCGGTGACCGCCAGGGGTTTTTCGCAGAACACCGGTTTGCCGGCGGCGATGGCGGCGAGCACGAACTCTTCGTGGCTCGGGCCCCAGGAGGTGACGAGCACCGCTTCGACCTGCGGCGAATTGATCAAGGCATGGCCGTCGGGGTACACCTCGGCGTCCAGCTTGAGGTCCGCAACCACCTTGGCGGCCTGCTCAAGGTTGATGTCGGTCACCGCCACCACCTGGCTGTTGAGCAAGGTCTGGCTGCAACGACGAATATGGTCCCGGCCGATGGCGCCTGTACCGATCACTCCAAGCTTCAAAGACATACAAACACTCCTCTTGTTATTAGTACTGCCGGGCCTTCGCCAGGTGTTCATTGAGTTTTTTTGCGGCGGCATTCGTGCGTTCGCTGGTGGACACCTGCGCCACGCCCACGCGCCACCACGAGAGGTAGCCGTGGATCATGGTCTTGGGCAGCACCTTGATATCAATCAGCGTCGACACCGTTTGCGTACGCGCGTCCGCCAGCGCCGATTCCAGTTGTTCCACGGTGCTGACCTTGTAGGTCTTGCAGCCATAAGCCGCCGCGCTCATGGCGAAATCCACCGGGACCAGGCCACCATCGAGCTTGCCGCTCTCAGGGTTGCGGAAGCGGAATTCGGTGCCGAAGCTGTCCATGCCATTGCCGATCTGCAGGTTGTTGATACAGCCGAAAGCCATGTTGTCGAGCAGCACCACGTTGATCTTGTGCCGCTCTTGGATCGAGGTGGCCAGCTCCGAGTGCAGCATCATGTAGGAGCCATCGCCGACCAGGGCGTAGACCTCCTTGGTTGGTTCGGCGAGTTTCACGCCCAGGGCGGCGTTGATCTCGTAGCCCATGCACGAATAGCCGTATTCGACGTGGTAGGTGTTGACGCCCTTGCTGCGCCACGCGCGTTGCAGGTCGCCGGGCAGGCTGCCGGCGGCGGCGACGATGATGGCGTCATCCGCCAGGCTCTGGTTGAGCACGCCCAGCACGCGGCTTTGGGTCAGGCACGAGCCGGTCAGCTCGATGAATTCCCGCAGCACCGCACGGTCCAGGTGGTCGTCGACCTCAGGCACGAAGCCGTCGCCGGCGTATTCCACCTGATGCACGCGGTCCACTTCGGCATCCAGCTGCGCCTTGGCGTCGCGCACCTGCTCGCCCCAGCCGGAACGGTAGTCGCCCAGGGCATCGGCGAGCGCTTCAAGCGCGACCTGCGCGTCGGCCAGCACCTGCACGCCGTCGAGCTTCAGGGCGTCGCACGGGCTGATATTGAGGTTGAGAAACGTCACCTCGGCGTGCTTGAACAGTGATTTGGACGAGGTGGTGAAATCGGTGTAGCGCGTGCCGATCCCAATGATCAGGTCGGCCTCGGGCGCCAGCAGGTTCGCCGCCAGGCAGCCGGTTTCACCGATCCCGCCCACGTTCAACGGGTGACTGGAGACGACAGCACTCTTGCCCGCCTGGGTCTCGGCAAAGGGAATATCAAAACGCTCGGCAAACGCTTGCAGCGCGGCATTGGCGCCGGAGTACTTCACGCCGCCACCGCAGATGATCAGCGGTTTGCGTTTGCCTCGGAACGCCGCCAGCGCGTCACCGATCATCGCGGCAGTGGCCGGGCGACGCTCAATACGGTGCACGCGTTTCTGCAGGAAGTAATCGGGATAGTCCCAGGCCTCGGCCTGCACATCCTGGGGCAATGCCAGGGTCACGGCGCCGGTTTCGGCCGGGTCGGTGAGCACGCGCATGGCGTGGATCGCAGCGGTCATCAACTGCTCGGGGCGGTTGATGCGGTCCCAGTATTTGCTCACCGAGCGAAAGGCATCGTTGGTGCTGATGCTCAGGTCGTGGAACTGTTCGATCTGTTGCAGCACCGGGTCGGGCTGACGGCTGGCGTAGACGTCGCCCGGCAACAGCAGCAACGGAATACGGTTGGCCGTGGCGGTCGCGGCGGCGGTGAGCATATTGGCCGCACCGGGCCCGACCGAGGCGGTGCACGCGTAGATCTTGCGGCGCAGGTGCTGCTTGGCGAAACCGATGGCCGCGTGGGCCATGCCTTGCTCGTTGCGACCCTGATGCACGACAAGGTCACCGCTGTCCTGCTCCAGGGCCTGGCCCAGGCCCAGCACATTGCCGTGGCCGAAAATCGTGAACACCCCGGCGACAAATTTGCTCTGCACGCCATCGACTTCTATGTATTGGTTATCCAGGAACTTCACCAGGGCCTGGGCCATGGTCAATCTTGTCGTGGTCATCACTTGCACCTTGTGTGAATGCAATTCGATTGGTCAACACCGATCCAATGTGGGAGCTGGCTTGCCTGCGATAGCGGTGTGTCAGGCAATGAATCTGTATGTGATAAATCGCTATCGCAGGCAAGCCAGCTCCCACAGGTTGATCGGTGTCAGGTTCGAAAATTTTGCAAATGGGCGATGCTTGCACCCAAGGCTTGCTGGATGTCGGCCAGGCCATGCACGCTCTCGGAAAACGGCTCGAACGACAGGTAGCCGCTGTAGCCGCTGCTGAGCAAGGTGTCGATCTGCGCCGCGTTGCCGAGGATGTCGCCCTCGCCCACCAGCACGCGGTGGCCGTCTCGAATCGAATTCAGCGGTGCCTCGGCATCTTCCACGCCGGAGATATGCACCAGGCCGGTGAGTTCCGGAAAGAACTCATGCTCGCTGGCCAGGTGATGGTGAAAGGTGTCGTGCACCAGGCGGAACACATCCAGGCCGCCGATGGACTGGATCGCGTCCACCGCCACGCGTTTGCGGCGCATCGCGCACTCTTCAAAACCCAGGGGTTCGATAAAACCGAGAATCCCGTATTCGCGCAGGATCGGCGCCAGCTCGCTCAGGGCGGTGCGCAAGCCGGCAGCGCGCTGGGCTTCATTGCGCGTATCACCCGGCTCGTTGAACGGGCACATCACCAGGCCCTGGGCGCCGCATTCGCGCGCGTAGGTCGCCAGCGTGATCGCCTGGGCACGGCGTTCGTCGTTCCACACATCAAAGGGGTACAACGCGTTGATCGACAGCACCGTAATGCCTTGCACCGCGCACAGTTCGCGCACGCGGCTGGCCGGGGTGCCGAATTCAATTTGTCTGTCCGCCAGGTCGTTGCGGATCTCGATGGCATCGCACTTGAGCGCTACCGCCAATTGGATGAAATCCGGCAGGGACAATTGGGGCGCGACCATGCGGTTAAGGGCGAAACGTAAAGGCGATTTCATTGTTGTTGTTCTCCGTCCAAACCGCTGATTAAAGGTCCAGCAGCCAGCTGTGCTGCGGGTCGTTATGGAAATGCCAGGCGCGCTTGGGGCCGGCCATTACGTTGAGGTAATAGGACTCGTAGCCATACGGCACGCTGACCGGGTGATAGCCCTTGGGCACCACCACCAGGTCGCTGTTTTCCACCGCCATGGCCTGGTCGATGCTGCGGTCGTCGGTGTAGACACGCTGGAACACAAAGCCCTGGGGCGGGTTGACTTGGTGGTAGTAGGTCTCTTCAAGGAAACTCTGGTGCGGCAAGTCGTCGGTGTCGTGTTTATGCGGCGGGTAGCTCGACGAGTGCCCGGACGGCGTGCGCACCTCCACCACCAGCAGCGAATGCGCCGGCTCGCTGTCAGGCAGGATGTCGCACACGTAGCGGGTGTTGGCGCCTTTACCGCGCACGCTGCGCTTGCAGTTTTCCGGGCGGATCAGGCGTGGTTCGTAGCCTTCTGTGCCGGGAGCGGCGCAGACGGCAATCTGTACATCGCTCAAGGCGGTAACTTGCGCATCGGTGCCCGGTGGCAGGTAGGCGGCGAACGGGGATTTGTCTTCAAACACCGACTGGCGATCCCCCAGGTTCTGCCAGTTGAAGCCTTCGCCCTCAATGTTCACCCGGCCGCTTAGCAGCACCAGGCACAGCTCCTGATCACCGGCGCTGACCGGAAGGGTTTCGCCGAGGCTCAGGCGGTAGGCGGCAAAGCCCACGTACTCCAGGCGCCCTTCTTCCAGGGCGACCATGGTTTTTCCGCGTTTGCTGCTTTTGACCAACAAGCTCATTTTCCGGTCCTCTCATTCAACAGAGCACGTAAGGTGTCGTAGCCTTTTTTCGCATAGATATAGCTCGGCGCCACAGCCGGGTCCTGCTCGGCCTCCACCACCAGCCAGCCTTGGTATTGGGCGGCGAGCAGCACATCGAGCAATTCGGCGAAGTCGATATCGCCATCGCCGGGCACGGTGAAGGTGCCGTTGACGATGCAATCCGGAAAACTCCACATCTGGTTGCGCGCCAGTTGCACCACCGGTTTGCGCACGTCCTTGAAGTGCACGTGGCAGATACGCCCGATATGCTTGCGCAGCACGTCAATCGGCTCGCCGCCGCCCATGTAGCAGTGGCCGGAATCGAACAGCAGGCCGACTTCCGGGCCGGTACGGTTCATCAGTTGGTCGATGTCTTCCGGGGATTCAACATAAGCGCCCATGTGGTGGTGGTACGCCAGGCGCACGCCCTGGGACAGGGTAAAACGCGCCAGTTCGGTGAGTTTGTCAGCGTAGTCCTGCCAGGCCTGCTCGCTGTGGAAACGTGGGCGTTCGATCAGGCGGATGCGCGAGCCCTGGATCGAGTCGGCCACCTCGCCGTACACCAGCACCGTGGCGCCGTTCTGTTTGAGCAGCTCGACATGACCGGCGATGGCTTCGATTTCCTCGGCCACCGAGCGACGGGCCAGGCGGCTGGAGTACCAACCGGAGACCAACGCCAGGTCGTAGGGGCGCAACACGTCGCCGACGCCCTTGGCGTCCTTGGGGAATTTACCGTTGAGTTCGAAGCCTTCGTAGCCGATCTCCTTGCCTTCGCTCAGGGCGGTGCTCAGGGGCGTTTCACCGCCCAGGGCCGGCAGGTCGTCGTTGCTCCAGGAGATCGGGTTGATGCCAATTCGGATTGCGGGCATGGCTGCACCTTTATTATTTTCAGGTATCACTGAGATCTGCTTTATGTGGAAGCTGGGTTGCTGTGGTGAGGGGGGGGATTGTCCCGCGACGGGTTAGTCGCAGAGCCGGTGGGGCTGCTTCGCAGCCCAGCGCGGGGCAAGCCCGCTCACCACAAAAGCCCGCTCACCACAAAAAGCCCCTTCCCACATTGGATTGCATTTCAAATTAAGAACTGGGTTTAGCCTCGGGCACTGCGCCAGGCATTGATCAACTGCTCGAAGGTGGCTTGCACCCGCTGGACCAGGGTCTCGTCATCAATCTCCCCCGCCATCCACGCCCGGCTCGGTTCCTGGAAGATCGTGCGCCCCACGGCAAAACCCCGGCAGGTCGTACTCTGGCTGGCTTGCTGGAAGCCATCGGCGAGGAACTTGGCCGAGGCATTCAGGCCCAGCAGCACCACGCCTCGGCAGTACGGGTCGCGCTCCTGGATCAGTTCGTCGAGCTTCTTCCAGTCCTCGGCCGACTGCGCCTCGATCTTCCACCACGCCGGGTAGATGCCCAGGTTGTACAGGCGCTTGAGGCTGCGATAGAGCACGTCGGGGTAAGTGGACGGGTGATCCTTAGGCGGGATGACTTCCAGTAGCAGTTCATGGCCGCTGACGATAGACGCCTCGTACACCGCCTTGAGTTGCGCTTCCTGTTCCAGGCGCAGCAGCGGCTCGTCGTCCGGGTGGAATTGCACCAGGCACTTGATGATTTGTTCCTGGGGCCAGGCAATCAGGTTGCTGCCCACCGAGCGGCCATGTTCGAACGCCAGCGGCCGCGAGTTCTGCACCTCCACCGGGCGCGCAATCCACCAGCCGCGACCACTGGCGGCGTTGAGGGCGTCCTGGCCGAAGCGCTGGTCGGCGAGCAGGCCGACGTCGGCTTCCACGCCTTGCTCAGCGAGTTTTTGCTCGACGCGTTCGATGGCCTGGATAAACAGTTGCTTGATGGCGCTGATGCGCGTCGTGTCTTGGCCACCTTTCTGCGCCAGGTCCACCAACTGCCAGCGGTGGTCAAAGGCAAACACGAACAGTTGCTTCCAGTTCTTGCGCGGCACCGTCACGCGGTGCAGGCGCTGCAGCGTCACGTCCTGATCCGGGCGCGTAATCGGCACCGGGCTGTTGAACAGGTACTCGAGCTCCGCAGGCGTCGGCATCGCCGGCGCACAGGCGTGCCGCGAAACGACCAGGCCGCCGCAGGCATTGGCCAACTGGCTGCACCGTTCATCACTCGCATCGTTGATCCAGCCACTGAGGAACCCCGACATGAACGCATCGCCGGCGCCAAGCACATTGAGCACTTCCACACGCACACCGGGGTAGATGGCGCCGTCTTCCAACCGCGCGGGAATGGCGCCGTGGAGGACTGTGCAACCCTGCGGACCGAGCTTGACCACCAGGGTCGCCGGGGTCAATTCGCGCACCTTACGCAAGGCGGTGAGCAAGTCTTCGCTGCCCCCCGCAATCAGGAATTCTTCTTCGGTGCCGACGATCAAGTCGAAGCGCGGCAGGATTTTCTGCACGTGCTGGCTGACATTCTGATCGGCGACAAAACGGGTTTCGCCGTCGGCCTTGCCTGCCAGGCCCCACAGCACCGGGCGGTAGTCGATATCCAGCACGCGCTTGACGTTGTGCTTGGCCGCGTAATCCAGCGCCTGGATGCTGGCCTTGTACACGCCGTCGGTGGAGAAATGCGTGCCGGTGATCAGCAGGGCTTTGCTCGACGCGATAAAGGCTTCGTTGATGTCTTCGGCACGCAAGGCCATGTCGGCGCAGTTTTCGCGGTAGAACACCAAAGGGAAGGTTTCGCGGTCCTTGAGGCCGAGCAACACCAGGGCGGTGAGGCGCTCCGGGTCGACCTTGATGCCGCTGACATCGCAGCCTTCACGCGCCAGCGATTCCACCAGGAAGCGCCCCATATGGTCGTCGCCGACCCGGCTCAACATCGCCGACTTGAGCCCCAGCCGCGCGGTGCCGAAAGCGATGTTGGCGGAGGATCCGCCGAGGTACTTGGCAAAGCTGGATACGTCCTCAAGCCGCGCACCCACTTGCTGTGCATAGAGGTCGACGCCCAGGCGCCCGAGGCAAATCAGATCCAATTGACGCCCACTGGCAAAACGAGTCTGGCCCATGCTGGCTCCTGTTATTTTTATCAGCCTGCGTTTTGCCGCCGTGGCGACGGCAAACGCTCTTGGTGGGAGCAGACTAGAACGTCCTGCGGCGCCAATCAATATTTATTCCATATATTTTTTCATTGGAATATTTTTTCCATTAAGCTTGTACAAGAGCATGCAAGCGGCAGTGCATCGTTTCAGCAGGCCATGGCCGCCGTGATGCCGAGGTATTTTTTTGCGCCTACCCTGTAGACTTGCGCCACCCATCAGCGCATCAGAAGAACACGCCAGAAGGATTGCCCATGTCCCGCACCGATCCCGAGACCACCCTGGAAGACTCTATCGCCAGCCCTCCGATCAATGCCGAGCGCCTGTTGCAGCTGATCACCGACGAATACGAGAGCCTGCCGCGCCAACTCAAGCGCATCGCCAGCTACATGAGCCAGCAGAGCGACCGGATCATGGTCGACCGCATCAGCGACATCGCCCGTGAGTGCGAAGTGCACCCGTCGGCCATCGTGCGCTTCTCCCAGCGCTTCGGTTTCAGTGGGTTCAGTGAGATGCAGGCGCTGTTTCGCGAGGCCTACACCCACAAGACCACACCGGTGCAGAACTACCAGCAGCGCATCCGCAGCATGATCGCCAACAAGTCGCAGAAAGCCAGCGGCGGCGACCTGGCGCGCGAGTGTGTCAACGCCACCCTGTCCGGAATCGAGCGCCTGGGGCTGGAACTCGATGACGTGGCCTTCGACAAGGCCGTGGACCTGGTGGTCAACGCCGACAACATCTACGTGGTTGGCGTGCGCCGCTCCTTTGCGGTGGCTGATTACCTGGTCTACAACCTGCAGCACACCAACAAGCGCATCCATCTGATCTCGGGCCTGGGCGGCAGCTACCGCGAGCAGATGCGCAGCGTGCGCGCCAATGACCTGGTGATCGCCATCAGTTTCACGCCCTACGGCAAAGAGACCCAGCACTGCCTGCGCATCGCCCAGCACCACCAGGCCAAGACGCTGATCATCACCGACAGCAACCTGTCGCCCCTGGCCAAGCGCGCGAACGCGGTGCTGTTGGTCAATGAAGGTTCGTCGTTTGCCTTCCGCTCGTTGAGCGCCACCCTGTGCCTGTGCCAGGCGCTGTTTATTGCGGTGGCGTACCGGTTGGAGTTGAAAGTGGACGAGATCCACGAGCAGGTTGGGTTTGATGACTGACCTGCTGCCCCACCTTGTGATCAGTAAATAGCTGCCAGCGCGCGGCCGTGGTGACAAGTTGGCTGGCGCTACACACCACCCAATGTGGGAGCGGGCTTGCCCGCGAAAGCGTTGTGTCAGTCAACTCATGAGTCACTGATACACCGCATTCCCGAGCAAGCCCGCCCCCACAGTTTTTTACCGAGTAAGACGTGCTATCAGTGCACGAATATCGCGATCAGGATGATGATCGGGATTGGGATACCGAGGAACCACAGAAGTAATGAGCGCATGATGTTCTCCTTGAATTAACGTACGAAGTGTTCGGTTTCGACATACACCACGGCATCGCGACGGCGACCGCCGAAGGTGGCTGCGAAGCTGGCGAAGAATGCACCGATCAACAGCGCGATAAAGGTCCACAGCGAGGTATACGCAGCGACTTTGGCGGCCGTGTCAGCGGCTTGCTTGGCTTTGAGCTTGGCATCTTCAACGGCTTTACGGGCATCGCCGTAGACCTTGTCGATTCGCGCCTCGGCATCCGCCTGGCTGAGGTTGGTGCGTTGGCTGATCAGTTGGGCCAGGTAGGCACGATCTTCGGCGGCAAGCTGGCCGTCGTTGCTCAGGGTGCGAGTGAAGATGCGTGCAACCACGCCGTGGGCCGCGTCTTCACTGACGGCAACCGGGCGATCATCGCGGAACAGGCTGTCAACGTAGTAATCGAAGTCGCCGCCGTTGACGCCCTTGGCGGCACTGCCGGCCGCTTGGGTGATACCACTGGCCGCGCCCGCTGCAACGCTCGCGCCGGCTTTGACGCCACCGCTGACGACACTGCTGACCGAACCCACCACCAGCATCGCCGTGATCAGTGTGGCAACAGCCCAGGCCAGGAAGCCGTGGGCGGTGTCGCGAAAGTACACCTCATCGCCGTGCATATTGGCCCACTTCACGCGCAACCGACCGGCGATATAACCGCCCAGCCCGGACGCGACGATCTGCGTGAACGCCAGCCAGACAATCGTGGAAATGCCAAGCCCCTTGGCACTGATACCGCTGTCGGCCCACGGCGACACCGCCGAAAAGCCCAGGCCGAAGCCCAGCAGTACCAGGATCAGCGACAACGCAGCCGCGGCAGCGGCCCCGGCAAAGATCGCCCCCCAGGAAACCCCGGAGAGCGCGCTCGACTCTTGCAGCGTGGATGAGGATGTGATCATTGTTGTTTTGCTCCAAGGCAGAAAAATAGTGTTACAAGTCTCAAAAGGGACAGTGCAGTCACCATGCCAGTCGCGATTAAATTTAAAATCTTTATAGATCAATAGCTTAAGTATTTTGAACTTACCAAAACCGTGCAAGTTGCAAGAATCGATCGTTTAAGGCGGGCGTTATGCATTCCATGCACTGAGCGGTGATGAAATCTGTGTCAGTTTTGCCAAGATGAAGTTTTATTTAGGAAGCGTTCAGGCATTTCTTGGCAAAATGTGTCCACTTCTAGTGTCAATCGCTCACCAGGTAATCCTATGACCCGTATTTTGACCATCGAGGATGACGCCGTAACAGCCCGCGAGATCGTCGCCGAGCTGAGTAGCCATGGACTGGATGTAGACTGGGTAGACAACGGTCGCGAGGGCCTGGTCCGCGCAGTGAGTGGGGATTACGACCTGATCACCCTCGATCGCATGCTGCCGGAACTCGATGGCCTGGCTATCGTCACGACCCTGCGTACCATTGGTGTATCAACACCGATCCTGATGATCAGTGCCCTCTCCGATGTTGACGAACGCGTGCGCGGCCTGCGGGCCGGGGGTGATGATTACCTCACCAAGCCGTTCGCCTCGGATGAAATGGCCGCCCGTGTCGAAGTGCTGCTGCGACGCAAAAGCACGGTCAAGGAATTCGAAACCGCCCTGCGCGTGGCCGACCTGGAACTGAACCTGATCAGCCGCGAAGCCAGCCGCGCCGACCAGCCCCTGAGCCTGTTGCCCACCGAATACAAACTGCTCGAGTTCCTGATGCGCAACACCGGACAGATCCTGTCGCGGATGATGATTTTCGAGGAAGTCTGGGGCTATCACTTCGACCCAGGTACCAACCTCATCGACGTGCACATCGGTCGCCTGCGCAAAAAGATCGACCCACCGGGTCTCACGCCGCTGATCCGCACGGTACGAGGTTCCGGTTATGTCATTGCTGAACCCCTCTAAAGGCTGGCGCTCCTCCAGCAGCCGTTTACTGGCGCTGTACAGTTCGTTGTTCGTGGCCTGGAGCTGCATCCTGATGGGGGTGTTGTATTACGAGGTTTCCGGGTACCTGGGCGACCTGTCGCGCCATTCCCTGCTGCAGCGCCAGCACTTGTTCCAGCGTTTTGACGGCGAAGAACTGGTGGAAGCCCTGACCACCAGCATGACCTTCGACATGAAGGGCGTGGACGCCTACGGCCTGTTCGACGAGCAGTTCCGGCCCTTGAACGGGCCGATCCGCGCGATGCCGCCGGACCTGCCCCTGGACGGCAAGATTCACGCCCTGGCCAATTGCGTCGACTCCGACGACCCCAAACTGCCCAAGGACAGCTGCGACGCCGTGGCCACCCACACCGACGACGGCCGCTGGCTGGTGCTGGTGCGTGCCAACGGTTCGTTGTTTGGCGTGACCCGCATCATCTGGCATGCGCTGTTGTGGGCGCTGTCGCTGACGATCATCCCCGGTGCCGCCGGCTGGCACTTGCTGCGCCGCCGTCCGTTGCGGCGCATTCGCGGCATCCAGGCCAGCGCCGAAGCCATCGTCGCCGGTGACCTCACCCACCGCCTGCCGCTGTCCGATCGGCGTGACGAACTGGACATGCTTGCCGCCATCGTCAACGCCATGCTCGACCGCATCGAGAAGCTGATGAACGAGGTCAAGGGTGTGTGCGACAACATCGCCCACGACCTGCGCACCCCGCTCACGCGCCTGCGTGCGCAGCTGTATCGCATCAAACAGGAGGCTGAGGCGGAGTCGGACTATGCGGTGAAGCTGGACGACGCGATTGCCGAAACCGACACCCTGATGGCGCGGTTTCGCGGGCTGTTGCGGATCTCCGAACTGGAAGACCACCAGCGGCGCTCAGGTTTCCTGGTCATGGACCCGTTACCGCTGCTGCGCGAACTGCATGACTTCTACCTGCCCCTGGCCGAAGAAGGCGAACTGCAACTGAAGCTGGAAATCCCGGAGTCCCTGCCGTGGATCACCGGCGACCGCGCCCTCTTGTTCGAAGCCCTGGCCAACCTGCTGAGCAACTCGATCAAGTTCTCCCCTCCGGGCGGCGAAGTGATGCTGCGCGGGGTCAATGATGCCGGCAGTACACGCATTGAAGTGCATGACTCGGGGCCGGGTATACCCGCGGCGGAGCGTGACGCGGTGTTCCAGCGTTTCTATCGCGTGGATGAAAGCGACCAGCAAGGCGGGTTCGGGCTGGGCTTGTCGATTGTGGCGGCGATCATCAACTTGCATGGGTTCAAGTTGGAAGTGGGTACGAGCGCGCAAGGGGGCGCGCGCCTGATTCTGGAGTGCCGCCAACAGTTGATGCCTGAAGCCTGATCCATCAGGCAGTGAGGTCCACAGGTGGGAGGGGGCTTGCTCCCTCCCACATTTGAGCTGCTTTGATTGTTGGATCAGCGCTCGAGCCAATATCGATCACCCAACCTGGGTCTACTGGTGAAGCCAGCCAAGGCAAAAATCCATCTGACTCAACAGTGATCAATAGGTGGGAGGGGGCTTGCCCCCGATGGCGGTGGTTCAGACAGATATGAATTGACTGACACACCGCTATCGGGAGCAAGTCGAATCGTCGCACCGCCCCTCCCACATTGTTTTGCTGAGCCTGAAGGATGGAATCAGGCCGGGAAGTTGGCCCGCAACGCCTCCAACCCACCGCTGTAGACACCGGCAAACAACTCCTCCACCGCCGAATCCGTAGTCCCCACCGCCGGGGTGAACACACCGGACCAGGTGACTTTCGCCGACGTCTCACTCAGCGCTTCAACCTGCAACGTCGCCAGGTACGCACTCACCGGAAACGGCGACTGCTCGATGGTGTAGCTGTAAGTACGCCCCACGTTATCGAACGTCTGCAAACGCTCGACCACCACGCCGCCATCGGCGGTTTCCAGATGCCGCACACGGCCGCCATCGCTGGGCTCGCTCTTGACGATAAACGGCAGCCAGTCCGGCAGGCTGTTGAAGCCGCCGACCAATTGCCAGACCTGATCGGCCGAAACCGGAACTTCAATGACCGAAGACGCTGTTGCCACGATTAATACTCCCTAAAATGAAAAACAATTCAGATTGCCATGCTGTCGACAACACCACCGTCGACCCGCAACGCGGCACCGGTGGTGGCAGAAGACAGGGGTGAAGCAATGTAAGCCACCAAGTTGGCGACTTCATCCACATTCGCCGCCCGCTGGATGATCGACGTCGGCCGCGCATGACGCACGAAGACATCCGCCTCGTCCCGCGCACTGCGCCCGGATTTCTGGGTCGCGTCCTTGAGCATCTGCTCCAGGCCATCGGTGAAGGTCGGGCCCGGCAGCACGGCGTTGACCGTCACACCCGTCCCTGCGAGGCGCTTGGCCAAGCCATGGGACACCGCCAGGTTGGCGCTTTTGGTCACGCCATAATTGATCATGTCCGCCGGCGTCGCCACACCGGATTCCGACGACACGAAGATCACCCGCCCCCAGCCTTGCTCGACCATGCCCGGCACGTAATGGCGCGCCAGGCGTACGCCGGAGATCACGTTGACCTCGTAGAAGCGCGTCCACTCACTGTCCGGCGCCTCAAAGAAATCCACATCGTTGAAGATGCCCAGGTTGTTGACCAGGATGTCGGCACGCGGTTCGGCGGCGAACAGTTTTTCTGCGCCTTCGACCGTGCCGAGGTCCGCCACCCACCCGCGCAGGTCCGCGCCTGGCACGGCCTGACGGATGCTCGCCAATGCATCATCCACCTTGCCGGCGTCACGTCCGATCACCACCACCGTGGCGCCGGACTGTGCCAGCGCGAGGCTGATACCCAGGCCGATACCGGCGGTGCTGCCGCTGACGATGGCCACTTTACCGCTTACATCAATTTTCATCGGTTGAACTCCTGAAGTTATCGCGGCAGTGGTGCACGGTCCGAAATCAATCGGGCATCGCGCAGGGCCTGCCAGAAGGCTGCCGGGATTTTCTCTGACAACGCCACGACGTCTTCGGCAATCCGCCCCGGACGACTGGCGCCTGGAATCACCGCCGCCACGGCCAGGTGCGCCAGGGAGAATTGCAGGGCCGCAGCTTTCACGCTCACGCCAAACGCTTGGGCAATTGCCTTGATCTGCTCGACCTTTTGGATGATCGCCGGGCTGGCCTGCTGGTATTCGAAATGCTCACCACCGGCGAGAATGCCGGAGCTGTAGGGGCCACCGACGACGATCTCGACGTGCTGCGCCAGGGCCGCGTCCATCAGGCGTTGCAGGGCGCGATCGTGGTCCAACAGAGTGTAGCGGCCGGCCAGCAAAAAGCCGTCGGGTTGCGCTTCGGTCAGGTCCAGGGTCAGTTCGCAGGGCTCGACGCGGTTCACACCCAGGCCCCAGGCCTTGATCACACCCTCTTCGCGCAGCCGGGTGAGGACTTTGAACGCGCCGGTGCGGGCTTGGTTGAAGTATTCCAGCCACTGGTCGCCGTAGAAGTCTTGGGCGATATCATGGATCCACACGATGTCCAGGCGATCGGTCTGCAGGCGTTCCAGGCTGTCTTCAATCGAGCGCATCGTTGCATCGGCGCTGTAGTCGTTGACCATCTTGTTCGGGCGACCGTGTTCGAACACGCCGCTTTTTTCGCCAAGGTCACGGGGGCTTTCTTCGACTTCATCAAGAATCACCCGGCCGACTTTGGTGCTGAGCACGAAGTCATCGCGGTTGTACTGCGACAGCGCCTGGCCCAGACGCAATTCGGAAAGGCCCGAGCCATAGAACGGCGCGGTGTCGAAGTAGCGCACGCCGGCGTTCCAGACGGCCTCGACAGTGGCCTGGGCTTCTGCTTCGGGGATGGCGCGGAACATATTGCCCAGCGGTGCGGTGCCGAAGCCCAGAACGCCGGGCAGTGTGTCTTTCAAACTCATGGTGGGATCCTCAATCGGTTCGTGGTCGCGGTGACCGTTGAGCAGAGGCTAGATTGCCTAGGTCGGACCGTCCAAGACATACTGCGACCAACTTGAGTCGCTACAGGTCTTAAAGAAAAGGTCCAACATGATCGATCTCCGTCAACTGCGCTATTTCGAAGTGGTCGCTGAAGAAGAACACGTCGGCCGCGCCGCCGAGCGCTTGCACATCTCCCAATCGCCGCTGAGCCGGCAGATCGCCCAGCTCGAAGAGCGCCTGGGCCTGACCCTGTTCGAACGCAGCCAGCAACGCATCCGCCTGACCCGTGACGGCCAGACCTTCCTGGCGGAAACCAAGGCGCTGCTGACCCACGCCAATCGCCTGGAGTCCCTGGGCAAGCGCCTGGGCCGCGGTGAAGAAGGCGGCCTGTGCATCGGCTATATCGAAAACGCCATGCACGCCGGCGTACTGCCCAACGCCTTGCGCGTCCTGAGGGATGACCGGCCCACCGTGCATATCAAGCTGTACAACCAGCCCTCCCTCGAACAACTCGAAGGCCTGCGCCAACGCAGCCTGGACATTGCCCTGGTCGGCGAACCACCCGCCGCCGATGACCCGGACCTGACCGCGCTGCAGGTGCTCGACGACCCCATGCTGCTGGCATTGCCCGAGCATCATCCATTGGCCCGCCAAAACGCGCTGTTGCCGCAACACCTGGCCGACCAGGAATGGATCGGGGTGCAGCGCAAACCCGGCGCCAACCCCGCCGACGACTTCGTCGCCGCCTGCATCCGCGCCGGTTTCACCCCGCAGATTCCCATGGAGGCCGGTGAGCCGTTTACCGCCTTGGGGCTGGTCGCTTCGGGGCTGGGCGTGGCGATGGTGCAAAAAGGCCTGAGCCGCAATGCACCACCGGGCGTGGTGTTGCGGGAGTTGCCGTGGATGACCTACACCACGCCGCTGTGGGCGGCGTGGCATCGGATAAACCTCCGGCCGTTGGTAGAAACCTTCCGAAAGGTACTCACCGCTCCCCAAGACTGATGGGATACAAAATGTGGGAGGGGGCTTGCTTCCTCCCACATTGGATTGTGACTAGAGCCATTCCCGCAACCGATACCACATCATCCCCAGCGCCAACAGCGGCGAACGCAGCGCCTTGCCGCCGGGGAACGTCATGTGCGGCACTTGGCTGAACATATCCAGGCCCTGGCTGTGACCGGCATGGATACCCTCGGCCAGCAGCCTTGCACACCAGTGCGTCACGTTCAGCCCATGCCCCGAATACCCCTGGGCATAAAACACATTCGGGTACTGCTTCAGCCGCCCCACCTGCGGAAAACGGTTGGCCGTGATGCCGATCTTGCCGCCCCACTGAAACTCAATGGCGGTCTGGGCCAATTGCGGGAAGACCTTGAGCATTTTCGGCTGCATATAGGCGGCGATGTCCGCTGGGTCGCGTCCGGAGTAATGGCAGGCGCCGCCGAACAACAGGCGTCGGTCGGCGGACAGTCGGTAGTAGTCCAGGCCGACTTTCTGGTCGCACAGCGCGAAGTTTTGCGGGATCAACGGGGTGGCGATGTCCTCCGATAACGGCTCGGTGGCGATGATGTAGCTGCCGGCCGGAAGCACCTTGCCGCTCAAACGGGGCTCCAGTTCCTCCAGGTGCGCATTGCACGCCAGCACCAGGCTGGCCGCGCGCACGGTGCCACCGGCGCAGCGCACCTGCACGGTGTCGCCGTGGAGCAGTTCCAGCACTTCGGTGTGCTCGAAAATCCGCACGCCGAGGGACTCGGCCAGCCGTGCTTCACCCAATACCAGGTTCAGCGGATGCAAATGCCCGGAGCCCATGTCCACCAGGCCACCGGCATACACTGTCGAGCCCACCACCTGTTGCATGTCCTGTGGGCCGACCAGGCGGGTTTCATGCACGTACCCCAGGTTGGCCAGGTGTGCCTGCTCGGCCTTGAACGCGGCGAATTGTGCCGGCGTATTGGCCAATTCACAAAAGCCCCAGCGCAGGTCGCAGTCGATGCTGTGCTCGCGAATGCGCTCGCCCACCAGCGCCACCGACTCAATCCCGGCGCGTTCCAGGTAACGCACGCCCTCCTCGCCCACATGCTTGGCGAACCCCGACACATCATGGCCGATGCCGCGAATCAACTGCCCGCCATTGCGCCCGCTGGCGCCCCAGCCGATGCGCCGGGCTTCCAACAGGACTACCGAGAGCCCACGCTGGGCCAGTTCGATGGCGGTATTGACGCCGGTGAACCCGCCGCCGATCACGCACACGTCAGCGGTCAGGTCGGTGCCCAGGGCCGGACGCTCCGCCAGGGCGTTGGCCGTGGCTCGGTAGTAGGAGTGGGCGTGGTCAGTTGACTGGATCATTTATTGGTCTTCACTTTGCTCCACGCGCGGGTCATCAGGCGCATGGTCGCCGGGGTGGGCGTGGTGGAAATGTAGAGTTTGTCGAGCACGGCCTGTGGCGGGTACACCTCGGGGTTGTTTACCAGTTCCGGGGCCATGAAGGCCTTGGCGGCCGGGTTGGCATTGGCATAGCCCACCGAGGCGCTGACCTTGGCGATCACTTCAGGGTCGAGCAGGTAGTTGATGAACGCGTGGGCTTCTTTCGGGTTACTCGCGTCGGCGGGAATCGCCAACAGGTCGAACCACAGGTTGGAGCCTTCCTTGGGAATCGAATAGGCAATGTTCACGCCGTTCTTGGCTTCCTTGGCGCGGTTGGCGGCTTGGAACACGTCGCCGGAATAACCGAAGGCCACGCAGATATCGCCGTTGGCCAAGTCCGAGATGTACTTGGAGGAATGGAAATAGGTGATGTACGGCCGCAGCGTCAGCAGCTTGGCTTCGGCCTGCTTGTAGTCCTCGGGATTCTCACTGCGCGGGTCCTTGCCCAGGTAGTTGAGGATGGCCGGGAACAGCTCGTCCGCCGAATCGAGGAAGGCCACGCCGCACTGGTTGAGCTTCTTGATGTTCTCGGGCTCGAACAGCACCGCCCACGAATCGATACGGTCGACGCCGAGCACCTGCTTGACCTTGTCGACGTTGTAACCGATGCCATTGGTGCCCCACAGGTACGGCACCGAGTGTGCGTTACCGGGGTCGTTTTTCTCCAGCAGCGCGAGCAGCTTGGGGTCGAGGTTCTTGAAGTTGGGCAGTTGCGCACGGTCGAGCTTGAGGAACGCACCGGCCTTGACCTGTCGCGCCAGGAAGTGGTTGGACGGCACCACCACGTCATAGCCGGTGCGCCCGGCCAGCAACTTGCCCTCCAGGGTTTCGTTGGAGTCGAATACGTCGTAGACCGGCTGGATCCCGGTCTTGGCCTGGAAATCGGCCAGGGTGGTCTCGCCGATGTAGTCGGTCCAGTTGTAGATGCTCACCGTCGGTGCCGCCTGGCTGGTGCTGCTGAATGCCGCCACCAGTGCCAGCGGGAGAAGCTGTTTCACAAGACGCATATCGACACCCCTTTATTGGTTGTTAGACGCTCAACAGCACGACCCCACACGCCCAGGCACTGCTTGAGCCTGTCGCAGTCCATGGCTGGGGGACTGGCGTCGGCTTGTACACCTGGCGCATTGAGGTCTATCTTGAGGCCGCTGCCCGTCGGCATCTATCCACTTTGCACGCGCCACAACGCACCATTAGAGTGCGCCCAGGGTATCCCATGACACAGTCGACAGCGTTGCGCGTACAGGCCTTCACCACCGGTGATGTGGCCGCTCAATGCGGTGCGACACCCGGCTGGGTGCAGCAGTACCAGCAGATGTCCCCAGGGCATTTCGCCGGGCAGATCCGCTACCTCGACCTGCAAGGCGTGCAGGTGTACGAAGAGCGCATGAACACCCGCGTGGAGCAGCATTTCAACGCGCCGTCAGGGTCGTTGGCGTTCTGCTTCGACGGCAGCGACAACGCGCTGTACGTGCTCAATGGCGAAAGCCGCAACACCTGGATCACGCCGGAAAACTACCGCGAAGTGGCGGTGGTGTTCGGGCCGCAATTTGTGCAGCGTCATGGGCTGGATGTGGCAACACTCGAAGGCTTGTTCATGGCCCCGCTGACGTGCCAACAGAACGCGCTGTTCAGCCGTTGGTTAAGTAGCACGCTGACACGCTTGCCCACGGTCACCGATCCCGCCCCCCTCACCCAACAGCTGCTGGACGATTGCCTGTTCATCCTCGACAACGCCTGCGTCTGCCTGGACCGCCACGCGTTGCAGCGGCGCAGCGACGAACGCCAGTTGATGGCGCGCATTGGCGAATGGGCGGCAGACGTTCCGGACGAAACCGTCAACCTGCTGGAACTGGCCCGGATTGCCGGCGTGCCGTTGCGACAGTTGCAGCAGGGCTTCAAGACCTACACCGGCATGAGCCCGGCGCAGTGGTTGCGGCTGCGACGGTTGAATGGGGCGCGACGGGAGTTATTGAACTCACCCGGCACCACGGTGGCGGAGGTGGCGATGAATTGGTCGTTCTGGCATTTGGGGCGGTTTTCCAACAGTTATCGCGCGCTGTTCAAGGAATTGCCCAGTGAAACGTTGAAACATCGCCACTAACGGAGAAACCTTCTCAATACCTTGTAAAACCTGGCCGATATGCCTAGCTTATGCGCCCCCCGCCCTGCGCTTTAAGGCCTTGCCCCCATGGTTTCGCGTTTTCGTCCCGTCGTCACCTCACGTTTCGCCCTCGGCCTGCTGCTCAGTGGCAGCATCGGTAACAGCCTGGCGGCTGAAATTGAGCTGCCGGCGGTGAAGGTCCAAGGCCAGGACACGTCAGGCTACCGCGGTGAAACCGCCTCGGTCGGCAGCTTCGATGACGCGCCGCTGCTGGACACCCCGGCCTCGATCACCGTGATCAACGCCGCGCTGATCAAGGACCAGCAAGCGCGCCTGCTCAGTGAAGTGCTGCGTAACGATGCCTCGGTGGGCGACAGCTATGCGCCCATCGGCTATTACGAAAACTTTGTGGTGCGCGGCTTCTCGCTGAACGCGGCCAGCAGCTACAAGATCAATGGGCGCACCATCACCGGCGAGCAGAACGTTGCCCTGGAAAACAAGCAGCAGGTCGAAGTGCTCAAGGGCCTGGCGGGCCTGCAAAGCGGCATCTCCGAGCCCAGCGGCGTGATCAACTACGTGACCAAGCGCCCGGAAGATGTGCGCTCGGTGACCGTGTCCACCGACGATCGCGGCAGCGGCTATGTCGCCACCGACGTCGGCGGCTGGTTCGGCAGCGAGCAGCAGTTCGGCCTGCGCGCCAACGTCGCCCATGAAGACCTCAATTCCTATGTGGAACACGCCAACGGCCAGCGCGATTTTGTGGCCCTGGCGTTCGACTGGAACATCAGCCCGGACGCCCTGCTGCAACTGGACGCGGAGTACCAGGACAAGCAACAGCGCTCGGTGCCGGGTTACCAATTGCTGGGCGGCACGGAGGTGCCACACGGCGCCTCGCCAAAGAAACTGCTGGGGCACCAGACCGGCTCCAAACAGGTGGGGATCGACTCGCTGAACCTCACTGGAAAGTTCGAGTACCGCTTCAGCGATCAGTGGAAAGGCAGCCTCAGCGCGGCCCGCAGCAAGGTGGTGATCGACGATTACAGTTCGTTTGCCTGGGGTTGCTATGGGTCGACCCGTTGCACGTCAAGCGTACCGAACTACTTCAGCCCCGAAGGCAATTACGACGTCTATGACTACCGCAGCCCGGACGACACCCGCCGCGACGATGAGGTGCAGGCCGCGCTGACCGGGCTGTTCGACACCGCCGGCCTCGGCCATGAGCTGACGTTCGGCACCAGTGCGTTCCGCCGGGTGATCGACAAGCGAAAATCGGTTAACGAACTGATCGGCACCACCAACATCGACGTGGACGCGCCCTCGTTCACACCGACCGACAAACCCCTCAACGCCAGCCATCGCACCCTCGACAGCCGCCAGTACGGCCTGTTCGTCACCGACCGCATCCGCTTCAACGAGCAATGGCAGACGATCCTCGGCGGCCGCGAAGTGCGTCTGGACGAAAAGGCCTTCGACGGTGTCACTGGCAGCCAGGCGCGCCACACCCAGCAATACGTGTTCCTGCCGCAGGCATCGTTGATCTACAAACCGGTCGAGAGCATTTCGCTCTATACGAGCTACAGCAAAGGCCTGTCCCTGGGCGGTACCGCGCCATGGTTCGCCAGCAACGCCGATGAAACCCTGGCACCCACCACCTCGCGGCAACTCGAGGCCGGGGTCAAATACGACTGGCGCCGCATCAGCTTTGCCGCCGCCGTGTTCCAGACCCGCCAGGCCTACCAGTACGCCAAGCCTGATGGCGCCGGCAACTTCACTTACGTGCAACAGGGCGAGCAGAAGAACACCGGGCTGGAACTGTCGGCTAACGGTTGGGCCACCGAGCGCCTGCAAATCGCAACCAGCGTGGCCGCGATTCGTGCGCGGGTCACCGGCAGCGGTACGCCGGACTATGAAGGCCACCAGGCGATCAACGTGCCCAAGCTGCGCGCCAGCGTGTATGCGGACTATGCGTTGCCATGGGTGAACGGCCTGGCGGTGCTCGGTGGCGTGCAGTACAGCGCCAAGAAGTCCGCCAACCGCACCGGCACTGTCGAGGTGGGAGATTACGCGGTGGTGAATGTGGGCAGCCGCTACACCACCCAAGTGGACGGCTATGAGACGGTGTTTCGCCTGAGCGTCGACAACCTGTTCGACAAGCGCTACTGGCGCGACGCGGGCGAGTACATGGGCGATGACTACCTGTTCCAGGGCGCGCCACTGACGGCGCGCCTGAGTGCATCGGTCAACTTCTAAGGATTACTTGGGCATCTTGCGAAAACCCACGGCCAGGCGGTTCCAACTGTTGATGGTGGCGATCGCCACGCTCAGGTCGACCTGCTCCTGAGCGCTGAACTCGGCGGTCAACGTGTTGAAATCTTCATCCGGGGCATGGGTCTGGCTGAGCAGGGTCAGGCTTTCGGCCCAGGCCAGGGCAGCACGCTCACGTGGGGTGAAGAACGGCGTTTCGCGCCAGGCCGACAGGGTGTACAAGCGGCGCTCGGTCTCGCCGCCCTTGCGTGCATCGGCGGTGTGCATGTCGAGGCAGAAGGCGCAGCCGTTGATCTGCGATACGCGCAAGCGCACCAGTTCCAGCAGTGGCAGCTCGATGGACAGTTTGCCGACGGCGGCTTCCAGGGCGAGCATGGCTTTCATGGCGTCTGGGGAGGCGGTGTAGAAATCGGTACGGGTTTGCATGGTGATATTCCGGGGCAGTGGGGATTGATGGCTAGGTTAGTCATCGGGGCTTTGGGGAGGAATATCCAATTTTGGGTAAGACGGGGTGACCAATTGTTTGTGTGTGTGTTGGGTACATATTCGTTATTGGGGTAACGGCTGCTATTGGTTCCGCGCTTACAGCGGGCCGCTCGGTGTGCCCGTCATGCGACAGGGATTTGGGGGCCGCCCAAGCTCAAAAGCAGATCAAAAGCAGGCTGATATCTACCTGATGTATGAAGATCAAACTGTGGGAGGGGGCTTGTCCCCGATGGCGGTGTGTCATTTGCAGATGTATTAGCTGACACACCGCAATCGGGGGCAAGCCCCCTCCCACATTTGACCGAGATCGACAGTAAGAAATCGGCCGGCTCCAGGCCGTCGTTACCGAAGTAATGGATATGTACACACCCCCATCACCCCGGCAACGGAATAACCCGCAAAGCCCGCACCGACTTATAAGAAAAACTCGAATAAATTTCCTTAACGCAAGGCAGCGTCTGCAACACCTCCCGCGCAAACTCACCAAACGACTCCAGATCCCTAGCCACCACTTCCAACAAAAAATCATACCGCCCCGACACGTTATGACACGCCACCACCTCGGGAATCTCCAACAACCGTTGCTCAAACGCCCTGGCAATCTCCTGGGTATGACTCTCCATCATAATGCTGACAAACGCCGTCACCCCATACCCCAGCGCCTTGGGCGAGAGGATCGCCTGATACCCACTGATAACGCCACTCTCCTCCAGGTTGCGCACCCGGCGCCAACACGGTGAGGTCGTCAGGGAGACGCGGTCGGCCAACTCCGCCACCGTGAGTCGGGCATTGCCTTGCAACGCGTTTAAAAGGGCCTTATCGGTGCGGTCGAGACTGACGGGCATAACGTGCCTCTGATTGTTATTTTTAGACGATTTTCATCCCAGGATGCGGGAATTGGCAGCAAACATTGCAAAGTTCATCTCTGGTTATGAGCATAGCATTGTAGGAAATAAGGAGCGCCCGACATGAACAATAAACACAACACATTCGGCTTTTCCACCCGCGCCATCCACCACGGCTACGACCCCAAGGACCATCACGGCGCGCTCGTGCCGCCGATTTACCTGTCTGCCACCTTTGCATTCCCCACCGCCGAATACGGCGCCGCGTGTTTTGCTGGCGAAGCCACCGGCCACTTTTATACGCGCATTTCCAACCCGACCCTGGCACTGCTGGAGTCACGCATGGCGACGTTGGAAAACGGCGAGGCGGCAGTGGCTTTCAGTTCCGGCATGGGGGCGATCGCCGCCACGTTCTGGACCCTGCTGCGCCCCGGTGATGAAGTGATCGTCAGTCAGACGCTGTATGGCTGCACCTTCGCCCTGCTGCACCACGGCATCGGCGAATTCGGTATCAAGGTGCGGCATGTCGACCTCACCGACCTGGCCGCCCTGCAAGCGGCACTCTGCCCCGCCACCCGTATGATCTACTGCGAAACCCCGGCCAACCCCACCTTGCAACTGGTGGATATCGCCGCCGTGGCCGCCCTCGCCCATCAGCAGCCCAACGTCACCGTGGTGATCGACAACACCTACTGCACCCCCTATCTGCAACGCCCCCTCGACCTGGGCGCCGACGTGGTGGTGCATTCGGCCACCAAGTACCTCTGCGGCCACGGCGATATCACCGCGGGCATCGCCGTGAGCAGCCAGGCCCTGGCCCAGCGTATTCGCCTGCAAGGCCTCAAGGACCTGACCGGCGCGGTGATGTCGCCCCAGGACGCCTCGCTATTGATGCGCGGCCTCAAGACCCTGGCCCTGCGCATGGACCGCCATTGCAGCAATGCCCAGGCGGTGGCCGAAGCCCTGCAGGCGCACCCGGCCGTGCAGTGGGTGACTTACCCCGGTCTGCGCTCTTTCGCCCAATACGAACTGGCGACACGGCAGATGAAACTGCCCGGCGGCATGATTGCCTTCGAACTCAAGGGCGGGATCGACACCGGCCGGCGCTTCATGAATGCGCTCACAGTGTTCACGCGAGCGGTCAGCCTGGGGGATGCAGAGTCACTGGCCCAGCACCCGGCGAGCATGACCCATTCCACCTACACACCGGAGGAGCGTGCGGCGCACGGCATCAGCGAAGGGTTGGTGCGTTTGTCGGTGGGGCTGGAAGATATCGCCGACCTGCTGGCGGATGTGCAGCAGGCGCTGGCCAAGTGCGCCCGTACTGTTATGCGTCCTTCTAAGCTTGTGAATATTTAATCCGATTTTTTCAGATTGGATCCCCTTCCCGTCGCCAGGCTGTACTAGCATAGGTTCCGGCGGGAAGGACTATCACGGTAGGTTATTCGCATTGGCTAGCATCTTAATCCCCGCCGCTATAAAGCCGAATGCCTGCACGCCTCATGGACGAAATGATGAACTCACAGTTGTTCCCCCATATTGGCAAGGTCATCGCCAGCACCGGCAGTCGCCATTTCCCACGCATGCTGCATGACCTGATCCTCACTCAACTGGCAGTGGACGCCACCCATATCACGCAATTGCAGGTCAGCGCCGACGGCCACACCCAGCGCAAGATCAGCCCGATCTACACCGATTCGGTCGCGCCACTGGGCGAAGAACAACCCGCCGCCCAACTGCACCTCACCCGCCGCAGGGACAACGTGCGCTACGTGCTGTCGGTGTATCGCTCACACCAGTCCGACAGCTTTTCGCCGCAGGAGCGCAGCATGCTGCAGGACTTCTCCACGTTGCTATTGCCGATGGTGGAAAAGCACATCAGCGCGATCCAGCCATGCCGCACGGGCTGCGAGCCTGTGGTGGCGGAAAACCAAGGCATCGAAACCCTGCGCCGACGCATTGAAGAGCGCCTGGTGCAATCGGGGTTGAGCCTGTCCAAGCGGGAGCTTGAGGTGTGCGTGGGCCTGCTGGCCGGGCGTACCGCGCCGGAGTTGGCGGAGCAGTTGGCGTTGAAGGTCAACACCATCGAGAGTTACCTGAAACGCGCGGCGATCAAGCTGGGGATCAGTGGGCGGCATTCGCTGTTGCGGTGGATGTATGCCACTGAGGACACCGCTGGTTTTTAAGACAACACCGATCACAATGTGGGAGGGAGCTTGCCCCCTCCCACATTGGCTCCTCATTGGCAGACCGGTCTCAATCCCTTGCCAGTGCTTCAATCGGGTCCAGCCGTGCCGCATTCCGCGCCGGCACAAAGCCAAATACAATGCCGATCAGCGTCGAGCAGGCAAACGCGGTGATGATCGAGCCCAGTGAAAACACCATCTCCCATTCCTTCACAAACAACGAAAACAGAAACCCCAGGGCATACGACAGCGAGATCCCGATCAGCCCGCCAATCAGGCACACCATCACCGCTTCCACCAGGAACTGTTGGCGAATATCCGACTGGCGCGCGCCGACCGCCATGCGAATGCCGATCTCACGGGTACGCTCGGTGACGGACACCAACATGATATTCATCACGCCGATACCGCCCACCAGCAGCGAAATCACCGCGATCAACGACAACAACAGCGCCAGGGAGCGACTGGTCTTCTGCACCGTCTGCATGATGCTGTCGAGGTTGTTGGTGAAAAAATCCTTGGTGCCATGGCGTTGCAGCATGAGTTTATTGACGTTGTCTTCCACCACTTTGCTCGGCTGGCCGTCCTTGATACGCACGGTGATGCTGTCCAGATGGCGCTGCCCGAGCAAGCGCCCCGCCGCCGTTTCATAGGGCACCCACACGTTCAGCGCCTTGCTGGCGGCGAACATGTTTTTATTGTCGGCAGTCACCCCAATCACGGTGCACGGCAGGTTCCCCACCAGGATCACCTGGCCCAGCGGGTCGACATTTGGTCCGAACAGACGGTGCCGGGTGTTGTGGTCGATCACCACCACCTGGGCCTGACGCCGTGCGTCGCTTTCACTGAAGGCGATACCGGCCTCGAGCTTCAGGCCCTTCACCTTGAAATAGCGGTCGCTGACGCCATTGACCTGCGCATCCAGGTCGATATTGCCAAAACGCAGCAACAGGTTGCGGCCCACCACCGGCGTGGCGCTGTCGACGTAGTACAGCTGGTTCAACGCGTCCACATCCGAGGGCATCAAGGTCTCGATGGCCGAGGCGCGACTGTCGCCGAAACTGGTGCCGGAAAAGATATCGATGGTGTTGCTGCCGATCGCCTGGATGTCCTTGAGCACATAGCGCTTGGCGCCTTCACCGATGGCCGAGATCGACACCACCGAGGTAATGCCGATGACAATGCCGAGCATGGTCAGCAAGGTGCGCATGCGATGGGACACCAGCGCGACCCAGGCCATGTTGAACGCCTCCTTGAACAACCCCAGGCTCGCCACCAAGCGCCGGGCGCCGCTGCGCCTGGGCTCAATCGGGGTGTCGCTGGGCAGTTCCAGGCCGACACCGTCGTTGGCCTTGTCGCTGACAATCTCGCCGTCACTCACCTCGACGATACGCTGGGCATTCGCCGCGACCTTGGGGTCGTGGGTAACGATGATCACCGTGTGCCCGGCCGCGTGCAGCTCGGCGAGGATGCGCATCACCTCCTTGCCGCTGTGGGTGTCGAGGGCACCGGTGGGTTCATCGGCGAGGATCACTTCGCCGCCGTTCATCAACGCTCGGGCGATACTCACCCGTTGCTGCTGCCCGCCCGAGAGCTGGCTGGGGCGATGGGTGGTATGGCCCGCAAGGCCCAAGCGCGTGAGCAATTCCCGCGCGCGACTGTGCCGCGCGGTTTCCGGTGTGCCTGCGTAAATCGCCGGCATTTCCACGTTGTGCAAGGCACTCAGGTGCGCCAGCAAGTGATAGCGCTGGAAGATAAAACCAAAGTAGTCGCGGCGCAGTTCGGCCAACTGCTCGTCCCCCAGCGAGCGGGTCTCGATGCCATTGATCTTGTAGCTGCCCGCCGTGGCGTAATCCAGGCCGCCGAGGATGTTCATCAGGGTGGACTTCCCGGAGCCTGAGGCGCCGATGATCGCGACCATTTCCCCGGCATGTATCGTCAGGTCGATGCCCTTGAGCGCGATGAATTCACGCTCACCGGCCATGAAACTACGGGTGATGCCCTTGAGTTCCAACAGTGGCTGGGTCATGCGTCAGTTCCCCGCCACGGCCGGCGTGGCGTCGCCGATCACCACTTTGTCGCCTTCGGCCAGGCCGTCGAGGATCTGCACCTTGACGTTGTTGTTGATCCCGGTCTTCACATCCCGCGAAACCGCCTTGCCCTTGGCGTCCAGCACCCGCAGCGGGTAGCTGCCATCGTTGTTGCGTGCGCCAAGCGCCGCCACCGGCACCATCAACGCGGCCTGGGCAGTGTCGAGCACGATACGCACCTGGGCGGTCATGGCGATGCGCAGGCGGTGGTCGGGGTTGGGCACATCGAACAGCGCGTTATAGAACACCGCGGTGTTCTGCTTCGGCGTGCCGGCGGCCTGGGTTTCAAGGAAATTCTGCGGCGCCGGCTCGGTGCCGCGCAGCTTGGCGTAGTAGCGTTTGTCGGCCTCGCCGAGGATGGTGAAATACACCTGCTGGCCGGGGCTGATATGAATCACATCCGCTTCGGAGACCTGGGCCTTGACGGTCATGGTGTCCAGGTCGGCCAACTTGAGCAGCACTGGCGCCAGTTGGCTGGCGATCACGGTCTGGCCTTCCTGGGTGACGATGCCGACCACATCGCCGTCGATGGGCGCGACGATACGGGTGTAGGCCAGGTTGACCTTGGCCGTGTCGATCTGGATATGGGCGCTCTTGATCTGGGCATCCAGGGACAACAGGTTGGCCTGTTGTACTTGGAAGGTGGACTCGGCGTCTTCGAAGTCCTGGCGCGATACCGACTCGTCGTCCTGCAGGCCCTTGTAGCGTTCGTACACGGACTTGGCTTGCTTGAGCTGGGCCGCCGTCGCACGGCGTTGGGCCTGGAGGTTTTCTTCGTCGACCTGGGCTTTGCGCAGGGTGTTTTGCAGGATCAGTGGGTCGATTTCGGCGAGCCATTGGCCCTTCTTGACCTTGTCGCCGACCTTGACCTTGAGGGACTTCAATTGGCCGGAGACTTGGGCGCCGACGTCGACTTGCTTGATGCCTTCGAGCAGGCCGGTGGCGAGGACGGCGTTTTCGATATCGCCGCGTTCGGCGGTGGCGGTCAGGTATTGCGGCGCATCGGCGGGGGCTTGCACGGTGTAGATGACCAGGCCGATGGCGATGGCCAGTGTTGCGAGCATTCCTAGTTTGCGTAACCGTGACTTTTCCATAGGTAACCTTTGATCGTGTACATATCCGTTATCAGGGTAACGGCCGCTTATGGTTCCGCCCTTACGGCGGCTCACTTTTGAAGAGCGCAAAAGTAAGCAAAACGCTCTTGCCCCAACACTCGGCACCTCGCCTAGGCTCGGTGTGCCCTCACTCCGGCTTGAATCCGTGGGCCGCCGTCATGGGCCATCCTTGGCCCAAGACGGCTAACCCGGCGTCCTGCCGGGTTACCCACGGATTCAAGCCTGCGTTCGGCCAGCGTGTTTGACGGGGCGCCTGAGATCAAAATCAAAAGCAGATCAAAAGCAGGCTGATATCTACCTGATGTTTGGAGATCAAACTGTGGGAGGGGGCTTGCCCCCGATAGCAGTGGGACAGCCATATCTGCATCAACTGACACACCGCCATCGGGGGCAAGCCCCCTCCCACATTTGAACCGCGATCGACAAACGCAATACCGGTCGGCTTTAAGGCCGCCGCGCCCTGCCTTGGCTTTTGACCTTCGGCGCCCCGTAAACCCACGCTGGCCGAACACAGGCTTTGGAGCGTGGGTAACCCGGCAGGACGCCGAGTTAGCCGCGGACTGATATCTACCTGATGTATGGAGATCAAACTGTGGGAGGGGGCTTGCCCCCGATAGTAATGGGACAACCACAGATGCATCAACTGACACACCGCCATCGGGGGCAAGCCCCCTCCCACATTTGAACCGCGATCGACAATCGCAATACCGGTCGGCTTTAAGGCCGCCGC